>NZ_NPFX01000032.1:0-819 GCF_002259335.1 Rhodococcus sp. 14-2483-1-1 | reverse complement strand
CAGGCCCGCTACGGTGGGGGCTTCCATGAGTGCACGGACGCTGATTTCACAGTCGAAGGTTTCCTGCACGGCGGCTACGACACGCATCGCAGAGAGCGAGTTGCCGCCCAGGTCGAAGAAGGAGTCGTCCACGCTGACTCGCGGCAGGTCGAGAACCTTCGTGAAAATGCCGGAGATAATTTCTTCAACCGGAGATGACGGCGCTCTGTGAACGCCGCTGGCGAATTGCGGCTCGGGCAACGCCCATTTGTCCAGCTTGCCGTTGACAGTTAACGGCAACTCGTCGATGACCATCACCACGGCCGGAACCATGTACGCAGGCAATCGCGCGGCAACTCGTTCGCGCAGCGCCCCACCATCGATTCCCGCAGACACCTCGGTAGGTACGACGTAGCCAATCAACTGCTTGCCGGTATCGGTATCACGGGCCACCACTGCCGCACGCTCCACTCCGGTCAAGGCAGCGAGTGTTGCTTCCACTTCACCGATTTCGATGCGGTAACCACGAATCTTCACCTGATCGTCAGAGCGACCCACATACTCCAGCTCGCCGTCGTGATTCCAACGAACCAGATCGCCGGTGCGATACATCCGCGAACCCAAAGGGCCGAGCGGACACGCGACGAATCGCGATGCCGTCAAGCCCGGCCGTCGCACATAACCGCGTGCCACACCCCGCCCCGCGACATACAACTCACCAACCACACCGATCGGAACCCGCCGCAAACCGGAATCCAACACAAACAACGCATCACCCGGCACCGGCGTACCGATAGGAGCTCCATGACCAGGCTTCATGGGCGCACTCATAGAGGCGTA
>NZ_NPFX01000027.1:0-162232 GCF_002259335.1 Rhodococcus sp. 14-2483-1-1 | reverse complement strand
TCGTGTCCAGAACGTCGTCACGTCAGGAACGTTCAGCCTCGACGGCGGCACCTGGGATGTCGAGAACAACATCTGGCTGATCGGCGACGACGACGAGGTGGTGATCGTCGACGCCGCCCACACCGCTGCCCCGATCATCGACGCCGTCGCCGGCCGCACGCTCAAAGCCGTCATCTGCACGCACGGACACAACGACCACGTCACCGTCGCCCCCGAGCTCGCCGACACCCTGGATGCGCCGATTCTGCTGCATCCCGCCGACGACATGCTGTGGGAGCAGACCCACCCGGGCGTCGGTCACATGCTTCTCGAGGACGGTCAGCGCGTCACCGTCGCCGGAACCGACATCGTGGCGCTGCACACCCCGGGGCATTCACCCGGATCGACGTGCCTGTATCTGCCCGAAGCGGGGGAATTGTTCAGCGGCGACACCTTGTTCTCCGGCGGTCCGGGAGCCACCGGACGCTCGTTCTCGGATTTCCCGACCATCATCGGGTCGATCCGCGACCGATTGTTCGCGCTGCCCGCCGACACCCGAGTCAACACCGGACACGGAGACGGGACCCGTATCGGCGACGAGGCACCACACCTCGAGGAATGGATCGCCCGCGGCAGCTGAGTGCGCTGATATATCAAAGTCGGCAGTTCCTACTCATTGGTAGTGCAGACTCGGCGCTGCGCACAGCCCAGACGGCCACTGTGCGCACCGCCGGGCCGGTGCCACCTCGCACCGGACGAACAGGTCCTTGCACGCGCTAACCACGTGTTCAGCTGGCAGAACGTGCGGTTTGCCCGAATCGAGTTACATCATGTTTCGCAGGGGTGAAAAGTGCCGTCTCCTATTGACACGATCTTGTGTCGATGTTCACACTGTTGTTGCGGGAAGTAAGACGTGTTCCGCATAGCGATACAGAAAGGATCCGAATGCTCAAGGTGTGTCCCCTGGCCGACCTCCCGGGCGGCGAAGCTCTGCGCGTCGACACGACCCCTCCTGTGGCGGTGTTCCACACCGAGGACGGCGAGCTGTTCGCGATCGACGACACCTGTACGCATCAGGACGCGTCTCTCGCGGACGGATGGCTGGAAGGGTGTGCGGTCGAATGTCCGCTGCACGCGTCCACATTCGACCTGCGCACCGGTGCCGTCGACGCTCCCCCCGCGAAGTTGCCGGTTCGTACTCACACCGTTGTCGTCGACGACGGCGTGATCTACATCGAGCTGAGCACCGCGACCCCCAATCTTCCGCCCGACGTTCGCAGCCGGCTGGCCGCCGAGGGACATTCATGAAGAGCGTCACCATCGTCGGAGCCTCCCTGGCCGGCCTGTGCTCTGCACGTGCCCTGCGGGCGGCCGGGTTCGACGGCTCGGTCACCATCGTCGGTGCCGAGAGCCACCGACCGTACGACCGCCCTCCCCTGTCGAAGGAGTACCTCGCCGGCGACGTGGACGCGAGCACTCTCGCCCTCGAGCCCGAAGACGAAGACCTCGACGCCACCTGGATTCTGGGGCGTACCGCCACCGCACTCGATCCATCGCGTCGCACCGTCACCCTCGACAACGGCACGGAGCTGACCTCCGATGGCGTCGTCCTGGCCACCGGCTCGCGCGCGCGATCGCTTCCCGGTACCGATCACCTCGCCGGTGTGCACGTGTTGCGTACGATCGACGACGCCGACCGCCTGCGCGCAGAACTCGCGCCCGGCGCGCGTCTGGTCGTCATCGGCGCAGGCTTCATCGGAGCCGAAGTAGCCTCCACCGCAAGGAAACTGGGCCTCGACGTCACCGTCGTCGAAGCCGCCCCGTCACCACTCGCCGGACCACTCGGCGCGCGACTGGGTAGCGCGGTGGGCAATCTGCACCGCGACAACGGCACGACGTTGATCTGCGGAATCGCCGTCGACGGACTGACCGGCACGGACCGAGTGACGGGCGTTCGGCTCGCGGACGGTCGCCTTCTCCACGCCGACGTCGTGGTCGTCGGCATCGGCGGCATTCCGAACATCGATTGGCTCGGCACCAGCGGACTCGCACTCGGCAACGGAATCCTGTGTGACGGTGGCGGCGCGACCGCAGTGCCCGGAGTGGTCGCCGTCGGCGACTGCGCCGCATGGCTCGACTCGACCGGTGCCCATCGGCGCGTCGAGCACTGGGCCGGGGCGTCCGAACGACCCACCGTTGCAGTGGCCACTCTGCTCTCGGGTAGCTACGGCGGCCAACACGTCAAACCTCCGTATTTCTGGTCCGACCAGTACGGGTCACGTATTCAGTTCGCCGGCAGCGCCGGACCGGACAGTGAATGCACCATCGAAGAGGGCTCACCCGAGCTCGGGAGCTTCCTCGCCGTCTACCGCTCCGACGGACTTCCGGTCGGCGTACTCGGTGTCAATCAGGTTCGTCTGTTCACCCGCTGGCGCCGTCAGCTCTCGGCTCCCGCTCGCGCGGTCTGACCACACCCCGGCTGCTGTTCCACTCGTCGTATTCCACTATCCCAGTTGACGTCTCGTCACCGATCCACAAGATCGGCCACGTACGGAGGACCCCTTGACCACCATTCCCGACACCACGCCGCCCGCCACCTCCCTTCCCCTGCCCGAGAGTCTGATCTCCACCCTCCCCGGTCGCTACTACACCGATCCGGCCATCTTCGAGCTCGAGCAGGAGAAGATCTTCGAGGAGCTGTGGATCTGCGCGGTCCGTGCCGCGGATCTGGACAAGCCCGGTGCCTTCCGTACCGTGCAGATCGGCCGCGAGAGCGTGATCGTGACGCGCACCCGGACGGGGGCCATCAAGGCCTACCTCAACGTCTGCGCGCACCGCGGTGCACGAATCTGCATGGAGGACAAGGGCGAAGTCAAGCGATCCTTCCAGTGTCCGTACCACGCCTGGACGTACGACCTCGACGGAAAGCTCATCGCAGCACCGAATCTCACCAAGATGCCCGATATCGACCGGGTTCGCTACGGCCTGTCGTCGGTGTCCGTCGAGGAATGGCTCGGATACGTGTGGGTCAACCTCAGCGACAACCCGGCGTCCTTCGACACCACTGTGGTGCAGGACATCCGCGATCGACTCGGTGACGTCGAGTCGATCGATCGCTACAAGATCGAGGACCTGGGCCTCGGCAGGCGCGTGAGCTACGACGTCAAGGCCAACTGGAAACTCATCATCGAGAACTTCATGGAGTGCTACCACTGCGCTACCATCCACCCCGAGCTGACCGAGGTGCTACCGGAATTCGCCGACGGATACGCCGCCCAGTACTACGTGGGCCACGGAGCCGAATTCGGGGAATCGGTCAAGGGATTCACGCTCGACGGTTCGGAGGGACACGACTCCATCCCCGGAATCGCACCCGAACAGGACAGGCGCTACTACGCCATCACCGTCAGGCCGCAGGTGTTCGTCAACCTCGTCCCGGATCACGTGATCATCCACCGCATGTATCCGCTCGCCGCCGATCGCACTCTGGTGGAATGCGATTGGCTGTACCTACCAGGCGTCGTTGCCTCGGGACGGGATCTGCAGAAATCGGTGGAGTTGTTCCACCGCGTCAATCTGCAGGATTTCGAGGCGTGCGAACGCTGCCAGCCCGCCATGAGCTCCCGCAAGTACCGAGACGGCGGAGTGCTGGTGGGCAGCGAACACCACATCGGTATCTTCCACGACTGGTTGAAGAACCGCATCGAGGCCTGACCGACCCTGCCCCGCGCTCAGTGCCGATAGGATCGGTGACCATGAGTGTCGAGGTTGCGTCACCGGGCACCCCCGGATCGTCGGGGGTGCCCGGCGAACCGGGGGCGACCATGGCGGACGCGGCCTACGCGGCTATTCGCGACAAGCTGATCATGCTGGCGATCAAGCCAGGTGAAGCCGTCGTCGAGTCGGCGTTGTCCGTCGAGCTGGGCGTCGGCCGTACACCGGTGCGGGAAGCTCTGAAACGGCTCGAGTACGAGCGCCTGGTGATCTCACATGCCCGCCGTGGCACCTTCGCAACCTCCATCGACGTCGCCGATCTGGGCGACATCTCCGAGATTCGCCAGCGCCTCGAACCCCTGGCGGCAGCGAAGGCGGCCACCGCGTCCACTGCGACCCAACGTCAAGTTCTGTTGGGCATGGCCGATCGCACCGAGAAGTTCGAGGCCGCGCCGCCGAGCCAACACGACCTGATCAAATGGGACGCAGAGGTACACCGCACCGTGTACCGGCTGGCGGCGAACCCGGTTCTCGAAGACGCCTTGATTCGCTACAACAATCTGGCCACGCGAATCTTCTGGTTGTTCATGGATCGACTGCCGCCGCTCGCCGATCATGTGGGTACCCACACCACGCTGCTCCGGGCGATCGCGGCCGGGGAAGCCGAGGACGCTGCGGCGATTGCCCGAGCCCATGTGACCGAGTTCGACGACGCTGTTCGCGCCGTCATCTAGACGTCACTGCCCGAGGGTGCGTACCACCAGGTAGGTGTCCGGTACGTATAGTCCAGGGGGTGGCAACCGACGATTCGACACGTGCCCCAGAGGGTGGCGTCCAGTCCGTCGACCGCGCATTTCGAGTGCTCGAGGTCGTAGCGCGGCTCGGGGAGGCGGGCGTGAGCGCCATCGCCACCGAGATCGGTGTGCACAAGTCCACGGTGTCGAGGCTGCTTGCGTCGCTCGAAGAACACGACATGGTGATGCAGACGCACAATCGCGGTAAGTACCGGCTCAGCCTCGGAGTCCTGCGGCTCGCCGCCGCCGTACCCGAGCGCCTGGAGATCACCGAATACGGCCACGCCGTCTGTGAACGCCTCGCAGGCAAGCTCGGCGAGACAGTGAATATCGCTGTGCTGCGGGCCAATACGGCCATACACCTGGATCAGGCCCGCGGTCCCAGTTCGGTCGGCACCCACAACTGGATCGGGGAACAGACTCCCCTGCACGCCACCGCCAGCGGCAAGGTGTTGCTCGCCGCACTGGATGCCGACACCCGCAAGACGGTCGTCGAATCGCTCGACCTCCACCGATACACCGAGCACACCCTCACCACCAAAGCCGGTCTGACGGCCGAACTCGATGCCGCGGTGTCCCTCGGGTATGCAGTGGTCGTCGAAGAGTACGAGACCGGACTCAATGCCATCGCAGCTCCGGTTCTCGACTACACCGGCAAGACGACTGCGGCACTGAGCGTCTCCGGTCCGGTGTATCGCTTCGACGAGACCAGAATGCGGGCCATAGTCCCGGACGTACTGGCTGCCACGGCCGAGATCAGCGAGAAGATGGGCTACCGCGAGTCCTTCATCCCCTCGGCCTGAGCGGCTTCCGCACACTCCACCACGTTCGTGAGCAGCATTGCCCGCGTCATCGGACCGACGCCGCCTGTCGCTCCACTGATCCGCCCCGCGATCTGCTCGACGCCGGGGTGCACGTCACCGAGAATGCCCTCGACGGTGCGGGTGATTCCTACCGACAGCACCGTTGCCCCGGCACTGATCCAATCCGGTTGCACCAGATGCGCAACGCCCGCAGCGGCGATGACCACATCGGCGGCCCGAGTGTGCGCGGCGGTGTCCACGGTTGCCTCGTGACACATCGTGACCGTCGCGTGTTCACTTCGCCGGGTGAGCATCAACCCGAGCGGACGCCCGACGGTGATCCCGCACCCGATGATGCAGAAGCGTGCGCCGGTGATCGGAACATCATGGTGGCGAAGCAGTTCCAATATCCCGCGCGGTGTGCACGGCAACGGCCCGTCCATGCCGAGCACGAGCCGGCCCAGATTGGTCGGATGCAGCCCGTCGGCGTCCTTGCGTGGATCGATCAGTTCGATCACCCGATGGGTATCGATGTGCGGGGGAAGCGGCAACTGGACGATGAAGCCGGTGCACTCGGGGTCGTCGTTGAGCGCGTGCACCGCGTCTTCGATCTCCTGCTGGGTCGCGGTCGCGGGCAATCGCACCTGAATCGAATGCAGCCCCACCTCGGCACAGTCGCGATGCTTCGCTGCGACGTAGGAACGACTACCCGGATCGTCGCCCACCAAGATCGTGCCGAGACCGGGCCGGATCCTCTGCTGGGCGAGCCGTTCGACGCGATGTCGCAGATCGTCCTTGACGATCGCGCTGACCGCCGTCCCGTCGATCTTGAGCGCTGTGGTCATTCTGTGATTCCTCGGTTCGGCAGGCCCTGCGTTCTGATATATCAACTGTCGGCCAGGGTACGGCTGGTCGCCTCCGTCGGTCAAGAGCGGCGGTGTGGGAGGGTCGAGCCATGGAGCCCCTGCAGCCGATGCGGCCGGTCGACGTGCAGCGGGACGAGCGAGAGTCTGCACCGCGGTGGAAGGTGTTGTGCGCCTACGCCGGCGGCCCGGCGCTGTACCTGGCATCGATGTGGATCGACGGGGGTCACGAGTGGGCCGTCGTCGCTGGTGCCTGCATTCTCGCGATCGGGGCCACACTCTCCATCGCAGCGGCACGGCGAATTTCACGTGAGAACGCGGGGAGGCTTATTCCATGGACCGGATTCCCGCCGGTCCGGCCACGCAAGGTCGACTTACTCGAGAGCGTCGGCGCGTCGATGGCGTTGTCCGGTGCACTGTTGGCGGCGAACAACCTGTCGATTCCGTGGCCGGTTTCGTTGCCGATCCTCGGCTTCGTCTTCATCGGGGTGCCCCTTGCGGCGCAGGCATGGCACAACTACCGGGTGCGCACGACGTAAGAGCGCTCAGCCGGGCAGCGTCCAGGACGACCCTCCCGGCGAGGTGACGAACCCGGTCGCGCGTCCGTCTGCCTGCAGTTCCCAGCCCATCCGCTTACGCGAGCGCAGGGTCACCGACGACTCGACGACATTCAAATTCGGCGCTCGCTGTTCGAGCCACTCCTGCACTCGCAGAATGTCCGGCAGAGACGACACCCACATGCTGACAAGGAAGTTCGCCGGACCGGTGAGCGACATGCACAGTCGGAGTTCCGGGCGCGCGCGAAGGACGTCCACAACCTCCTGATGTGCCTGCACCGGCAGCCGGCACCACCACGTGACGGTGATCGGCCATCGCGTCGCCTCCTGGGCAACCTCACAGCGCAACACCACCGCTCGCGATCGCAGCAGCGCCGCCAGCTGACGGCGGACGGACGACGCCGGCCGGCCCAGAGCCGACGCGATCTCGGGCGCCGACGCCCTTCCGTTTCCCGTCAGTTCACCAACGAGTGAACGGGCGACTTCGTCGGTCAGACTCTCCGGCCTGGCAGAGCCCGGCCTGTCCGGCACGTCACCGAGCGCGGCAATCGCAGCCAACTGCGCACCGTCCAAGGAATCGAGCCTCCAGCGACTCCCCTCTGCGTGCAGCGCCGTGCACGTGTGCGTCTGGGTCGACTGCACACCGACGAAGCCGGGCAACTCGTCCAACACCAGACCCGACAATTCGTCGAGTGTCGAGGTCTGCACCGTCAGCACCAGATCCCGACCCCGCGCGGCATGCTCGATCGACACCACCCGTGGGTCTCGAACCAATGCGTCTACGAGGTCAGCCGAGTCCGCTCGACCGCACGTCACCTCGATCATTGCGGTGATCGACCCACCACCGGTCAA
Source organism: Rhodococcus sp. 14-2483-1-1 (assembly GCF_002259335.1). Lineage (NCBI taxonomy): Bacteria > Bacillati > Actinomycetota > Actinomycetes > Mycobacteriales > Nocardiaceae > Rhodococcus > Rhodococcus sp. 14-2483-1-1. The sequence continues at coordinate 154,670 of NZ_NPFX01000027.1, read as the reverse complement.
CGGCGCGGGATACGCGGTGATCCAAGCCAGCCCCCGCTCCGCGATCGATTGCCATCTACGCGCCAACGTGGCCGCCGTGGTCCCGAGGATCGGTGCAAGGTCGGACCACGATGCTCGCGGAGTCACTTGAAGCGCGTGAATGAGCGAAAGCTCGGATTCCGTCAGTATTTCTTGCACACAACACCTGCTTTCTCGTCCTCGATGATCGAATCCGACGAAAATTCTCGTCCTTCGATCAGTCGACTCCACACTATGACCACGGACACAGTCCGACTGCAACAAGACCGCTGACACGAAGGTGCAGAATGAACCTCCCCGACGACGCCGACGCCATGGCTGGCGATCTGGTGCAGCTCAGACGCTCACTTCACCGCACACCCGAGGTCGGCCTCGACCTCCCTCGCACGCAGGAAATGGTGCTCGACGCCCTGGCCGGGCTTCCTCTGGAGATTCACATGGGCACGGCCACCACCTCTGTGACCGCAGTACTGCGCGGCACCGCTCGCACCGGAACTGCCGTACCCACCGTGCTGCTACGTGCGGACATGGATGCACTGCCGGTAGTCGAACAGACCGGCCTCGACTTCGCCGCACAGAACGGTGCGATGCACGGATGCGGCCACGACTTGCACACGGCCGCACTGGTCGGCGCGGCACAGTTGCTGTCTCGGCATCGAGACCGTGTCGCAGGAGACGTCGTACTGATGTTCCAACCCGGCGAGGAAGGCTGGGACGGTGCCGCCGCGATGATCGACGAAGGTGTGCTCGACGCATCGGGCCGGCGGGCCGATGCCGCCTATGGACTACACGTCTTTTCCTCGCAGCAACGCAACGGAACATTCTTCTCTCGACCCGGGACCCTGCTCGCCGCGTCGTACAGACTCTCGGTCACGGTGCGCGGCGAAGGCGGCCACGGGTCTTCGCCCTCCACCGCACGGGATCCCGTCACGGCGATGGCCGAGATGATCACTTCGATGCAGACGATGGTCACGCGGACGTTCGATGTCTTCGACCCGGTCGTCGTCACGGTCGCACATGTGCGGGCCGGTGTGCGGCACAACATCATTCCCGATGACGCTACCTTCGAGGCCACGGTGCGTTGCTACTCGGCGCGCACGTACGACGCAGTGCCGACCGCGCTGCGACGCGTTCTGGAAGGTGTCGCAACCGCTCATCGCGTCGATGTCGACGTCTCCGTGACGGCAGAGTTTCCGATGACGGTCAACGACATCGACGAGACCGGTTTCGGAGCGGCGACCATCGCCGAACTACTCGGCGAAGAACGCTACGAGACCGCGGCACATCCCCTGTCCGGCTCGGAAGATTTCTCGTACGTACTGCAGGAAGTGCCCGGCGCTTTCATCGGACTCGGCGCATGTATGCCCGACAACGATCCCGCCGACGCGCCGATGAACCACTCCCCTCGAGCCGAGTTCGACGACTCCGTGCTCGTCGACGCCGCGACCGTCTACGCCGGTCTGGCCATCGCTCGGCTCGACCACGCCCCCTCACCCGAAAGCGACGCCCGATGACCGACAGCGCAACCACTTCGTTCACGTCCGATCCCACCCGACGGCACGAACGCCGCGAGAAGTTCAAAGCCATTGTGGGAGTGGGTGCCGGCAACGGTATCGAGTACTTCGACTGGACCGTGTACGCAATCTTCGCGGCCTTCTTCGCGCCACAGTTCTTTCACACCGGCTCCGCCGTGTCGGACCTACTGGCATCCTTCGGCGTTTTCGCCGTAGGTTTCGTCGCGCGTCCGTTCGGAGGTCTGCTGTTCGGCTGGTTGTCCGACCGGCGCGGCCGAAAGCTGTCCATGACACTCGCTGTCGCGTTGGCATCGGTGGGTAGCCTCGTCATCGGCCTGACTCCGACGCATCAGACGATCGGCGCTGCTGCCGCCCTCGTTCTGGTGGTGGCTCGGATGGCTCAGGGAGTAGCGCACGGCGGCGAACTGCCCTCGGCCCAGACGTACATCATCGAGTACGCTCCTCCGTCCAGGCGGGGCCTGTGGTCAAGTGTCATCTACGTATCCAACACGTCCGGAGTCGTGGCGGGAACGCTGATGGGCGCCGTACTGACGACCACGTTGAGCAGTGAGCAGATGACGGACTGGGGTTGGCGACTGCCGTTCCTACTGGGTGGTGTGCTCGGCTTGTTCGTCCTGTGGATGCGCTCACGGATGACCGAGACCGTAGTGTTCGAGAAGTCCGGTGACACAGAGACACCGGTTTCCCTACGCCGACAGTTCTCGACCCATCGGCGGCAGATTCTGCAAGTGCTGTTCTTCAGTGTCGGCGGCACTGTCTTCTACTACGTGTGGGCGGTGTCGGCACCGGCGTACGCCATCACCGTGCGTGGAATCGATCCCTCAGGTGCACTGTGGGCCGGAGTCGGAGCAAACGTCGTCCTGATCGCATCGCTTCCCATGTGGGGCGCGCTTTCGGACCGGATCGGCCGGAAGCCGGTGCTGTACACCGGAAACATCGGGATTGCTGCGCTGCTGTTCCCACTCGAATCGTTCGTCGGCTCCAGTGCATTGTCCCTGTTCCTCACCATGTCGGTGGCCCTGTGCGCCATCGGCGCCATCCTTGCTGTGATGCCCGCGATGATGGCCGAGCTGTTTCCCACGGGTACGCGCGCCGCAGGTGTGGGCGTGCCGTACTCGATTGCCACCGCGGCCTTCGGCGGAACCGCCGCATACGTGCAAACGTTCTTCGCCGATCGCGGTTCGCCGGAGCTGTTCCAGTGGTACACACTCGCTTTGCTGGCCGTGTCCATCACCGCCCTGATCACCATCCCCGAGACGGGGAAACGGGACTTGACTGCGCCCGAACCGGCATCGGCGACCCGTCAGGTACGAAGTGCGATGTAGAGGGAATGTTCGGACGCCGTATGGATCGGATATCGATTGTCGTACTGCGTCGGGTCGACCTGAGCGTCCGGGTACGCACGCAAGAATGCGGTGACGAAAACGGCGATCATCGACAACGCGAACGACTTCCCCGGGCACGACCTCGGACCCTTGCCGAACGGCATCACCTTTGCCGAATCGACAACTGCACCATGCGCGTTCAGTAGCCGTGCCGGATCGAATGTGGGCCCACTCAGGGCATGAACTGCATGAATGTTCGGCATTATCAGCGTGTTTCGATGAAGCCGCACCACGCGGTCACCGACCTTCAGATCGAAATCCTCCGTGACTCGGCCGTTGAAGACCGATCCTGGCGTGTCGACCCGCAGTGCCTCCATCACGCACGCCCGCACCACCGCCGATGCGCCAGCAGATTCTGGGGCAACCGCGCCGACTTGGGTCTTCCAGATCGAATTCACTGGGGCCAGAATGTGTTTCAAGGTCGCGAGCACCGCGGTACGGGTGGTATCCACGGCGGCCACGAACGACGTCGCGGTGTCGTCACGGATGACGCCGGTGGAGAACCCGGAGTCACTGTGCAGCCGCGCGAGGTGACCCGCGACGGTCGAATCCGGTGGGTGAGCCGACATCTGCAGCATGTGCTGCTGCAGCGCGCGTGTGTTCGCACGCATCAGGCGTTGCTCGCGCGTCAACGGCAGGTGCTGCAGCCTCGGCTCGACCCTCATCGCGTAGGTGTTCGCGAACTTCCGCAACCGCAGAAAGTTCTCGTACAGCGCCTCCGCGAACGGGAGGCTGCACTCGCGTCCCTCCCGGTCGACGTACCGGACCGGCGCGAACGCTGCCTCACCCCACACAGCCTCGGCCACTGCCTCCCGGACACACACCGTGACGACCGGACGCAGATCGAGACCGATTTCAACCGAGTCGAGCGGTAAATGGCGATCTAGTGCACGTACGGTGACGCCAAGCGCGTTGCTCGAACCGGTCGCCACGACCAGGTTTCGCTTGCGCTCCTTGAAATCGGCTCGAGTCGACGACGCGAAGGTGACGGCCTCCGGACTCAGCTGTCCGAACGAATGACGCGCCGCAGTATCTCGGTCGATGTGAACGCCCGCGACCTTGGGATTGACTATCGCGTCGATCGCCCGCCGGGACAGCGCATACAACTGCACGCGACTGCCCCGCCACGTGCCGATGAAATCCGAGGTGCCGTCGCCGATGAAAAGATGGTCACGGGTCAACTTGTGTTCGATGGCCCCTGAGACCCCGAATTCGGCCGACAGCGGCAGCGCCCCACCCTCGAAGTGAATCCCCTGCCGAATGTAACTGGAGCGCTGCGCGAATACCGAGCTCACGTCATCACGGCTCCTCGACAATCACTCCTGCCGCCACTCGGCTGCTTCGGCCAGCTTAATCGCGGGTCGAGCAGCGCAAGGAGGATCGGAGAGAGTATTTCGGCGATACTGGAAACCATGATTCGCAACGTGGTTGTCGGACGCCTCCGTGCCTCGACCGATTCCGAGCAGGCCGACGCAGATGCGGCACAACTTCGGGACGGTCTCGCCGGAATCGCGGCGTTGAACCTGCCCGGCCTGCTCATGCACCACAGCGGCATCGATCTCGCACTGCGCGAGGGCGGTTGGAGCTTCGCGATCACCAACGACTGGCTCGACGCCGACAGCTACCGCGTCTACGACCTCGACGCCGAACACAATGTTCACCGTGCCCGAATCGCCGAGGTCTGTGACCACATTGCTCGAGTGCAGTTCGAAATGTGAGCGAGCCTCCGGATCTACATCTCCCGCTATGCGAGATCCAAGGCAAGTGCTCGGTGGTCGGACACCTCTGGTTTCGCGACGATCTGGAAACTTCGCACTGCAGTCGGATCGGACACCAACAGATAGCTGGCGCTTCGAACTCGTTTCGTATAACTGGACGCTCGCGTGTCTGCTTCTCCCACCAGGTCGGTCATTCCGTGCTCGGCCAGCAGTGTGAATGTCTTGCTCGACGGCAGCAGGTTCAGGTCGCCGCAGAGCACCATGGCGTCGCTCGACGGGCGAACATGTTCGACGACCTCGACCATCTTCCGGGCCTGCTCCAGCCGAATGGGACTGTCGTCCTTGCCTGCTGGATCACGCAGACCGTGTAGTTGGATGACGGAGACGAACCTGTCGCCGACGCGATCGCGAACGGTCACCGTCAACGCGGCTCGTGGACGGTCGTCCACGTTCCACTCCGTGTGATCGACGAACCGTGAATGCACGAACCGCGCGTCGAGTCCGACGACAGGAAAGTCCTCACGCACCCAGGTCGCAATCCCGAAGTCCTGTCTCAGTTCCACGCCGTCGGCGTCGGTGACAGGTCCGGCGTCGTTGGCGACGAAATACGGCGTGTATCCGGGCAACGCGGCGGACACGTCGCCGAACAGATCGAGCCGCTGCGGCAGAGTGCGCTCACCGTCGGCGAACGTTGCCCAACCCGATCGATTCGGAGTACGAGTGACTTCCTGAAGGCAAATGATCTCGGCATCAACGGATTTCAGCCATCCCACGAGCTCGTCGTACATGGCACCGCCCCACGCATTGATCGAGATGATCTTCACAGCACGATGATGGCAGATGTGGCGTAACTCGCGCGCTTCATTTTCGGTTACGACGAGTAGACCCCTGACTCGACTGCCAGATGGACCGGACGTAACGTCATCACCAATACGCACAGTCCGTGCGAATAACGCACCGAAGGAGACGCCGATGCCCGATCCAGACGCGGGAACCGTTGCCGAGGTTCAACTCCTTTACGGCAGGCAAAGCCACGCAATCGATTCCGGACGCGCAACGGAATGGGCAGAGACATTCACCGCAGACGGCGTCTTCGACTCGCCCAGTTACCCCGAACCCCAGGTCGGTAGCGACCAGCTGACCGCCTTTGCCCAACGCTTCTTCGACAGCGCGGCCGACGCGAACGAGAGGCGTCGGCACGTCATCACGAACATTGCCGTCGATCTCGTGAGCGTCGACGAACTGACAGTCGACTGCTACCTCCAGATCATGGCAACACCGCGTGGCGGCGAGACTAGGCTCGTTCGGTTCACGTCGGTCCGGGATCGTGTTGTACGAGTGAATGATCGGTGGCGTATCCAGCACAGGACCGTGTCTCGCGACGACGCCTGACACGACCCTCAACCTCCGGCTAACGAAGCAAACGCCCCAACCGTGCCGCCGCAGCGACGACGGCCGCACCGAGTTCCTCTTCGTCGTCGATCTCGAACACCGACGCACCCACACTCGCCATGGCGTCTCCGCGGCGACCCGGCACCACGGCGGACACTCCGCCGACCGATGGAATCACTTCACCGTGGGTGACCGCATATCCGACGCTTCGCGCCCTCGTCACTTCTGCACGTTCCCCGTCCGCCGGGGGCAAGGACGCGAGCATTGCCAGGCCGGCAGATCCTCGGTCGATCGGATCGACCTGCCCCCCACGGAACGCAACGTGCACCTTCGCGCCTCGTGGCTCGACAACCATCAAAGCCCTTACTTCCGTTTGATTTTCGCGAACGACGAGATGGACGGTCGCTCCCAGCTGATCCGCCAGTTCTTCGAGAACGGGGCGCGCCACGGTTCGCAGATCTTGCTCGACGGGTTCGGCGAGCGCCACCAGCCCGGCCCCGAGCGAAATGCGCTTGAAGTCGTCTCGCCGGCACAGATGATGAGCCTCGAGCGTGCGAACCAGCCGGTGCGCGACGGTGCGGTGCACACCGATTCCGTCGGCGATCTCGGTGATCGACAAGCCATTGGGATGTTCGGCCAATAGCTCGAGCACGGCGAGGCCGTGGTGCAGCGTTTTGGACATCCCAGAATCGATGGCCACGGAGTGACTGCCGTCCATGCGGCGTGGATCGGTGTCGGTCATGAAGCGCCCCCTATTGACGAGTGTGAGGTGGACCACCTACAGTTCGACCTGAATCGCACACTGCGTGCGATTATCGCACACAGCCTGAATCGCCGCAAGCTGTCCCCTCGGACCGCTTCGCAGGCTCGATCACGATCTTTCGCACGAGGAGAACGCCATGAACAATCCCAATCCAGGACGCGTCGTCGATCGCACGATGACCGCGGTCTACCCCGAACTAACAGGCAAGGTTGCTGTCGTCACCGGGGCCGCTCAGGGAATGGGATCGGTGTTCGCCAAGGGACTTGCGGCGCGCGGCGTATGCGTCGTCGGTGCCGACATCAACGACGCTCGCATGAAGGAAACAGCGGAGCAACTCAACACGGAGCTGGCCACCGACTCGCTGGTCGAGCAACCCGGAACGATCATCGGCGCACGAGCCGACGTCACCGTCGCCGATGATCACGAGGCTCTCGCCCGAACCGCTCTGGCCGAATTCGGGCGGATCGACTTCTGGATCAACAACGCGGGGATCTTCCCGTTCGCGTACGCCGCGGACATCACCCCCGAGCAGATAGGTGCCACGCTCAGCGTGAACGTCGAAGGCGTTCTGTTCGGTTCGCAAGCAGCAGGTCGCCATATGCGCGAAGGCGGCGCGATCGTCAATATGTCCTCGGTATCCGCGCTTCGCGTCCGTAAGGGCCGCGGTGCCTACTGCACGTCCAAAGCGGCCGTCGCCCACCTGACGGAATCCCTTGCCGTCGAATTCGGAGATGTGGGCATTCGCGTCAACTCCATTGCACCTGGCTACATCGACACCGAGATGACTCGGTGGGTACAGGAAGATCCCGAAGCGCTGGCCAAGGCACTCGATTCCGTTCCCCTGCATCGACTCGGCGCACCGGAAGAAGTCTTCGGGCCGCTCCTGTTCCTACTGTCGGACAGCGCTCGCTACGTGACCGGGCACAGCATTGCGGTGGACGGCGGGTCGCGACATGTCTGACACCGACTACGACGTCGTCGTCATCGGCGGCGGCGGTGCGGGGCTTGCCGCCGCAGTCACTGCAGCCGAAAACGGTGCGTCCGTCATTCTTTTCGAGGCGTGCAAGGAACTGGGCGGATCGACGGCACTGTCGGCCGGATTGTTCACCGCTGCAGCGACAAGCGTGCAACGCGCCCTCGGAATCGACGACAGCGCAGAGAAGTACTTCCAGCACTACATGGATCTCAATCAGTGGATGCTCAAACCCGGCCTGATCAGAACCTTTTGCGAGCAGGCAGGACCGACTCTGGAGTGGCTGATCGAACTCGGATTGGACATCCCCGCAAAGACTTCCGGCAACGCACACCAACCGGGCCTGAGCCAGGCGGGGGTCGAGGACGTCTGGAGGGGTCACGTTCCGAAGGATCAGGGGTACGGCCTCGTCCAGGTTTTGGACGCCGCACGCCGCAGGCACGGAATCGAGGTCGTTCTCGACACTCGTGTGCAAGCGCTACTCACCGAGAACGATCGGGTCGTGGGAGTCGTTGCCGATGATGTCGAACTCCGTTCTGCGGCAGTCGTCGTGGCCACGGGTGGTTTCGCCCGGGATCCCGAGCTGGTCGATATTCATTTTCCAGCTGCCAACCGGGCCGGCTCCGCTCTCTTCGTCGTTGCTGCCGAGGGCAGCCGCGGTGACCACCTTCGCTACGCGCCGTCGGTGGACGCATCCATAGCAGGTCACGGGTGGGGACTCATGCTGCCCACCGTCTACTTTCAGCGCTACCACCACTGGCAGTCGGGATTTCCCCCGAAATCACGTATTCACGTGAACGCCGCGGGGCGTCGATTCATGGACGAAGACGCCTCGTACGCGGTCTCGACCGGAATCATCGACGGTCAGGGTGGCTCGGCCTGGATGATCTTCGACGACAACGCTCGACAGAATCTGCCTGCGGGATATGCCGATTGGGCACCCGATCGTATCGAGGACGAGGCAGACGCCGGCCGGACACTTCGCGCATCCTCCCTCGCGGAGCTGGCCGAACTCATGGCGGTGCCCGCCGCGGCTCTCGATTCCACGGTCGAGCGATGGAACGCGCATCTGCCCCACGGCGAGGATCCCGACTTTCTGCGCCATCGGACACTCGCCAACAAGGGCAGTACGTCGAATCCCGAACCCATCGAGACCGCCCCCTTCTATGCCGCACGAATCCTCCCCGCCGAATTGGTGTGCACACATGCAGGTTTGGAGATCGACTCCGATTCCGCGGTGCTGACAACACGCGGCACCCGCGTACCCGGCCTGTTCGCTGCAGGCGAGGCAGGAGCGGGAGTTCTCGGGCAGAGGTACGTCGGTGGCGGTAACGCTGTCGCCAATGCACTCACCATGGGCCGGATTGCCGGTCGAAATGCCGCCCTTCACACCGTCGATGCACAGCCACTGACGGCCTGACCACCCCCGACCTCGAGGACACCGATGACTACGAACGATCGCGCCGTGCAGCCCGAGTCGGACGCACGAGCCCCCAGCACGAACCCGAAACAATCTCCCCTGACAGTGATCCGGGCCGCTGTCGTCGGAACCGTCGTCGAGTACTACGACTTCGGCATCTACGGCTACATGGCCACCACCATCGCCGCGCTGTTCTTCGTGTCCGACGATCCGACGGCCGCCCTTCTCGGTACGTTCGCGGCGTTCGCCGTTGCCTTCTTCCTGCGCGTTCCGGGCGGAATCTTCTTCGGACACATAGGCGACAAGTACGGCCGCAAGAATGCGCTGTCCTGGACCATCCTGCTGATGGTGATCGCAACCGCCGGAATCGGATTGCTCCCGACCTACGTCACTCTGGGAGTGTGGGCCACCTCGGTTCTAGTCCTGTGCAGATGCCTGCAGGGATTTGCTGCGGGTGGTGAGCTAGGAGGGGCCAACGCGTTCGTCTCCGAGTCCGCGCCGACGCGGTGGCGTGCGACCCAGACGTCGATGGTCAACACCGGAACCTACATCGGATCGTTGCTCGCCTCGCTGTGCGCACTGGCACTGAACTCCGTGTTCACCGACGAACAGATCCTCTCCTGGGCATGGCGAATCCCGTTCCTGCTCAGCCTCGTGATCGGCGGTGTCGGCATCTGGATCAGGAACCGTCTCGACGACACCCCGGAGTTCAAAGAGCTCGAGGACAAGGGAGAGACCAAGAAGCTCCCCATCTCGGAGCTACTGAGCACCTCGGGCGGCAGCGTCGTGAAGATCATCCTGCTCGGTGCGCTCATCACCGGTGGCTACTACATCGCATCGGTCTACGCCGCCACGTACCTCAGGACCGAGGGCGGTCAGACCTCGCAAGCAGCATTTCTCTCGACCTCGCTCGCGTTGGTTCTCGGAGTGATCACCCTGCCAATCTCGGGCTACATGGCCGACAGATACGGGCGGAAGCCCGTCCTGTTCGCGGGCAGCTTCGCGGCCATCGTTCTCGGTGTCCCGATGTTCATGATGATGGCCGGCGGCACGCTGTGGCAGGCCGTCGTCGGGCAGTCGGTGTTGTTCATCGCGGTGTCCGTCGTCAACGGTGCCTCGTACGTGACCTACGTGGAAATGCTCAAGACCTCGGTGCGGTACACAGGCCTGGCGCTGGGTAACAACACCACCAACATGTTGCTGGGTGGCACAGCACCTTTCATCGCGACGTACCTGATCTCACTCACCGGAAATCCGCTCGCACCCGCGGGTTACTTCGTCTTCTGCGCCGTCATCACCTTCGCCACGGTCTTCTTCGTGACCGAGACGAAGGGGACCGAACTGAAAACAGAGTGAGAGGCCCTCGCGTGAACTTCGAGAACAAGACGATCGTCGTCACCGGCGCAGGTAGCGGCATGGGCCGCGTCGAATCGGAGATGCTGGCGGCCCGGGGAGCCAAGGTGTGGGTCACCGATATCTCCAAGGCCACAGGCGAAACGGTGGTGAAGAACATTCTCGATGCCGGCGGTCGGGCAGAGTTCTACCAGCTCGATGTCACCGCACCGGACTCGTGGACGGCACTGGCGACATCCATCGAGTCATCGGATGGTGACCTCGACGGTCTGGTGAACAACGCCGGTGTCAGTCACCGAGCGGGCATCGAGGACACGACCGTCGACGACTGGCACCGCGTCATGAACATCAATCTGAGCTCGGTGTTCTATGGAATGAAAGCTTGTGCGCCACTTCTCAAACAGGGTGGTGGTGGTTCGATCGTCAACGTGTCGTCCATTGCCGGGATGCTCGGTTACTTCGCGGCAGGGTACGGTGCCAGCAAATGGGGAGTGCGTGGCCTGTCGAAGGTAGGAGCACTCGAATTCGCCGAATACGGAGTTCGAGTCAATTCGATCCATCCCGGCCTGGTCGACACACCGTTACTGCATTCCGGCTCAACGGCTTTCGTGGAGACCAGCCTGCAATCGGTACCCGCGGGGCGCGTCGCCGACGCCGAAGAAATCGCAGAATCGGTCGCGTTCCTGCTGTCGGATTCATCGCGGTACATCACCGGCACAGAAATCGTCGTCGACGGTGGCCTGACCTCCGGCGGGATCTACCACCGCATCACCAACGAGTTGAAAGCCGGTTGCTGATGTCGAGTGAAGACCGAGTGGCGATCACCGAGGTGCTGTATCGATACGCCCGGGCCGTGGACCGCAAGGACTTCGAGAGCCTGAGGAGGTGCTATTTCCCTGACGCCGTCGACCACCACGGGGGCTATGTCGGCACGATCGACGGTCTGATCGAGGACATCGAGCTTCGTCATCGAACCATCGACAGCTCGATGCACTTCATAACCAACGTCATCATCGATCTGGAGCCGTCCGAACAGGTGGCCGACGTCGAGTCCTACTGCCTGTGCTACCTGCGGCAAGAATCCGAGATCGGATCGTCGACGCACGTCTTGACGACCGTGAAATGCCGATACGTGGACCGCTTCGAAAGACGGGACAGCGAGTGGCGGATAGCCGATCGAGTAGTCGTGTTCGACGAGTCCCTGTGCACCACTGTCGAAAACGTGCTCGACCCGGGTTGGGTCACCTCCCGCCGTTCCCAAGCCGACCCGGTATTCACACGTGGGGCCCGAAACAGCGGGTGACAAGTTGCGAACGCCAAGATCCGTTGGGTATCTACTATGGAGGCGACGTCATCGTCCAGCTGCGCTGACAGGTTCTATTGGCACGTTCGCGCTGCACTCGATTGGAGACTCGGTGAAACGTAAGTCCGCTTCTCAGTCGATGTTCCGCGACGGTGCCGGAAGCCTGGCGTTGGTGGCGGGCATCGTGGCAGTCATCTGCGCATTCGTGCCGTTCGTCGGAGACTTCGTGACCATCCCGACCGGAATCGTCGCGGTGATCAGTGGCTGGATCGGTCTCGGCCGCGCGGTCGAGGGCGATGCGTCCAACGGTCGGGAGGCAGTGATCGGTGCGGCGCTCGGGGGTGTCGGATTGTTCATCGTGTTTCTGACCTTCGCGGCATCGTCCATGTGATCTCAGGACCATTCGCGGCCGACGGCGAATTCAGTTGTTGCGGAGTCCCGGGGTCATCGCGATGTCGGTTACTTGTTGGACCGTCAGCACGCGATCGGCGGATACATCGACATGGCTGCCGTCGGTCGCGTATACCTCTACGCGACTTCCTTTTTCGGATGACCTGACATCGACGACGGTGCCGTCATTCAGTGTGCGGCGCTCATCGACGTACCCCGCAATACACGCCCCGACGGGTTGATCGGATGTCGACAGCGTCACGTTCACGTCGCCCACGGCCCCGCCCAGCGCGATTCGCCCATACGCAATGGCTCGGGTATCGAAGGTCAGCGGTGGGAACATCGCATCGGGCTCGACCGTGGTTCCAGCGGGCAGTGCCTGAATCAAGGCGGCGGATTTGGCCGCTGCGTCGAACCCCGCGGGGACAGAATCAGGGCCGGCAATTGCGTAATTGATTCTCTGCATATCCTCGGGCAGGAGGACCTCCTCGCAGCCGGGTATCGACACGGCGGGGGGTTGAGGATCGTGCAGTAGACCGGCAACTACGACGCCGGCTGCCACGGTGCCGACGATCACCGCAACTGTGGACCACACCGACTTCGGGTCACCTGGATTTGCCATCCTGTCAGTGTCCACTGCCGACGACGACCCGGCGAACCCTGACCGACGTCTCTCAGCGTCGCCCCCGACGGAAGGGGGATGTAACGAGCGATGACCGTCCGTCGACCTAGGGGCATGAAGATTCGACGGTTTGTCCGTTACTCGCCTGTCGCATTCGCTCTCTGTACAGCGGCCGCAGTGCTCAGCGCTCCCAGCGCCTCGGCCGAAGTAGTGAGTCTCGACATACTTCCCGGTCTGAGTTTCGGGCAGACCACGCCGTACGGGGTCGGATGCACGTACGTCGCCGTCGCTCGCACCGAACAGCTGGTCGAACCGCGCGTCGACATAGCTCCGTTGGATGCCGAGTCCGCGATGCCGATCGAGGACTTCGTATGGCAGTTCGATGGATACTTCAGCACCCCAGTCGTACTCGGGCACAAAGTGACTCTGTGGACACCTACCACCCCCGGTCAGCATTCATTGATGGCGTACCAAACGTCGGCCGGTGGCCCTGTTGCAACGGTGAACGTCAATCCAGCCACCCCGGCTGGGCCGCTGTGCTTCGTCGCGCCCTAGGTGTCGGCACCACCGCGTGTCAGCATCGAGTTCGATGACATGCGGGGGCGAGGCAGGCTTATCGCCTGGACCGTTCGGCAAACCATGACGCCACCGCTCCGACCACGAACACGGATGCCGTCAGCATGATGTTCAGACACAGGCTGAAGCGGGAGTCGAATGCCCATTCTCGCGGAACCAGGTTCTCGACGTCGTAGAGGTTCGACACCAGACTCGCAGCTACCGCGACAGCTCCTACTGCCGTCAGTAGGAGTGATCTCAGACCGACACCCCACACCAGAACGGCCGCCGATAACGTCAGCAGGGGCACGAGCCCTCTGATGGTCAGATTGCCGAAGTAGAACAACAGTCCGCCCTGCACCAGAACGATTGTCAGGACTGATGATCCGAGACTTGCAACGAGCCACAGCCGAACCCTCGATGTGATGCCCGATCTACGTTCGCTCCACCCGCAATACACCGCGACAGCCCCGATGCACACCGGCACGGCAATCAGCCAGTACAGACTTGTTTCCGGTGCTGTGAGGAAAGCAGATCCGCCCACCCACATCGGATCCGACACCGACTCACCGGCATCGAACGGCTGCCGAACGTAGAACGGCACAGCACCGACGAAGAGCAGTGAGAGGAACACGAGAGGGACGGCCAATCGCGGGACCACGGCACTCGGCGAAGCGTCGGACTCACTGACGGCTGCCGTTCCACCCGATCGATCGCTCACATTGCCTCCTCCAGGGATGACAACAAACCCTACGCCCGGTTTGTTTGGGTTGTCCAGATCCCGGCCGGACCAGGGCCAATCCACGCAAACACAAATGCCCCGAACCGCATCGCTGCAGTTCGGGGCATTTTTTCCTGTGCGCCCGAAGGGATTCGAACCCCTAACCTCTTGGTAGTAGCTCACACGGATTTGCGGACCGATATGGATCCACATACACCATCCGGCCAGCTGTTTTCGCAATTCAAGTATCCACCGAAGTTCTGATGGAACCACCCGAACCGAGATCAAAGTGTTGAGTAAGTGTTGAGCGAGTTCCAGGGTCGAGCGTCCTGCGAAGTCTCACTCAGTCCATCAACGTCTGCCCGTTTAACGGGCCCGGTGCCACCTGGGCAGGGCAGGTCCAACTGGTCGGTGCGTCAACGAGCACGGAGGTCCGACGACGCAGCATGTGACTGCGCATATCGGCACCGATCTCGCCGTGCGAACACGATGGCCTCGGGCGCGCCCGACGTAAACGGCAGTTACCGCACCGTCAAGGTTCCTTGACGGATGTGTATGCACCTCGGGTCGTGACCACCAAACCTCGACCCGACTGAGCCGCTTCGCCGGGCCGCTACGCCGGTGTACTTACACCTCAAAACTGCCGCTGGGAGGGCAGGTCTCGAACCGTTCTAATAATGACGGAGACTGTCACCACCTCACGAAGGAAATGAGGGATCAGAGACTCCGATAGCCTGTCGAGCCCTCGTCACGCGTTAGTTTTTCTCTTACGTTCCTTTGGTGTCGTCTATCCTTGCGTCAGAACTCCCGCCGGTCCCACCAGCAGTAGTCGTTGAGATTTTCGTCTTTCTCGTATCGGACACCAATCTCCGTCAGCCACGTAATGACTCGCTCGCAAGTCGCCTGCAGAACTGTCGTGAGAAACTCTACGGATGCTGGTTCATTGGCAGCAGGCACACTGGCGAACAGTTCGAATATGTCCGGCCAAAACTGACCGATGTATTCGTCCCACCCGGTCGGCAGTGGGCTCGGGGGGAAGTGGCTCTCGGTCCCCTGCCGTGTATTCTGCCGCCAGATAGCCAAGAGCTTTCACCATCTCTTTCGCTGCACCCAGCGCTTGCATCGCGGCTCGCCTGGGGTTGTCGTCAATGTGGGCAGCGCTCTCGTTCAATGCGCGTCGAAAATGCTCTACATCGTCACTTGCGGTGGACTCATGGGTCGGAGTCATGGTCACGCGACGGTTGGCTGCCAACTCACAGCGAAATTCATCGATTGCTTCACCAACGTAGTGACGCCATGCTCGAACGGTTGGCGAACCCGTCAAGCTATCAACGTAGTCGCTTGAGTCCGTGCTGCTCAGATGCATCAAGATGTGCTGTGGCTCATGTGCCGCAAGGTGTTCCAAGATTTGCGTTTGGTCGTCGACTTCGGCCTGGGATTCGGGAGATTCGTTCAGAAAACGTTCCCAGTCGATCACAACGTCCCACGTGTCGTCACTAGCCAGCACGGTCTTGGCTTGAGCTATATTCGCCCCCCTCGTTGTGGTTTAACCCGAACCTCCTTTTCCGTACAAATCCGGTTGGAGGTTGGCGAGGGTGGCAGCCATCGACGCCGTGATTCGGATTCGAACGACCACGTCGTCCGGGAGGTACTCATCGAAGACAGCCAGCACCATTTGACGACGACGGCTGAGAAGTCCGCGCGGAACGATGCCAGGTAGCAGTGATGGCCCACCTCGCCACTCAAACTCGTCCTGAATCACGGTGCGTATACCGTCATAGACCACTGCCTTGTTGGACGTACGCCCACCCGCGGCGGTCTCACGTTCCAACGGCTTCTTCCGATCCCGTTTCCTGGACATGTAGTGATCATGCCGACAGACACCGACACATAGCGCTGCACATGCCGGCGAACCGCACGGAAGTTACGGTGGGCACAACGCGATTCCCCATCGCTCGCTACGCGCGCCGGCGCAGGCTTGGCCTGATTGGCGGATGAGCCGGAAGCAGCTTTTGGAGGTGGTAACGGCGATTTACTGCACTGCCCGCCGTTATGTGGTCTGATGCAGTCGTGCTCCGGAAAGCCATTTACTCGCTCGGCCTGGCTCAACATCCACCGCTTGGACGTGTAGTTTCCAGAGTGGAGCGAGGTTGCACTTTGATCAACTGGTCTATGCGCGGGCCTACGGCCCCCGACTTTCCAGACAGCGATAGCTCTCTTGCCCGTGATGACGCTCCGGCTCTTCCCGAAATACCTCCCCGAGGCGTGGTAGGCGCGGCGGTCGGACCGATCATGTGGGCCACCGACCAACTTTCGGCATTGCATATTTTGACCGACCAAGTCGCCCACACAATGCCGTTCAACCACCATGCGGCGAGTTTTATGTCGTTGTGCCGGACAGCATTCGAGTGCTCTTCGCAGGCAATCTGGGTAATGTCCTCCCCAGATCGCGAGATTAGACGACGGCGCGCAGCCGGGATGTCGCTCGCAAACGTTGGCGACGCCAAGCGATACCTTGACGGTGAGATCTCACTGGCACTGGGTCGAGGGGAACCCGGCCCGACATTGGAGCGCGACGAAGTCCAAGGATGGATTGCCGAGTTGAACCGACTCGGCCCGCAATCGGCAAAACCCACCGCGAGGGTTATCGCAGCCGGACGATGGATCCAGGACAACTCTCCTCCACACCTGGCGGCAGAAATTGGCTCCAGACCGATTGGACTACTTGTCGAGCAGCAGTACAACGTATGTTCGAGCTTCAGCCACGGAGAAACCTGGCCGGCTACCCTTGTCGGAGGTGACATCTCATCGATGTTTTCGATGATGGCAGACGCTATCGCGGTAGCTGTCTACGTCACCGAATGCGCAGTTGCGTTGATCGAAGCGCACGCCACCACCACCGGATCGACACGGGCGATTCACTATCCAGACCGTTTGAGTTCGACCATTAGGGCTTGGCAGCCAATTTACAGCTGGACAGACTAACGAACTGACCGAACGGAGCTACACCGAATCAGTTGGACTCGGCCGTATCAGCCTAGCCCGGGAAGCATTGCTGCCTGGGTTGTCGAACAAATAGTTCGCAATTATGTACGCGATGCCGAGCACCTCGACGACCGTTGCGCTGATCCAGGCAATCATCACTGAGTCTGCAATATCCCCCTTGTTCCAGATCATGAAGATCGTGAACAGGACAAAGTTTCCGAACAGGCTTCCGACTACGGTTAATCCGGCCCACTTGAAAAAACGCTTGCGCAGCCTGTTCTGTTGCCGGGCCTTCTTCTGTTCAGCCCGGTTCATTTTCGCCAGGTGGTTCCGACCCTCTTCTGCGGTCCCCATGAAAGTTGGATGCTGACTTTGGAGGTCACTCAACTTGGCGTTGTCGAAGAACTCGTCCAAGTCCTCAGGGTCCGGATTCGCTTCAAGCCATGCATCGAAGTCATCATCCATAGGGCCGTTGTCGTCTGGTGCCCCAAACTCCTCGCCGTGCACTAACTTTTGCCCAGTCGCCGCAACCGGGTCTGCATTGCTGGAAGCGAGATGTCGAAGGCCTTGGCCATCTCGATTGTGCTCATGCCGCGGGCTGACAGCATCTTCACAGCTTGAGGCGGGGCAAGAAGGTTTCCTGCGAACTCATCGGCGTAGAACTCGTGCAAGTCGCGGCCAGCGGGTGCACCGCGGTAATCAGTGAAAGAGAACGACCCCTCCGGGTCGACCTTCACGCGTTCGATGTAGTGACCGATTTCGTGGGCGACGGTGAAGTTCTGCCGCGCAGGCGTGTCATTTTCGTCCACAATGATCTGAGGGGCTCGCCCCTTCTTGCGAATCAACATGCCAGAGATGCCCGGATCCAGGGTCATATAGGTGATCTCGATACCAAGGCTTCGCGCGATCGAGAAGGGATCGATTGGTAGTTGGGTACCCCAATGCGCCCGACGCGTTTCCTGCGCATCTTCGAGCGCAGCATCTTTTACCAGTGCCACCGACTTCACCTCCTCCTGGCCAACCGTCACGACCAAATTACTTACATGTTATTCCACGAGCTGACGTGGCTCCAGTTGCCGCCCCACGCGAATCGGCGCAGTACTTACAGGCCGATGTCGGTAACGGCGTTGCCCACCAGCGGTGCGTATTCGCGGCGGTACACCTCGACGGAGTCGAGTCTGGCGTGTCCGGTCTGTCGGGCGATGGCGGATCCGTCGGCACCGTTGCGGTTGCCTTGGGTGACGAAACCGGCGCGGAGCGAGTGGCCTCCGAGCTTGGCGAGAGCCTTGAGGTCGTATCCGGCATGTTCGGCGCGGCGGCGGATGGTTTGGTGGATTGCCGCTCCGGATAGCGCGGTGGAACCGAGATTGCCGTTCTTGGTGACTGTACGAAGCAGGGGCACCCGTGCGGCGGTGCGGGGCACCCTCCCACGGCACACGTGACCGTCGAATGGATCCCGCTTCCTGAGAAGCCGGATCACTGAAGGCCGGCCGCCGGCATCGAAGGCGGCGACCACCTGCGCCCATCGGACGTACGCGCAGGGCGGGCAGGTCTGGTGGGACTCCGTGTAGGGCAGGGCTTTCACCGCTCCCCTACCCTCCTGGTCGGTCTTCGACTTACGTAGCCGGATGTGGAGTCCGTCGTGCCGGTGCACGGTGACGTCTCCGCAGACCATCTCGGAGAGTTCGCTGCGGCGGTAGGCACCGGCGAACCCGAGGAGCAGAATGGCCGAATCGCGGCGTTCAAGGACCTCGTCGGCCCAGCCGTGACACCGTTCCCGCGCGGTCGCGACGAGCAGCTTGATGTCGTCGACCAGCAACGGGTCTCGCGGGGTGCGGGGTCGGTCCCCCGCGGCCGCGTACTCCCGCCGGATCCCCGACAGGGTTGCAGTGACGAGTTCGTGCGCGGAGGGCGATAGATGTCCGGTGGTTCGGTGTTGGTGGTTGATCGCCGCGATCCAAGTACCGAACGTGGCGACGGCATAGGCCCGCTCCCCTGCTTCGGTGCGGGTATCGGCGGCGTCGACGAGGTAGGCGGCGACAGTGACCGGGTGCGCCGGTAGCGTCACGTGACCATTCGTCTCGCACCAGCTTGTGAAGCGTTTCCACGCGGCCGCGTAGGTCTTGCGCGTTCCCTCGGAGCGGGAGGACTGCACGGCGCTTGCGATCCGCTTCGCGACGGCGGGCGGGATCTCCGGCTCGACAGCCATCGGCCTTCCCGTGCCCGAAATGCCTGCGGAAGGGGTCACCGCATGTGTTCGGCCTGGTCGGAAGTCCATATGCGCAGCCTAACGCAGATTGCCGACGTCTCTGCAGAGCGAAACTGTGCTGAACTGGTGTTTTCCTCAAGACGGCGCGGAAAATGCAATTTACCGCGGCGACATTAGATCGACTTTCAGACACCTATCTACACCGACCGTCCCGCAAATGCGTTGCCAACATTTACGGACCCGAGTCGTACTCACGCATATGGTTCACCGCTCGTCCGAGCGCCTCCGAACAAAGCGCACCGGAACGACTAGATACAAAACGAAATACAGACCAGCTGGTTGCTAGCGCGACTGCAAGCCTTTCGTTACTGTTCCTAGTTACCCAAGGTAGCGAGGCGCAGGAGGGGCGAGCAGATGCCAGGTGAATGGAAAGCAGCGATTACCGGCGCGGGTTCGGGCGTAGGCCGCGAGATCGCCTTGCAGCTAGCACAACAGAAGTGGTCACTCGCGCTCGCCGACAGCAACTACGACGCCCTCCTCGACACACAGTCTCGATGTGCTGCGACGGCCGCGATCGCGCGAGCGACCCGTGTCGACGTCTCCAGCCGGGCCGAAATCACTTCGTGGGCCGCATCTTCGCGCAATGGGCTCGGCGGTATTGATGCGGTCTTCAACGTCGCAGGTGTTCTATATAGCGGCGATGTCATCGACACTCCCCCAGCTGATTTCGATCTCGTGATGGCAACCAACTTCGAGAGCGTCGTCAACAGCTCTCGCGCTTTTCTGCCGGACATTCTAACGTCACGTCGAGGCCGAATTATCAACGTGTCGTCCGCATTTGGAGTCATGTCCGCACCAGGCTACTCGGCATACAACTCATCCAAATTTGCCGTTCGGGGCTTTACCGAAGCCCTGAACCAGGAACTCCGCCTGGCGTCACGAACCGCGCGTGCGACCTGTGTGATCCCTGGTGGACTCAAGACGTCGATCGCTCGGACGGCGCGGGCGGCACCGGGCGTTGATCACGTGCGGACTGCCGATTTTTTCGATAGACGCATAGCCCGAACCACCCCCGAAGTGGCCGCCCAAAAAATCATTGCGGGTGCGTGGAGGGGGAAGTC
Source organism: Rhodococcus sp. 14-2483-1-1 (assembly GCF_002259335.1). Classification (NCBI taxonomy): domain Bacteria; kingdom Bacillati; phylum Actinomycetota; class Actinomycetes; order Mycobacteriales; family Nocardiaceae; genus Rhodococcus; species Rhodococcus sp. 14-2483-1-1. The sequence goes on along the minus strand of NZ_NPFX01000027.1, from coordinate 134,207 downwards.
GCAGGTGACAATAGGGAACGACGCCCGCCTCGTCGCCGCGACAACGCGCGTGCTTGGCCCTCACTACCAACGGCTGCTGCCTTCGCTCCGAGCACTGCGACGGACCTAGCAAGTCGTCATCAACAGAAACCACTCACCAGACCTGCGGGGGTCGGTCAACCATGTCGAATAGCTGGATCCTGATAGAGACGTTCGGAGATGAAGAGCCGTCCGTGATCGGAGTTGGGTCCTCGCCCAAGTCTTTTGTTTCACCTCGTCATGTTCTGCGCAGCTCCGCCAGCCGCAACGAGGCACTGGCCGCGGTGACGGAGACGCTTGTTACGGGAGCCATGGTGGATCGGCTGTCCAGAGACCGATACAGGCGAGTACTGGCCGAACCACTGCAAACCTTTGCGGGCCGTACGCACGGGGCATGGGTGTGGCTCGGCCGGCGCGATGAGACTCCACCTCCGCGAGACGCCACCGGGGCGTGGCAGTTCAACCTCACGAATAGCACAGCAAGCGGAAGCAATGATCTACTCGATTTGTACCGCGTTCCGCAAAACGAGCGCGAGACCCAGCGCGCACTCGCGGGAGCGTTCACCCGACTTGTCACAAACCGTGACGAGAGCGAAGCTATGGCCAAGATCGTGCAGTCAGCACCGGGCACTACCCATCAAGCAGTTTGGACAGTGAGACGGGACGACGGCGAACTTCGGGCCGCGCACTTCTCGTGCCGGATGATTGCCGAAGACCAGGCTGCGGGCACCGAAATAATCCTGAGGGGCATCACGCATGACATCGGCCCCGCAGGTGAAATCACTATCGCTCCCCCACCCACGATACTCGAGCATCGTGTCCTGGAGGCGTCTACCAAGGAGGGCGAGTACCGCGCACTGGTCAACCTCAGGACTCTGAACTTGTTGCGCTGGTACAACTCTGAACCTGTACCGAATATCTGCTGGGAAAACCTTCCCGACGAACCGGTACCGGCCATTCATCCGGACGACGTACCAATTGCGAAGCAAATGTCGAATGCACTCGCACGCGAACGCACTAACGCCGTGCTTCGATTCAGAACTCTCGACGGACATTGGAAGCCCATGAAAGTCAACGCGGTTCTGGTCTCGCTTGATCAGCACACCACGGCCGCACTTGTCACTCTGACCGAATTGTGCGAAGAGTAAAAAATCTCGCGGATCCATGCGGATCTACAGAGACTATTGCGGACTCACGTCGATCGCAGCGCCCGCACTGCACGTACGTTTAATAGTTGCGTTTTTTACAAGGACTGCGCGCGTGTCGTGCGTGCATCGCGAGTTCGACTCCATGCAGCTGCCACCGTTCGGGTGGATACCCCATACGCTTCCGCAAGCGACTCGATGCGCTCCTCCGTCTCAGGCTTGCGCCCCCGCTCGATGTCGGCGAGAACAGTGGCCGACATCCCCAACATCCGCGCAGCGTCGCCCTGGGAAAGCGCCGCATGCACCCTCAGGTCGGACAATTTGAGCTGAGACTCCGGAATCGGAACTAAGGCTGCGACCGACGTGTGCAGGGCATTCGCGATTCGACCAAGGGTCGCCGGCGGTGGCGTTGAACGCCCCGTTTCCCAGGTGGATACCGCTTGCCTAGTCGCGCCCACAGTCGCCGCAAGGTCGTCAGCACTGAACCCAGCGCGTACCCGAAGCTCGCGCAACCGATCGGCCCGAAATCCACGAACCCCGCTTCGCGGCACTGTCCCCACTCTCTATCGACCTTCCAAGACAGCTTCATCTTCCTCGATCCACGTCAACCTCGATGTCTTGTGCGTTTTATAGTTGCGCGCTATCGTTGCAACAATGCGCTCGCCCGTTCCGAGTTCCACAACCTTCAACCAATTGCGCGGTGCACCAAACCTGTTCTACAGTCCTATTGCGCGCCCAAAAGGGATTCCTCGGTGCTTGTCGCTCTCGGCACTGCTTGTAGCGCGGGACATTAGGACGGTTTGCTCACAGATTCCGTCCGATCATTCCTGTCGGGAGTTCCACATGGTCACGTCGCTCGCGGTTTCCGCTCCACCATTGCCGTCGACAGCTAAGCCCAGAATTGGACAGCTTCGAAGTTCAGTGCTGGGCCAACACGGACGAGGCGCGACGACAAGTGCGTTCGACCGACATTGCCACTTTAGCCAAGGGTGTGGGGGTGGACCGAGGTGAGTGCCGCACGGGATGCGATGGAGTCAACTTTCCTCGCACAGAGACAGTTTTGCGCGTCAATCGTCGTGAATCGGACACATGGTGACTTGATTGCATGCTCGCTCGACCACGGGCATTCCGGTCGCCACCAGTACATCGGTGACGACGGAGCCCTGCTAGCCGAGTGGGGTCCATCCACATCGTGCACTGATCGATCCATTACTTCCAGTAAGCCGTAGACCTGGCGGTTCGAATTGCAGCCCGACCCGAGTGGGCTTCTGCTGATAGTCCCGCTCGTGAGCTACAGGAGCTCCCCCGACGTCCTGTAGCTCGAACGGTGGACCGGCGCGAGGGTCGCGCAGTAAGCGCATTTCATCATGTTCGGTACTGCGCGGCCCCGCCGGGACATCACCCCTCGAACCCACACCCGTTCTGACAGAGAGGATTTCGATACCCGATGTGGATTTTCCAGCAGCCTTGGTTCTGGTCGGTGTTCTTCGGCTGGCTCTGAGCCTCTAGCACGTGATGGGTGCGTGCGACTGGCCCACAACCTATGGATCGCACGCACCCATCCACTTTCTCCACTCACTTGATCTAGAACCAATCGTCGCCAGAACGGTTGCTCCGCAATCGCATTCACCAGAACGACCCGACCATCGGGTCGCACCAGGAAGGGATCGACACACAATGCCAGCAACACCGGGCACCGGACACCACCGCTCACCCAACACGCGAGGGCGGGTGATCAAATCGCTGCCCGCCATGGCCGCGGTGACGATCGCAGGCCTGACCATGCAGGCCGCTCCCGCGCAGGCCGCACCCTCACAGCCGGGCGTCATCGCCCCGCAGGAATCACAGCCGGGCGTCACCGGCACACCGCAAACGGCTCCGGCCACCCCGCCGCCGGCCGCACCGGAAGAACGCCAGTACCTACCCGGCTACCAGCCATCACCACAGGTCCAGCAGACCCCGTCGCGTAGCTATGACGACTACCTGGCCGGTAACCAGCAGTCCTCGTACTACCAGAACACCTACTACGAAGCCCCTGCTCCGCAGGCCGCCCCGAGCGAAGCACCCCCGGCATTGCAGGCGACTCCGCCGCCCCCGCCGCCGGTCCCGACGGTGCAGCGCAAGGTCATCGCCCCGATCGACGCACCTGACGGGTACTTCCTCGTCGGCGGTGAACTCGTGCCGTACGACCCGAACATCGTGGACCGCAATTTCGTCGAGCAGTTCAACAACACCACCCAGGCAATTCAAGCCGACGGTGGTAACTGGCTCGTGGACAACGGTTTCGCCGATGCACCTCGTGCCGACCGCATCGCGGCCGGTACCGCCACCGGTGTCATCACCGGTGGCGCTGTCGGCCTGGCTGCATCGGTGGCCCCGGCCGCAGTGATCACTGGCACCGGTGCTGCTATCGGTGGCGCGCTCGGACTTGCGGCGACGACCGCAGCCACACCCGCGGTCATCTGGGCCGGACCGGTGGGGTACATCTTCGTTCCCGGTGCGGCCGCACTTGCCGGTGCCGGCGTCGGCGCTGCCCTGTCGGCACCGATCGTGCTGGGTCTGACCGGCGCTGGCGCTGCCATCGGCGGTGTCCTCGGTGCCACCGTTCTCGGCGGCGAACAGCAGATCATCGAAGAGCCGGCCCCCGCACCCGCGGTGGTTCCCCCGGCCGCCGACAGCGTCCCGGCGATCCCGCCGGCCGCGACCGTCGATCTCCCCGGACCCGTCGGGCAGGTCCGCGACACTCTTGCTGCCGACCCGAACGGCCGCCAGGTGCTCGCGGCCGCCGACACCGCAGTCCAGAACGCGGCACCGATCGTCGACAAGGCCGTCAGCGACGCGTCGGTGTGGACCGCACCTGCCGTCGAAGCAGCACAGGGGTTCACCTCGAAGGCCCTCGAGCAGCCTGCCGTCGCCGACACCGTCGCCGCGGTCACCACCGCAGCAGCACCGATCGTCGATCAGGCCAACGCCGCGCTCGCAGGACTGAACGCCGCCTTCGCCCCTGCGTGACCGCTCTCTCCCCGGATTCATCTGTCCCCGAAAGGATTCACCCTCATGGCGCGTGAGCACCACGGTTCGTCGATCGTCAGCGCCACCGGCCCGAGCCGGTCACCGAGACGTCCACAACCACCGCGCGCCGCATCCGGATCCCGTGACGGCAGTCGTCGCCGAGCAGCCCTGCTGTTCGGCGGCGCTGCCGTCACGGTCGCCGCAATCCTCACCGGCGTCATCGTGGCCACCGGTGACGACCCGCAACCCGCGCAGGGCCCACTGCCGGCCGATGCACTGATCACGTCCGCGCCGTCGACGTACACCGAGCAATCACCCAGCGAGAGCTCACCGACGTCTGCTCCTGCCGAGTCCGCGCAGGGTGATTGCTCGATGCCCGCGGGCGGGCAGGACAGCGGCGAGAACGCCATCAGGGCGTTCGAGTACCGCCTGTACGTCGAACGGTCCGGTGCCGCCGCGTTCGAGCTCCTCTCCCCGGCCGCCCCGCCGTTCACCAGCGTGGCGAACCTCGACGCGGGTATCGCCGCGACCCCTGTCGGCTCGATGTACTGCCTCGACCTCGATCCGGTCCTGCCCGGGCTGTTCACCCTCACCGTCAGTCTCGTCCAACCCGACGGGACACCCGGCCCGAAGTACCGCACCCAGCGCGTCACCACCTCCGTGGTCGACGGGCGTCATCTCATCGAATCGATCACCGAAGTAGGGGAATAGACCATGCGCAGTGCCGTCTCCGTCCGACTCGCCGCCCTGACCGCCGCCGTGGCCACCGGACTCGTCCTCGTGGCCCCGGTCGCCTCCGCCGCACCCGCAGCCGGGTCGCCGTGCGCGCGATACGTGGCGGTCCTGGCACCGGGAACCACCGAGACCCGCGCCGATGCCGACCCCACCAAACCGGCCGGAATGCTCGGACAAGTCGGCCAGGAGCTGCAGCGCCGCTACGGATCTCAGATCCAGGTCGTCTACCCCTCCTACCCCGCACAGGCATTCCTCCAGTCCGGCATGACGTACGCGACCTCCAAGACCGAAGGCGATCGGGCCACGGTCGACGCCCTCACCCGCTGCCCCGGCTCGAAATTCGTCATCGGCGGCTACTCCCAGGGCGCTCAGATCGCCAACGACGTAGCGGTCGACATCGGGACCGGGTCCGGACCGACGCCGCCGGCCTCGGTACTGGCGGTCGCACTGCTGGCCAACCCCAAGCGCGGCACCGCAGGTGCGAAGGTCGTCGGTCCCACCCTCGCCGGTCAGGGAATCGGAGGACCCGACGCCCGCGGATTCGGTGCCCTGTCGGGGAAGGTCTTCGACATCTGCCACCCCGACGACAAGTACTGCAACACCGAAACGTCCTCGAACTCCTTCCTGGCCTCGCTCGGCCGCATCCTCGCCAACCCACCCGGCACCGTAGAAACAGCAGCCGGAGCCACCGTCACACCCGGCACCAGCGCGCCCACAGCCACCGCAACCGGCCAATCCACCGCAGCAACCGCGACAGGCCAGTCCACCGCGACATCGACGCAGCCCACCTCGACCAGCGCCACCGAAAGCACCCCCACTCCGTCGACGTCCTCGACCCCCGGAGCCCCGACAGCCACCGGCGCGGGTGCAGGTGCGTCGTCGTTCCTGGACGCAGTCACCTCCGACTACGGATTCGCCGACCTCTCCGCCGCACCCGGTGCCGCGTCCTCGCTGGCAGCCTCGGTGGACAAGCTGCAGACCGCCGGCGCTCCGACCTCGACCTCCTCGGCTCTCGACATCGCCGAGATCGGCCAGCAGGCCAAGCTCCTGTCCGGCACGTTCGCACCGGTCGCCCAGACACAGTCGTGGATGGCGGCGAACCCCGCCGCCCGTGACGGCCTGCGCACCGCAGCCGAAGGGTCACCGGAAGCAGCGACCAGCGGAGTCGTCGACGCGCTCGACCAGATCGACATCCCCAAGATCGTCGGTGCCGCCGACCAGGTCGTGAGCTTGGCGAGCAGCGTCCTGTCGGGCGCATCGGCTCTGAGCGGCTCGACCCCGTCCGCAGCCGGCGCAGCTCCCACCGATGCCGCGAGCACGTTTGCGGCCTTGTCCGGCCCCGCGCAGACGTTGAGCACGGGAGTGTCTCCGCTGGCCAGCACCCCGGCCGATCAGCTCGCGACCGCGACATCGGTTCTGTCGGCCATCAAGCCGGTCACGATCATCAACCAGGTCCTAGGCGTGGTGACCGGGGTGACGTCGGTCGACTACAACGGCGTCGCGGCGAACCTGCAAGCCCTCCCCGGATTCTTGCTCTCGGGCAACATCAAAGAAGCGCACCGGGTTTCGGGTGAGCTGAACAATCAGCTCTCTCCACTGGTGAAGATGGCTGCCGGGGTCGATCTGTCCTCGATCGCGCGGTTGATCAGCCTGATTCCGGACCCGTCCGGCACCGCGGCCGCGACGTCGATGGTGGCAGGTCTGCTCGCGAACGTCGACGTCATCCGCCTCGCCCGCGACGTCGGACAGCTCCAAGAGGTCGCATGGCAGGTCGTCGAGACCGGAAACCTTCTCGCTCTCGGTCAATTGCTGCCCATCGGAATCGATCTCGCCAACGTCGCACTCGGCGTCCTGATGCCGAGCCAGAAGATGTCCGCCGACCAACTGCACGCACCCACCGATGCGATGACCGCGCTGATGAGCAGCCAAGCACAGAGCAGCGACCTTGTCGGACTGGGAAATTCGGCATTGGCGACGGTCACCTCCCCGGACGCCGCAGCCCTGGGGCAGATCGTCGACGCCGGCGTCACCGCAGCGAGCTTCCTGGGCTCGCGGGTGCACGAGTCCTACGGCCAGTGGCTCGTCGACGGCAAACGCACCGCCCTGCAGGAAATGGTCGAGATCTACACCAAAGCAATCGGAGGCTGACCGCGCCGGACACCGAACCCGTTGCCCCCGAACACCTATCCGGCCCACCGCACCTGTCCACCCGCAGCGCATGTGACCTCGCGTCACCGATCAGATGAAAGGACGTCGAAGGCATATGGGCAAGTCCAGCACCACCTCGAACGGCATCAAAGCCGGGGCCGCGGTCATCGCGGCCGCGGTGGTGCTGGTCGGCGGCGTGGTGCTGGGCAGCGACAACCCCAAGAAGGTCGACGACTGCCTACCCACAGCCCCGGCGGCCGGGCAGGTGGCACCGGGACCGGGAAACAAGACCCAACCCGTGCTGGCCGGAACCTACGAGATCACCTCCGGTTTCGGTCCTCGGTGGGGCACGATGCACCGCGGCGTCGACTTCGCCGGGCCTTTGGGCACCCCGATCTACGCGGCGACCTCGGGAACCGTCGCCGAAGCCGGTCCGGCAGCGGGGTTTGGCAACTGGGTCATCATCGACACCACCATCGACGGCCAGCGACTGTCCACCGTGTACGGCCACATGAGCGCCGACACGATCACGGTGAAGAAGGGCGATCAGGTCACCGCGGGTCAACACATCGCCGGCATCGGCAACGAAGGCGGATCGACCGGCCCGCACCTGCATTTCGAGGTCTGGCAGGGCGGGCGACTGCCCGACGGCGCGGGAACACCGACCGACCCGCAACCCTGGCTCGCCGGTGCCGCCGAACCCACACCAGCCGCCCCCACGACCCCGGACACCTCGGCTACCTCGTCCCCGGCAATCGTCAATGCCGCCTCGGTCCGCCCGATCGGCGGGGCCGGATGCGCCCGCCCCTCGATCGGTGGATCCGACCTCAAACCGGGCAGTGTCCCACCCGAATTCGAGCCCTGGATCAACCGAGCAGCGGCCACCTGCCCGGAGATCACCGCACCGCTCATTGCCGGGCAGTTCAAGCAGGAGAGCAAGTTCGACGTCAACGCCTACAACGCCCGGTCCGGTGCCACCGGCCCGGGACAGTTCCTCCCGTCCACCTGGGAGCAGGAAGGCGTCGACGGCGACGGCGACGGCAAGCGGGAGATGAACTCGGTCGCCGACGCAGTGATGTCGATGGCGTCCTACGACTGCAAGATGGTCGAGCTGTCGAAAAAGGGCCTCGCCGACGGTCGACTGACCGGCAACGTCGTCGATCTGGCGCTGTCGATGTACAACTGCGGACCCGGTGCCACTCTTTCCCAGGGCCACACCTGCACCAACAGTGAAACCCAGGGCTACATCACCAACATCCGCAAGTTCGCGATCGAGGAGTTCACCGCACCAGTAGCCGCGATCGTTCCCGGTGGCCCGTCGTCCGGATCGGCCGTCGTCGACGCCGCCACCCGGTGGCTCGGCACGCCCTACGCCTGGGGCGGAGGCGACGAGAACGGGCCGACCGTCGGCACCCGAGACGGCGGGGTCGCCGATATGTACGGAGACTTCGCCAAAGTCGGATTCGACTGCTCCGGTCTGGTCAAATACGCCGTCGCCCAGGCCACCGCGGGCCGCATCGTGCTCCCGCACCTCGATTCCGCCCAGATCAACGACTCCCGCGGCACGACCATCGCCAACCCTGCCGACCTGCGGCCGGGCGACATCATCCAACCCCACTCCGGACACATCTTCATCTGGATGGGCGCGAACACCGTCGTCGAAGCTCCCCAATCCGGCGACGTCGTGAAGATCTCGCCCTGGACCCCTCCCGCGTCCGGACTGAAAGCCAAACGCTTTGTCTGACATCACACTTCCATGCCCGCCCTACCCGTCCACCGATGAAAGGCAGAACCTCAAGATGACCGTTTCGGCAGCAACTGAATGGGAGCAAGCAGCGGCCGCAGTGCACTCGGCCGCCGACACCCTGCGCGAGTACACCAGCGCCGACCTGCGGACGTGGGCGAAGGAGAACAACCTGTTCGCACGCTCGATGTGGCCGAAGATCAAACGAGAACTCGTCAAACAGCTCGACATCGACTACGACGAGCTCCGCGAGAGCGAAGCGATCGCACGCACGAACGAAATTGCCGCCGTCGCAGAGAATGCACCACTGATCGAGCTGTACGCCGCCGGCGACGACCGCGGCAGCTTCGCCATTCTCGGACCGGTCGACGACGCCGCTTGGTACGGCACCTTCCACCGCAACGACACGGTGTTCCGCAAAGGCAACCAGACCTCCGCCGACGACTCCGCCGCCGGCAAGGCGATCTTCCTCGCAGGCAAAGCCCGCGAGCACGCCGGCGTCGAGGCAGTGCGCCTGCTGCTGCACATCAGCAACCCCCACGTCGACGGAACGGCACTGGCGGGCGTCGCAGCCAGCCACGGGGTCTCCCTCGAACTCGACATCACCGACGACAACCGCGCCGTCGACTGGTGCGAGGAAACCGGTTTCCAGGCCTGGCAAGCGATCCGGCTCTCGGACCTGTTCGTCGACGAGGACCCGTCGTGACTGCCGCCCGGAACGCCGCCATCGCCGCCGCGCTCCTGGTCGCCGTCGGCCTGGCCGCAGGTTGCTCGTCCACCGACACCGCCACACCGCCGACCACCGCCACCACCGCAGGTGCACCGGCGCAGCAGTGGACCCCCGGCGCGGCCCCCAGCGCCACCCAGACACGGTCGCCGGCCACCACCCCGGCCCAGATACCGGACACCCTGGCCGGGGTCGACGACAGCGATCCTGTCGCTGTCGCCGATGGGGTGGTCACCACGTGGTTCACCTGGAACACCGCCGTCGACGCCGGGCCGAACGACGCCGCTGCCCGTACCGGGTCCGCTCTGACCGACCGCTTCCGTGAGCAGCTCCTCGCCACCACGCCCACCGGGAGCCCGGGCGGTCAATGGCTCGAATGGGCCTCGGTCGACGCCCAGGTCTGGCCGACGGTGTCCAACGTGCCCAATCAGGGCGCGATCGATACCGCGAGCGCTGTGCACCGGATGTACCAGGTCGAGCAGACCGCGATCGCCGCCGACGGCTCGGTCGCCGGCGTCGACACCGTCCAGGTCGCCGTCCTTGTCGTCGACGACGACGGCCGTTGGAAAGTCGATGCGGTGCAACAACTGTGACCGATGACCGCGCAGCACACCCCGGATCCGCCCCCTCCCCGAAAGGAACTCCGATGAGCATTCCTGACCCGTACAGCGAGCACCGCGAGAACTATGAAGCCGAGACCGCCGTCGACCTCCGCAAGCAACGCTTGCGCCGCCAGAGCGACCCCAACCCCGAACCTGCCGTCGTCGACGAGGACACCGACGGTGAGCACGACGCCGGCACCGACGCATTCGACGACGGGGACGTCAACGAGGTGTTCGCCGACCCCTACCAAGTGGGTCAGGATGCGTTGGCAGCCAACGAAGAACCTGCTATCGACATTCCTGCCGAGTACGGCGGCCGCGACTTCGACTCCGAGACCGCCGAGCTCGACAACCGCCCTGCCCTCTGGGGACTACGCGGCCGGGTCAACGCCGCTCTGGGACTGACCCGCCCACCTCTACCCGAGTCCGCCGAAGCCCGGTTCCGCCAATCGGTGCGACGGGTCCAGCAGCCGCTCCCGGGATGCATGGTCGTCTCGGTCATCGGTCTCAAGGGCGACGCGGGCAAGACCTCCACCACCACCGCGCTGGCGAACACCTTCGGCACTCACCGCGGCCGCGGAGTCGTCGCCTGGGATGCGTGCGAGAACTCCGGCACTCTCGGCCATCGCGCGCACCGCACGACCGATCCCGAACTCGGACCGTGGGACATCCTCGAGAACGCCCGCGCCCTGGCCTCCGCCGATGCAGTCTCGGGCACCCTGGGGCACTATCTGCGCCTGCAGCCCACCCATGACGAGGTGCTGGCCTCCGACAGCTCGACGAGCCGCCAGAGCGGGATCGGGTGGGACGAATGCGCCGCGCTCATGGCAGTGCTGCGCCGTCACCGTGACCTGATCATCGTCGACACCGGCAACAACGCCACCGCCAGCAACTGGCAGTGGGCCGTGCAGCATTCCGACATCCTGGTCATCCCGCTTCCGCTGCGACGCGACATGGCGATCCTGACGATGAACATGCTCGACGGCATCATCGCCCGCGGCTACGAGCACCTGGTGCGATCGGCGCTGATCCTGACCGTCGTCCTTCCCGGCGACAAGGACTCCGTCGATACAGCACTGCGGCTCGAAGGCTGGCTCGAGAAGGAGTTCGAGGCCATCGGCGGGGTCGGACGCATCATGCGGGTGCCCTACGAGCCGAAGTTCGCCAGCGGTGAGCGGATCCGCTATCAGGAGCTCGGACAGGCGACCGTCGAGGCGTACACCAACGTGGCAGCGGAGATCGCCGACAGGCTCGCCGATCGCGCGTACGAGCGGACCGCCGAATACGCCGATGCATATGCCCCACAGGAGTTCACACGTCCCTCGCAGGCCGAACGCCGCCCGCCGCGTCGTCCGTACTCGCTCCCCCCGCACTCGATCCCACAGCCCGCTCCGCAGAGCTACGACGCCGACGCGGACTACGACCGGCACCCGCCCCGGGAGCAGTGGCGGCCGCGAGCCGTCCCACCCCGAGACCAACCACCCCGAGAGGACCCGTTCCGATGACCACCGAACCTGTTGCCCCACCCGACTCTATTGCTCTACCAACCGTTTCCAGTGAAAGGACGCCACCGATGATCACACCGCCTCCCACCCCGACCCGGGGCCGCGCCCTCGCTCGTCGCGCAGGGAATGCCGCAGCGATGACCGCCGCCGCACTCACCCTCGCGGTCATCTTCGCCGGCCCCGCCTCCGCCCAGGACTTCAACCCGATCAACGGAATCAAGCCGTCGTTCGAGTTCCTCGGCCCGTCCTTCCAGAACGTGTGGGCGCGGGTCGCCGCCTCGATCTGGGGTGTCCTGCTCGCCGGAGCATCGGTGAAACTGCTTGTCGCGCTGTACAAGATGCGCGCCGCGAAAGCCGGCGGTTACGGCGCGGAGATGAGCGACTCGATGGGCGAGGCGAAAGTCGCCGGGGTCGCGGTCGGCGCTCTGGCCATCGGCGGCGTCATCGTCGGCGCAATCATGTTCGTCGCCAATCCTGGCTGACCTATCACCAACAACGTTCCGGCTCAACCCCATTCGATGAGAAAGAAGAACTGACATGGCACGAGATTTCTCCGCAGTCGGCGCCGCCGGCTCGACCACCAGCGCGACGGGATCGGCGTCCGGCTCGCCCGGATCGGGCCTGTTCGGGCTGCCCAAGTGGGTACTGGCGATGATCGCCGCCGCCGTGGCGTTCGTCGTCGTGATTGCCGTGGTCGTGTTGACATCCGGGGGGAGCGAGAGCTCCACCGATGACGGAGCCGATGCGATCCGCGCCGCGCACGGCCCGACCACCACCATCGACGGCGTCCCTGCCGGCTACACCCGCGATCAAGCGGGCGCCCAGACCGCCGCGGTGAACTTCACCCAAGCCAACGGCCAAGCCTATGCAGGTCGCATCGATGCTCAGCGCCTCAAAGACGTTGCCGTAGCGGCAGAACCGACACCGGCGTTGACAGAGGTCCTCGACGTCTCGTCCGAGCGCCAGGAGACCGAGCGCGGCACGGTCAACGGCGTTCCGATGATCGTCACAGTGGAGAACTTCTCGCAGGATTCGGCGACGGTGTCGGTCTGGGGCATGGGAGTGAGCCAGAGCCGGGTCAGCCAGGACAGCGACAAAGTCGGCATCTTGGCCATCTACTCCACCACCACCGTGACGATGGTGTGGGAGAACGACGACTGGAAGGCCAAGGACTGGAGCTACAAGTCCGGCCCCACCCTCGAGGAAGCACAGTTCCCCGCCGATGAGTCCTCCCTCGCCAAGCAGGCCGCGGACGGCTTCTACGCCTTCTACGTCAACTGATGAAGGGTCGGCCTGCGATGTGGCGAAGGATTCTGTTGACGATCGCGGTGGCGGTCATCGCGGCGGTCGGGTTCGCGTGGCCCGCGGCCGCGCAGCCCTCGGCTGTTCCGGCACCGGTTCCCGGTGGCGGATCGACCGCGACCACGACGGCGAAGAAGCTACCCGAGACCTTTCCTGCGGATCTCCGCAAATACATCGCAGGTACCGACGAGTTCAAAGCAGCACCGTGGTTCACCGGGCCCTGCAAGGACAAGGGCGGCGATATGGGCCAGTACGTCGGATCGGTGATGAGCAACGAAGGCCGCCTGCTGTATTGGACGGCCACCGAGAACGACCGCATCGCGCGGTGGACCGCCGCGGTGTCCGTGCGCAAGGACCCGGTTCTGATCGGTGTCCTCATCGATGCCGGCGCGGTCGGCTCGCAGACCACCGGTGTCGATCTCGGGGTCGAGCAGAACCGCAAGGCCGCGCTGTCCATCACCGACGATGCGGTGCTCGAATCGTTCTACCCGCCGGTCTATCCCGCCGGCGATGCCGCGATGGCTCCCCCAGCCCCGACCTGCGCACAGGATCTCGCCCGGTGGACGACCAAGACTTCGAGCACCTGGGGCTTCGAGTGGGCCTCGACTCCCGATGCGGCCTCGCTCGCCGAGATGAAGGCGCAGCCCAATGCCGACCAGGTTCCCGAGCAGGCCTGGACCGACGCGTGCGCCGAGGGAGTGCCCGGGTCGCTGTGCATGCACGCGATGTACGTCAACTGCAGCAAGGCAACCGACCGCGACGACGAGGTGACCTGCCGAGAATGGAACACCAGGGTCGGAAAACTGTTCGGCGGCACCATGAACTGGATCGATCAGAACACCAGCTTCAGTGACCGCCTGAGCGAGACCCTCGAGTCAGCGTTCAAGGCGACCCCGCAGTACAAGGTCGGCAAGATGTACGTCGACGGCTTCTCCTGGGTGTGGGACAACACCGTCGGCGCGGTCGGCGACATCGTCGCCTTCGTCAAAGACCCCTCCGACGTCATCGACTCCTGGGCGAACAAGCTCAAGAGCGCCGCCGTCGGCACCACCACATCGGTCCTGCACGGGCTCGCCGGTATCGGTGAGTTCAACCCCACCGACCCCGAATTTCTCAAGGTCTACGCGATGTCGACGGGTCTGGGCATCTTCGTCATGGCGCTGATGGTGCTGCTGGCAATCTACAAATCCTCCGACGGCAGCAGACCCGGTATGGAGCTGGCCAAAGACCTGTTCGCCTACGCCCCGGCCGGGGTGATGATGATGCTGTTCGCGCCCTCGTTCGCGCAGTTGTTGATCTCGCTCGCGCACGAACTCTCGGTCAGTCTGGTCTCACTGCTCGGTAGCTCCACCGACGAGGTGGTCGACAACATCTCCTCGGTCCTCGGCCCGCTGACAGATACCACCCTGATCGGCGGTGCCGTCGGTGCCATCGTCGGGTTCGGGTTGATGTTCCTCGGCGCGTTGTCGCTGTTCTTCGGGTTCTTGATGCACGCGAACGCCCTGCCGATCCTGGGCGTGGTCTCGGCGATCGCCTTCGGCATGTGGGTGCATCCGAACTGGCGCAAGAAGGCCCTCCGCCCAGTGATGGTGTTCCTGGGCATCGTGTTGTCCAAGCCTCTGCTGTTCGTCATCCTCGCCGCGATCTTCGCGGCCATCAACATCTCCGCGGCCGGCGCGGTCGCGGACGACGGCGAGCTCGAATCCCTCGGGGACCTCGGCTCGATCGCCGTGTGCCTGGTGATGGTCGGACTGGCCCCGTTCGCGCTGCTCAAGTGGTCTCCGATCCTGCCGAGCGCCTCCGATTCCGCCGACTTCGGCAGTAGCGGGTCGGCCACGGGTCAGATGATCGGATCGAGCGCGGGGATGTACCAGATGCGCGCCGGCGGCGGCGGTGGAGGAACCGGGGGCGGCGGGAGCGCGGCCTCGCGCAATGCCGGTGTCGCCGATGCACCCGGCCGCGTCGGTAGCGGCGGTAGCGGCGGTGGCGGTGGTTCCCGGCCGGGTGGCGGCTCGTCGGCATCGAGCACCCATGCCGGTCAGCAGAGCGGCCAGACCGCATCGAGATCCGGCGGTCTACCGGGCAAGAGCGGTGGCCACGGCGGCGCGAAAGCAGGTGGCTCGGAATCGAGGCTGCTCGCCGCCGCCGGAAAGACAGCAGGAATGGCGGCGGGCGCCGCGACTGTCGTCGCTCCGATCGCCCTCGCCTCGGCCGGGGCCGCGATGAACAAAGCCGGAGCGGCCGCGCAGAGCGCCCCCGAACACCCCGACAGCGACAACTGATGTCCCACAACACGAACGGAGAGACCATGACCGCCACGACTGACATCGGCTGGTTCGGTCCGCACCCAACGCCGACTGCCCGGCGGGGGGCGCGGCGGTGAGCGGGCCACGGTCGGCGATTCTCGGCCGTCAGACCGCGCGCCGGGGAGTGCTCCCGTTCCCCGAGCCGGTCGTCGCCGCATGGGCAGCCACGCTGGTGGTGGCCCTGTATCTGCTGTTCATGGTCGGGCAGTCGACGTGGACGTTGGCGATCGATGCCGTCCTGATCGGCGGCGTCCTGTGCGCGACACTCGATTTCGGCCTGCACGAGTCGTACGCGGCCCGCAAGGTCAAAGCGATCCGCAACAGGCAGCGCCGCAAGAGAGGCGAGCACGTCTGGGTCTCGCCTTCCGATCCGCACTACGGCGACCCCGCCCTCGATCCGGGGTGGACGATTCCGGTTCCGCTGTACCGCACCGAGCCGGTCGACCTGGCCGGAACGGGCCTCGACGACATGTTCATCCTCGAACATCGCACCCCGGGCGACAACGACTACTACTCCGTTCTCATCGCGAAACAGGGCCTGGCCGAAGGCCTGCGCGGCGACGATGCGTGGGCGGTCACCTCGGCGGCGTTCGGGCGAGTGCTCGCCGGATTCGCCAAACGGTCCTCGTTCGTCCGCGGCCTGGAACTGCTGCACCGCAGCGTCCCCGCCGACATGGTCCCGCACGAGAACTGGGTCACCGAACAGATAGCGGCCGGCGACCCCGACCTGGCCGTGGTTCCGGCGATCCGGTCCTACGGACAGTTGATCGACCGGATGAGCCCGTACTCCGAAGAGCACCGCTCCTACGCGGTGCTGATCTTCCCGAAGTCGGCCGCGTTCCTCGCCGAAGCCGCGCGGATCGCCCGCCGCAAGGACGCCCCGCTGGTCGGCGGTATCGCCCAGGTCATCCGCGATGACACCGCCCGCGCCGTCAGCGCCCTCGAGCGTGCCGGAATGGGGCGCGTGGAGGTCTACGGCGAACAGCGCGCCTGCGCGGTCCTGCGGGCATTCCAGGACCCCAGCTACCCCCTCGACGCCCACAGGGGCGTCCGGTGGGACAACTGCTGGCCCTCCTACGTCGGACGGGACGAATCGGTCGAGGTCGCCGGCACATGGCACACCCGAGTCGGCATCATCCCCACCCGCGCCATCGAACCGGTCGAAGTCGGCCCGCTGTGGCTGGCGACCCTGCTCACCGGAGTCGAACCCGATGCCGGCGACGACGAGATCCCCGCAGCACCGACCATCCGGACGGTGACCGCGCGAATGGACTTCGTCGAGGCATCCAAGGCCCGCGCTGCGACCAAGAAGGACGTCACCCAGGACAAGGCCCGTCAGATCACCGAAGAGCGCAAGGGAAAGATCACCGACGGTGCATCGGAGGTCGCGATCAGCGAATCCTCCCGTCGCCGTGAAGATCTCATGCCCGGAACCGGGCACCACGGAATGATCTACACCCTCGCCGTCTCGGTCACCGGCCACGACGAAGACGACGCCCTGCGGGCGTGCACACGCGTCGAACAGGCCGCCGACGACTGCGGTATCGGCGAGATCGAATGGCAGGACAACCGCCACGACGTCGCCGCATTCGTCACCTTGCCCCTCGGCCGCGGACTCGCGGCCACCAAATGGACCCGCTCCCGATGAACCGAACCCAGAGTCCGCCGACCACAGAACGAGGCGAGAGACGATGACCAGTACCGACAACAAGCAGGACCGACGCCGTGGCCACGCCGCCACACCGCGCACCGCCCGCCGTTTCTCGCTGACCCGGCGAAGCAAGCGCACCGGCCCCGATCTGGCCGCGCAGGCCGACACGGCCGCCACTCTCGCCGCGGCACAGTCCGCCGGCATGATCACCACCCGTCGGCACCCGCCGACGCGGAAGAAGTGGCTCGACCGATGGGGCTGGTACGAGATCCGCGTCGAGGGCGCGTGGACGACCACCCGGCAGGGCGAAGCGCTGAACCTGGCCACGATGCGCCGCTCGGTGCGTCACGAGGGCCTGCTGACCGGGCTGAACAAGATCAGCCAATCCGGAGTGATCACCGACCCCTACGCTCTCTACGGGTCGGAAATCGAGAACATCAACATCGCCGTCATCGGCGACATCGGCAAGGCCAAGTCCTCGCTCATCAAGACCGCGATGTGCCTGCGCCAACTCGCACTCCCGAACCGGCAGGTGGTGGTGATCGACAAGAAACGCCAGGGCAACAAGGGCGGCGAATACAGCGGAATCGCGGATGCTGTGGGCGCTGGTTCGATCCGATTCCGCACCGGCACAACGGGAATGCGCATCAACCTGCTCGACCCCGCGATCGCCACCGGCGTCGAACGCACCGACGGAGTCGCCCCGGCCGGCCAGGAAGCACTCGTCGGGGCAGTCATCGAGGACACGATGGGCCGCCCCCTGGTCGAGACCGAGAAAGCCGCACTCGGGCTCGCTCTGCAAGTGGTCAACGACCGCGCAGCCCGGGAGAACCGCGAACCGATCCTGATGGAACTCGCCGACGAGCTCCTGGGCCCCTCCGCCGGCAGCGGCGCAGCGTTCGGTGATCAGTGGGCGCAGGAATCGCGGCGTTGGGGCCTCAATCCCGGTCTGGCGCTGCGGGAGCTGTGCTTGGGCGATCTCAAGGGCCTCGTCGACGGCGCGACCTCACCGGAGGTCCGCGCGGCTCTCGATCACCCGTTCGTGCACTTCGACGTGTCGGCGTTGCCGAACAAGGGTCCGGCCCTGCGGGTGATCATGACCGTGATCAACACCTGGTTGGCGAACGTGCTCGCCTCCCGGTCCGCCCGGCACATGCAGACCCTGCTGCTGGTCGAGGAAGGCTGGCACGTCGCCGACGGCTCCACCGGAAAGGTCTTCCGCGAGAACATGAAGCTCTCGCGCGGTCTGGGACTGTCGACCGTCTCGGCGTTCCACCACATCTCCGACCTGCCGGTCGATTCGCCGGCGCGGGCGCTGATGAAAGAGGCCGGCATCGTCTTCCTCTACGGGCAGGACCGGGTCGAGGACGCCGAAGAAACCGCCCGCATGTACCACCTGCCGCCGGGGTCGACCGAAATCATCATGTCCCTCGCCAAGGGCCACTGCCTGGTCAAATACGGCAACGCCGACCCGATCCTGATGGAACACGTGCGCTCGGATCTGGAAATCGCACTCACCGACACCGACGAAGTGATCAAAGGAGCAGCAGCATGACCGACCACTCACGCAGCGCAGCGCTCTCGCACCCTACGGCCGACCGTTCGACTCTGGTGGGTGTGGACGTGACGACCCTCGATGTGGCGGGCAGTACCGCCGTAGGTCGACTGTTCCGGTCTCGTTCGGCAGCAACGGCATTCGCCCTGACGCACGCCGCACAATCCTGGGCCACGCTGGTCTCACTCGACTTCACCGTCTTCGAGTGCGATACAGCGTCAGTCGATTCGGCATCGGAGGGCATGTTCTGCGCGTGGGACGAGGTGTCCGTGACGGGCTCGGTAGCCGAGACAGCCTGCGCTTTAGCGATTCTCGACGAATACAGTCTTGGGGTGAGGCGGGCGAGGTTGCCGCTGCCCGCTGCTCTGACGGCCGAGATCTCCACGCTGAGCAACGCCGTCGCTTCGCCGGTGCATCCATCACGGGTCGACGACCCCGACAAGGTGGAGGTCCGCCTGTGCAGCATCAGGCCGGACCCGTTGCCGCACAGCAGAACATCGATAGGGTTCTACGGCAGCGACGACGCGGAGCGGGTGGCCGGGGTCCTGGCGTATCGGTTCGGCGGCGACATCGCACCAGCGACCGAACGGGGCTGCATCCAGGTCCACCACAGCGCCGACATCAGCGACGTTGACCGCGCCGCGGTCGCCCGCTACACCCGCATCGGCGAACTGCGCGCCAACATCGCCGCACTGGACCCGCGACGAGACATCGCGGCGATCACGCGCCTCGACGGCGAGCTCGACACCCTCTGCTCGGCCGTACTCCATCGACGATCGACACCCTCGCCCACTCCCGTCGCCGGCAGCGACGTGGTCCGCAGATACCTTCCCGCGCCTGCTCCAAGGCCCGACTCCAGCGAGGACCGCCCCCGATGAGCACACCAGAACTTCGCCCCACTCCCCCGGTACTTCCCTACGGCACCGGCCCCGTCGTCGGTTTCGTCGCCGGTGCATTCGTCTCCGTGGTCGGCGGCGGCTACCTGTCCGGTCTCGTCGCCGGCACCGGCCCTGCACTTCCCGCCGGCATCTACGGGGTGATCCCCGTGGTGGTAGGCCTGTTCAGCAACCCATCCGACCCCGCGTCGGCGTGGCCGGTAGGTGCTCAGCCGGGCGGCCCGATCCTGACCTGGCTGTGCATCGGCATCATCGCGGCCGCATGCATCCTGCTCGGAGCTATCGTCTCGGCGAAGAACATGGCCCGCAAAGCATCTCGGCGGGTGCGGGCGAACGGATTCGCCGATCGGGCCGCGCTCGCAACTGTCGGGATCGACGAGAAAAGCGCGGTGAAGAAGGCCAAGGCCACCCGGCTCTCACTCTCCGACGTCCCGGTCCGCCGGATCGAGGCAGCAGCGGAGACCACGCGCATCGGCACGCTGTACGACGACAAGAAACAAGGGGTGTTTCTGCAGTACCGAGACGGTGTGCTGGTCGAAGGCCCCACCGGATCCGGTAAGACCTGGCGCATGTTCTACAAGGCGGTCGTCGAGGCGATCGGGCCGGTGGTGGCCACCTCGACCCGCGGTGACCTTCTGCGCGCGACGTGGGCCGAGCGCGCGGCTGTGGGCAGGGTCGAGGTGTTCGATCCGGACGGGCTGACGGTGTATCCGAACAAGATGCAGTGGTCGATTCTCGACGGCTGCGACGACCCCGAGGTGGCCATGCGGCGGGCCGCGGCGTTGGTGCAGGCCATGCCGATGGACGGCACCTCGAATTCGAGCTACTGGAACGGCAAAGCCGCGATGCTCATGCGCGGCTACCTGTATGCCGCAGCGGTATTGGACAAGGATCTGGTCACACTGCGGGTGTGGGCTGCCTCGCGCAACGTCAAGCCCGTGCATGAGGTTCTGTCGAGGGATCTACCGGACTGGGACGCCGACCTGAGTCAGGCGCTGGAATCGAAAGCCGATTCCTCCGACGACATGATCGGTGCCTGCACACGCCTGCTCGAGCCGTTGGCGTCGCCGAAGCTGATGCGCTCGCTCAATGTCCCGCTCAGCGAATCGGCGGATCTACGTTCCCTGATCACCGAAGGCCGCAACACCGTATATCTCATCTCCGAGGGTGGCAGTGCGTCGGCGGCCGCGATGACGACCGTTCTGTCGGCCGAGCTCTATCACGTGGCGAAGACCCACGGCCTGACCCAGCCCGACGACAAGATCGACCCGCCGCTGCGCATGGTGCTCGACGAGATGAACAACGTCGCAGCAATCCCGAACATGCCCTCGCTCATCACCGACTCCGGTGGCCGCGGAATCCAGATCTGGGCCGGAGTGCACTCCCGGCTGCAGAACGAACAACGCTGGGGCCACGTCGCCGGCCAGCAACTGTCCAACGACTCCCCCACTCGCCTGTATCTGACCGGCCTCGGCGACGCCGACGAGCTGGCGACCATCTCGAAGGGCCTGGGAATGCGTGACGAATACATGAGCGCCTCCCGGATGGCCGGGCCCCGGTCGGTCCCGGTCATGGCCGGCAGCGACATCGCCCGGATGCCCGCCGATCAAGCCCTACTGCGCTACCGGGAGGCCAAACCGATCAAGCTGCACGTTCCCTCCGTCTGGGACGTACCCGTGCTCGCCGCCCGCGTGAAGGCCAATCAGAAGGCGTTCGACGAGTACTGCGCTACCGGTTACGAGAAGAGCTGACGTCATGGCACTCCCGGCGTATACCCCCGGTGCGATCGACTGGCCGTACCTCGACAAGGACAGCGCCGCCCGACTGTGGGTCGAGCTCGGCACCTGGGTGGAATGGCTACGCGACCGCTACGAGCTCGGCCGCACCATTCCCCCGTGCTGGTTCAAACACGGCCCAGTGGTCGAAGAGCTGACCGCAGCGATGTTCGCCCGCCGTGAGGCGTACCAACAGGGCAAGAACGCCTATCACGGTGGGCCCGCAGCGTGGCACTACCAAGTTCTCTGGCCGATGGTGCACCGGATGAAGTCGATCACCGACTTCGAGCAGTGCACTCCCCACTCGTGCGGGTTCACCCCGCCGACGCCGGCCGTCGCCGGCGACTTCGCCGAATTCATCGCCACCGACATCGACGAGCGCGACGACTCACCGATCGAGCCGACCCAGCACGACGCCGCACCCGCCGAGGCCCCATCGGAACTGACGATGGAGCAGGTCATCGACATGATCGACACCGACAGTGCTGTCGCAGAAGATCCCGCCGACGATTTCACCGCCGTCATCATCGACGACGCACGGTGGGAGTACGACGAAGCCACTGAGACCTACAAGCCTGCCCCTTGAGATCGATTCCGGAACAAGGGGTGTCGAGTCGCGGTCCGGCGGACGTCCGGACTGGCACTCGTCTCTCATCCCACAGCGTCAAGGCCGTACAACGTAAAGTCTCTGCGATGCCCCTGCTATCGAAGTCACTCGGCGAATCGGTGACACTCGAAGATACAACCATCAGGACATTCACATTCAACGTCGTTGGCACCCGTCCCATTCGGCGGTTCTCCTACCGAACCATCGAGCACATCACAATCCCCGCCGACGCCTTGTACCCAAATTCCTGGGTATCCGTGCCGCCTGGAAAATTTCACCCAGGGAGCACCTTCACCACCGAATATGCACATGGCGCTGGCCCCGGACCCGTTCTCGTGGAAGTCCGGTACACCATCTCGGCACTGCTACCGTTCTGGTTCCTCTCCCAACAGTTCGTGCTGCGCTAGAACTAGACCCAACGTTCTTCCCTGGCTTGCACACCGAACGAGCCCCACCACACTGGGTGTGGTGGGGCTCGCCGGCGAACTGGGACGACTAGCAGAGCTGCTTGTTTCCGGTGTCCATCAGACCGATGCCGTTGGCGTTGCCGATCTTCACGCGGAAGGTCACGCACGCACTGCCCGGGGCGTACACCATCGGCGTCCAGTAGCTGTTCGGGCTGTTGCCGTACGAGGGTGACCACTGCCAACCCGAAGCCTGCGAGGCAATGCCGGCTTCGCTCTGCCGGCCGGCGGCGCCCGTGACGCGGACCCAGTTCGTACCGCAACTGGGGCTGTACCGAACCTCGACCTTTCCGGAGCCGAAATACGTGTTCTCCCAGATCGTCTGGGCACCGTTCGCGCACCCGGTCGAGAGCGGATCTCCGCTCGGGGCTGCCTGCGCCGTACCAGCCGCGCCGACAGTCAGGGCTCCGGCTGCAGCTCCTGCCATGGCCAGGGCTGCGATGTTCCTCTTGAGTTTCACTGGACTCTCCTCATCCCGAGAACACTGTCGGCAAAAGGCTTTTCACCGTTTCCGATCCCGTGGGACAAGACTGCACCCGCACATATTTATGACGCACCCGCTAAATTAATGGATCGCCTCGCGCACTCGCGCGACGCCAGGGGGGAGCACCGTCATGGACGAGGGTAAGAGCACGCGTGGGCGGGGTCGGCCACCGAAGAAGCTCGATCCACCCACCGATGCGCTCGGACGCTTCGCCAATCACGTGCGATCGGGACGTGCGATCGCGGGCTTGAAGCAGACCGAGCTCGCGGAGCGGGTGGGGTGTACACCAGGAAGCCTCAGCCAGATCGAACGCGGCATCCTGCGTCCGAGCCCAGCGTTGGCCACGGCGCTCGATCAGGCTCTCGGCTGGAACGGCTTGCTGCTGTCTCTGTTTCGTGATGCCCAGGAGGAAAAGGACCGAAAGACCGCTGACCGCATCGGCCGCTCCCACGACCCGACGACCGGAGCGCTGTCGACCGAGCTCACGCCTGCGGATCTACACCTCGAGCCCGGGGATGTGTCTCTGTGGGTCGCCGACATCACGATTCCGGACGGGACACTGATGGCTCCCGGCGAACGCTTCACGAAGATCTGGCGCGTCCGAAACGGTGGATCGGTCCACTGGGAAGACCGCTACATCAAACGGATGGGCCCTCTCGGCGGTTCCAGCCAGGTCGCAACCCCCAGCCTCACGCCGATCCCCGACACCGCACCCGGTGAACTCTGCGACATCGCAGTGGAATGCAAAGCCCACGTGCTGCCCGGGAGCTCGCAAGCCAATTTCAAGATGAGTGACGCGCACGGCCGCCTGTACTACCCGAACACCACCCCGGAAGGCGTCTTGTTGGCGATCACGGTCGTAGAGGGACTCACTCCCCGCTCGGCCGCCGATGGGTCACGCGACGTTCGGGGACTGTGAACCGCCAATTGCACCGTTCGAAAGAACTCAACCCCGCCACAGAGTGGCGGGGTTGAGTATGTTCAAGGGTCACGCAACTGCGGACGATTACCACCTTTAAGATAACCGATGATCCGTCAGCCTTCGGCGGAAATGCTAGCAGGCAGGAGCACGGGTGACAAGCACGGCCGCAGGCGAGGTGAACCTGGACTTCGTCTTCGAGTCGATGCCCCACGCTCGGATGCAGAAATACCTGGACGCAGCGGGGCACCGCAAGGTCGAGGGTGCGCTCGATCTGTATCGATGGAACCTCAAGGCGTCCACAGCGTTGTGGGAGGTGATCTGTCACGCCGAGGTGACACTTCGCCATGCGATCGACATCTCGCTCAGCGAGCGGCACGAGCAGCTGCGCAGGGAAGACGATTGGGTCTTTTACGCGCTGGAAGTCCCTGAGGGTACATCGGAAATGGGCAGTTGCTTCGAGGACCTGTCCAAGGCGTACGGGAAGCTGAAGAAGCGGGTCGGCAAGGGCAAAGGCGGGTTCGAGAGAGTCGCGGACATCGGCGCGGATGACGTGATTGCTGCTGTGGACTTCGGGTTCTGGAAGTTCATGGTTTCGGGAGACAAGGAAATAAAGTTCGGGACTCGAATCAGGCGAGGCTTCGACAACGCGCCGCGCGGCAAAACTAGCAACGACATGGCGTTTCTGCGTCAGGTGGTCAACCCACTGCACACGGTGCGCAACAGGATTGCCCACCACGAGCCCATCTGCTTCGAATCGGGCAATTTCATCAAGAACAAGTTCGACAATGCCATCGCGCTGATCGGCTACTTCGACGACAACCTTCGTGACTGGGCGAGAGATCAGTCCGCCCTCGACCAGATCCTCGAAACAAAGCCGTACATGCGCCGGAGATGACCTGGACCGCCTCTGGACTTCCTCATTTCCCCAACAAACGTTCGGCCACGCGGTCGTCGACCGGCAGATCCTCCAGCCAGAGCGGCACGGGGTACGCAAGGCGACTCAGGACGACGTCGACGGCATCGGTTGCGAAGGGTGCCGTCACCGAGTCCGGCGGCGGTGGATAGATCACTCGGTAGGGCACTTGCTCGTCGGACTCTTCACCTGCCGGAATCAGATTCCGCGAGGGATTCAACTTTCCACGTCGGCGGTTCGGCATCGGGTCGAATACATCGATCAGCCCGAACTCGTCCAGAGCATGGATCGCTTCCAGGTAGGTGTCCTCGCTGAGTCCATAGCGTTCCCATCGAATCGTTTCTCCGAGGGCCACGCCGATGTCTTTTTTCGACGAGCGCGGCTGCCCCTCCATACGCTGGGTGAATTCGACGATTGCCAGGAAGGTGGCTATCTCGCCCGGTTCGAGGACGAGGTGCCAGCCGCGGGCGAAAAATGCGCGCGGTACGCGCACGGTCTCGGGACTGCGCCTTTCCGCCGGCACTGTGTACCGTCGACCGTTTCCGGCCTCGGAGTTCAGAATCCAGTTCTTGAACCTTCCCGCCACCGGGTCCGATCCGGTGTGCACCAGCCCGACATCGTGCAGCACGGACAGCGCCCGGTTCAGCGCCCGACCTCGTTCGCGATTGATTCGAGCAGGTGAAGTTGGTTTGACATGAAGACCACAAAGCTTCCACCACGCCGCGAGCTCCGGTTCGCCGAACACGTTGGGGTGCTTGTTGACGAACGTCTTGCCGGCCTCGAACTCGAGGTGCGCTACGTAAATCGCCGACATCAGAACCCTCAGTGCCGAGTTCTTACGGTTGATCAAGCGGGTGGACGCAGGTCGGGTGTCCAGATCTGTTGAGCGAACATACTTCTCGCCGGGGGCGCGAAGAGGGCGTTTCGGATCGAGTCGGACGAACGGAGTCCGGATTCTGACGTCCTCGAACCTGACGTCTTCGTATTGGCTGCCGAGGCCGAGCAGGCTGTATTCCTTGGTTGCTGCTTTCACCGCGTCCTTGCGAGCCAGCAGGGCCTCGCGACGAGCGGTCCTGCGCGCCTCCCATCCCTCGAACACTGCTTTGTTGTACTGCTCCTGACGCGCGAGTTTCGCCTGTTGCTCCGCGGTGAACTTTTGAGCGAACACCCGTTTGGGGATTGCCGACGGCTCCCCGGTGTCGGTAACGTCGCTGTTCTCGGGCTCGCCGAGATCCTCCGATTTCGCCATGTCAACCATCAGATCTCCTCGAATTAGTACCGATGTAGCCGGTGCTGCGGGAACCGGACATTGCAACGTTAAAGTAGATAAGAGTAACGGGGCTATGTCCGGCCAGCCTAGACCCGGTGACCGGCCACCACGGTACTCCGAGCGGCGTGCGTGCAGCTCCAGAGCCCGCCACAGTTGTCTGCATGAACAACACACCGAACGGATCGAACGACGATCCTGACCAGGCCGGACGGAACCTCTTTCCGTCACTGACGACTCCTGCCGCATTTGCAGTTGCGGGACTTATGGGTGCGACCGCTACGTACTTCTCGCGGGACCCATCCATTGGAGCAACGATCTTCGCCGCCGTACTGGGTGCTCTGACGAGAAAGTAGCCCACGGCGTGTATGAGGCCGTCCGCGTGGCGGGCGGCCTCACACGCGGTCTCACCGATGGCCACGAGTGCGACCGGCCCGCGCTTACAGCCGCGGGCCGCGCCGCTGGTGTCCGTGTTCGATGTTCTGCTGCGCGATGGTGTGGTGGTGCTCGATGTTCTCGGCCTCGCGCTGTAGTCGCTGCTGTTCTTCGTGCTCGTCGCGTCGTTGCTGCTCAATGTGGTCGTGCAGGGTGTCGATGTTCGTGTGGACGGTGTTGTACGGCGCGTGCTCGGCCCGGTTCTCGGGTCGGTCGCCGGCGATCGAGGTGGTGTCGGTGATCTGGTAGCGGTCTCGGTAGGCGGCGATCTCAGCGGCGGTGCGATTCCATTCGGCCGCGAGGGCGTCGTCGTCGGGCCGCTGTTCGAGGTGGCGGGTGAATTCGAGGTCCGGGGTCGAGGCCGGGTCGGGGACGGCGGCGATGCGGTCGACGGCGGCGGCGTGCTCGGCGGCGATGTCGTCGTATCGGTTGTCGAGTTGCTCGCCTAGGACGGGATCGACGAGGTGGGCGTCGAGGTCCGGTGACGGCACCCAGTGCGGTGCGTCCTGGTCGACCGGTGTCCGGTGTGTGGGCGCGATGTCGTCGAGTGCGTCGACGATGCCTCCGGCGAGGACGCCGGGGTGTGTGGCGGTGTGGATGTCGCGGCACAGCTCGTCGAGGTCGTAGCCGCCGTGTGCGGTCAGTTCCCGCATTCGGGCGATAGCGGTGTTCCACCGGGGGTCGTCGCTACGTGCTGCGGTGGCCATCGCGATCGGGAAGTGCTCGCGCATCGTGTCTTCGTGCTCGGCGAGCCACCTGGTGTTCGCGCGTTCGGCCGCGTCGGTGACGGCGGGTACGAGGTCTTTGATGAGGGCGCGGGCGGTGACGTCGTCGCCGCGTGTGGTCAGTTGCTGGGCGTGCCAGGCGAGAACGTTCTCCGGTGACAGTCCCGCCAGCGCTGCGGTGCGCAGGTGTCGGCCGAGTCGGTGCACGCCGGGTTCGGCGATGAGGCGTTCGGCGGTCGCGGGTTCGAACGCGGCCTGGATGGGGCGCTGGACTCGTGCAGCGTCGAGTTCGGCGTGGGCAGCGTCGTAGTCGCGGATCCGTCGGCCGATGCCATCGGTTTCGGCGGGTGCCGGCCGAACGGTGGTGTAGCGGTCGGCGACGAGTCGGGCGTAATCGTCGAGCTCTTTGTCGGTGCCGGGTGTGCGCGGCGGGAGCGGGGGCAGCTCGTGTTCCGGTCGCCCGGTAGCGCCGGCCACCGTGTCGGTGGTGTCGGTGGTGTCGGTGGAGCTGCGTGCCTCGATGATCCGTGAGTTGAGCACTCTCGCGACGTCGCGTGCGGTGTGGAGCTCGCCGGCGGCGAGTGCGTCGACGAGGACGTGGCGGGCGCTGTCGCCGCGGTCGTGGATCTCGGCGAGGGTCGCGCGCAGTGCTGCGAGGCTTCCGGGGTGTTCGGCTTGCGCGGTCGCCAGAAGCGCTGCCGGGAGTGCCCGGTCGAGGACGGTGTCGAGCCAGTGATCACGAAGCCGGGTGTGGGCGGCGAGGTATGCCTCGCGGAGCCGGTCGGGGCTGTTCGCGTGTTCGGCGGCGTCGCGTATCG
Source organism: Rhodococcus sp. 14-2483-1-1 (assembly GCF_002259335.1). NCBI lineage: Bacteria > Bacillati > Actinomycetota > Actinomycetes > Mycobacteriales > Nocardiaceae > Rhodococcus > Rhodococcus sp. 14-2483-1-1. The sequence goes on along the minus strand of NZ_NPFX01000027.1, from coordinate 106,451 downwards.
CGGTGATGGCGGCCTTGTGGCCGTTGTCGTTGGCGAGGATGCCGGTGAGGACCTCGCGGGAGTTCGGGGTGTCGATCTCCGAGAGGTGCATTCCCTCGGTGTCGAGTGTGACGCCCGGTTCGACGGGCACGTACAGCTCGTTGTTGGTGCGCCCGCGGGTGGCCGCGACATAGAGCCCGGCCCGGTCTGTGGTGGGGCTGAGCGCGGTGTGGGAGGTGTCGACGGTGATGCCTTGGCTGCGGTGCACGGTGGCGGCGTAGCCGAGTTCGGTCAAGCCGGACACGTAGTCGGCCGGCAGGGTGACCGTGCCGTCGTGGGTTTTGCTGCGGACGGTCAGCGAGCCGTCTTTGCCGACTGCGGTGACGGTCCACAGGTCACCGTTGCGGACGAACATGTTCCGTCGCCGACCACCCTTGGTGCGCAGCCACCGTGCGTTCTTGCGGGTGAGGACGGTATCTCCGACCCCTGCGGTGAGCTCGTCCGACAGCTCGGCGGTGCGGCGGGACTTCACCGTTCCCTGGCTACGGAAGTGCTCTTGGATGGCGAGGTTGACGGTGCGGACGTCCTCGCCGGTGGAGAGCATGACGAGCGAGGACTTACCGGCTGCGATGTCGGCGAGGTACGCCCCGGCGGCGGCGTCCTTCATCTCCGCGGCAGTGCCGGTGTGGACCCATCCGCGTTGGTAGAACATCTCGAGACTGGCCGGGTCGCCGTGCCGCAGATCGAGCGAATTCTCGGCCTGTTCGGTGTCGCTGCCGAACCGCACAACGGTGGTCAGTTCGGGCGCGCGAGTCTCTTCGGCGAGCAGCCGCAACGCACCGCCCGTTTCGACGGCGTCGAGCTGGTTCGGGTCACCGAGCAAACGCACGACCGCGCCTTTGGCTGCAGCGATCTCGGTGATGGCGGCGAGGTCTTTGGTCGAAGCGAGGGAGGCTTCGTCGACGAGCAGCATCGCACCGGGGCGAATGTCGATCCGGTCGGACAGGGTCAGGGGTTCGTCGCCGTTCTTGCCTCGCCACGGGTAGGTCAGGGTGGCGAGAGTGTGCGCGGTGACCCCGATTTCCTCACCGAGGGTTTCCGCTGCGACGGCCGACGGTGCGAGTGCGATGACCTGATATCCGGCCTTCTTCCACGTGTCGGCGACGGCCTTCATGGCGGTGGTCTTGCCGGTGCCGGCCGGTCCGATACCGACCGCAACAAGGGTGCCGCTACCGACGAAATGTTCCGCGAGTTCACGTTGCCCGGCGTTGAGAGTGCGTCCGTCCTTGCCTTTCGCGGCGGCGGTGATGACCTTGTCGAGCGCGGCCTGCGGAGCGATGTAGGCGACCGGGGTCTGTGCGGCGTCGAGCAGGGAACGTTCTGCGGCGAGGACGGTGTGCGAGGTGTGCAGGGCGGTGCCGGGGCGGGTGAGGATGAACTCGCCGTCGCGGCGGCGCAGCGCCGTCGGAGCTTCGGGCAGCTCTGGGAGCGGCATGTGTACCGATGTTGCGAGGACACGGTCGATCACGGCGGCAGTGGCGGCGCGCCGTGCGGTGTCGTCGGTGAACGCGACGGCGGCGAAGTTCGCATCGACGGCGGAGTGGACGTGGGTGATCGCCCAGTTCGATCGCTTGTCTTCGAGGCGTTCGAGCACGCGCTCGACCTCCTCGTCGAGGGAATCGAGGGTGCGCATGTGCTCGCCGACCTCGCGCACACCGGAGGCGTGCTCTCGTTGGACCTGTTGCCACCCCGCGGCGAGGGCGTCGACCTCGCGTGGGGTGCCGAGGATCTGCGCGGACCGGGTGAGCCAGGCGTTCTGCATCTCGCGCAACGTCTGCGGTTCCTGCTTGCCGGCGCGGGTGTCGAGGTTCGCCTGTTGGTAGAGCGAGTACATCGCTTTCGGGGACGGCATCCGGCCGTGTTCGGCGCGGTACTCGGCGACGAGCTGGTCTCTGCGCGTTTCGATCTGACTGCGGCGTGAGGAGAACATCTCGCACAGCTCACGCGGGACCTGCTCGATTTCGACGACGTCCTGCCGGCCGTGACCGGTGGAGCGGGCAGCGAGGGAAAAACCGAGTTCGGTATGCAGCTTGGACATGATGGTGGCGTTGTAGCGCTGCGAGGCCGGCACCGCGTACCGGTGCAGGATCGACCCGTCGAGGGCCCGCCATTTACCGTCGGATTCGGTGCAGACCTTGATCGAGACGACGGCGTGGGTGTGCAGGTTCGGATCCCCGGCGCGGGAGTCGTAATGGTCGTAGAGGGTCGCGACCAGACCGGTGGTGTCCTGGACTTCCTGGCTGGTGTTGCCGGTACGGGTGAAGCACGCTTCCTTCTCGATCCAGCCGAGGGCGTCGGTGACGGTCTCTTTGTGGATGCGCTCGATTTCTCGGCGGGTCCCGTCGTCGGCGAGCGCCCACATCACCGACACGCTTTTCGGTGGGGTGAACACCAGGTCGTAGCCGGCCACGGGCTGGCGGACGCGGGACTTCTGCGCGCTGATCCACGAACGGAGCTCGCGCTGATCTTCCGGCGGGCGGCCGTGGCCGTCGGTGAACAACCGGGTACCGACCTCGTCCATGATCTGCTGCGACTGCGCTTTCGACGGCGCGTGCCCGTGCTCCCTACGGAACTCCCCCACCGCTGCCTTGTGCTCGCGGAGCAGTTCGATGTCGTTGGAGAATTCGGGGAACTTACGGCCCAGGCGGGCTGCTTTGAGCGCGGCCTTCTCGTTCGCGCCCTTGGTAATTGAATCTTCGATCAACGCCGAGGCGTTCGGATGCAGCCCGCTACCGAACAACGCTTTCATCTGCGGCTCGGACACCTGCCCACCGCCGGTGATCGACGGCCCCGCAGTCGGGTCGATCCCGGCCTGCATCTGCTCCAGATTGTCCAGGCCCGCACCGAACCAGACACCCGGCGGTGTGCCGTGCGCGGTGTAGTAATCGGTCAGATCTTGGCCGTGCTCCCGTTCGCGGTCAGCGGTGGCCACCTGCTTGGTCAGGTACTCGTAGCCATCGCCCGCGTGCAGTACGTGGAGCGTCATCACACCGCCACCCTAGACGCCGCAGGCGGGCAGGCGGAAGGCCGGAACCCCCCAAAGTCTGAAATTCAGCAAGAGGTGTGTAAATCACCTAGGCTTTTGGCAGGCGAAGCCTGTGCAGTAAGGCCAAGCCCTCAGATGTCTTCGGCCAGGCCACAGACTTGGGGCGGTCGGAGCTGGGGTCGCGGGGGTCAGGAGATCGAGAGGCAACGGGGTCATGGGGTCGACAGGAGATCGGGTAGCCGCCCGTGAGCGGGGATGGCAGAAGGCCACCCGCCAGGCGGGTACAGCGGTGCGGGAGCGCGAGAGGGCGGCGCGGCGATTCGTTGCAGCGCGGGCACAACGGGACGCCGCCGAACAGGTGATGGCTGCCGAGTTGGAACGGCTGTCGACGTCAGAGGGATCTGTGCCCCGTGCGGCGGAGCTAGTCGGCGTGGATCTGGTAGAGGCCGAGCGGCTGATGTCCGCACGTCAGATCGTCAGAGCTGTTCCTGAGAGCGATGACTCGACGTCGTCGTGAACACCCCACTGTCGGAACCTCGACGGGACCACCGGACGAGCCCTCGCCCGCCGGTCCCACGTGAGCACCGTATGGGTGCGATGTCCCCTATCTGTGTGTCCGGCCCCGATTGTGGGTGCCTGAGATCGAGCGGAGCGGTGGGAGGAATCTCGGGCATCCACATGAGGATGAAGGCCGGTGCACAGTTGGGGGCACCGCACCCGATCCCCTCCCTCGTCGATGACTCCCCCGCCGGGCCGTGCACCGGTCGGGCAGGTAGGTCGTCTCGTCCGTCCGCTGTCGTCTGCGACGCCTGGGCGGTAGAGTTTGCAGTGCGTTCTGGCGGTGCCGTGTGGGCCCTCCGCCGAACGTTGATCACGTGCACCCTCACCGACTCTCCCCGTGTCTGCGGGCGGTCGGTTCGACGAGAAAGGCCCACACACATGACTGTCACCCCGTTGGACAAGGACGCGATCCGCGCGGCCGCCGAAGCGGCGATCAACGAGCGCATCGCGAAGGTCGAGGCGATCACCGACGCACAGCAGAAGGTCGTCGAGGCCGAAGCAGACGACGCGAAAGCGCGTACGGCCGCCGACGCGGCGATCAAGGAAGCCCAGGCCGCGAAACGGTCCTCTGCCAAGTCCGTCGAGAAGGCCAAGGACGCGGTCACTACCGCGTTGCGGGCCGCGCTCGACGGTGGATGGACGGCGCAGCAGTTGCGGGAGATGGGGTTGACGGTGCCGACCTCTGTCATCGCGTCCCCGAAGCCGGCCTCGACAGGATCGGGACGCAAGAAGCGGCCGGTGCGCATCGGTGTTGCGAGCACCGCCACCGACGCGGACAAGCCCGGTTCGGGCGAGTCGCCCGACGCCGCTACTCCCCCGCATACCGACCCCGCACCGAACTCCGAGACACCGCCTGCGGCGCAGGAGTTCGCCTCCGCCGGGCAGGGTGCGCAGTGAGCGCCCTCGGCGCGCTCGGCGTCGTCGTCTCGAACTCCGTCGGGCCCGACCCGTCGACGTTCGCCGCGTCGATCGCCTACGCCGACAGTGCCGGTGAGCCGGGAGCACCGGTTGCGTACGGCGAGTTCTTCACCTTGCTCGACGCAACCCAGTTCGTCGTCACGCAATGCTGGGTACTGGCGATCACCCGCGAGCAGGAGCACCTCGCCGCGACGATCGTGCGCGGCGGTCCGGTCGACACCGGACTGCACCTGCTCGATTCGGCCGGGACGCCGACGGAGATCTCCGACGCCGTCGGACAGCTGTTGATGGATCAGGCGGGTGCGCGATGACCGGCAACCACCCTGAGACGGACCTGAGCGAGTCCGATGTGTTGGAGCTCGACATCCTTGCGCTGCTGCAAACCGCGGAGGCGAACGAGGCGTTCGACACCTACGGCCCTCTCATCACCACGCGGACCGCGCCGCAGTTCGCGGACCTGTTGCGGATGATCAACGCTCTCGCGGCCGGCGGCGACTTCGAGTCGGCGATCGACGCGGAAGTGTTCGCGGCCGTGCGCTCCCCCGTCGACATCTCGCGGTTGGAGAAGTTCGGAGTGTTCGACACCTCGGACCCAGTCCTCAAACTCACCGCCGTGCAGACGCTCCGGACGATCCACGACGCCGAGACAGAACCGGTAGAAGCACAGTCGCCGGGAGACGTTAGGTGATGGTCGGCGGGCCGGGTCGGTGCCGGAACCGTTAGGTATCGGCGGGGCAACAGAACTCACGCGGTTCGAGCGCTACATCGTGCGCGGCCCGCACGTTGATTCGTGTGCGATCTGGGTCGGCGCGGTAGCCGATGACGGGTACGGCCGGTTCTGGTTGATGCGCGATGGCCGGCAGCGGGTGGTGCGCCCGCACCGGTACGCGTTGGCGCGTGCGCTCGGTGTACCGCTCACCGACGAGGTGACGGCATTGCACCTGTGTGACAACCCGATCTGTGTACGAGTCACTCTCGACGAGGACACCCGCGTTGGCGGGGTGCGTCACGTCGTCGACGGGACGCAGTCACAGAACCTGCTCGATATGGGAGCCAAGGGCCGCGGGGGTGGCCGGCGTCAGCGCGGGCTTTGGTACGGGCCCGATCGGGTCGCGAGAGCGGCGCGGTCGCGGCGGCTGCGCGATGCGGTGCGCGGTGGGTGGGACGAGGGCGCTGTGCGTACTGCGTTGCTCGATGAGGCTTCCCCGACGCTGTTCTGACTCCCGAACGTGTGTGGGCGGTGATGGCCGGTCGGTTGTGGCACCGACTGTGTCGGTGGGTGGGTGTGTACTGACAGCCAATCGAAGACCGGTCGCGTCGAAACGTCTGCGCGAGTGAAGGACACGAGGAACGAAAGGGGTGGGCTGGAGATGGCTGTGTATCTCGTGGCCGCTGCGATCCTGGCGTACGTGGTGTTGCGGTCCGGACAGCGAGCGGACGGCACGTGGAAATTCGCGCCGTTGCGCGCGACGGGAATGCTCGCCAGTGGTGTGTTCCGGATCGTGGTGTTCGTGGCCGTGTTCGCGTTCGCGTTCGCGCTCGGTGCATTGTTCAGCTCCGGTCGCAGTACGTTCATGCCCTAGCCTGCGTCCTTCTCGGCGACAGCGACTGCCCGACAGATGAACCCCCGCCATATTGTGGTCGGGGGTTCGATCGTTCCAGGGGTTCTACTGGTGGGGCCAGCCGCGGACGAGCTTGTCGGTGCTCGCGTGCACGGCGTTGAAGGCGTCGACGAGGTACGTCAGCCACGACGCTGCGGTCTCCGGGTTCGGGACCAGTGTGGAGGGGACGGCGTTCTGTTCCTCGTCGGAGAGTTCGTTGAAGTCGGCGGGGTAGTCGGTGGTGTCACCGTCGACGATGTTCGGTGCGCCGTCGATCTCATAGGTGATCACGAATTCGAGCTCGTGCCGGTTCGGGGCGGTGAACTCGGCCGACAGTGCGAGCTCGCCCCACAGTCGCCGGTCGTAGGTGACGGCCCCGGAGTTGATCGCGGCCTGCAGCAGCCAGTGCGGAGTCCACAATGCCTGCGCGCTGCCCGGTTCGGGCCACTCGAAGTCGTCGTCGAGCACGTCGGCTTTGGCGAGGTCGAGGGTGAGCAGCGGCGCGGCGGCCGGCGCGCGGGTTCCGTCGGCGGTGGGTGCGGTCATGGCCGGTGCCTCCAGGGTGTCGGTGTGGGTGTGGGTGACGATGAGGACACCGAGGTCGGTGCCGATGTTCGCACTGTCTCCGAGAGCGTCGAGCAGCCGTTCGGCCAAGGTTGCGGCGTCAGCGGCGCGGTAGGTGCCCAGGGTGCTCCACGTCGCGGCGTCGTACGAGGTTTCTGATGCCGAGCACACCTGCACAGTCAGCGCGCCACTACCGGTGGGGACGCGCTCGAGGTCGCCGGACGCGTCGACGACAGCAGCGATCTGCTCGCGGACGTGGACGGGCAGACCCGCATCGACAGCGGCACCGGTCGGGGGTGCGTTCGTGCGGTCCGGCGCGCCCTGTGGCGGCCGTTCGGCGTGCTCACCTGTCTCTGTCACGGTCCTCGTCTTTCGGTTGTGGCCAGCTAGCACCGTAGTGCCCTCGGCGTCGTCGATGCGCCCACCGGTGCCCGCGCGGGTTCGTTCAGGATGTCGGTGGTTGCCGAAAGCTGTTGAGCCTTTTGAACGCTGCCCGCTGCCGGATGCCGAGTTCGACCATGTAGTCGAACAGGTCGGCTTCGGGTGCTTCTTCGGCGGCCTGAGCCAGTCGTTGGCCCGCGATGTGGAAGCTGCGGCGGTAGGACTGGGACAGGACGTTGTCGGCGTAGTGCACGGCCGCGACGGAGTGTGCGCCGGCGGTGACGATGCCCATGAGGCGTTTGCGTAGCGGGGCGTCTTTGGCTCCGTCGGCTCCGGATCGGATGAGCGCACCGGTGACGGAGGCGAAGTCGTGGGGTTGGCCGGCGGTGATGAGGTCGACGATGTGGCCGTACATACGCGCGTGCGCGGGATCCTCGAAGTCCGCCGCGGTGAGCGTCCTGGTGATCCGCTCGACGTCGCTTCCATCGGCACTCTGGTTGCGCACATCCATCAAGGCGCACAGGAGCATCGCTTCGGGGTCGGTGGCCGGGTCGTACCCGGGTTCGACCGCTGTGTCGAGGTCCTCGACGGGTGCGAGGTCCGCGCGTGCCTGCGCTGCCGGGTCGTCGCCGGGTGTGGGGACTGCGCGTAGTGCGTTCATCGTCGGGCCTCGCGTTCGTGTCGGTGTCGGGTCAGAAGTCGTCGTGAACGGATATGGGATTACTAGCGGCCACGCCTTCGGGGGTGGTGGTCACGATGCGACTTGCTCGGCGTCGCCGTATGGGGTGTCGTTCTGTTCGGTGTCGCGCTCTGCTGCGAGTTCGGCATCGATCTGGCGGTCGATGTAGTCGGCGTCGGGGATGTAGGCGGGGACGAGGTGCATGGCGGTTCTCCTGTGTCGGTGGGGGTGTCAGGCTGCGAGTGCGTCGAGTCGGCCGATTCGGAAACCGGACCAGTCTTCGCGGTCACCGTCGCTTCGGTCGACGACCACGACGGGCGCTTGGAGGTAGCCGAGCTCGGAGGTGACGAAGTGGCGGGCGGTGTCGTCTTCGGTGATGTCGACGATTCGGTATTGGAGACCGTGCTTGTCGAGCCGTCGTTTCGTTGCATCGCATTGGTCGCAATTCGGTTTCGTGTACACGGTGATCGACATGGTTGCCTCCTTCTCGGAATTGTTCTATTGGCTTTTATTCTACGTCAAAAATGCCGTTTGCACCAGGTGTAGATATAGTCATTTACGTTGCGCTATAACGTTTTTCGGTGTTTTTCACTTACCCATTTCGATACCCGATGGGCCCGTCGAAAACGGGTGCGGATACGTGTATCGGGCTTCCTTTATTGCGTTCTTTTCGCTTCCGGGTGGCGCGGAGAAGAGACGGCGGCGCACGGCGTCGATGGTCAATGCCTGGCCGGTGCGAGTGTTCGCCGGGGAGCGCAGCGAGTGCGGGTCGGGCGAACAGTCGTGCTGGGCCCTGTGGGCCGGAGCGTGAGCGGAGTGAAGGGGTTGATCCGGGAGAGGACGGGTGATGCATTCTCGTTGCGCAGTCAGACGGATCGAAAAGAACCTCCCTCTCTCGGTGTCGCTGCACTCGTGGCGGTGGCTGTGTTCGTGCTGGTCGGTAGGGTGCTGGGGTATGGAGCGCTCGCGGATCGAACATGCCTTGTCCAAAGCTGTGGTGAACGCTGAGCCGCCGCCGTCGGATCTGGCGCTCGATGCGATCGTGGCCGGTGTTCGGGTCGAGGACACTCGTCCCGCCGCCGCCGAGGTCGATATGGTGTGGCCGGCCGATCCGACGTCTCTCTGAGCGCTGTTCCGCTCTTCCTCTGCCACGCCACCTCGCCGCACCCGCCGGCCCTCCTGTCGTTGCTGCGGGTGGTGCGCGTTTGTCGGTGTGAGGGCTCGATGCCCGATGCACCGGCCCCGCGCCCGCGACCTGGATTGCCGGGCGTGGCCACCTCGAACCGGTGGCCACGCTCGGCAGCGATCGTCAGGTGTAGCTCTGTACTGTGCCGATGTGGGCGGCGACGTAGTCGGGGGTGATGACTGCGCCGATCCCTCTGACCTGTTCCGGCGGCATTCCGGCGTTGAGGACGCGCAGGAGAATTCCCGTCAGGCTGGGCAATGGCACGTTGGCTCGTTCGGTGGTGCGCTCGGCGGCCTGCAGTGCTGCGTGTGCTGCTGCGCCGTCGCCGGTGCAGTACAGGAAGTAGGCGGCGATGGTGAGGGCGTTCGCGCGGGCGGTGCCGCGTAGCGGGGCGGCGATGCGGGTGAACGCGTCTGCTGCGTCGGCGTCTCCGTGGACGGACAGGGCCAGGAACGCGTCTCGGACTTCGAGGTGGCCGGTGGCCAGTGCCAGGCCGACGCGGGCGGTGAGGTCGGCGCTGGGGATTTCGCGGGCGTGGATGACGGCTGCGAGCTCGTCGAAGGTGACGGGTAGGAAGTCGGTGCCCATCGTGGCGGCGGCGGCGAGTGCGAGGGATTCGGGAATCTCGGTGGTGGGGGCGTATCGGGCCTCGAGGTCGGCGCGTGATGGGGCGATGACGGCTCCGTCTGCGGTGCGGGCGGTCGCGAGTTCGGTGGTGGCGGGGTCGGGGATGGTGCCGTCGGTGAAGCGGTCGAGGTCGGTGAAGGTGGTTCCTGCGGTGAGGCTGTAGGTGTGCAGGGCGCGGATGGTTCGGATTCCGACTGCGGCGAGCGCGTCGCGGATGGCGTCGAGTCCGAGCAGGGCTGCGCCTGCGTGGGTGGTGTCTGCGATGGCGGCGAGGATGACGGCGGTGACGGGGGTGTCCTGCCGGGTGAGCGCGTCGGTGATGATGCCTGCGGCGGCTTCGGCCTGGTGGGCGTCGACGCGGGCGGTAGGCGCGACCAGGTGCGAGCCGTTCCCGTCGTCGGCCAGGGCGATGATGACGACAGAGTTGTCGGGGGTGAAGCCGAGCAGGGCGGGGATGGCGGCGAGGGTGTCGGCAGCGGTGGCGAGGGACATGCGGTGTTGGGTCATGGCGAAAGCCTTTCGGTGTGTGCGGGTGTGGTTGGGGTAGCGCGGTTTTCAGTGGCGGAGTTCGCGGCGGGCGGTGCGGCGGTCGCGGCGTGCGCTGGCGCGTTTGACGGTGCGCCGGACTTTGCGGCTGCCGTTTCGGTGGACGATGATGTCGATTTCGTCGGCGGTGGTGGGGTGCTGTGCTCGCATGGTGACCTGTTCCTCTCGACTGGTGGCCGGACCTTCGCCCTGCCAATTTCTTTCGCCGTGGTGGCTGGGGAGAGAAACCAGCGCACGGGAACGACGGGGCAACCCTTCGGCCGGACAGTTTTCGTGGGAGCGCAGCGACTACGGGACGAAAAGTGTTCGGAGCCTTGGCCGTAGCGCAGCGGAGCGAGGGGTTGAGCCGGCGGGCACGGGTGATGGATGCTCGGAGAAGCCACCTACGTCGAAAGAAATTGATTCTTTTCGCTCTTTTGAGTGCGGAGCGAAGCGGAGTTCGGTTCGGTGCAGTCCGTAGGGGTGCGTGTGGCCCGCCAGGGCCTGCTTGTGAACGTGGCCGGCTTCGGGTGGTGGGACGCGGAACGCCGCCGGAGCTGGTGCTCTACGGCGGCGTGGTGTGGGGTACGGCTGTGAAGGTGATTGTGCGGGAGCGACGGAGGGTGACGACGCTCGGTGTCGCGGTAGCTTTAGTTTTGAGGTTGCCCCTTACCGGGGTCGACTCTGGGTAGCCTTGAGCACACTAATCGAGGAAGTGAGACTTGGGTGCGATTGAAGTCGGTCCGTATCAGAAAATTCAGGAACATCGTCGATAGCGGCGAGCTGCTTTTCGACGACTCACTCACGTGCTTGGTGGGTTTGAATGAGGCTGGCAAGACGAGCTTTCTTCAGGCGCTTCTCCGTATCAAGCCTCACGGCAAAGCGGAATTGGTAGTGAAGGACGACTACCCGAGGTGGTTGTGGAAGAAGGACCAGCGCGAGGACACTATCGGGTCTGAAAGTGCGATTTCGGCCGTTTTCGAGCTGGACGACGCCGACGTAACAGCCATGGAGGACAGGTTCGGCGCAGGTGTCATGGCATCGAGGACGGTAACCGTATCGCGTTGGTACAACGAGCCCCAAGCCTTCGTTACCAACCCGGCAAACGGGTCCGTCCTGGTCGCGGCGGCGCTGTCGAAGTTGGACATCTCAAACGAGGCCCGCGAAGCGTTCGGGCAGGCCAATAGTCTCGCCGCGGTACGGAAGGTCCTCGCAGAACTCGAGAGCAAAGACGGGTGGCAAGACGACGTCGCTGAAGTCAAAGCGGTGTTTGACGGCGACAAGAACCCGTTCGACCGGAGTCGTAACGCCATCTGGGCCCGGGTTCCGACCTTCTTCTATTTCGACGAGTATGCCCTGCTACCCGGCCGAATCAACATCGCCAGCTTGAATGGAGCCGATGCGATCGCATCCACCGGCACCCAGACCGCGCGGGCTCTGCTCAACCTTGCCAATACTTCCCCCGAGGAACTGGTTTCTGATGACTATGAAGACCGAAAGGCAGAGCTGGAAGCGGTCAGTGCAGATCTGACCGACGAGATTTTCACGTACTGGAAGCAGAACGCGAACCTGAGAGTGGCGTTCGATCTGGACAAGGACGTGCGACTCGTACCGACGAACAACGGGTACCCCGACAGCACTAGGGCCGAGATCGATCACTATCTCGAGATCCGGGTGGAAAACACCGAGCACCGATACACGTCGAACATCGACCGCCGGTCCCACGGATTCCAGTGGTTTTTCTCGTTCCTTGCGGCGTTCACCGAGTTCGAGGCGAAAAGTAAGGGCACAAATTTCATTGTCCTGCTGGACGAGCCGGGTCTGAGCTTGCATGGTTTGGCTCAGCGCGACCTGCTGACGTTTCTCAACGATCGTCTGGGTTCTGCAGTGCAGGTCGTGTACACCACGCATTCGCCATTCATGGTCGAAACCGATCGGATCGAGCGGATACGCATAGTGGAAGACAAGGGCAAGAGTGTGGGAGCGAAGGTCACACAAGATGTCCTAGGGGTCAATGACAACAGCTTGTTCCCGCTCCAAGCGGCCCTTGGGTACGACGCGACCCAGCACCTGTTCGTGGGTAAGGACAACGTTGCTGTCGAGGGTGCTAGTGACGTTGTGTTCCTGACTGTGTTGTCTGCTCGGATGGCCGCGACTGAACGCACGCCGCTCCATGCCAGGTGGAGTCTTCTGCCGACCGGCGGTGCGTCGAATTTGCCTGCATATATCGCCCTGCTCGGAGCCAGGACAGATCTGACCGTCGTGATGGATTCCGGTACCGAAGGTGGAGGCCGGATACAGGCAGCCTTGGACGCCGGGCGGATACATCGCAACCGTTTGATCAGAGTTGGTGAAGTAGTTTCGCGCACCCACGCGGACATCGAAGATTTATTCACTGTGGCTGACTATTTGACGCTATTCAACAAGGCCTACAACACCTCGATCACAGAAGCGAACCTTGAGGATCAAAAGGCATCACGGATTGTGGAGAGGCTCAAAGCACACCATGGCTCGTTTGACCACTATGGCCCCGCAGACGCTCTGATGCGCAACCCAGACCTCGTTGATGCCTTGAGTGCAGAGACTCTCGACAATTTCGAGGAGTTATTCAAGAAGATCAACAGTTCGCACCGCTCTCCCCGATCCCGTTGAGCCAGTTCGAGTCCACGCGATGGTGGCACCGGTGCGCCATTGATTAGGACTGAGCGAGAGTGGATTCACCTGCTGGCTGCCCGTTTGTTGATGGGGTGGCTGCTGCAGGGTTGGCCGTTCAGGTGGTGGCGGGTACGAGGGTGTCGGGTTTGACGAGGTAGGGGTAGACGCCGGGGCCTGGTGTTTCGTTTTCGACGAGGATGAGGCCCTCGGGTTGGATGTCGCGTACGACGACGATGCCGGGTGCTCCGGGTGCGAGGTGGTAGCGGTCGCCGATGTTCACGGTCTCTCCTGTGCTGCTGCGGTGGTGTGTGTTGATTGTCGGTGGTTGAGGTCGATCCTGATGGCTTCTTCGGTGGTGGTGTCGGTCATGTGATGGGTGTGATGGCGGCGGCGGGGCACCATTGTCGGTCGAGGTCGAGCCGTCCCATTTTGTTGCCGGTGGGGATCGAAAACGACACGCTCGCAAGCCAATCGCCGGTACCGGTCCGTGCCCAGGCGTACAAGGTTCCCTCGACAATGCTGTCCATGGCCAAGCCCTCGGCCCGGACTTTCAAAGGTGTGGTGTCACGGAATCCCCCGCCTCCGGATCGTCCGATCGCGAGCGCGACGTTCACTTTCACTGACCTCGGTGGGTCGACGATGCGGCGGGTGGGTGGCTCGAAGGTGGTGGGCCAGGAGTCGAAGATGCCGGCGGAGTTGTCGGTGGTCATTGCGCGGCCGCGAGTGGCCGGTGGACGGTGAGGTCGGCGGGTGCGGGTGTCCAGCGCAGACCGTGCTCGCCGAAGCTCGGGGCGGTGAGGGTGTAGCGGCCGGTGCGGTGTGGTGTTCCGCGGCCGTGGACGGCGGTTTCGAGGGTGATGGACTTGATGCGCCCACGGCCCTGTTCGATTCCGCCGTAGCCGCAGACGGTGGAGGCGATCGTGAGATCGATACCGGGCATGTGCCCGTCCGTCAGCAGCAGCACATTGGCGTGACGACGGTTGCGTGCGAGCAAAGCTCTTGCGCGCGTCGGTGGTACGTCTCGTCCGTGCACGGTGGTGACGACCAAATCCAGCCCGTCGAGACAGATCGAGGCGGCGTCGAGAGGATCCCCGGCCCCGGGATCGACGAGGTGGACTTTCGCGAGATCGCCGCCGTGTTCGTGGACGGCGAGCAGGCTCAGGCGTGGTTGGCCGATGAGGGCGACGTGGTGGCCGGCGGCGGATGCTTCGGCGACGAGCGCGATGAGCATGGACCCGGCGCCGGTGACGGTGATGGCGGTTCCACGGGCCAGGGCTCGGCGTGGGAGCAGTGCGGCGAGCGGCGGGGGTACGGGCATGGTCCGCAGGGTTTTGCCGCGTACAGCGCCGCTGAGTGGTTCCGGATCGTCGGCCTTGCCCGTGAGGTCCGTATCGCCTGCGATGGGCGCCGCTGGTTCGGGTGCGGTGATGGTGGGGAGTTCGGTGGGTGCGTGGTCGCGGCGGCCGCCGGGCACGGTGGCCATGCGGCGGCGCAGGACATCGAGTTGGGTGGCCTTGTCGAGTCCGGTCAGGTCGGGGATGGCGTCGACGGTGGCCATGGGGATCGACCTTTCGCCGTGCCGGTGGGAACTACCGTCAGACTATCGAACGCGTGTTCGACTGTCGAATGTGCTGGTGAGCAGGTTCAGCGGGGAACGACGCTGCCGTCGAGGTCGGCCGCGGTGAAGGTCCAGGCGAGGTGCCGATATAGCCGGAGGTCGCGTTTCACCTGGTCGAGGGCATGGGGCACAGCCGGGTGGTCGGGGTCGTGGCCTTCCGATCGGATGGCTGCGCGCTCGTCGTCGTCCATGTCCTATTGGACGCACGGGGCGGCGCGGCGGTTCCGGCAACAGTCATTTACTCGAATGACTGGACGAGAAGGTTCGGAGGCGCGGCGGTGGCCGCGTCGACGGGTCGTTTCGAACGAGCCAGGGCCACGCATCTGTGATGCGTGGCCCTGTTCGATGTTGGGTGACGGTGTTCGCCAGTGCGCCTCTCGGCAGGTGGCCGCTCGTAGCGGCTGATGGTTGGTACCCGGGGCATTGGGATCGAACGCCGTCGAGTCCTACAACGACAGTGCTGTCGGTGGTATTCCAGCCTGTGCGGGAGACAAAAAAAGGGGGGCCCGGCCCCGTGGTGGGACCGGGACCCCGGAGGGCCTGTGCTCAGTGGATGCACCAGAAGGACCCGACCGGGATGGCTGCTCCCGGCTGCCCGGCGCACCACCGGCAGGTGGTGTCGTGCTCGATCCGTCCGAGCACTCCTTCGGCCTCCTCGATGAGGAGGGGCAGCTCTGCTGCGCTGGCGAGCGCGAGCGCTTCGGTGGCCCACCGGGCCGCGCGCGGATCTTCGGCGGGGAGCTGAGCGGCATTGCCGATGAGCTCGGTGATGATCTGGTGATCGTTGAGCAGGTTCTTGTTCATGGAAGGCTGCCAACGCACCCTCGGCCGAGACGTCCCCGATCGACATGACGAGTGCTTCTATCAACTTCGCAAGGTGTGCGACGGTCTGCTCTGACCCGTCAAATCTGCGTTCACCTGGGCTTTTGTCGCATATTTTGGGCAGACTTCTCCCCCGGAAGATGGGGGCGGTTTTCGTTACTTCTTCGGCCGACGCTTGGCTTTGATGATGGCGAGTCGGCGTCGGTGCGCCGGTTCCCATATCGAGGCCAAGAGGCGCTCAACGGCGCAGGTGAACACCGTGGCGTACGCCAGCAGCCGAGTAACGTCGTGGACTAGGTCCATTGACGCCACCTCCGCTTCCGGGGTGATGCCCACCGTGGTGGGCGACTGTCCTGCTCCGTTGTCGGGCAGGAGTTTTGAGGACCTTATGCAGGCATGAAAAAACCCGACTCGCACAGATGCGGATCGGGTGTCATGAAGAGTGCAGAGCAGCGTTTCACTCGGATGAAGATGTGCACCTGAAGCCTGCTATCGGCTTGTTTTAGGCGCACGAACAGCGCGTGTCACACCTTACCCTGTGGATAACGGCACGGCGTACCGAGCGGGCCGCGTCACATCGGCAGCGAGTCGAGCTCGCGATTGCCCGCCCGCCATCGTCGGATTCTTTTGCGCGACAACCGATCGTGGCCAAATGCTGAGCGCCTCGCAGCTCAGAGCATCAGCGGACTGCGAAGCCGACATCCTTGTGGCCGGACTGTCCACGAGCTGGAGCTGGTTCGATCGGGCGGTTCTGCCACGCACTCCAGTCGGCTGATGTGTCCGCAGCGGCAGCAAGAAGCCGGGGTAGGTACCTCTCGCGTAGCAGGTCGACGGTGGTTTCGGCGGCATGGACGGTGATGTTCATGGCTGCGCGTGCAACTCCGCGGCCGTCGCGGACCGGTACTGCGATCGAGCGGACGCCCGGCGCCAGATCCTGATCGGCCAAAGCCCATCCACGTTGTGCTGTCTCGTCGAGTATCTCGTCGATCTGCGCGATCGTGAAATCTTTCGCTGCGAGCCCCGAGCGACTCGGCTCGGACAGGCGCTCGTGTGCCGAACCCCGGTCCATCGCCGAGAGAAGAGCCCGCCCTTGGGAAGTCACCATCGCGGGAAATCGGGTCCCGATGTCGACTCGCAGCGAGATGAGCTTGGGTACCGCCACGCGTGCGACATAGACGATGTCGGAACCGTCGAGCTGGGCCATCGACGACGATTCGCCGGTGAAAGACACCAATTCTTCGAGGTGGGGCCTCGCCATGTCCCAAAGGTTGAGGGCACCGATGTACGCCATTCCGAGTTCGAGCACCCGCGGGGTCAGGGTGTAGCCGGCGTGGCCGGACCTGACGTAGCCGAGTTCCTCGAGCGTGAGCAATATCCGCCGGGCTGTCGGCCGTGCCAGCTCGGCACCGGAGGCGACCTCGGTCAACGACATGGCCGGCTTGTCTGCCGAGAAGATGCGAAGTACGTGCAGCCCTCGGGCCAGCGCTTCGATGAAGTCCGGTCCCTGTCCGCGTTCAGCCACTGAACCGCCTCTTCTCTCATGTCGGTGCTGCACCTTCAGTTGTAGCCGGTCGCCGATGAACTTCGTCGCGCGGATGCCGACACGGCTGTGCGCTGCACAACGCCGATCCGCCCATATGACGCTTGACACATCGAAAGTTGGAAGGCATTCTTGAACCTACACGAACGGACCACTGTCCGCTAGACGGACAATAAATGCTTGAGCTGCAGAAATAAAGCGCAAGGGTCCGATCGAGTAGCTCACCGGGATGTCCGGCCGCGAACAGCCTGCGACCGCGCCGACGGTCGAGGCCAGACCGGAACACCGCACAGATGCACCCCGCCCCACCGGCGGCAGACAGAAGTACTCGAAAGGACCCACCAGCGATGAAGAACTACGACGTTGTAGTCATCGGTTTCGGACCCATCGGGCAGATGCTCAGCGCCCAGCTCGGGCAGGCAGGGCATTCCGTTGCCGCGTTCGAGGCCTACGAGACCCTGTACGGCCTCTCCCGCGCCGGCCACATGGACGACGAGATCGTCCGCACGCTGCAGAAGATCGGCATCGACGAAGAATTCAAGTCCGACGCGGTGCCGTGGGACATGTACGACATGCGCACCAAGGCCTTCGACGGCGAGCTGCTGTTACGCATGGACTGGTCCCAGGTCGGCCCCCACGGTCACCGTGGCCATTGGATCTTCTACCAGAACTACCTCGAGCTGGCGATGCACCGGGCGGTCACCGAAACCGGCAACGTCGACATCACCATGGGCACCAAGGCCGTGGCCTTCGAGCAGGACGACGACGGGGTGACCATCACCCTCGAGCACCGCAAGAGCGGCGAACAGACTCAGGTGCGGGCGAAGTACCTCATCGCTGCGGACGGCGCGAACAGCTCCATCCGCGAGAGCCTGGGAATCAAGACCTGGGTCGGCAACTGCGACTACAACCAGCTCGTCGTGGACTGCCGCGAGAAGCACAAGCTCAACTTCGAGTTCGACAACGGTCAGTTCGCCGACCCCAAGCGGCCGGGATGCCTGTTCCAGCTCGGTGCTCACCACCACCGGTGGGAGTGGACACTGCTGCCCGGCGAGAAGCCGGAAGACTTCACCGAAGAGCGGGTATGGGAACTGTTGAAGCCCTGGGTGGGCCCTGACGATGTCGAGATCCTGCGCCGTCCGGTCTACAACTTCCGGGAAGTGGTCGCCGAGCATTGGCAGGACGGTCGAGTGTTCCTCGCCGGAGACTCCGCCCACGTGTTGTGGCCCTTCGCCGGTGAGGGGATGTGCAACGGCATCCGCGACGCCTCCTCGCTCGCGTGGCGGCTGAACCTGGTGCTGCGCGATCAGGCATCGCCGCAGATCCTCGACAGCTACACCGCCGACCGCAAGCCCATCTTCGTCGCATGGATGAACCTCTCCCGCGAAATCGGACTGCCCTGCGTGATTACCGACCCCGAGATCGCAGCCATGCGAGATCAGGGCCTCAAAGCTGCGCTCGCCGACCCGTCGCTGATCCCCCCGATACCCGAGATCCCCGGCCCGACGTCGTTCGTGCGTCCGAACGACCCCACCGCCAGCACGGTCGGTGTGCAGGGCATGGTCGAGGTCGACGGCACGAAGGGCCTGTTCGACAATCTCGTCGGAACCGGCTGGGTGCTGCTGACCACCGACGCCGACGCTCTGACGTCGCTGTCCGAGCAGCAGCGTGACTTCATCGACCGCATCGGCATCATCACCGCACATGTCGGGGCACCCGGATCGGGCGCGAAGATCGTCGACGTCGACGGCACCTATCTGCCGTGGCTGAGCGGCCTCGGTGCCACGACGGTGCTGATCCGACCGGACTTCTGGCTCTTCGGATCCGCCGCACAGGCCTCCGAGACCGGTGCACTGCTCGACTCGCTCGCCGACGGCCTCGCCGGCCGCTTCCCCACCCCCGCCCGTGTCCCCCAGCCCGACGAGGCTCAGTCCGATCGCGCCGTCGACGCTGCGCCGGCAGGTGTCTGACGTGGCAGAGACCACCGACACCGACGCCACACCGCCGTGGGCGGCGGAAGTCGCGGCCCACAAGCGGGCGATGCCGCTGCAGCGGCTGATCGGCAACGGCCTGGACTACGCCGACGTCACCGAGCTCTACGCCCTCGCCGACTCCGGCATCCCGTGGGCCGATGCCGGCGCACAACTGGGCGAGCGCATCGCAGCTTCGGCTGCCGCGTCGAAGTCCGAGGGACACCTGGTCACCGCTCGCAGTGACTACCTCCGAGCCAGTGCCTGCTACCGAGTCGGGCAGGTTCCCCTGCCCGATTCGGACCCGCGCAAGAAGCCGATGTACCGCAAACTCATCGAATACTACGGCGCAGCAGGCGAACTGGCCGATCCACCGGTCGATCATGTCGAGATCCCCTACCGCGGCGCACGATTGTGCGGATGGCTGCTGCGGCCCGCCGGTGTCGACACTCCACCGGTGGTGATCGTCATGGGCGGGTTCGACGGGTGGCGCGAGGAATACCACGTGGGCGCAACGTATCTGCTCGCCCGCGGGATCGCGGTGTTCCTCGTCGACGGACCAGGTCAGGGCGAGAGTCGGATCCTGCAGGGCCTGTATCTCGATGCCGATGTTCCCGAAGCGTTTTCGGCCATGGTCGATCATCTGCAGACCGATGACCGTCTCGCCGACAGAATCGGGATCTGGGGCAACAGCATGGGCGGTTACCTCGCAGCGCTCGTCGCGGCAAGCGATTCCCGTATCGCTGCGTGTGCGGTCAACGGCGGCACCGTCCGCCCGGCGGAAATCCTCGACCGCTACAAGCGCTTCGTGACCAAAGTGCAAGCGCTGCTGGGGATCGACGACCCCGACAAGGCCGTCGAGACGATGAACACCTTCGTGCTCACCGACGACACCCTTTCGGGCCTGACCTGCCCGCTGCACGTCATGCACGGCACACCCGATCAGATCTTCCTGATCGAGAACGCCCGGGCGCTCCACGACGGCGCAGCGTCGTCGGACAAGACGTTCAGCGAGTTCCTCGACGGGGACCACTGCATCTACAACCACTCTCACGACAAGCACACCCGGCTCGGCGACTGGTTCGCCGACCGCCTCGGTGTCACCGACCGACCCAGTGCAGAAGGAGATCACCGATGACCACCCCCACGAGCTCAGCAATCCCCGAGGGCCGCATCCTCATCCGCGGCGCGCATCTGCTCACTCAGGACGATGCTCTCGGCGACTTCGTCGGTGACGTCCTCATCGACGGCGGCAAGATCGTCGAGGTCGGCACCGATCTCGACGCCGCCGGTGCCACCGTCATCGACGGCACCGATCGGGCCGTACTGCCCGGCTTCGTCGACACCCACCGCCACACCTGGCAAGGGGCGATCCGCCAGGTCGGCACCGGATGGGACTTCCCGAAGTACCGCCAGCACATTCAGCTCACCTGGGGCCCGGAGTTCACGCCCGACGATGTCTACATCGGCAACCTCACCGGCGCACTCGGCGCGCTCGACGCCGGCATCACCACCCTGCGCGACGAGTCGCACATCCAGAACAGCACCCAGCACACCGATGCCGCCATCGCCGCACTGCGCGATTCCGGGATCCGCGGAGTCTTCGCGTTCGGTTGGCCCTCGATCGATTCCAACAAGTGGATGCTGCGCGGTGAAGCCACCCACCCCGAGGACATCCGCCGCGTCCGCTCCGACGTTCTCGCCGACGACGACGCCCTGGTCACCCTGCAGGCCATGCTCCGTGGACCGGAACTGTCCACTCTCGATGTGACCAGCAAGGACCTCGCGATGGCACGTGAGCTGGGCATCCGATCCTCGATGCACGTCGGGAACGGCCCGTGGGGTCCGGAATTCCGAGGCATCGGCTCGCTGGGCGATGCCGGCCTGCTCGCCGAGGATCTGCTGTTCATCCACTGCTGCACCAGCGACGACGACGAACTGAAGATGCTCGCCGACTCCGGCGCGCACGCCTCGGTCTCCGCCGCGGTCGAGGCAGTCCTGCCCGGCCTCGGTGCCCCCGCCACCGGACGCCTGCTCGCCGCCGGTATCCGCCCCAGCCTGAGCATCGACACCGAAGCATCCGTCGCCGGTGACATGTTCAACGTCATGCGCGCGGCGTTGACGGCGCAGAACGTCGGAATCAGCATCGACCCCGCCACCTACGGCACACTCCCGGCGTTCACCCCGGCCGATCTGCTCGCCATGGCGACCATCGAAGGCGCACGTGCGTCGGGACTCGATCACAAGAGCGGATCGATCACCCCCGGCAAGGACGCCGACCTGATCGTGATCCGTCTCGACGACGCGAACCTGTTGCCCGCCAACGACATCGCCGCCAGCATCGTCGGAGCCGGACATCCCGGAAACATCGACACCGTCTTCGTCGCCGGCCAGGTCCGCAAATACGGCGGCCGACTCGTCGGATGCGACATCGCCGACATCCGTGCCCGCGCCGAAGCCTCCCGCGATCGACTGTTCTCCTTCGACCTCGTCGAAGGCTGACCGGTGCACGCCGCGCCCACTGACACTCTGCTGGAAAGGATCTGACCTCGTGGCTCCCACAGGCACCTCCCCCGCCCGACCCCTCGACGGCATCGTCGTCGCGGATCTCTCCCGCGTCCTCGCCGGGCCCTACGCGACGATGCTGCTCGCCGACATGGGTGCCGAGGTGATCAAGGTCGAAAGCCCCGGCGGCGACGACACCCGCTCGTGGGTTCCGCCCGTGCGCGAGGACGGCGTCTCGACGTACTACGCCGCGATCAACCGCAACAAGAAGTCGATCGTCCTCGACTTCAAGAACGACGACGACCTCGCCGTCGCCCACGCCCTGACCGGCCGCGCCGACGTCGTGGTGGAGAACTTCAAACCCGGTGGCCTGCGCCGATTCGGCCTGGACTACGACACGGTGAAAGAACGCAACGACGCGATCATCTACTGCTCGATCAGCGGCTTCGGCTCCGCCGAAGGTGCATCGCTGCCCGGCTACGACCTGATCGTGCAAGCGATGTCGGGCCTGATGAGCTTGACCGGCGATCCGGACGGACCGGCCTACCGCGCCGGCATCAGTGTCTTCGACGTCATGGCCGGACTGCACTCGACCATCGGCATCCTCGCCGCGTTGGCGCACCGGTCCGCGACCGGAGAAGGCCAGCACATCGAAACCTCGCTGCTGGCATCGGCGATGAGCGGGCTGGTCAACCAGACCTCCGCGTACGTCGCCGGTGGGGTCACCCCGCACCGGATGGGCAACGCGCACCCGAGCCTGTTCCCGTACGAACCGCTCCCCACCGCCGACAACGACCTGATCGTCACCGCCGGCAACGACGCCCAGTTCCGCAAACTGGTCGACGTGCTCGGTGTCCCCGAGCTCGCCGACGATCCCCGCTTCGCCAAGAACGCTGACCGCACCGAACGCCGCGAAGAGCTGCGGCCGCTGCTGGTCGAACGCCTGCGCACCGAGTCGGCGACCCATTGGTTCGACAAGCTCAACGAGGTCGGTGTCCCGAACGGCCCGATCAACACCATCGCCCAAGGGGTGCAGTACGCCGAGAAACTCGGCCTCGAACCGGTCGTCCAGGTAGGGCCACCCGGAGCCACCGTCCCCGGGGTGCGCAACCCCATCACCTTCAGCGGCTTCGCACCCCGCTACGACCTCGCACCGCCGACCCTCGGCCAGGACAGCGACGAGGTCCGCGCCTGGCTCTCCGCAGCCACCACCACCGCGCCGCCGACCGCTGGGCAGGGACAACGATGAGCAACGCCGACTACACACCGCGTACGGACTTCCCGACCTCTCTGGGCACATCGTCGGCCACCGAGATCAAGCTCCTCGGCCAGGACCTGGCCGGCGACCTCATGGGCAAGGTCGGCTTCGGAGAACTCGCCTTCTGGATGGTCGCCATGCGCCGACCCACCCCCGGCGAGGTCCGCGTCTTCGAATCCGTCCTGGTCGCCCTGACCGATCACGGGTTCACCCCGACCGCCATCGCCGCCCGCGTGACCTACCTCAGCGCCCCCGACTCACTGCAGGGAGCGCTCGCGGCCGGGCTGCTCGGCGGAGGATCGCGATTCCTCGGCGTCACCGAAGACTGCGGACAGTTCCTGGCCGATTCCTTGGCCGCGCACGCCGCCGGCGGCGGAACCCTGCCCGACAGCGACGAGGGCTGGGATCAGATGGCTCTCGATGCCATTGCCCGACAACGCAAGTCAGGAAAGCACGTCCCCGGCCTGGGGCACCCCAACCACAAGGGCGGCGATCCACGCACACCGGTGCTGATCGGCATCGCCACCGAAGAAGGCCTACGCGGACCGCACCTGCAGCTGTTCGAGGCCATCGGCCGGATGTCCGAGCGCGGCGTCGGACGCCACCTGCCGCTCAACGGAGCCGGGGTGTGCGGGGCCGCGCTGGCGGACCTGGGTCTGCCGACCGAGATGCTGCGCGGTTTCGCGTTGCTCGCCCGATGCGCCGGCCTGATCGGACAACTCACCGAGGAACGCCGCAACCCCATCGCCAACGACATCTACATGAACGTCGACCGCGGTGCCTACTACGTCGATCCCACCGACACCGATCCCGCCGACACCGATTCCCCCGCAACGTAAAAGCTCCATCACAGCCCATCCGCTACCTTCACCGAGGAGACTCTTTTCATGGCGACACTGGCGGCAGTGCTCGGCACTACCCATCACCCGTTCTATTACAAAGCCACCACCGGCCCGGTGGAGGAACAGCCCCCGTTCGCGGCGGAGTGGAAGCGAAAGGTCGAGGCCTACCGCGAGACGCTCACCGCGGCGAAGCCGGACATCCTGGTGATGGTCGGAGCCGACCACTTCCACCAGTTCTTCCTCGACAACTACCCGACCTTCCTCATCGGGAAAGCGCCGCGCTACGACGCCACCTTCTACAACGAAGAACGCGAATTCGGCATCCCGAAATACGTTCTCGAAGGCCACGAAGAGCTCTCCGGTTTCCTGCTCCAAGGGCTGATGGACCGCGGTTTCGACTTCTCGTTCAGCAACGAACTCAAGATCGACCACTCGATCATCTGCCCGATCATCACCACTCGCCCCGAGGCCGACCTGCCGGTGGTGCCGATCTACACCAACATCTTCGCCCCGCCGCTCCCGTCGCCGAAACGGTTCTGGGATCTCGGCCGCGCGATCCGCGAGGTCATCGACGAGTACCCCTCCGATCAGCGCATCGCGGCCATCGGCAGTGGGCATCTTTCCCTCGAACTCGGCGGACCACGTCAATTCGGTGAACACGGACCCGACCCGGAATTCGACGCCAACGCCATCCGCTGGCTCTCCGAAGGCAACATCGAGGCCATCTTGGAAAACGTCACCCTCGAGACCCTCGCAGGCCACGGCAACGCCACCCACGGTTTCATGGATCTGATCTTGATGATGGGCATCGCCGGACCCGAAAAGGCCGCGTACGTAGACAATTTCGATCTCTATCACACGATGGAGGCCTACTTCACCTGGTACCCGAACGGAGATCCGGCATGAGCAAGTACTACGTCGACAAGTTCCTGTTCACCGTCGACCGCGACCCCGACTACCTCGACGCCTACGCCAAGGACCCGAAAGAGTTCGTCGGCCGCTGGGAGGAAGAAATCGGACCCAAACTCTCCGACAGTGAACGCACCACCGTCAACGAGCTCACCGACGAAGAGCGCGAGGCTCTGATCAACCACGACTACGTGGCACTGTTCGAGATGGGCGCACACTTCTTCCTCAACCTCACGCTGTTCATCGCGATCTACGACGAAACCTGGGCACTCGAGAAGGGCCCACTGTCCTTCCAACGCGAATTCGGCGCTCAGCTCCAGCACTGGCTCGGCAAACCGTATCCCTCGGTCGCGACCTGAGTGCAGATCTTCTACTGGCCGACCGATCGGCCGAGTAGAACAGCCGGGACCGGGGTGACCGTACGCGCGTGCCGCCCCGGTCCCGGCAACCCAACCCCGCGCCGCACCGGAGGTGCACCCACCCATGCAGGCCTTCACCACCGTCACCGGAATCGCTGTCCCCCTGCGGCGTAGCGGAGTCGACACCGATCAGATCTGCCCTTCGGAATACATGAAGCGCGTCACCCGCACCGGCTACGACGACGCACTGTTCGCGACCTGGCGGGCCGACCCGGACTTCATTCTGAACCGACCACCGTTCGACACCGGACAGATCCTGGTGACCGGACCCGACTTCGGAATCGGATCCTCCCGCGAACACGCAGTGTGGGCGTTGTGGGACTTCGGCTTTCGCGTCGTCGTATCGTCGCGGTTCGCCGACATCTTCCGATCCAACGCCGGCAAAGCCGGCCTGCTCGCCGCCGAGGTCACCGAACCCGACCTCGAACTGCTGTGGAAACACATCGACTCCCACCCCGGTGAGAACATGACCGTCGACCTGCACACCTGCACCATCACCGCCGGCACCCTGACCGTGCCGTTCGGAATCGATCCCACCACCCGCAGAAAGCTCCTCGCCGGACTCGACGACATCGCCTCGACGCTCCAATACGACGACGACATCGCCGACTTCGAGCGTCGACGACCATCCCGAATGCCCCGCACCACCGCATGACCATCGAGCTGGTGCCGCGGTGACCGGCACACCCGAAGTGGCCGGGTCGGGGTGGCTCCGCAACCTGGTGCCCACCGACCCGCAGACCCCCGCGCCTGCCAGTACCGCGGCCACCATCGCCGATGCCGCAGAGCGGATCGGCGGCGGTCCGGTCGCGTGGGCCTGCGAGGTGGGTTCGGCGATGGCGACCACCATCGTCGAGGAGATTCCCGAGATCGGCGGCGGAGCCGAACAAGTCGACACGCTGCGGATGGGGACCGAATCCTCCGCCATCCGCGCACTGCTGCGGATCGCCGAACTCGACGACGCCATGCCCGCCATCACCGACGAAGCGCTGCGCGGGGACCGTGAATTCGTCCGCCGCGGTGTCGCACTCGACCGAGTGCTGCGCGGTGTTCGCCTCGGTCATGCAGCCCTCTCCCGCGCCTTCATGGCCGCCTGTGCCCGCTATGTCGACGCCGAGCAGCGCGTGCCGCAGATGCAGCGCATCTCCGAGCTTCTCTTCACATACATCGACGAATTCTCCGGGGCCATGGCCACCGAGTACGTCGCCGAACGCGATCGATGGATGGCCAGCGCCGCGGCCACCCGCGCCGAAGCGGTGCGCGCGATCCTCGCCGGCGAGCTCGACGACCCGGCCGCGGCCAGCGCGGCACTGGATTACGACGTCAGCGTCGAGCACATCGCGCTGACCCTGTGGTTCGAGCCGGCCCGCCGCAAAGCCGACACGACCGATCTGCACGCTGCCGCCCACGACGCGCTCACCGCCGCCGGTGCCACGCAGCGGCTCGTGCTTCCCGTCGGTGCCGCGAACGTCTGGGCCTGGGGCGGGCGCCGCCGCTTCCCGGCTCTCCCCCTCGTCGACCACCAGCCCTCCACCCGGGACATTCGCGTAGCAGTCGGTGCCCGCGGAACCGGGTTGGCAGGATTCGAGCGGTCTCACCGCGAGGCGGCCATGGCCGAACGCTCGGCCCGCATGGCGCAGCGACCGACGCCGCTCACCTCCTACACCGAGGTTGCCGTACCGGCGATGTTGACCGAAAACATAGACGCGGCAAGTGTTTTCGTCGCCCGGGAACTCGGACCACTGGCCGAACGGACACCGCATGCAGCGGACCTACGGAGCACGGTGCTGCAGTATCTCGCCGACGAATCCAGTCCCCACGCGGCAGCGCGAATCCTGCACGTCTCCCGCAACACCGTCGCGTACCGGGTCAAACGTGCATCCGAGCTCCTCGGGTACGACGTTGCCGATCGCCGGTACCCGCTGCACACCGCTCTGGTCCTGGTCGATACATACGGCAATCGTGTTCTGCCGCCACAGAACTGAACCTGGTCTCCACGCGCCTGTGGGCCGGCGTTCTCGCCGGCCCACAGTAGAATCGTTCAGTGCTCGAGCGTCAGATCAGCGGCGTGACCTGCTCTGCCACTCCCAACAGCGCACGGCCGTACGCTTCGGCTGCGATCGCGGGATTGACAACGGCGTGCCGCGAGCCGGTCTCGAGGTCGCGCCACATCCGCTGTAGGGGAGAGACTTCGGCGAAGCTACCCGCGCCTTGGACGGTCAGCAGTAGATCCATCGCTTCGCGGGCACGGGTGGCGACCACGCCGACATCCATGCGCACTCGTGCCCGGTTGCCGAAGTCCATGTAGTCGGGTGATGCTGCTGCGGTGTCGATGTCGGCGGCCGCGCGGAAGCAGTGCAACATCGCGGTGTCCACCAGCGAGGCCGCGTTCGCCATGTTGATCTGAGTCGATCCGGCGTCGACGGACTTCTCGTAGAACGTGTACGAGATTCCCCGGCCCTTCGCCAGCGAGGCCTTCACCGTCTCGAGCGCGCCCTGGGCGAGTCCGAGTTGCGGGCCGACCAACACCAGGGCGAGCACCGGTACGAACGCAGACCGGTACAGCGCTTCGTCCTTGTGCTCGGTCGGGTACGACCCGTCGATTGCGGCGGTAACGGACAGAATGCGGTGCGCCGGCACGAACACATCGTTCGCGATGATCGTGTTGCTGCCCGTTCCCCGCATACCCGCCACGTACCAGGTGTCCTCGATCGTCAACTCGCTCATGGGGATCAGCGCCATGCCCTGGTCGATCTGTGTGCCGGTCTCGTCGACCACGGGCACGCCCAGCATGGCCCACTGCGAGTGCAGCGACCCGGAAGCGAAACCCCACTTGCCGGTCACACGCAGACCACCCTCGACGGCCACCGCGGTCGAGTTCGGGGCGACGACACCGCAGATGCGTGCATCGGGGTTGTCGTCGAACACATCTCGCTGCGCCTGATCCGGGTACAGCCCGATCAGCCAGCCGCACACGTTGATCAGCGTGGCCGCCCACGCTGTGGAGCCGCATGCCTGTCCCAGCGTCGAGGTGACCTCGAGGAATGTCTTGAAGTCTGCCTCGTGCCCGCCCAACCGCTTCGGAACGGAGATTTTGAACAGCCCGGCAGCGGCGAGGGCATCGATGTTCTCCTGCGCGACCCGGCGATCGTCCTCGGTGCGTGCGGCGTTCGAGCGGAGGAGGTCGAGCAACTCTGCCGCTCGTGCCGGCAACTCGACCGAGGGATCGGTCACGGTGTCGGAAACGGGGCGGTCGGCGGTGATGGTCATAGGTGGTCCCTTCCAAGGTTTCGCACTGATGCGGCGTAGGTCACATAGTTCAAGTGATCGATGCCGTCGTTCTCGTGCTGAGCCACCAAAGCCGCTGACGCCGGTTGTGCGTGCAGCGCAGCGGTCGCTCCTAAGTGCGCGATCTGCACTAAGTGACCCGGATCACTGCGGCAGTCGGCGCAAGAAGCACCCCCACCGACTGGTGTCCACTTCGGAGGCAGCGCCTCACGGGCGCTTCCCTGATCCGTCGATCCGAAAGTCTCCCCACATGGAAACGAACACCCAGGTGCGTACCGAGCTGGACCCGTCGCGTCTACGACGTGCTCTCGGCCGCGTTCCGACCTCGGTCGCAGTGGTGACCGCACTCGTCGGCGGGCAGCCTGTCGGCATGACCGTGGGGTCGTTGACCTCGGTCTCGTCCGATCCCCCCATGGTCGGGTTCTTCGCTGCCGCGGGCTCGCATACCTTCTCGATCCTGCGGCAAGCGCGCCACCTGTGCGTGAACGTTCTGTCCGAGTCACAGGGCGATGTCTGCTACGGCTTCGCTTCACGCACGGGAGCGAAGTTCGAGTGCGGGGACTGGGACACCGAGTCCGGTTCAGCACCGAGGTCGGCAGCGGCCAGTGCATGGATCGACTGCGCGCCGCAGTCGGTATTCGAGGCCGGCGATCACGTCGGGATGCTCGCCAATGTCACTGCAGTCGAATACTGCGATCAGCGTCCCCTGGTGTTCTACCGAGGGAAGCTCGCACGGCTGCATCCCAGTGTCACCCACCACCCGGCCACGACCCGGCTCGACTGGTGGTCGCTGTGAACGCGCTGCGGCCAGCGGACGCGCGGCACGAAGTCGAGAACCTTCTGGGACGTTATGCCGAGGCGGCAGACGGACGCGACGCCGACACCGTCGCCAGCCTGTTGGGCAGAGCCGTACTTTCTTTTGCCGGAACCGATGTCGTCGGCCGCGACGCCATCAGGACGCATTACGCCCGGTTGTTCGTATCCGCACCGCTCAGTCGGCACTTGATCACCAACGTCATCACCGAAACCGACAGCGGTGACGACGGCGTCAGATTCCGGTGCCGATACACCCGATGGCAGATCGAACCGACAGCGGAATTACTCGCAATAGGCGACTACACCGGGACATGCGCGACAGGCGACTCATGTTCGTATATAACCTCATTCGCCGTCAATCGATCCTGGCAGAAGGCACTGTGAACTGACATTTGCGTACCCATGAGCGACTTCCGCGCGGCCCAACGCGAGGCGCGCCCCGTAGATGTCAGGTGCGTGGCCTCTCGACTTGCACCCGGCCGCGTTAAGCCGCGTCGACTCGGTCTTGATCGCGGCTTTCGCTCGGGCCCAGATTCGCCATCGGCTGGTAGTGGGTGTTCGAGCGGAGCATCGCGTGGAGAACATCGATGCGGCGGCGGGCCAAACAGATAAGTGCCGATCGGTGGTTCTTACCTTCGGCTCGTTTGCGGTCGTAGTACGCCCGCGAGACGGGGTCCTTCAGCGCGGCGAACGCCGAAAGATACATCGCGCGCTTGAGTCTGGCATTACCACTGTGTTGTCGGTGCTCGCCCTTGATCGAGGTACCGGAACGGTGTGTCCGCGGCGCGACCCCGGCGTAGACCGCGAGGGACCCTCCATCGCGGAATCGGCCGATGTCGGTGATCTCGACAAGCATCGTCACCCCGGTACGGACCCCGACACCGGGCAGCGAGGACAGAATAGGGCCTGCCGGGTGCACGGTCAGGGCCTGCTCGAAGTGCGCGGCCAGGTCTCGGCGGGCAACGCGCACGTCGAGAAGCTGCCCGGCGAGGTGTTTGATGACGACATCGGCTTGTGCGGTACCGGGCACGCTCACGGTCTGTTCGGCGAGTGCTGTGAGGATGCTGTCGACGATCTTTTTCCACAGCCGTGGAGCGAGAACCTCTGCTTGCGACTCGATGTCGCGCCGTGATGCGGCAGAGAAGCCCACCGGTCCGCCGAATTTTGCGAGCAGTCCAGGTCCGATCGGGCGATGCATCTGCGCGCCGATGGCGCGTTCGAGCGCGGGGTGAACCGACAGCAGGACCGAGCGCAGGCGGTTGATCAGCCGGTTCTCGTCGACGGCAAGATCTGCGTCGAAGCCAGCCAACATGCGTAGACCTTCGACGAGGTCGTTGTTCTCACCGATCGGCAACAGCGTGTCCGGGAGCGTGCGGGCAGCGTCAGCGATGATGAAGGCGTCTTTGGCATCGGTCTTTCCGTTGCCGGGATACAGGTCGGCTATACGTCGCATCCGCAGTCCCGGCAGGTAGGCGACGTCGATGCCACAGTCGCGGGCTACCGCCACAGGAAGTGCGCCAATGTTGCGTGGTTGGTCAACGATGACCAGCACCTTCCCGTGACGGCTCAAATCGGCGAACAGTCGCCGCATGCTCGCTTCATCCTGGTGTACGTCGGTCCCCGCGAGTCGTTCCCCGTCTCGGTTCAGCGCGACCGCATAGTGGCTGGCCTTACCGACGTCTATACCGCAGAACACCTGGTAGCTAGTGTTGTCCAACTTCACTGCCGCCCTCCGGGTTGAGGTGGTCGTGACACCGTTCCCGTCACCCACGTTATGCAGACCCGTCGTTGCAGCCATGCCTCTATCAGCGGTGAATCGGTGCCTACCGATCCGGCGGCATCACTCGCCGAGACCTGAAGTCGGCCGGTGGCCTGTAAGCCATACCGGATCGGTCGACCGGCCCCCACTGGTCAGGGGTTGGGAAGAAGATAACGGGTGGCCTGTCAACCCCGAAGAGCGGAGCCTGCGGAGCGTGGGTTGACTGGTCGGGGTCCCCGGCATGTCAGACTCGGGCGACTCGTACGACCAAATTGGTGACCCATATGGGGCGGCCCCGGAGGGGACGTGCGACCGCCTGCGGTCGGCTTTCGATGGTTCGCCGATCCCCTACGCGGGCATCCGTCGTCGATGCCCCCGAATCCGTTGTCTCCGATGCTCGCCACTCCTGGGCCGCTCCCGTCCGGACCGGCCTGGGTGTGGGAATGGAAGTGGGACGTAACTGCGCGGGTTCGCAGAAACCTGCGGACTATAGCGTCGTAACCCGCGTGTGCGTAGAGCATTAACCCCTGCGGGACAACCGCATTCGCAGGCCGGGCAACCACCGGACGATCTCTTGCGCTACGCCGCCGCATCGACGACGGACAATGGGTCGTCGACCTTCGGGCGCGGACCGTCTCGACACCACGAAAGTCTGACAAAATGCATCGAAGACCGAAGCGCAGAGACGAATGTACCCCCAGGGGGTATCTCTTGGTATCGTCGAGGGCATGCACTCTGTGAGCCGGCGCGGTCGACGGGGCCCAGCTCCGATGGTCGGTTTGCTGATTGCACTGACGGTGTTCGGTGTGCTGTTGATGCATTCGGTGACACCGATGTCGATGCCTGTGACCGGCTCGATGTCCATGTCCATGTCGATGAGCGGCGGCCATGCCTCGATGGCAGCGCCGTCCCGCATGGCCAACTCGGTGTCGGTTCCGGTGATGACCGGGGAGCACGACTGCCCGTCGGCACACCAGATGATGCACCCCTGTGTGGGCACGACAGCGTCGTGGCCCGCGCTGACGGTCCCGGCGACGAGCGCAGCCATCGACCCGGTACCGATGCTGGTCAACCGGATCGTTGGGCGCACCGACTCCGCGTGGGGGCGTGCGCCGCCGTGGACGTTGTGGGAGTTGGACAGATCGGTGACCTTGCGAGTGTGACAGGAAGCCCGACAGACGCGTGTCTGTCGGCGGATCGAACGACATCGAATCCTCTGTACTACTCACTCTTGCAAGGAGTTTCCTCATGCGTACCAAAGTCATTGCCTCGATCGCTGCTGCTGCCGCGAGCGCGTTCCTCGTCGTCGGCTGTAGCGACAACGGGGCCGATTCGTCGATGGATGGCCATTCGATGGGATCGATGTCCTCGACGCCGGCATCGTCCGCGCCGGCGGGTTCGACGGCGCAGTTCAACGATGCCGACGTGATGTTCGCGCAGATGATGTACCCGCACCACGCGCAAGCAGTCGAGATGGCCGACATGGCCGAAGGCCGCACCGACAACACGGAGGTCCTGTCACTGGCATCGGCGATCGCATCCGCGCAACAGCCCGAGATGGACCAGATGACGGCGTGGCTGGCCGAGTGGGGTAAGCCCGCGCCCTCGGCTGACATGAGTCAGATGGGCGGGATGGACCACAGCTCCGGCAGCGGCATGATGACCGCTCAGGACATGGACGCGTTGATGGCAGCGTCGGGACCGGAATTCGACCGCCAGTGGTTGACGATGATGATCGCCCACCACACCGGTGCCATCGAGATGGCGAACACCGAAATCGCGGACGGTTCCAATCCTGACGCCCTGGAGATGGCACGCGCCATCGTCGCCACTCAGCAGCAGGAAATCGAGACCATGCAGCGGCTGCTCGGCTGACCCGGCCCGCTATACACAACGATGGCCGCATCCTCTCCGGCGGAGAGGGTGCGGCCATCAGCGCTTCGCAGTCGTCAGGGCTGCGTTTCCGGTACGAGATCAGCTCTCACAGTGACGGTGTGCGCTGCGACGGAGAATTGGAACTCCCCTCGTTCACCGCTCCGGTGATGGTGTCGGGCGCGAGGTCGAGTCGCCGAAGCAGCTGCGCGTTCGCGGCGACGATGATCGTCGACAGCGACATCAGGATCGCGCCGATCGACATGGGCAGCACGAACCCGACCGGTGCGAGCACCCCTGCCGCGAGCGGGACAGAGATCAGGTTGTATCCCGCTGCCCACCAGAGGTTTTGCTTCATCTTCCGGTACGAGGCGCGCGAGAGTTCGATCACCGACAACACCGACCTCGGATCGTCGCTGGCGAGGATCACCCCTGCCGACGCGATAGCGACGTCGGTGCCGGCCCCGATCGCGATACCGACATCGGCCTGTGCCAACGCTGGGGCGTCGTTGACTCCGTCGCCGACCATCGCCACCGTGCGTCCTTCACTCTGCAGTTCAGCGACGTTGTGGGACTTGTCTTCCGGTTTCACCCCGGCGAAGTAGCGGTCCACACCGAGCTCGGTGGCGACGGACTTCGCGACGGCATCGGCATCACCGGTGATCATCACCACCGCGACTCCGCGGGCGTGGAGCGCGTCGATTGCCGTGCGTGATTCGGGCCGGATCTCATCGGCGAGCGCAAGGGCACCGATCACGGCACCGTCGGCGAGGACGTGCAGGATGATCGCCCCGTCGCCCCGCCACCGGTCGGCGACAGCAAGTTCGGATCCGTGTTCCTGCTCGAGCAGCGCGGGCCCGCCGACCTGCACGCGGGTGCCGTCGACGTCCGCAGAGACCCCGACGGCGGGAGACGACTGGAAGTCTGCTGCAGCCGGGACGGTCAGGTTCCGCGCGCGTGCGGCCGCAACGATGGCCCGTGCGAGTGGGTGCTCTGAGTCGGCTTCTGCGGCAGCAGCCAAAGCGAGGACATTGTCGGCGGTGCGCCCGTTCGTCACCTCGATTGCGGTGACGGTGGGTTCACCCTTGGTGAGGGTCCCGGTCTTGTCGAAGAGCACGGTGTCCACCGTGCGCATGGTTTCGAGTGCGAGCCGGTCCTTGACCAGAACCCCGCCGCGGGCGGCACGTTCGGTGGCGATGGAGACCACCAGCGGGATCGCGAGTCCGAGTGCGTGCGGGCAGGCGATGACCAACACGGTGATGGTGCGGATGACGGCGTCGTCGGGCATCCCGAATAGCGTCCACACCAACGCGGTGATGATCGCAGATCCGAGAGCGAACCAGAACAGCCAGCCGGCGGCGGTGTCGGCGATGCGCTGAGCGCGCGAGGTCGAGTTCTGGGCGTCGGCGACCAGGCGGCCGATGCCGGCGAGGGCGGTGTCCTCCCCTACTGCGGTGACCTTGATGCGGAGACCGGAGTCGGTGGCGACAGTGCCGGCGACGACTTGGTCGCCGTCGCTGCGGCGGACGGTGCGTGATTCGCCGGTGATCATCGATTCGTCCATGCTCGCCGATCCGGAGACGATGGTGCCGTCGGCCGGTACGCGGCCGCCGGGGCGCACGACGACGACATCACCGAGCTGCAGCTCGGACGGGGGCACCGGCACCACATCGTCGCCGTCGACGCGTTCGGCGGTGTCCGGAAGCAGCGCCGCCAACGAGTCCAGAGCGGAGGTGGTCTGCGCGAGGGATCGCATTTCGATCCAGTGCCCGAGCAGCATGATCACGATCAGCAGGGCCAGTTCCCACCAGAAGTCGAGCTGATGATCGAGCAGGCCGAGGCTTGCTCCCATCGACGCGACGAATGCGACGGTGATCGCGAGGGCGATGAGCAGCATCATTCCCGGTGCACGTGAACGGATTTCGCTGACTGCTCCGGAGAGGAACGGGGAACCGCCCCAGGCATACATCACCGTTCCGAGCACCGGGGAGACCCAGGCGATCCACGATGAGTCGGGCAGTGAGTATCCGAGGAGCATCGCGAACATGTTCGAGGCAACGATCACCGGAAGGGCGAGGACCAGCATGATCCAGAACAGACGACGGAACATGCCGACGTGGTCCCCATGACCGGCGTGGCCACCGTGACCGGTATGGCCTTCGTGACCGGTATGGCCTTCGTGTTCCTTCTCGCCATGGCCGGAGTGGGCTGCGCTGTGTTCGGATGCATCGTGGCCCGGCAGCGTGCCCGCTGTCTCGGCTCCGCCAGCGTCGGCATGTGTGTGGTTGTTCATCGCGGGAAATCCTTCTCTCCACCAGGTTCAGCGGTTACGCGGTGCGCGAATCTTTGGGTTGCGGTTCGACTGTGTATCCAGCCTCGCGGACAGCTGCGATGACACCGGCGTGGTCGGGCACGTCAGCACTTGTCACCGTCAGAGTTCCCGCAGCTGCAGATGCCTCGACCGTGTCGACTCCTGCAACGGTGCTTACTTCCTCCCGGACTGCCGCTTCGCAGTGACCGCAGGTCATGCCCGTGACTTTGTAAACCGTGGTGATCATGTCGCGCTCCTCTGGCTGCTTAGATACCCCCTGGGGGTATCTCGATGACATGTCGACCATACCCCCTCCCCGTATGTTTCGGAAGGCCGTTGGCTGCGTCGAGTGGCTTACGAACCTGCGGCGAAGACCAGTCCGTTGGCCGAACTTCGGATCGAGTCATGGTGCGGTGGGGTCTACGTCGAATCGGCCTGGGTGCGCAGTCCTGACATAGCGGACCGCAGTGGTGGTGCCGATACCGAACACGGTCATCAGGGCAACTGGGTCGCCACTGTGGGCGGCCTCGTCGAGGATGCGATCGACACGCAGTTCGCGGGCGGTGATGCCGAGGTCACGGAATGGCCGGGTGATGTAGTGGCGACTGCCCGGCAGTGCGGTAGGCGCAGTTATCCGGGTGATCAGCAAGTACGGATTCGTGCTGGTCGGCCACCGCAGCTGACGGTAGATCAGCCAGTCGCGGAGCACCTCAGCGGTGAACTCGTCCAACCAGAACGTGTGGCGGGTGTGCGTACGGGTGACGGTTGCTCGTCCTGCCGAACGGTCGAGATGGTCGAGTCGGAAGCCGATGACCTCTTCGATCGTCAGCGCGTGGACCGCGACGAGCGCCAGAATCACCCGGTCATCGGGCCTGCTCAGCTGATCGAACAGCCCATGCACGCGGTCGGACGGCAACGGTCTGAGGATCCTGCGGCTGTACCGACCAGCGACCTCTCGGGCAGGGTCGGCGAAGATGCGACGTTCGCGTTTGAGTCCGCGGAAGAGCGACCTCAGGGCCGTGTGCACGTTGTGTCTCGACTGCCCTGAGTGACGGCTCAGCGCGCGCTCGATGTCGACAGTTTCGACAGATCGCAGGCTTTGGTGTGTCTCAGCCCATTCGTGCAAGACCGGTTGCGCGAAATTGAGATAGAGGGCAATGGTCACTTCCGTGAGCGGTCTGGACTTACGTCGACCGCGGCCGCCGAGCGCAGTGACCCACGCCTGCACGTCGTCGCGGAACTGCGCGGGTGTTTGCTCGATCATCCGTATGGTGCGCTCGGTGTGCCGGGCGGCATTGCTTGCCGCCACCCCATCGGCAGGGTTTCGTTCCGACATCAGTTGGGAGGTGGGACGCGGCGGGCTCCGCGCTTCCTGGTCCCGGTAGCGGGTGCGGCCGGGCCCGACCGATCACCGATTGCGCGTGCTGGAGCTGCGTCGAGATCCACGCTGTGAACGAATTCCGCCAGCATCAGATCACCGACAGTGCAGTTCAACGCCGCACAGATCTTGTCCAGGTCATCGAGACGGATCGTGACCGGCGCCGAGGACCACAGGGCCGCAGTCTTGCTCAGTGACGGGTGGAAGTCGACCTGCTCGAATGCTTTGAGTAGCTGCGTCGGACGCCAGATGTCGCGTTGCGCCGCGACCATGCGCAGGTTCCATTTCATCTTCTAATTCTCCGTACTCAAGCGCCGCACGGCGCGTTGTGTCGACTCGATGACAGACCGTTCCGGGTCGGCTCCGGCCGACGCCAAATAGCCCACAGTGGTGCTCGCCCATTCGTGGCCGAGCATCTTCTGCACATCCCACAAGGGCATGCCTTGTTGGTAGTTGTGGGTGGCGCAGGCGTGACGCAGCAGATGGGGGTAGAGCTCGCGCACCGGGCCGTTCAGATGAAGGTGCGACGCAGCTTTAAGATTGCGGCGGAAAGTCGAGGGCTGAATCGCGGGTGCAACGGCGAGGTTGAGCGCCGCGACGGCGGTCGGCAAGCGTTCCGATGGCCACAACGGTGCGCCCGCGTCAGTCGGGTCGTCGCTGAACTCGCCCCGGATCTGTTCGAGATACCACCACAGCAGCTCTCTCCCCTCTTCGAAGAGAAACGCTTGCCGTTCGCGTGGACCTGATCCGCGAGCGCCCTTACCCACGACGACGAAGCGGCCCCACTGTCCCGCTTCCCAATGAATGTCGCCGATCCTCACCGCACACAGCTCCGACGCGCGCGCACCGGACAGGTACGCAATCTTCGCCATGGTGTAGTCGCGCGCGCTCACGTGGTACTTGCGTGAGCGCGGCAGGGCCTCTCTCCACTCGGCGAAGAACGCTGTCATCGCTCGTCGAGTGGGAGGAATCCGCAGCGCGAAATCACCTCTGTGTCTCGGCCGGTTGAACGGGTCGACCGGTGACTCGACACCGACACCGAACGCTCGGAGCAGCTCGCCGGCGTAGCGGTGCTCGAGGAATCGGTAGTAGTTGTCAATCTGAACTGACTTCTTGCGGATGGTTGCGTGACTGCGCTTACCGGGACCGGCAAAGTACTGATCGAACTGCTTCTGGGTCAATCGCCATGGCACACAATCGAAGTAATCGCATATCTCGATCACGGGATACATGATTCTCTGCAACGTCGCCGGGCTCAGACCCGCCACATCTCTGGCCCATCCGTATTCGACCAGCGTGTTACGGAAAAAGTCGTGTTCGTCGTCCCCCGACGCCGACGCCAGCCGCTGCAGCGATTCGACGTCCGCAAGTTCCCCGCTGCCGACCCGCGCGGCACTCGATGCGCCGTCGGCAGCGATACGTCGCTGCCGACGAGTAGCGAAATCTGACACGAACAGTGAACTTATGCGAGGAACTCGCAGAATTCACGAGTAACTGATGAAATTTGAGCGACCACGGAATGAAGAAGAATCGTTGCTCTGACCAGGGAACTTGGGCTTACACCGGTTCCTGGCAGCCGATCGAACCCGTGCGGACTCCAGTGGCCAACGCGGGGTCAGCGTTGTCGACGGCACATCGCGGGTGAAGCTGTTCTCGCGCAACGGAAACGACATCTCCGCCTCGTTCCCGGACGTGGCGGCGGCGTTGGCGGACACAACGGCGGGTCGATCGGTGACCCTGGACGGCGAGTTGGTGGCACTGGATTCGGGCGGTCGGCCCGATTTCGGGCTGCTGCAACGCCGAATGCATGTCGCGCGGCCGTCGGCGGCGTTGTTGCGGTCGACCCCGGTGACGTATTTCGTGTTCGATGTCCTCGACGTCGACGGCGAATCGGTCCGGACGCTGCCCTACACGCAGCGCCGTGCGCTGCTCGAGGGCCTCGGCGTGGCCGACGGGCGTCGGGTACAGGTGCCGCCGACCATGACGGGAATCGACGGGGAGACGTTGATGGGCATTGCCGCCGACAACGGCATCGAGGGGGTCGTGGCGAAGAAAGCGGAGTCGGTGTACCGATCGGGGATCCGGTCGCCGTCGTGGATCAAGGTACCTATCCGGAACACACGCGAAGGCGTGATCTGCGGATGGGTTCCAACGGGCGGGCGAGCCGGTGGGACACTGGCGGCTCTGCTCCTCGGAGCGTACGACGAGGCGGGCGAGTTGGTCTACATCGGCCGTGTAGGAACGGGTTTCACCGATCAGATGCGCCGAGAGCTGCGGAGCGCGCTCACCGAGCGCACCCGTACCGGCAGTGCGCTGCACGGTCCGGTTCCGCGCACCGACGCAGTCGGAGTGTCCTGGGTGACACCGGAATTGGTGGCGACCGTGGAATACCGCGAACAATCGGCAACGGGACGTTTACGGCATCCCGCATTCAAAGGAATCCGATCCGACATCGCACCCCATGATGTCGTGACATGAAAGGGTGCAGCTCATCGCCACATTCGTTGGTTACGCTGGCCGGTAACCGAGTCCCTGACATTGCGTGTGATCGAAAGGTTTCCGGCTGTGGCCAAACGAGTGACAACCCAATTGGTGGACGATATCGACGGGTCGGTCATCGACGACGAATCCGGCGAGACCATCGAATTCGCGGTCAACGGCGTCGAGTACGTGATCGACCTGAAAGCGAAGAACGCCACCGAGTTTCACAGGAAGCTCGACTACTACATCGAGCATTCCACTCGGGTCGGTGGCCGCAAGCGTAAGCCCTCCCCCGCCGGCGCGACGACGCCCGCTAAAACCGGGACACCGGCCACCCGTGACCCGGCGCAGACACGCGCGATCCGGCAGTGGGCCGCCGACGAGGGTTACGAGATCAGCGATCGCGGCCGCATCCCGGCCGCCATCGAAGAGGCCTACAACGCCGCGCACTGACCTCTCGTGAGCCGCCTGGCCGTCGTGGGCAGTGCGGTGGTGGGGCGTCGAGCGGGGGAGCTCGAGGGCGGCGGCAGCCCCCTCGACCCGGGCCGGGGACGCTTCCCCACCTGCGCTGTGGGGCCGATACTGTCCGGCGATGGATGAGGGGTGGCGGGCACCGAATGTGCCCGCCACCCCTACTCCGTTACTGGTCGGCGGCGTTGTCCTCACTGGGCGCGGTGAGGGCGTCGTACGCCTGCTCGGGGGTGAGCATTCCGGCTGCGGCCTGCTCGACCACGGTCAGCACGTGGCCGTGCTGGTCGAGGAAGCCCAGGTAGTTGTCCTGGTTACCCCAGGACGTACGACGCCAGGAGTCGTTGCCCTTGCCGCTCACTCGTGCTTCGTAGGCGGCGAGGATCTGCGCGAGCAGG
The DNA here is from genome assembly GCF_002259335.1 of Rhodococcus sp. 14-2483-1-1. NCBI lineage: Bacteria > Bacillati > Actinomycetota > Actinomycetes > Mycobacteriales > Nocardiaceae > Rhodococcus > Rhodococcus sp. 14-2483-1-1. The sequence goes on along the minus strand of NZ_NPFX01000027.1, from coordinate 67,075 downwards.
ATCACCTGCGCGCGGGTCTCGCTGGGCGTCTTGTCGATCGTGGCGGCGAGCGCTCGCCGCGCGGCCTTGTCCGCGACACCGGGGTACCCGGCGCTGGGGCTGGTGTCGACAGGCACGGTGACACCGAGCAGCTCCGTGAGGTACTGCGGCGCTTTGTTCTCGGTCAACAGTCCCGGCTCGTCGACGAGGGTTTCGGTGATCCACTTCCCTGCCCCCTTCGGCAGGGTCTTGCGGGTGAGGAACTTCGTCAGCCATTCCTTGCGGACGATCGTCGCGGCGGCGCTGGCCTTGTTCAGTGCGACGGTGCGCCGCCGAGTGGCCTTCTCGGCTTCCTTCTCCGCGAGCGCTGCCTGCGCTGCTTTCTTCTCGCGTGCCTTCCTCTCGGCTGCGGCCTGGTCGTCGGCCTCGTCGGGTTCGCTCGACGCTGCGGCGAGGATCGGCCCCAGTTTCACACCGGCCGCGTCGGGGTCGGCGGTGAAGTACTCCGGCACCCACACCTGGGCGACGGTGACGTCCTTGTGGTGGTGGTAGCCCTCTGCGGCGACGGCTTTCGGGGCTCCTTCGGTCGCCCAGTCGATCGACTCGGACTCGATCACCTCGCCGCTGGCGGTGAGGGTGATCTGCTCATCGGCAGTCAGCCACACCGCCCAGTGCTCGGCCGCGCCGTCGATGACGGCGTCGGTGACCGGCTCTCCGTCTGCGGTCACCAAGTCCTCAGCGGCGACGTAGGGGCTGTCGTAGTCGGGCTCGTCTACGAGGACGGTCACACCTTTCTCGGCATACGGGGTACCGGCTTCGGCGCGGGCCTTGCGTTCGGCGCGGTCCGCGATCAGCTCCTGCGCCACAGAGTGGAACCACGACCCGGCGTCGAGCAGCCTCTCGACGGCCTCGGTGTCGCCGTCGGCGTCGAACACGGCCACGATCGCGGCCTGCTCGAGGTCGAGCTGCCCGGCGTCGAGCGCCTCGCGAGCTGTTTGCGAGCGACCCGCTGTCCCTGCGGCTTTGGCGGTGTCCCGGTTGTCGTACTGCATCGTCTTGGCGATCTTGGTAGCCGACAGACCCAGCTCGAACATCGCGGTCACGGCCTTCGCGCGTTGACCGTCGGTGAGCGCGATGCGGCGGTCGTTGGTGTTCACCTGCTGCGTGAGGCGTTCGATTTCGCGGTCCTTGGCCTTGCTCGCAGTCGGCCGGATCAGCACCGGCACACTGTCGACCCCGGCTTCGAGAGCGGCGAGGGTGCGGACCTGGCCGTCGATGACGACGATGCGGTCCTCGTCGCGGCGCGCGAGGATCGGCAGGAGCACACCGTGTTCGGTGATGGAGGCGACGACGGCGCGGAACTCGTCCGAATCGGTGTCGACCTCGTCGCGGACGTTGGGGCCGACTTCGAGGGCGGTGGGGTGCAGGCGGGCGAACTCCTCGCCCGCCCCCACGACCGGCGTGGTGCCGGTCGTGGGGGCTTCGGTTGCGGCGGTGGTGGTTTCGATGCTTGCGGTCATGGTGGTGTCTCTCCCTGGTAGATTCTTCGGTTGGAGACACCGGGCAGTTAGGAGCTGTCCGGTGTTTTCTTGTTTTCCGGGCCTGTACGGGCCTGGGGGTTATTGCTGAGCGGTGGCTGCCTGGTGGTGGCCTGCCTGGCGTGCGGCGTGGATTTCGGCCTCACTGGCTCCGTTTTCGCGGGCGGTGCATGCCCAGAACGCGGCCCGCTCGAGGTGCGCATCGACGGTGGTCGAATTCGCATCCTCAGCAGCTCGGTTGACCTGCTCGGTGTAGGCGGTGACCTGCGCGAGTGCGTGGGTCTTGACCTGCGCCGGTACCTGACCGATCGCGGCCATGATCGCCGTGTGCAGTCCCACCGTCCTCGGTCCTGTGATGGTGTCGTGCATGACCTGACGTCCCTTCTCAACTGGTGGCCGGACCCTGTTGCCCTGCCACGTTTTTTCGCCGTTTCTGGCGTGAGGAGAGAAACCAGCGCACGGGAACAACGGGGCAACCCCTCGGCCGGACAGTTTTCGTGGGAGCGCAGCGACTACGGGACGAAAAGTGTTCGGAGCCTTGGCCGTAGCGCAGCGGAGCGAGGGGTTGAGGCGGCGGGCACGGGTGATGGATGCTCGCCGGTAGCCAGAACCGCAGTGAAAAAACGTCTTTGCTCTTCCACGGTGCGGAGCGCAGCGGAGCTCGATTCAGGGGACGCCCGCAGGGTGGCCGGCACCGCCGACAGGCGGAATGCACGACTACCGGTCGACGCCGGCGGCGTGGCCACCTCCACCTGTGGAAATCGCGGCGTGATTGTGCGGGAGCGACGGAGGCCGGCCCCGCTCGGTGTCGCGGCAGCACTGGGCTGAATTCGGTGGTCAGCGGCGCGGAATGTTGACAGACCAACATGGGCGATGTCGGGGCAAGGCATGATGCCGAGTCATGAAGTGGGTTCGTGGTGTGGCGCTGATGTTCGGTGGCCCTGTTGTGTTGATCGTGGGAGGAACTGTGTGGGGTCCGTTGATGGAGTGGGATTTGACTCAGCCGCAGGCGACGTTGATCGCGGGGTTGGTCGCTGGGCCGTTTCTGATCACTGCGGCCTATATCGCGTTTCATGGTCAGCGGGAGAACATGAGGACCGAGCGGGCAAAGTTCAACGAGCAGATTAAGGTTCAGAAGGAGCAGGCGCGGGATGAGTTGCAGCTCAAGCGTGATCAGTGGGTGGCGGAGCAGCGTCTGGTAAATGCACGGAACGTGCGCGATCGGGACAGTGCATTGTTTGCCCGGATGCTGGCGTTCTATGCGGAGTTCGCCCGTGCTGTGGGGCGGACCAAGAGAGCAATACCGCGACCCGCGGTTGTCGATCCGGAGGGTAGTTGGGCTTTGGTCGACTCGTATCTGGTCGATGTCATAGCGGCGAGCAACAGCGAGAACAACTTCTTGTCTGAGTTGCGTCTTGCTGGCTACGACCCGACTCGAATGCCGCTGAGCCCAGTCCACGGGGCGATGAGACTGGCTCGGGAAAAGCTTGAGCAGGCAGTTCGAATGCGGCTGCAGGGCGCGGCACTACGTAATTTTGCGGATTCTGCGATCAGCGAATTCGATACCGCATTCAACGATCTGACGGCGAGGGCTGTCGCGGCTCTCGACGATCGCGATAGGGCCGTCGAGGTTCTCGCGGACGCATTGGAGTCAGTGGACCGGCCTACAGGTGGTGCTTGATCGACCCCGATCGGCTGGCTCATTGCGTGCTTGGTCGATTGTTTGCAGGGCGGTGAGGACGATTGCTCGGGCCGCCTGTTCGGCGATTTCGGCGGGTAGTGGTGGTCCGTCGATGGTTCGGATTCGCATGGCTTCGAGTGTGGCATCGGGTACCGACAGATTGTGTTGCGCTGCAACGGGTTGAAGTCCGAACCGCACGTGCACGGGCGGCCTGTCTGCGCTGCGGGTCGGGGTGTAGCAGTGCGGAGCGCAGCGGAGTTCGATTCGGTTGGACGCCCGCAGGGTGGCCCGATCCTGCTCCCTCACGTTTTCCTGATCCCAGGCAATGGAGAAGGCCCGCACCCGGTGTCGGGGTGCGGGCCTTTCGGTCTGCAGGCTGTGGGCCTGTGTCAGGGCTGTTCGGCTGGTGGGGTGGTCGGGCGCCCTTCGGCGGCGTCGCGGATCCACTGGGGTACCTCGAGGCCGTCGCGTTCGTACAGTGCGACCGATGCCCGTGCTGCGGCCCGTGCGACCTGTGGTCGGGCTGCGGTGGTGCGCTTCTCGGTGGTGGTCATCGTGGGTCCTCCTGCTCGTTCTGGTTGTCAGTGTCCTCGGTTTGTGCCGGTGACGCCAGTGCTCGCCACAATGCCCGGGTCGCGACGGCGCGCAGGACGTCTCGTTCGGTTCGGGTGATGAGCGGCGAGTCGGTCACCGGTGTGTAGATGTCCCAGCCCAGTGCGGCTTCGGCTTCGTTGTCGCTGGTGGTGCGTTCGAGGCACCAGGTGATCCGTTGCCAGGCTTGGGCGCGTTTGTCGGCGACGGTGCGTTGGCGGACGGTCAGGGCGACGCCGACGACGGCGAGGACGCCGACGAACAGGGTGACCCAGGCTTGAGCGGGCATCAGGGGCGTTCCTTCCAGGTGGTGCGAGGTTGGTTGCCCCGGTGCCGTCAGACACCGGGGCGGGTGGTCACAATCGTGAGGTTCCGCGGACGATGTCGCCTTCGATGTAGGTGAACCCGTCTCCGCGGCCGTCACGGAGCGCGAAGTGGTAGTCCGCGTGGACCCAGACGGTATCGAAGTGTCCGGCGTCGGTGAGTGTGCCGAGTAGGTCTCGGTCGGCTCCGTTGGGGAAGAACGCGACTCCGGACGAGGGCGGGTAGTAGCGGTTCAGGGTGTCGATCAGCGTTTCGACGCTTCGGCATTCTGCGGCCGCGTCGAGGGCCTTGTCGTAGGTGGTCCAGTAGTCGTCGTGGTTGCTGGCGGTCATGGCTTGTGCTCCTCGGTTGGTCGATCGGTTGGGGTGTGGTGAGCGGGCCTGGTCAGTAGTCCTCGTCCCAGTGCTCGCCTGCGTAGGTGGGGTCGAAGTCGGCGGGTGCGTGGGCCGGGTAGCGGCGTCGGAGGTCGTCCTCGAGGCCGAGCCGGTCTTGCCAGTGCTTGTCGCATCTCGGGTGCGCTACTCCGGTTCCGGACAGTGCGTCCCGGTATTCGACGTCGCCGGTGCAGTCGGGTCCGTCCGCGATGCAGGTAACGGTCTCGGTGTTCGTGGTCTCGGTCATAACTGTTGCTGCCCTTCGGAACGGTGCCGGGTCGGTCTTGCGTCCTCCCCCACGTTTTTTCGCCGTTTCTGGCGTGAGGAGAGAAGGCAGCGCACGGGAACGACGGGGCAACCCCTCGGCCGGACAGTTTTCGTGGGAGCGCAGCGAGCACGGGACGAAAAGTGTTCGGAGCCTTCGGTCGTAGCGCAGCGGAGCGAGGGGTTGAGGCGGCGGGCACGGGTGATGAATGCTCGCCGGGAGCCAGAACCGCTGTGAAAAAACGTCTGTGCTCTTTCGAGTGCGGAGCGCAGCGGAGCTCGATTCGGTGGACACCGCAGGTGGCCTGTCCGCCGGCCGGAACATTTCGGCCGGCGGACCCTCCCCCGACCGGCTACGCGGCCTCCCCGGTCCCGGTGTCCTCGCCGTCGTCCGACTCGGCGGCGGCCGGGTCGAGGGCGTCGGCCAGCTCGTGGACGGCGGTCAGTACTGCTTTCGCGGTGGCGGTGACCTGCTCGAGGTCTCCTGCGGCCCATCCGGCGATGTAGCCGACGCTGTAGGCGCTGGTGTCGAGTCCGAGCATCCCGGCCAGGACGTAGGCGACGGATTCGGCTTCGACTTCCATCCGGCCCCGGTGCAGGTCCTTTCGGGCCTCGGGGCCGATGAGGTCGGGTGCGTGCATGATCGCGTGCGCGGCCTCGTGGATCATCGTTTTTGCGGCCGCTGCGGGTTCGAGGGCGGCGTCGACGACGATCCGGTGGGAGCCGTCGGTGGTGGTGTAGCCGTTCGCGCTGCTGGTGATCGCTTCGCGGGTGACGGTCCATCCTCGGCCGGTCATGACCGCCGCTACGCGGTCGTAGATCGCGTCCGGATCGGCGCCGGTGAGGAGCCGGGTGATTTCCTCGGGCTGGGGGTGTCCCTCGATCGGGTCGGTTTGGGAGTGGTCGAACACCGACAGAATCGGGAAGGTGGGCACCTTGCGGGTTTCTTCGTCGCCGGTGTCGGGGTCGGTCTCGGTGATGGTGCGGGAGCTGTAGCCGTAGATCCGGATCGCTTTCTCGCCCTTGCGGACTTGGCGTCCGCGCTGCTGCCACGCGCGGAATCCGGCGACCTGCGTTGCCTCTGGTTTCTGGCTGAGGATCAACAGGACATTATTGAAAAAGGATGCGGAATAGCATCAGGTGCACGATCTCCGCCTCGCCTGGTCCAGGCGACACGATCTCACCACGTCGTCGACGCGCTTCGTCGTGGCTGCATTGGCACGCCAACCGATTGGAGGGCAGACTCGCTCGTATGAAGGTGGAGATCTTGTACTTCGACGGGTGCCCGAACTGGCAGGAGGCTGCGGACCGGGTTCGTGCTGCGGCCAGCCTGATCGGACAGTCGGACATCGAGATCGGGCACCGGTTGATCTCCTCCGACGCCGAGGCAGCGGCGTCGGCCTTCGCAGGCTCACCGACCATCCTCATCGGCGGCGTCGACGCCTTCGACGATGCCGTGCAACTGACCGAACTCGCCTGCCGCGTCTACTCGACCGACTGCGGCCTGGCGGGTCTGCCGACCGTCGACCAACTCGCTGCGTCTCTGCGATCCAAAGGCGAAGCGTCGCAACGATGAACGCAGCGAGACCCCTCGTCACACCGCCCCGGAAGAACGCTGAGCGGTAGCGCCCGCCCGGCGACCAGCGCACCTCGGCCTTCACGCGCTCACCGAAGGCACGGCAGCGTTCGCTCCCTCGTGTCGTTCACCGGCGTTAGTGTTGCGCATGGGTATGTCCAAAGCGGTCCCCGCGCTGCCGGTACGACACATCGAGACAGCGATCGCCGTCTACACCCGCTCCTTCGGCTTCACGGCGCAGTACTCCGATCCCACCTTCGCCAAGCTCACTCGAGACGACGTCGAGATCCACCTGTGGGCCGCCGACGACGACAGCTGGAACAGCCGACCCGACACCGCACCCTGGCCGGTGTGCAGCGGAGCGGAGACCTTCCTCGCCGGAACGGCCAGCTGCCGCATCACCGTCGACGAGATCGCGGAACTGTACGACGAACTCTCGCGCGCGGGCGTCCTGCACCCTGCAGACGCCGGCCACCCCGTCGCGACGGACTGGGGAACGACGGAGTTCGCGACCGTCGACGGCGACGGAAACCTGATCACGTTCTCCACGAGCACTGTTCGGACCCAAAGCCCAGTCGTCGACGGTGACGGAAACGCTGTCACCACTTCCTGACCGGCGGAGCCACCGATCGCCACGGATCCCCTCGACACCATCACGGCCCTTGCATGTCGCGGCAGCTCGTAGACCCTGGATACATTCCTTTATCGAACATTTATCTATTCCGCGCAATTAATCGCGAATATCCGGAAAAGAATCAGAGATATCCACTGCTTAATTCCGGTAATAATTCACGATCTATAAGTACGCGATTAAACTTATAAACCGGCTTTGACCTGGCGATACGTGTCGACCGTGCATTCTTCGAGAGGGTTGCGGAAAGGCCCTCGATGTGGGACTCTGATGGAGGCGAAGCAACCGCTGAGCCAAGATATCGAGAATCCAACCGAAAGGCCGATATGCCACACGTGTGCGCAAATCACCCCAACAACGGGACGGAATTTCACTATGAAGGGAGAGTATTATGGCTGCAGAAAAGAATGATGGGTCCGAGACCGGGCGAGCAGGCTGGAGAGGATGGTTCACCAGGTTCAGGGGTTCACGACCCGTGAGGACCTTGTCGACACTGAGGCAGGTGCACGGGTGGGCACATCTGGTGTGCCATGTGTTCGGTGTGGAGATGCCGTGGCCAGGCGACGAGGTTTCGTCTCCTGTGTGGGCAATGCTGATGGCAGTCTGGGATGTGGTGGGTCCGTGGGTTCACGGGGCCGTTGACTTGCTGATTGCTGTGTTGCAGTTGTTCTATGGCTGATAGGTAGAAGCACCAGGAGCCGGTGGCCGTTCGCGGTCACCGCGCTTTTGGTTGTAGGGAAAGTCGAGTCGGCCACATCGGGCCTTCGAGGCCAGGCCGGCAGGCCAGTTTTACGCACGAGAAAGGCACCTCGCGGGGGTTGGAATCCCGTTGAGGTGCCTCTCTGCAACATACCCACCTGAATGAGGGAACCAATATCGCGTCGAGACTATTGGTTCGGCCCCTCACTCCTGGCCCTCCGACGTTCCGGGTTTGGACCCCGATGCCGTTAGGTCGTGGTCGGCACTACTGCATTGCCGCCGCGTCGCTTCCCGGTATGAAGCACAGGCCAGGCCTGCCGCTCTCAGACTATCAGAAGCATCGTCGAGAGGCCCGCGGATTGGCCTCAGGTCCGCACGGTCGAGGTACTCGACTTCGCCGCTGCTGGTCCACCTGAGGTCGCTTGACCCGCGTCGGGCGATACCCACGGGGCCGGCTGCTGGAACGGCTGCGCGAGCCGATACCGGTTGCGTCGCACCGTTCGGAAGGTGACGGAGTCCTGACTCTCTGTCACGTCCACTGTGAGGACGCCTCGTTCGACTAGCTCGGCTAGTCCTCGTTTTCGGCTCGATCGGGAGATCCCGTAGCGGTCGTCGAAGTAGCTCCCGACGATGAAGAATTCGGGATCCTCGGCTCTGGTCATCGCGAGCGAGCATAAGTACATCGCCACGCCGGCCCCGGAGAGGTTTGCGGCCAGCCCTTCGGTCCAGAATGCACGCGGGATCGGCAGGTAGGGCTCGGTGTTGTAGGGCGGCTTATAGGGAACAGGTGCGCCGCGGCTGTCGATGGGGCGCGATTCGTTGTGGAGCTCGATCAGCGTTTTGGGTCCGATGGTATGCAGTCCCACCAGGCGTCTATCGGCCAGTTCGTGCAGGGCGTCCCGCACAGCTCGGGCACCGTCTCCTCGTGGGTCGTCGCTACGACCGATCAGTTCGGCCCAGTAGGCGGCGACACGGCTGGTCGTGTAAGGCTCCCGCGCTGTAACCCAGATCAGCGAGAGTAGGAGCGAAATCCTGAGCGCGCCTCCTTGCCCACCTGCTGCACCTCGTGTGCGCAGCAGGCTCGCAAGTGGAGTGAGGTCCTGGCTGCCGAGCTCGCGTTCGACGAAGGAACGGCGAAGTGGACAGGTGTCGCGCTTGACCGCCGCTGCCGGGGATTCTCGCCGGACGGTTGATTCGACCACTGTCTTCGTCCTTTCCGAATTAAGCCTCGGTGCGGTAGCCTGATGGTTCCGCGAGCGTACTGACGCGCCGACGGGGAGTACCTCTATTGGGGTTCCGTTAAGGCTATCACTAGTGTCGCGTTAACGTTGCCTATGCGGTTCAGTGGTTTTCTGGTCGTTCAGAATGCTCCACCCAGGGCCGTGTCCCACGACGCGGGACCGGCTATCGCGCCGCTTCGGCGTGCGCGAAGGACCCAACGGACCGAGTGGTATGAACATCGCTATGAAACGTGTCGTGTTGGCTGCGTTGGTTGTGGGCCTTATTGCAGGTTGTTCGGGTTCCGCAGATGACGCCGCGGTGGACCGAGCCGATTCACCGTCCGTGACCGTGTCACCGACGCAGGCAGCAACGCCGTCATCGACCGCCGCTACGCCTGAACCAGGGGCCGGAAGCATCTCTTTCGACTGCTACTCGGGTGCTGGGTACGACACGAAAGGGACCTACAGGATCTATCCCAAGGATGGCCTGTTGGACTTCAGAGCGTTGTGGGCGACCAACCCGCATTCATGCGATATCCGCGCCGATGCCGTCATGGCCACCACCGATGCCGAGAAGGCCGCCTACGCAGCGTCCGGATACGACAATGGCGGAAGCATCAAGACTCTCTACACGATCTGCGCAGAGAACGATCCCGACGATGTACGTGCGCAGCCGGGGTTTGTGCTCAGCGGTCCGCAGGCCAAAGAGGTGCAAGCTGCGCTGATGCTTTGCCCGGGACACCCGCAAGCGCCACTTTGGACCGCTGCGCTGGGCGACGCCGCAGTGAACACCGAGCTGGAAGCGTCCGGTCAGCGATTCGGTAACGGTACGCATCTCGTCAATGCCGAGATCGCTCCCGGCACTTACGTAATCGAGGGAGAGATCGAAGGCTGCTACTGGAGTCGACAGGACTCCAGCGGGAACACGATAGACAACGATTTCATCCCCAACGCTCGCCGCGTTCAGGTCACCATCGACCAGTCGGATTACGCCTTCGACTCCAAGGGATGCGGCACGTGGTCGCCGGAATCGTGACCCAGCGAAGCAGTCGCACATCTCGTTGCGACAACCCGTCGAGCTTCGAGGCCGAGGACGCGACTTCGTCTTCTCGGACCCGCGCAAGGGCAGGGAAATCAGGGCCTAGTCTTCGCCGCGCTGCTGGTCGTCGATGACGTTGTTCGTGAGCTCGATCGTGGCGAGATAGAGCCAGAAGATCCAGTCCAGGTAGTAGTCGGGGTAGTCGGCCTTCTGGTCTTCGGTGTGGTGGCGGATGTCGAACTTGTTGGCGATGTGAAACAGCTCGCCTGCATGGGTTTTGTCCAGCGCGTCGGCTAGGACGTTCTTGCGGCGTGATTCGAGAACGTCGGCCAGGGATCTGGCGGCCGCGCGTTTGTCGTTTCGGGTGACACCTCGTCTGCGGAACTGTTCCACGCCGTGTTGTACGCGGTCGACGCTGGGCGTGGTCCTACTGGTGGTGGTGTCGATCAGGTCGTTGCGTGCGTCGTCCGTGGTGGTGACGAGACGGCCCTCTTCGGCGCCGTCCTCGGCAAGGCGGAGCCTGACGTCGTGTCGGTCGAGAAGCTTGTTGACGCGCCATCGATAGACGGCACGTCCGCCTGTCGAGTCGAACTGCTTTCCATGCCAACCGCATTCGTTGTGATTATGCTCCCAGCCGTCACGGGGGCGGGCGGCCGCGTCGTATAGAACTTCGACGACGTCGTAGAACAGATCACGATCTTCGATCAGCACACTCGAGTCGAGCGGCCATGCGAGATCTACAGTCAAGTGTTGATACAGGTACCGCTCAGGTTCGTGGCCGCGTTGATCGTCGACGCAGTCTTTGGTGAAGATACGGTCGAAGTAGCAGAGGGTGTCCAGGTCGTTGACCAGGTCTATATAGCGGGCAACCAATGTATCGAACGCCGCTGGAGACTCCGCAGACGTCGTGATGCCGCGGCGTTCTCGCCAAAGCGGCCGTCTGGCTGGCGGATCTTCGTTGAGCCGGTCGGCCTGCGACATGAGGTCGCGGAGAAAGCTCTGGCGGTACGAAAAGACGTTGTCATTGGGCTTGTTGCCCCATTGCCGGCCCAGAGTGCCGGGGAGCTCGTTCAAATCGTCAAGAGGCCCGCACGCCGGAAAATCCACGAACGCGTCGCGAAGCAGCATCTTGCAGCGGTCGTCCCAATTATCCTCACTAGCCCGTAGGTTGAGCAGCTTTGCTGCTTCCTGTACGAAAAGTTCTCTTGGCCAACGCAGTTGGTAGTCGGAGTCAGTTACTCGATCGATCATTTCGATTCTGCTCCTGATGCCGAATTGAGGTTGACGGGTTTCTGCGCAGCCTGCTCGAAGTGCCGATACAGCGTGCGTCTGCTGACTCCCAGCACTTCTGCGATATCTCCGATTGTTCTGCCCTGGTTGCGCATTCGGGTTGCTTCGCGCTTCTTGGTGACCGTGAGGGCGGGCGGGCGGCCGCCGACCTTCCCTCGTTCGCGGGCTGCGGCGAGACCTGCGTGTGTGCGTTCGCGGAGAAGTTGTCGCTCGAAGCTGGCGAGTGCACCGAAGATGTGGAAGACAAGTTCCCCGCCGGCGGTGGTCGTATCGATCTGTTCGGTGACTGATGCGAACGCCACTCCCCTGGCCTTGAGGTCTGCGATGAGCTCGATGAGATGGGGAAGGTTGCGGCCGAGCCGGTCGAGCCGCCAGACAGTGAGCACGTCACCGGGCAGAAGAATGCCGAGCAGTTCGGTCAGGGCCGGCCGGGTGGTTGTGGACCCGCTCGCAGTGTCGGTGAAGATGCGTTCGCAGCCGAAAGCGCTCAGAGCGTCGCTCTGCAGATCGAGGTTCTGTTCGGCGGTCGAGACCCTGGCGTACCCGTATTTGTGGCCCACAGCGACTCACTGTGCCACAACTCATCGGTCCGCCAGTTCTGACACGCCCAGGTTTAGCGTACGTTTTTGGCACTACTCGGCGACTGGTCGACGACTCGAAGTGATGTCAGTTTCAGAAGACGACTGCACTAGTTCAGAAGACGACTGCACTTACCCACCACACGGGAGCGCCGGTCAGTAGCATTCATCCCGCCGAGCTACGCGTACAACCACCATATAGAACAGCTTCTGTGATCGAAAAGTCCTCGATCTACCAGTGAACATGATTGCCCTCGACACGTCGTGTGTGTTCCCTTGGAGTCTTTGACTTTGACGTAGCTCGTCACCGGTATGTTGAGTGCGCTTGTGCGCCAGACGTTCTATGCGTTCGATTCGAAGTATCCCGATTCACTCTCGACCTACTGCAGTGGGGTTAAATTGGGTGGCGCAGTTCATGTTCGAGTGTGGTCTAGTCGACTGCGTGTCGATGCGGCGTGGCAATGAACCTCGGTTCCGAGCCTGGTGCCCGCTCTGAGTTCGACGACAATGCTGTGTTCGGCGAAATGTTCAGCGTCTTGGTGACGCCGTGTGCCACGTACCCGTGTTGAGAAGATCGCGGTGGTCGGCGGATCGGGAATACCGGGCTTGATACGCGAACACAGGTGTCCAATCCGACCCGTTGCACGGCCGGTGCCGTCGTGGCCGGTGCCGTCGTGGCCGTTAGTCGAGCTCAACAACCGGGTTCGGTTGTTGAGCTGCAGCGCTGGCACATAGACACCTCGGCCTGCTGACCGAGAATCTCGAACGTACATCGGATCTGCTTGGGTCGATCCCTGGTCAGGCTATAGTGGTGTCCGGCGATGGATCTCCGCCGAGACCGCCCCGTAGGGGGTTGTCTGAACCGCCCCAACCCTGGGGCTGATGGCTCCTTTCCCTGAGTGGAAGGAGTCTGTCCATGAACGGCCATCACGACCCGAATCCGACCCTACCGGTCGATCCCGACAGTGCGCCCCCAAGCCCGCTGCATGCGCGAGCGTCCGCGATCGCCGCCGTCGGTGTCGGTGGATTGGTCGGGGCCCCGCTCCGATACCAACTCGGACTGTGGTGTTCCTCTGCCGCGAGTGGCTGGCCGGTGACGACCTTCGCTATCAACATCGTCGGGGCGTTCCTGCTCGGAATGCTGCTGGAGGGATTGGCTCGCCTGGGCCCGGACACAGGGTGGCGGCAGCGGGTCCGGCTGTTGGTGGGCACCGGGATGCTCGGTTCGTTCACTACCTACAGCACACTGGCCGTCGATACCGATCTGTTTCTGCGCAGCCATCAGTGGTGGGCCGCCGGCAGCTACGCGGCCGGCACCGTACTGGTGGGTCTGGTCGCCACCACCGCCGGAATCGCGATCGCCGCGCGACTGCGGACACGGCCCGCGGAGGCAACACAATGACGACACTCTGGATCGCCTGCGCGGGCAGTGCAGGGGCGATCGTCCGTTTTGTGCTCGACGGGGCCATCAGGCACCGCCGGGCGTCGGATTTTCCCTGGGCGACAGCGATCATCAACGTGACCGGATCACTGCTCCTCGGATTCGTCACCGGACTGATCCTTTTCCACGGACTACCCCAGGAACTTCAGCTGATCGTGGGCATCGGTTTCTGCGGCGGGTACACCACCTTCAGCACCGCCAGTTTCGAGACGGTGCGGCTGATCCAACGTCAGAAGTACATCGCTGGCGTGTTGAACGCGGTCGGCACCCTGCTGGTGACTGTCGTCGCCGGCGGTGCCGGTCTCGTCCTGGCTTCCGTATGAGGAGAAAACAATATGAGGAGAAAACAATGACCGAGGACGATCCCAGCCACGCCTCCTGCGACGACCTAGGGGACTGGCGCGCTCCGCTACAGGTGGACGGCCCCGCCGCCTCGGTAGAACCGGTGTGCCACCTGGTCGTGGGGTTCGACCGGCACCCAGCAAGCCACGCTGCCTTGACCTACGCGATGGACCTTGCCGGTCGACTGAACGCGTTCCTGCATGTAGCGCACATCGTCGACACCGATGACCTGCCGATCGACCCGGACAGCGACGACTGGGAACAACGCATCGCCGACGCTGTCGAACAAGAGCGCCGCGAGGCATGCGCGATGCTGGCCGCCATCCCCGGGAACTGGGCGTTCTACTCGAGGCGGGGCAACCCGGCTCGACTGTTGACCACGATCGCCGACGCCAACGACGCCCTGATGATCATCATCGGTACCACCCGCGGCGGGATGATGTCACTGGTGGAGAGGGCCGTCGGCGAATCGGTGTCCGCGACACTCGCCCGCCACGCCCACCGCCCGGTCCTCCTCGTCCCCGCTACCGATAGGCAGCATAGTGACGCAGCCCAAACACGCCGGTGACCCATCCGCCGCACCGGGTTCCCGCCGCGCGCTTCCAGAAAGAAATCCACCGAACCGCCACGACCATCGATGGGGGGCGTGTCGGTTCGTTGTCGCGTTCGGGACGGTCAGCATGCTCGCGGACTTCGTCTACGAAGGTGCCCGCTCGATCACCGGCCCCCTCGCCTCGCGGGGGGCTACCGCCTTCGTCGTCGGGGTGTGGTCACCGCATCCGACGAGGTCGCAGCGCTGATGGTGCGCTCGGTCTCCGGCCCGGTGGCATACACCAAGCCGCCGCTTCTGGGCGTCGACGTTTCCGGTTACGCCCACCCCGTCATCGCCGTGCACTTCCTCTGGATCGCCGGCGCACTGGCGCGTCTGCGTTCTCGTGATCGACGAACGGAGCGGCAAAGCCATCCGTTCCCCAGCCGAAAACCGATCTGCTCTACGACATTCGATTCCCGCGTCGCTCACCGTCGTTCCCGCAATCCAGGTCATCGCAGTGGCCGCCCTACTCGCCACCGGTCGTCGCCGCACCTGGCACCCCACCGTCCATCCCACGCAACCCAACCAAGGAAAGTCACCTATGTTTCCTGCTCGTCCGTGGATTCGGCCGTTTGCCGCCGCTCTGCTCGCATTTGCCGCACTGCTCGCCGCCGGCACTCTCGCCTCCACCACTGCTGTGACAGAGGCGGGTCTGCGGTTCCACGACCGTATCGCCCTTCATCGCGCCGGCTGGGCCACTGCCCTCGCCGAATTTGTCACGGACTGCGCACAACCGGTCGTCGGAATCGTGGTGGCGATCGGTATCGCCGCATGGCTCACGTGGAGAGGCCGACGGGTCGACGCGGCATGGGCCCTGGCAGTGATGGCATCTACCCTCGTCGTGTCGACAATCGCGAAATACAGCATCCGCGAACCCCGTCCCCCGCAACGGTTCTGGCTGATTCCTCCCGACACCGTGTGGTCGTTCCCGTCTGGACATACAGCGGTGGCTGCGGCCATGATCGGGCTTGTGGTCCTGCTCACCGCTCGGGCGCACGTAATTGTCCGGCGGTTGGCCCGCACGACATCAGTGCTGTTCGCGCTCGCCGTCGCTGCCTCCCGGCTGTACCTCGGCGTACATTTCCCGCTCGACGTCGCCGCGAGCATTCTTGCCGCCAGCACTGCGCTCCTCGCACTGTGGACCATGTGGTCGATCCCTCCGGTCCGACACTGGGTCAATGTCCGGCTCGGACCGACCCCTCAGGCAGCCTCACCCGACTGATCGCGGACCCACTCCGACTCCGAGCACTACGTGACGGGAAGGTGAATACAAGTCCGCCGTCGACCGTCCGCGGCTGGTAGCGCAGGTGAGGATCGTTGCCCACAACTCGATACCCTCAGGTTGGTCAGCCGTTGAGAGCGTGCACGCCGACGGGGCCTTCATCTCGCTGAGAGGCGTCAGGTCTAGACGGATGAGCGCCCGGACGTCCGGGCGCGGTCTCGCTGGGAACATGGCCCGACGTTAGCCCCAGCACCTGCGTGGAAGGTCAAGGATTTGACCTTCCACCCGACTCGAAGGTTTATCCTCGTGCGCATGTCCGCTCTGCGCATTTCACAGCTGTCATCGGCGACCGGCGTCCCGGCGACCACGCTACGGTTCTACGAAAGCGAGGGCCTGCTCCCGGCGGACCGTTCGGCGAACGGTTACCGCGTTTACGACGACCGCGCTCGGCAACGCTTGGCGTTCATCACCGCCGCCAAGAGCCTGAACCTGTCGCTGCCGGAGATCAAACTTCTCCTTCGTGTCTGGGAGAAAGACTCCTGCGCAGCAGTCAAAGCCGAACTCGGCCCCGCCATCGAGTCCCACATCGCGCACGCCAACGAATCGATCGCTCAATTGACCGCTCTGCGTGAGAGTTTGACCGACGCGCTGGCCCGGCTCGGGGACACACCCGACGCGCCGACGCCATGCAATCCGGACTGCACCTGGCTGATCTCAGCGAACACCGCGGTGGGCACCGCATGAACATATCGAGCACCACCTCGGTGGTGGCGTGGCTGGAGAAGTTCCAGATCCCGCTCTACCTGCTGGCCCTGCTCATCGGTGGCGGTGTCGGTTTGGGTGCGCCGTCGTCGGCGCATGCGTTCGAGATTGCTATCAATCCGGTACTGATCGTGTTGCTCTACGCTACGTTCCTCGCGGTTCCGTTCTCCGCCATCGGCGCATCGCTGCGCGACGGCACATTCTTGCTCAGCGTCGTAGTACTGAATTTCGTGCTCGTTCCAATCGTCGTATTCGCTCTGACCCGGTTCGTTGCTGCTGATCAGGCGGTACTCGTCGGTGTGCTGTTGGTGTTGTTGGCTCCCTGCATCGACTACGTCATCGTCTTCAGTGGGTTGGCCGGTGCAGCGTCGGAACGGCTCCTCGCGAGCGCGCCGCTGTTGATGTTGTTGCAGATCGCGTTCCTGCCGCTCTACCTGTGGTTGTTCGTCGGGTCCGAGCTGGTGGAGATCATCGACATTGCACCGTTCGTCGAAGCGTTCGTGCTGTTGATCGTTGTTCCTCTGGTGTTGGCGGCCCTGACGCAAGCACTTGCGCGTCGTCGGCGTATCGGCACCCAGATCATGGATGTGATGGCCGCGGCGATGGTGCCGGTCATGATGGCCACTCTTGCCGTCGTCGTGGCGTCGCAGATCGACGCAGTCCGCTCCGAAGGCTCCCAGCTGTTTGCCGCGGTGCCGATCTTCGTCGCGTTCCTGGTCATCATGGCGGTTGTCGGATGGGCGACGGCCAGAGTGACCCGCCTGGACGTCCCGGACGCTCGGGCCTTGATCTTCTCCGGTGCCACCCGAAATTCGTTGGTCGTTCTGCCGCTGGCGCTCGCGCTGCCACCAGCACTGTCTCTTGCTGCCGTGGTCGTGGTGACGCAGACACTGGTGGAGCTGATCGGAATGGTCGCCTACGTCCGACTCATCCCCTGCCTTGTCCCAGCTCACGCTGCGAGAGCACCGGTGAAGTTCGAAACAACTCGCACGAACCAAGGCAATCCTGGGTGACGAGAACTGGATAAAAGCAGGTGGCGTCAGTGAGGGTGAACGAACCACGGGATCCAGTGCCGCGACCCCGTTCCACTTCCCGCGAGCATTGAGCATCGAATGGGGACTTTTCCGGCAAACGCGCCTGTGGGCTCCGCGCCCGCTACGACTGCAGTCTCTACGCTGGCACCGTGCCCCTGCCGACCCATGTGACCGACCTGATCAGCTACGAATTATTGCTGTCCGTCGCCGAGCTGGGAAGCATCGGACGCGCAGGGGAGGCGCATGACATGTCGCAGCCAGCGGCGAGCGCACGCCTGAAAGCACTCGAAAGCCGCATCGGGGTAGCACTCCTGCATCGCGGGCAGCGAGGTGCCACCCTCACCGCAACCGGCGAACTGGTCGCCGGCTGGGCCGAGCGCGTCATCGCCGAAGCCGCCGAGCTCGCCACGAGCATCGCAATGCTGCGCACCGACCGCCACAGCCACATTCGTATCGCCGCAAGCCTCACCATCGCCGAATACCTCATACCGCGATGGCTCATCACACTGCGCTCCCACGACACTTCCATCACACCGACTCTCACCTCCGGAAACTCTGTCGACGTAGCCGCATCGGTGCTCGACGGCCGCGCCGACATCGGATTCGTCGAAAGCCCCGATCTGCCCAGCGGACTCCACTCGAAGGACGTTGCCCGCGACGAACTCGTCGTCGTCGTCGCCCCCGATCATCAATGGGCTCGACGAACGATCACGGCGAGCGAACTGGCCGCGACACCGCTGGTCACCCGCGAACCCGGGTCCGGCACACGTCTCGCGCTCGAACGTGCGCTCCGGACTGCGGGCCCACTCGCCGCGCCACTGCTCGAGGTGTCCTCCACCACTGCCATCAAAGCTGCCGTCATCGGCGGCCTCGCACCGGCCGTACTCAGCTCCCTCGCGGTATCCGCCGAGATCGCCGCCGGAACGCTGGCCCGCGTTCACACAGAGGGGCTCGACCTGCGCCGGTTCCTGCGTGCCGTGTGGCCCGCGGGCCGTGAACTGCGAGGACCGTCGAGCGACCTGCTCGTCGTCGCCCTCAAATCCCCGCAGTCATAACCTGAGGTTGGGACCGGCCAGGTAATCGGTGTCTACCGGTGACGACTGTGTGCGAGGACGCTGGAAGTCATGACCACGACAGCTCTGCACCGCTCCTCCATCACGTCTCGGCGCGGCGACGATACCGAGCGGCCGCGCAAGTGGCCGGTGCTCTCCGACCTCGACCACCCGAGCCAGATCTTCGAACACATCACCCCCAACTGGTTCGCCTCGGTCATGGGCACCGGTATCGTCGCCAACGCCGCCGCCACCCTGCCCGCCCACATCCCCGGACTGCACGTGTTCGCAACGATCGTGTGGATCGCAGCGTCGGTCGCCTTGATCACACTCTCCGGTGCCTTCGCAGTGCACTGGATCCGACACCGGCAGTATGCGCGTGAGCACGCCGCGCATCCGGTGATGGTGCAGTTCTACGGCGCACCCCCCATGGCGCTGCTGACCGTCGGTGCCGGGACGATGCTGCTGGGCAAAGACGTCATCGGAGCGGCGCCCGCAACCGTGATTTTTGCCGTCCTGTGGACCGCTGGCACAGCCCTCGGGCTGATCACCAGCATTCTCGTGCCCTACCTGATGATCACCGCCCACGATCACCAGACCGCCGTCGCACTCCCGGCGTGGTTGATGCCCGTCGTACCGCCGATGGTGTCCGCCTCCACCGGTGCGCTGCTGCTCCCTCATATCGCGGATGGGCAATGGCGCCTGGCCATGCTGTCCGGTTGCTACGCGATGTTCGGGCTGTCACTGATCATCGGAATGCTGACCATGACGCTCATCTACGGACGGCTCGTCCACGGCGGAATCCCGCCGGTCCAGGCAGCACCGACGGTGTGGATCACCCTCGGCATGATCGGTCAATCGATCACCGCCGCGAACCTGCTCGGCAACGATGCACCCTTGGTGTTCACCGGCGAGACCGCCTCCGTCGCAACCGGCCTGCACGTGTTCGGCATTCTGTACGGACTGACGATGGGCGGCTTCGGCGTCTTGATGTTCACCCTCGCAACCGCCCTCACCATCCATGCCGCCCAGAAGGGACTGACATTCTCACTGACCTGGTGGTCGTTCACCTTCCCCATCGGCACCTGCGTCACCGGTGCCACTGCCCTCGGCGGCGCTCTGGGGTCGGCCGCGGTCGAGGCCCTTGCAATCGGACTGTATGCGGCCTTGCTCGCAGCCTGGGGCACAGTCGCCGCCCACACTCTCCGCGGCAGCGTGCAAGGAAAACTTTTTCAACCCAGCTGAACCGACCGCCGGGTAGTACCCACTCGGAACGCTGATACCGAACGAACAGCGTTGATCCAATCGACCACTGACCCCGGAAAGGACTCACGATCACGATGAACACACCGAATGCAGACACACCGACTTCCGATACCCCGAGACGGGGCAGCCGCGGACGCGTCTAGGCACGAGTCACCGAAAATTATCTGACCTGGCTGTTGCTGATGGCGGGAACAGCTGCTGCGGGGGCCTTTCTCACGGCCCTCGCCGGCGGGTTCGAGGGCTGGACCGTCGTCGCAGCGATCGTGACAGTGGTGCTGTTCGCGGGATGTTGGTTCTCATATCGAGACGGTGCACGCCGGGGTGCCGCCGAACCACACATCATCCAGTACCACCCCGACAGCCCGGACGAGGTGATCGACATCGACACCGACACCGGCGAACGCCAGCCCCACCAGGACTGACCGGTCGGAGGCAGCAGCAGCACGATCCGCCCTACCTCAGCACAGTGCGGGGTTCAGGTGCCTTCTCCAGGTGCGTTGCGACCGACAGTGCTGCGTTGATCAACCGCTGGCGAGCAGCCGCCGGTGCGTGTGCGTTGCGAGCCGAGGGGTGCGGTGCCGCTATCACCGGGAGGAGGCGGGTGGGAGCAGATGCAGTGATGACGCGCATGTAGCCATCGAGAGCCTTCGCACCAAGAACGAAAACCACCTCCAGTTTCGGCAGCAAGGCCATAAGCTCGCCGACATATGGGCCCGCCTCACCGAGAACGGATGCCGTCGGCGATACCGGATGACCGGCGTCATCGAGCACTGCCCACGGCACAATATTCCACTTGACGCACTGCACCCGGTCGATACCCGCGTCGGCGAACACCGATTTCAGCACGGGGTTCGTTCGATCTGGATTGTCGAACGAACACATGTTGGTCCCGCCCGGACGTATCGTTTTCGGCCCCGGAGACTCCAACAGCACCAGACAGCGAGCCGCGTCGCCGCCGTCGTCGGGATCGAACAGTGGAATGGACCGTGCAGTGTCGATCCTCCATCGCAACACCGACGCATTGAGTGAGCGGACCGGGGCATCGTGCGCTCGGGCGTGCTTTCCGGACCACACGTCATCATCTGTCATACGCCGCACTCACTGCTGACCCACGCCACACGTACTGCTGGCCATGGGGAAACGCACCGTGAGCCGTAGACGCCAGCTCTCGGTGGCTCGCCTCGACGACCACTGCTGAGCGTTTGACGACTCCGCTGCCTGAACACACCTATGAGATAACCACGACAGGCCGTGTGGTGCCTATTGCACCCGTCTTCTCATCGACTTCGATTCCAGATCAGGTCGGATACCCCCTAGGGTACTTACATACCCCCCTTGGTATATGCCACAGTGGGTACCGAACCGACCGAAAGTATGCACGACTTTTCTGGAATGAGTCCGGAAAACGAGCGACGGACCGATGCGGTGCGGCGAACGCAGAGCCAGCGCGTTCGGACTCGGATGTCGATCCGGGGTACGTCGTCAGCGTCCCGATCTCACTCGACCGCGGTCCAGCCGTTCGGGCGGCCACGCGACCGACACGCTGTCCGAGGCACCGCATCGAAACCTGCCCGTGTCCGTGACGACTCGGTCTCAGCGAGAGGCCCGCGCGATCGTGTTGCCCGCCGGATCGTCGATCACGATCGAGTGGATGTCCTCGACAGAAAGGGACGTTGCGCCGGTCACCGCTGCTGCTCGGCTCGCGGTGACCGACCATTGAGCTGCTTGTTGTCGAGTCCCGTCGTTGCCGACCACTTGCAGAGTGAGGATGCCTGCGCCGGGGAGTTGTTGAACGTCGACGTCGATCGATGTGCCCCAGGCTTTCGTGGTGAGCTCGAGGTCACCTGTGGCCCCGACGGTGCTCGACAGAACGAGCGGGCGGGCACCCGCATCGTTCACCGTTGTCGAATCGTCGGAGCGGGCGAGGGTACTGAGCGGGACGATCGCCGCAGCGACTCCCAGAACGAGGGTCGCCGACACCGCAGTCCACACTCGCCGCCGCCTCTTCTCGGAGGTCCGTTGATGCCTCATCGCGCTCAGCAGGTGGTCGAGTCGCTGGTCTGCACCGGCCGTCGAGTGCACCGGTGAGAGATCTGCTGGCTGCCTGCGACGTCGAAGCACTCCTGCGACGGGTGCCAGGACGTCGATTTCGGTTCGGCAGGCAAGGCAGTCGTCGAGGTGTCGTCGTACCGCTGCTCGGTCGTCGCGCTCGAGTCCGTCGAGTACGTACGCCCCGAGCAGTGGTCGGATCTCGTCGTGCGCTGAGCTCATGGAATCAATCCCAACTCGTCGAAGATCCGGCGTAGGGCACGCACAGCGTAATAGGAGCGGGACTTGACCGTGCCGACCGCGATATCGAGGTGCGCGGCCACTTCGGAGACGGTTCGACCCTCGTAGTAGATGAGCACGATGACTGCTCGATGCTCCTCGGACAACCGACGCAGCGACTCGTCTATGAGCCACCCGTCGAGGACCCCGCCCAATTCGTCGTCGATGCACTCGGCGGCGAGTGCGATCTGATCGTGGACGAGAGTCGGCCTGCTCGTGCTCGCCCGCCACTGATCGGTGAGTACGTTTCGCGCGATGGTCATGAGATAGGACCGCGTCGATGCTGCCGTCACATCGATGCGGTCGATCCCGCGCCACGCGCGCAACATCGTCTCCTGGACGATGTCCTCACACTGCTCGCGGGTCTGGGTGTAGCGGCTGACGAATCGAGTCACTGCGTGCTGGTGCTCGCGGAAGAGCGCCGACATGGCGACTTCGGACGCATCGACGAGCTGGTGGTTGTGCTGTGAGCCGAATTCGACACCGTCCACCTAACTGCCCGAGCCGGAAGCGGCATCGGTGAAACCGGTCGTGGCGGCGGCGACCATGTCGAGAACAGGATTGGTCGGCGAGATCGAATGCCGAGCGGCGAGTACACGGATATCGGGGTGAGCCACGTGAACGATCCCTTCGGCATCCTGCCACGCCACGTATCGGGCGGGGAGGTCGATCCCCATGGTCTGCTGCGCTCCGACCAGCGCAGTCGAGACCGCAGGATTACCGACGTAGGTGACCATGGTGGGCCTCAGAGGTGTCTCGGCAGCGGCGGACGCGAGATCGACGGTTGCGACTGTGGGCTGATTCTTGGCCGCGAACGCTGCCTCGTATCGGGCAATGGACGCTGCAACCGATGCATCACTGGTCTTCTCGACCAGGTATCCCGGCGCTGCGGACACATCGGTGCCCTCTGCGGCGGCCGCCGAGGATCCCGTCGCATCGGACGCGGTCGATGCCGAGCCGGCCCGGAGTCCGTCGAGGGCGTCGGACGAGACCGGGATGCCTGCGAGCGTCGCGATGTACTCGGCGGAGTTGTATGCCAGAAACACCGTTCCGTTGGCGGCCTGCCAGACCAGGTACTTCTGTGGAAGGTCGATCGCGGCCCGTTGGTCCGCGGCGATCAACGGCGACGCCGCTTTCGGATTCCCCCCGATCACCACGGTGGTCGGGCGGATCGTCTCACCTGCTCCCTGTGCCAACTTCTCGAAATCCACAGTGGCTGCCACAGCTCCCGCCGTCTCCAGCGCGCGCTGTACCCGAGAGACCGTGTCACTCACAGAGTAGTTACTGGCGTACACCACCAGTCCGGGTTCGGACGGTGCCACATCGGGTGTCGCAGCCTTCGCGTCCGCCGACGTGGACACCGGAGTGCTCGACACCGCCACCGAACCGGTGGGTTCGGTGGAACCGCACCCGGCGAGGGCGATCACCGCCGCCGACGCGAGCAGCGACGTTGCCATACGGAACCTTGAAGTGCTCATCACGTGTCCTGTCCTCGTGCCCACGCCAGCGGTGGGCTTCACTGTGGTGTACGCACACCGAGCCTGAGGGGTTCACCCGAACCGAAGTTCCCTCCGGCGATTGCTCCCGGAATGTCGGTGCACCGGAGGGCGACACAGTCGAGTTCACGCAAGCGGAGATCTGATCGATCGGTTCACCCCGGTCTCGTCGAGCGTCTCCACGCCACAGAAGCGGCCTGAACGGGTGCAGGGACCATCTTCGCGGCACGAACGGCCGACCTCACGGCGGCACTTCTGCCTCGACGAATTCGAGAAGCCGCTTCAACAGTGAATCCGCACGCTCTTCGACGTCGTCGAGCGTCGAATCGACGCCACCGAGTAGCTGGTGTGCGTCTCGGCGTGCCCGAGTCCCGTGTTCGTAGTAGCCGGGGTCGAGTAGCGAAGCCGAGGCGGGCTTGGGTACGAGATCTGTGCTCGGCTGCCGTGCCTGCACCGAATGGTGTCGGTGCACAGGTGCTCGTCCGTCCAGGTGCGCTCGAACGATGTCGGCGACCGCATGGGCGGTAAGTGCAGTCGCAGTCAGCGGGGTGTGACCCCACCGGTCGATTGCGGTCGACAGCGGCTGTCGACCGGCCGGATCGACGTACCGGTCGAATCCGCTGAGCCCGGTACCGCCCACGGCATCGAGAGCGTCGGCGAGCATTCGAGTGTTCGGGTACCGCGTGTGATGGCCCAGCACCTCCAACCAGCGCTGGAACACCGTCCGCGGCGAGATACCCGTCTCCATCAGTGCGAGAGGAGTGACGGTGCGAACGCCGCGGCCTGTGTCGATACGAAGGGCATCGATCCTCGGATCGGCGGTGACGTCGCAGGGCCGCAGGGCCGCGATCTGGGTGTACGGCAGACCGGTCGAGGCAAAGACCAGGACGAGGGCGTCTCGCCGCGCGAACAGTTCGGACGGCCAACCGGATTCGGGGAGGCGCGCGATGACGCCGCCGATCACGGCTGCCAGCTCGTGCAGGCGCGCCGTACGCGCCACGTCCAGCGCAGCCCGGACGACCTCCGCACGGCCCGGCTGGGGTAACAGGTGCCGGGAATGGGCGGCGTCGATCACCGCGATCCGGCGGCGCTGGGTCGTGGACGCCGCGGGGTGCGCCGAGAGGAACCGAGCAAGTGAATCCGGGGAGGCCGCCAGTGGTGTTTCGTCATGGGCGGTGCACCAGTCCTCGAACAGTGACCACGTGTGCCGATCCCGCTTCGGCACCGCCACGTTCGTGATATCCGCTGGTCGAATCGAACCGGTGCAGTCGTCGTGGTCAGCATCTACCCCGGTCGCCCTATCGGCGTTCACGGGTGAAGTCACACGCCCGGTCATAGACCGAGTTCGGTGACCGCGTTGCCGACCAGAGGGGCGTGCTCGCGGGCATATGTCTCGACCATTGCGGGTGTGGTGTGCCCGGTCTGGCGCATGATCGCATGTGCATCGGCACCGTTACGGAAGGCTTGGGTGACGAATCCTGCCCGCAGGGAATGGCCGCCGAGCTGCATGACAGTCTCGGGGTCGTACCCGGCGTGAGCTGCGCGGCGGCGGATCGCCGCATGGACCGCTGCCCCGGACAACACAGTGTCGGAGAGGTTGCCGTTCTTGCGGACAGACCGGAACAGCGGCGACCGTTTCTCGGCGGTCGGCAGGGTGCCGCGGCAGAGATGGGAGTCGAATTGTGCTGCGCGAGAAAGCAGTCGAATGACGGCGGCTCTGCCCCCGGTGTCGAACGCGGCGACGATCTGCAGCCATCGCACCCACGCGCAGACCGGGCAGGATTCGTGGCAGTCGGTGAACGGAAGCGCTTTCACCGTTCCGATGCCGGTTCCGTCCTGGTCGGTCTTCGATCTTCGGATCCGTACGTGCGCACCGTCGAGACGGTCGCGGCGCACATCGCGGCATTCCAGCGCTACGAGTTCGCTGCGTCGAAATGCGCCGGTGTATCCCATCAGCAGCAGCGCGGTGTCGCGGCGTTCGAGCACCTCCGACGCCCACCCCGCTGTAGTGCGTCGGGCGTGGTCGACGATCGTGGTGATGTCGGAGGTCAGCAGCGGTGCGCGCGGGTTGCGGGGCCGCTCCCCCGCCGACGCGTAGTCCCGCCGGATACCGGCGAGGGTGGCGCGCACCATCTCGTGCCCGCACGGGTTGTCGTGTCCGGTAGCGCGGTGGCGGTCGGCGATCGCCGCAATCCACTTGCCGAACGTCGCGGCCGCGTACGCCCGCGTCCCGTCGACGGTGAGCGTGTCGGCCGCGGCGACGAGGTAGGCCGCCACTGTCGCGGGATGCGCCGGCAACGCGTGGTGCCCGGCGACGGTGCACCAGGTCTCGAAGCGTCGCCACGCCGAGGTGTAGGCCCGGCGGGTACCGGTCGAGCGGGACGCGGCCATGGAACGCTCGATCCGAGCAGCAACCTCGGGCGGTAGGTCTGGAAACACCGCCGCGGCACCCGGCACGACAGCCGGGATCGTGGTCGGGCCGTCTACGAGCTGGCGATCTGTCATGGCTGGACTGTAGCGGGCCCTCCCGACAGACTTCTCAGGCCGAAAGCACGCTGAGCAGGCGTTTCCGCGGAGACGGTGCGGGAAGGAAAATTCTCGTCGGTCACCGCACACATAACGTTGGTGACTATGACCCCGGCGCGAAAACGGGCTTCTCGGCCGTCGCAGCGTGTGCGTCGCGGACAACCCCGCTCCATCGGGTGATAGCTACGTCGGCGGATGTTGCAGCGGGATCCCGTGGTCGAGGAACAGTTGCACCGTCTCATCCAGCGCCGCTGCGGTGCGGCACCCCCAGCGCAGGAAGTTGTACAACGAACTGGCGGATGCGGGATCGACGCGCGCTGCCGCGATGGCGGCCTCGGCCGCAGCGTGCGCGTCAGCCCACAAATCGCGCTCGGGTGCGGGATTAGACGAGCGCGTCGGAGCTGTCCCGGGATCGACCGGCTCATAGGGACGTGGGCTCAGCAGAGATGCGTGCGCACCGCCGGCGTCGACCTCACCGCTTTCGACCATCGCAATGCCGATCGCTGCGGCCTCCAGAACTTTCGCCTGCTCGTCCCAGTGCAGGTCCTCGAACGGAACCCACGCGGTCCGGAGCGGGCGAGAACGACCGGCGGCCTTCCAGATCGCAACGAGTCTTGTCGCCCACCGTCCGGTGCGAACCAGTGGTGTGGACACTTCGTCGGCGACGGTGCGCAGCAGCCGGAACCAGACTGCGGCGTGCACTCGGCCTGGGCCGAGTTCCACCCATCCGGTCGTCAGAGCCTCGGTGGTGCGCCGATCGAGTTCCGTGACCGCTGAGGGAACCGGAACGGGCGAGACCCGTTCGTCCGAACCGAACCGGACTTGGTCCCAGAAGATTGCATGACCAGGGAAAGCAGAGCAGGGTTCGAGTCGACAACGGTGGTCGAGGCAGCTGCTCAGCACCGGATATTGCTGCAGCAGAGTCATGTTGATATCAGCAGTGGATTCGAGGCTGTCGATACACGCCGGGCATGCCCGACTGCGCGGAGTGCTGGCCCACGGCAACCATGCGTCGTGCGTGGGTGTGCGGCGGCGTCGAT
Organism: Rhodococcus sp. 14-2483-1-1; assembly: GCF_002259335.1. Classification (NCBI taxonomy): domain Bacteria; kingdom Bacillati; phylum Actinomycetota; class Actinomycetes; order Mycobacteriales; family Nocardiaceae; genus Rhodococcus; species Rhodococcus sp. 14-2483-1-1. The sequence continues at coordinate 40,190 of NZ_NPFX01000027.1, read as the reverse complement.
CCTCCCTCGCGAGGTCGGCCGGTAGCAGGATCGAGAATTGGTGGACGTAGGTGTCGAAGTCGCAGTCGGCGGGGTCGGTGCTGTCGAGTAGCCACGGTGTCCACCCCGCCAACGTCATCATCCGCGCCCTCTCTACCGGGACTGCGCCGCGACCGGCCAGCTCGGCGAGGATCGGCTCCGGTGTGTAGCGGTCGAGATCCTCGACAGCACAATCGATATCGAGGTCTGCAAGCAGGTCAGAAGACTTGATGTGCGGATACAGCTCGCATATCCGGGCCAACCAGGACGAGAGGGCCTCGCCGGGCTGTGGCGGCGGGTGCAGCGGCCACGGGCGAACGTACGCATCATCGGGCATCGCCGCGAGCCGCGCGTTCACGCGAGGTGGCGTTCGAACTGGCGACGTCGCTCGGTGGGACCGAGGTACGGAGTGCGCGTGAGCACCGAGGAGGTGATCGCTTCCTCTCCGCTGTCGACGGCGGTCACTGCTGCGGCAGTGAGCAGCGTTGCCAGTTCACCGATGGTGCCCTCGGAGCGAGTGAGGAGGTAGTCGGTCATCTCCGGTGATGTCAGGTGCGAGGGTTTGCGGAGGGGGAAGCTCGTGGTGAAGCTGGCCAGCAGCGATCTGGTGTCGGCAGTGTTGGTCCAGACCGGCAAAGTCATGGGGTGGAATCGGTTCTCCAGCTGGGGATCGGTACGGATGGCGAGGTAGGCGTCACGGGTGCCGACAGCGACAAGAGGAATGCGTAGTTCGTTGCCCAGGAACCGCAGCACGTTCAAGAATTCGCGGCGGACGTTGTCGCGGCCGGCGAGAACATTGTGGAGCTCGTCGATGATCAACATCTTCACGCCGGTGGCGCGGAGCAGCATCAATGCTTGCTGTTCGAGTTCGTGGACCCGATTGCGTGGTCGGGTCGGTGTTCCCAACGCTATGAGCAGTGCGAGGTAGAACCGGCCGGGTGACGGGTCCGGGGGCATCTGCATACACAACACCGGTATCTGCTCGCGGTCGGACAAGCTGATCGGCGGATGAGTGCGCCGGAACTTTTCGATGATCATCGACTTGCCGTTGTTCGTCGGACCGAGCAACAGTAAGTTCGGCATACGCTGCCGGTCTGGCCACGACAACAACGACTCCAGATGGTCGACGACCGTACGGGCCTGCGGATACCCGATCCACCTCTCCGACCGGATCAACCGGATCCGCTCCGCGTCGTCGAGTGCGGTGAGCGGTCGAACCGACTCCCGCAGGTGCCCCAAATCCTCGATGGACGACTCGGCGGGTTCGTCGCTGCTTCCTGTCGATGCGGTCATCGCCTCACCATTCCTCGATGTCTCTGAAGACCGGCGTTGCGGTGCCGCCGCCCGCTCGAGGCTCCACCGGCGGGTGGATCGCCGAGATCGGTGCAGACGCGGCACCGTTGAGATGCATGCGGCGGGCACGGTTGCGCCGGGCTTTGCGGGTGGCTTTCTGCGAGCGGTCGGTGACCTCGCGCATCTGCTCGATCATCGAAAACAGTGCGCTCTCATCGACGTTCGACCGACCTTGTTCGCGGAGACGGGCGATAGCAGCTCTGTGCTCCCACAGTGTCACCGCGGGATGTGACATCGTCCGGTACGGCACCTCGACATAGCCGGCACCGTCTGGCTCGAGGACCCAGATTCTGCTCAGATCGCGTGGATCACGTCGTATCACGAACCGCCCCAAATCCTCTCGCCGCGCAACCCACGGTTTGAGCGCGTTCGAGAAGTAGTGCACGTGATCCAGAACGAAGCCCGTGCGCGTCAAACGTCGCCGGATGACGGGAAGAAAGTCCACCAGGAACGCGGTTTCGCCGAGCACCACACGAGGGGCATGACCAGCTGCGGCGACCCCGCCGGCCCACACGGCGGCCGGAGTGTTCCCGATCCCTGTGTGAACGCTCGCGTGATACGAGGCTATGGCCAGGACCAGCCAGCGCTCCAACTCATGCAATGTCAACGCCGCGTGCTTGTCCGAGTCGTAACTTCCTCGGTCCGCTGGGTTCGAGAAGGTGGTCCCAGGCAGCTCGTGCACCGCCGTCATCGCCGTTCCGATGATGCGTTCGACGATCCCGCCGTAGTGAGGTCGGCCCGGAGGACGGTATTCGAGTGTGATGGCGTGCTGGGCGCATCCGCGGCGCAGCGCTTCGCTTTTGAACTCGGAGGCGTTGTCGAGATACAACTGTTTTGGCTTCCCTGCCATCGGCCACTGCACCTGCTCCGCGAGCTCGCATGCCTCCAGCCATGTCTGCTTCTCGCAGCACACCCGGCCCAGGCACAACCCGACCGATACCGCTGATGGCGGCTCCAGAGTGACGACGAATCCGAGTACGGAACGGCTGAAGACATCGATGGCGATCGTCAGGTAAGGGCGACCGATCGGTTGCCGCTCGTACTCGTCAACGACCATCAGATCGACGACGGTGTGGTCGATCTGGACCTGATCGAGAATCCCCGAAACCGTCGGTGGACTGTCGCCGGCGGACTGACGCGGGCGGGCGGCATCGGGTCCTCCGCGGGACCTGGCGACCGATGCCGGATGGAGGGCGGCGATACGCGCAGTGACGGTGTTTCTGGCCGGCACCGGCAGACCCGCGCGGTGACAGGCCAGCGCGATACGTCGGTGCAGCGCAGCGACACTCGGCTTCTGGCAGTGAAGAAAATATCGAGTGAGATGGTCGCCGATCACGTCCTCGACGTCAGCCGCTACTCGGCTGCGGCCACGCCCTCCCGACGAGACCTTCGTCAGAAGATCGGTGACTGTCCCCGTCCCGTTCCTGAGCCTGCCGAGTAACGTGTAGACCTGCCGCCTGGACAATTCCAACCGCTGTGCTGCATCGTCAACCGCTTCCGAACGCACCGGATGCATCTCCAGCAAGGGAGCCAGGACAGCGAAACGGACCTCGGCCTGGGACCACCGCTCCCCCGACGCTGTCAGCACACCGGTCTCCACGACATCGAGCTTGTCGGGGTCCATCACAAGCCTCCCTGTCACCGAGAGCCGAACATGCGACCGTGCACCGCACTTCTGACATCAGAATGTCAGAAGACACGTGCACTCACCCTCGAAACGCCTGCAAAGAGTGCAGCCGTCGTCTGAAACTGACATGATCCGGCGGGACCTAAACGGCTCCGGGCCCTGTTCGGGACCGCGCCGACGGCCTGCGATCGCGCCTTCGTTCGGGCCGCACCCGTGTCTCACGGATCGGTGCCCCAGAAACGACCGTTAGCAAGACAACGCATGATCATGCATAGCCATGCACAGATCCCAACTCGTCGTTTAGCTTCCGGCGGCACAATCAGCATCGAGCTGGCGTCAAGCGTGTCAGCGGCAAACCTCTCGAATCGGGCAGCGTTAGGTAGCTACAGCTGTTTGCTGAGTTTGTAAAGATAGAAATAGGGCTCTTGATTGCGTTTGGTGATCTCGTCGAAGCGGGCCTTCGCAATACCCAACCCACTAGTGATCACGCCACCCGCCGCAGCGCTACCCAAGCCCATGGTGGCGAGGTCGGGCAGAGTGATTTGCGCGTCAGACAGCAGTAGAGATGCTTCTACGCCTACGCCGGAGACAACGGCGGCGACCGTGGTCTTCATCGCATTAGCGGCATCTAGCACGACCTTTGTCTTGGCCAGCTCGCGTTGAAAGTCACGCAACTTGGGCTCGACTTGGTCTCTGAACAGATCTTGGATGTCAGCTTCCAAATTGGAGTAGTCGAACGCATCTGACTTGATCGTTTCCGCGGCGATTTTCATCTCGGCGCGGTAGGACAGCAACGGTTCGCGCAGCTGATCTCGCGCATCGATAACGTCTTTCATTGACGCCTCGGGGAACGTGGGCAGTTGCGCAATCAACCCCGCACCCACGGCGGCTCTACGAGCTCGCGCCTGGGTGTAGTCATCCGTTAGCGGTTCGCCGGACGACTGCGCGTCCAAGACACGCCGCGACATCCTCTCGTCCAGGACCGGTTGCAAGCGACGATCTTTGAGCAGGCGGCCCAGTGCTTCGGTGTATACCGAAGCCTTGTCTTGGGTCGGGTCGAGTGCGAAACCATCCGGAGCGAGCGTCAATAGTCCGAGATCCATGACCTGCTGGAGGTCTTTCATGTGCCCTGATTCCAGTACTGAGCCGATGTCGTGAAGGTCGGGTGTCAGCTCCTGGATGGACAGCAGGTGTTCGACGGCCATCATGCTGGCATTGATTCTCCGAGCGCGCCGGCGTATCTCTTTCCGTTGCCTGCCTGTCAGGGTTGAGTCTTGTAGAACCGAAGGGTCGAGTCCGAGCCCCCGGAGTACGTCGTCAGTGTGGGCAGCTAGGTATTCCATTCGTCGCTCGTAGCCAGCGAGGTCCGCGGCACAGAAGTCTTCGAGCATGGCCGCTGAGTACGAAAAGAGAGTTACTGAATCGGCGTAGAGAAGTGAGGACTTGACCATTCGGATGTCATCCTCAATTGAGAACGCTCCTCCGCCCCCTGAATGCGCAGTGACAACAGCCATACGGAGTGCAGAGGTTCGCCCGGCCGCTTCCAACCCTGTCTCCTTCATAGGTCATGACGTAACCGAGTCGCAACGCGGCGAACAACTGCCGTGCTTCGAATACTAGGTGTCTCACCTGCGAGTGTCCCGGCAACGTTCGTTTGTGGGGCATACGTCATCGAGGACCCAACCCGCCATCGCGGTCACTCTTCAGACCAAACCGACTCAGTTGATTCTGGCCGCGCCCGTGTCTCACAGATCGGTGGCCCAGAAACGACCATTTCTGAGGCACTGCTGCAAAATCAAGTTTGTGAAATAAGCACCACAAGGGTCGATTCGAGACATACTTGCGAATTGGCCCACACGCCCGTTGACCGCTACCCCACACTCCCGTTCACTGCTACTGAGTGCAGATCGACTCCCAGTATGCGAATATTGTCGGGTGAGCCAGAGCGAAAGCGCATGACGGTCCCCTTCTCCGATGACGAGTTGATGCAAGCATTTGCCGATTATCAACTGGCCTTACCTGAGCTAGGTGAGGGTTCTTACAAGGTTGCTTACCGGGGCCGTAGCGGATCAGACGACATTGTCATCAAAATTGTAAAGGAGCCACTTCCGGAGGACGACTTTGACTCCGACGACTCCATCCCGTTTCCGACCCGCTTCGGCCGCGAGATCGAGGGTATGTCCCAGGTCGATTCGCCCCACGTGGTAAAGCTCGTCGAGCCGCCCAGAAAATGCAGGCTCTCAAGACGAGACTACATTTGGTATGCAGAGCCCTACTACCCAGGGGGGACTCTCGATCAGGCTATTAAGAATTTCGGTGGAAACGAGGATCTTTCTCGACGTCTGGTTATTGCGCTACTTCGAGCAGTCAACGCAATGTGGTCGGACGCAGGAATTGTGCATCGCGACATCAAACCCGGCAACATCGTCTTCGACGATGCAGGTTCTCCGGTTCTGCTTGATCTGGGAATTGCGTACCACAATGATCTTTCGCCGCTCACCGATGCGTACGGCGCATCGCCACGCACAGGTAGATACGCCGCACCTGAGCAATTCGAGATGAGACGGATCGCAGAAATCGACTTCAGAACAGATCTTTTTCAGATCGGGATTGTCGCATTTGAAGCGCTTGTCGGGCACCATCCATTCTGGTATGAAAAAATAGACAGTAGCGAGTACTTTCGGAGACTACAAAGCTTCGACGCCTCCTCCTTTGAGGGCGTGTCGTGCGAAGAGGACCTGCAGGTAGTCATCACGCGTCTGCTGGCTCCGCGCCCCAGCCAGCGGTATAGAAATGTGTCAATTCCGCTACGCCGACTTGGAGTTACGGTATGAGCTTCTATGTTCAGCACGGATACGGCAAGGGCAGCAAGATCTTCGACGTCTCCGATCAGGGCTCCCTCTCCGGAGTCGTGCTCAGCCCTGGTGACGAAGATGTCGCCGCACTCACCACAACGGTGACGGGACTTCGGTCGAGGGGCCTCGATGCGCTCCTCGATCCTCAATCTTATATCTACTCCTCAACCCCAGCGGGTTCGGCTCGACGCCATTCATCTCACGCTTTGAACTTCCGCCGAATCAAGTGGTCACAAAGCGCTGGCGATGTCGCCAACCAAATAGCGTCAATCGAGGCCGCCAATACTGCGGTCGGAATTCACAACCGTTTGATAGCACCCACGTGCATCCAGTCGACTTTTACAGATATCTGGACACCTCTAGCACTCCAGTACGCCCGATCTGCCGTCGACGCATGGGGAGGAGATAGAACCATTGCCAGTGTCGCCATCGATGAGGGCGCGTTAAGTAACTGGAAAGACATTGCCGACTGGCTCGACGTTGTCACAACCATAGATGTTCAGGGTTTCTACATAGTTGTCAATCGGGCAACTAAAGGTTATCCGCCCGCACCGTGGGACTCGAACCGCTTGTCCAACTTGCTCCGGCTTATCTACACCCTGTCAGAGGTCAACGAATATGAAGTACATTGGGGGTATTCGGATCTCGAAGGACTCCTAGGTCTGGCCGCTGGCGCTACCGCAATATCTTCTGGCTGGTTTTACACCTTAAGACAATTCTTCATCTCCAAATGGCAACCGTCTCCCGCCGGTGGTCAGCCCCCAACTGCGAGGGTGTATCTACCCGCTCTGTGGGCCTCATTGAAGGCACAAGAGGAACTGTCATACGTTATGAACCTCCCCTACAGCGACGACATCGTGCTCCCAGAAATCAGCGCAACCTTCGCCGCCCGTGCCTTATCGTCCTGGACACGGGCGGAGGCCCAAGTGCAGTTCATGGCGCAACTGTCCAGAAGGGCCGAGGCAGGCACCACCTCAGCGGACGTACCGACTCGACTCGACGCAGTCGAAAAGTCACTCAACGAGGCATCGAGCCTGTACAGCCGTATTGCACGAGACCGGGTAGTGCTGCCGCCCGCTTACGCTGGACGCGTCACCAACTTGCTTCACGCGGTTGAGGAAATGCGCGTTGCAGAGGGAATCTGATCGCGCTGTAGCTGTCGATGCAGGAGCTCGAGAAGCCAGAGTTTTTGCGCGTCACCAAGCGGACGCTTAGGCGCGGTACGTAGCCACGACAGCCGATCGCCCGACATTTTAATCAGACCGCTCTCGTATACACCTAACGTGGGCAGGTCGACGCGAGCCGCAACGTTCTCTGGCATCAAAATTGCAGTGCGGTGGGCCATCGGCCCGAATCGCGCCACCTGTCTCACCGCACGTCGCCAGTCCGACATCTTCGCCTCCACTGCGAGTGAGTCGTGGACGAGGTTCCTCGCATGCGCGAGCTGCGAATCTTTCCAGTTTGCGGCCTGCATCTTCGACCGCAGGTCTCGGGCGTAAGTAGCCGACACCCCTACAGGTTCGTCGACATCGCCAGAAATAACCTGCGCCTCGGTGAAGGTCGCGAGTCGATTGGCCTTACGTAGGTACGAAATAAGTCCACTTGATGAGATTGCAAGTAGGAGCACATCCGGCCGACCTCGACCGATTCGTGGTTCCAACAGCAGATGGAGGCTACGACCTGCTCCAGGAGGCATAAGGTTGTGTGCGTCTTGAGCGAACGCTTCCGTCAAGCGGGCCTCGTGGATCGGTACCCCGACAGTCCGCGTACCCTTCCCTTTCGCCACATCCGCGACGACGTCGCTATGTTGTACCAAAACGCTGGTCGATAACAAGGTGTCCACCCCTCCACAATATGACCCCTGGCCTGTCCAGGCGCATCGGACTGGAGCCCGTGCCGTAACGACGGTGTCAGTCTCATCGGTCCTGGCCTGAGTAGGAGATCCGGACGGTGGCAGGTGGGGCTGTATCGGACAACGGAATGTCGAACAGATGCCTGCCTGCGGGGGCAACATCCACCTCCAGGATCATTCGAGGAGGACGTTATCGTGGAGTCGCATGGTGGCCGCGAACCCCTGTTACAACGCCTCCACCTTTTGTGCAACGCCCGAACCGATCTTAGCTTCTCCACCCTCTACGGCCTCGGCTTTATGGCCAACGTTAGCGATTCGGCCTGAGCGGTGGCTTCCGAACGGCGCACCATGGAGAGCACTCTGCCGTCGTAAAACGCCTTCGTGGACAGGGGCAGGAAGATCCGACTAGCGCGGCCACCACCGCACGAGCGCTCGAGCTCGGTCATGCAGCTCGTTGATTGAATCAACCAGGAGCGCCAGCCAAGTTAATGCACTTTCAGGGCTAGGAACGAGCGTCGATGGTACGGCGTTCTGAGCGGCATCATCGAGTTGGTTGATGTTCGATGGGTAGTCGGTTGTCTTCCCGTCAACGACGTTCGGTGCACCGTCCAACCCGTAGGTGATAACGAAGGTGATTTCATGTCGATTTGCTTCGGTGAAGTGTGCAGACAGAGCCAGTTGACCCCAAACGGAACGGTCGTAGACAACTGCACCGGACCGAATTGCGGCCTGCAGCAACCAGTGCGGAACAATCTTGCCGTGCATCCACGCTGAACCGCAGCGACGGAAGTCGATGTCGAGCGCCCGAGCTTTCGCCTCGTCCAACGTAAGCAACGGCAGGTTCTCGATACCGAGTACGGAACTATCCACCTATGTTGCCTCCTGATCTCCGGGAATGTGTCGGTCGGCAGCTGCGTCGGACCGACTTGGTGTGCGATGTACCCGCGATAGCGGGTGAAAAGTGCAGTGGCTAGGTAATAGACCGGTCAGCGAATCCTGGGTCCACGCGCGAGCGGACCTGTCCGTTTGGGGAACGGTTTGCCGTCGTTGAACCGGAGACGCAGCGACTCGAGGTACTCCTCCACCGCTGCGTTGACCAGATCCGATGGGCCACGCGGCGCTCCCGGTGTCGCGGATAGTGCCTCCGCGGCGTTGAGGAGATCGTCGACAGTGGCCGTGTAGAGATAGTACGAGCGTTTGCACTTGCTGTGATCCACCGTTGATTCCGAGTTCTTCTGTACCAGTAGGGTTTCTGCGACAGGCTGAGACGTGTCGTTGCCCGGGTGAGGTGGGTTCACGGGGCTTTGTCCGGCCAGTGCGCTCTTCATCCGCTCGGGCCGCGCCATCACTGCTCTCCATCAATGAGGATCTCGACTGTGTCGCGGTAGATAGTCCACAGGCTCCGCGCTTGGGTTGTTCCCCAGTCCTTCAGACTGGTCTGCGATTCCATCGAGTCTTTGATGACGACTCGTTTCGGCACTGGATCACCGAGAATGTCAATGCTGGCTGCAATCTCGATGAGCTGTTCTCGGCCGGCGATGGTTTGGTTCTCGTGCAGGTTGATCACCGCACCGAGAAGGCGGAGGTCGGCGTTGTAGCTTCGTCTGACTGCGTCAATTGTCCGGCATAATCGCGCCAAGCCGTTCGCCGAGAACAGCGCAGATTGGCTGACGACAACAACTTTGCGTGCCGCGACGAGTGCGTTGATGGTCAGCAGGTCCAAGCTGGGCGGGCAGTCGATCAGGATGACGTCGTACTGATCAGCAACGGTTTCGAGTGCATCTCGAAGTCGGCGTTCGCGCCCCGCTCCCGCAACCACCAGCTGGTCTCTCACATACGCGAGTGATTCGTTCCCGGGCACTGTCGGGACCAGGAAGACACCTGGCCAGATGCAGGGTACGACTGTGTCGCCGATCGTTGCTCCCGAAGAGTCCGAAAGCACGTCTGCGACACCAAGGTCGTCGAGAGCAAGAGTCTGTGCGGCGAGGACCGTACTGAGGTTGCCTTGCGGGTCTATATCTATGACGAGAACTCGTTTGCCCGCACGCGCGGCGGCGTCGGTGAGGTGGAAGGTCTCGGTGGTTTTGCCCACGCCACCCTTCTGGTTGCAGAACGCGATGATGTCAGCGGGCATGGCGGGTCTCACTTCCATTGCAGGAGTTGCGGGTGATAAGCGAAATGGTTGCGAGGGACGCATGGCACCCCAGTCTCCTGAGGGATGTATCTGAGCCGCGGCGGGCAATGGGTGAATAGGTCGCCTTACTGGTGACGGAGGCATCACCCGAATGGGGTCTATTGCCCGACAACACATGAGAGGGAAGCATCAGCGGTGAAGGACCTGTGGTTCGAGTGGGCTCTGTCGGATCCGATACGCCTGTGGCGTGTATTGCACCTGATGCACGCGACACTGGCACTGGTGGCCAATCAGGTGATGACCGATAGACGGGCGATTCAAGCCTTGCTGGTATTCGATGTACGGCCGAATACAGCTCGCGCAGTGCGTCATTGGATTCGTTATGACTACAGCCTGGATATTCATCACGCTTGGCCGCTGATGCCAAGGCAGGCTTGGGGATTCCGGCTCGATCGCCAATCCGCACAGGCAGTGACGGGTGAAAACGACGTGCGAGCGAAAGCAAGTGAGGCTCGATTCGATGATGGTCAGGGGTTCTCATGGGTCCTCTTCAGTAGTGACTGGGTTCAAAGGCGTGGTACTTCGTCGGTCTGTCTCGGACCCCCCATGGCCCCTGAGCCAATTTCCGCACCCACGTTGTCCGCTCCACGTCCGATAGCCCCGCGTCACGATGGACGCGCGGCTGCTCGGTATCGCCACTCGTTCGATGATCAGTCGAGCGTGTGGTGCCTCGAGGCCGGTCTCAGAGGATTTACACAGGGTGCACAGGCCGGCGGCAGGCTGGTGTAACGTCGGGCTCTGCCAGAAAACGACGCTGCTGCGACACATCAGGCCTTTGCTAGACGGTTCACAGCGAAGGCTTGTTCGAGTGCGAGCAGAGGGGTTCGACCGCGCGATCGCGAATCGAAGCGTGCGTCATCGCCCGTTCGGCCCCTGACCGAAATCAGGGGCGGAGAACGGTGCGTCAGCGAAATGTCTTGAATCACTTGTCAAGACGCTTTATGATCGGTGGCGAAACTCCTTCCTCACGGGTTGTGGTTTCGACGCCCTCGGCTTCGGTGCTGGTAACACCGAGATTCTCCGGGGGCGTTTCAGTTTCCTGAGGGGCAGTTGGCCCCGGGCCTTACGCGACGCCTGAACTGGCGTCGGATTCCGCCTCGAGACCTTCGATGTACTCATCGATGGCCGTATCCGGGATGAGCCGACGCTTGCCGACCTTCACGCTCCGGATTTCTCCGGACGCGATCTTGTTGAAGAAGTTGGATCGTCCAAGTCCCGTGCAAGCCATAGCCTCCGGGACAGACAGCAGCCGTCTGGGCATCTTCAGCACCTCCACTGATTGTGTGGTAGAGCCACATTTTGGGGGACTTATCGGATCAGTCCATGTGGTTCCACCACAGAGTAGCAACTACGTACCCCACCCACAAGACCGACGTATTTTCAGCTAGACTGCGTATCCATGACGCAGTCTTGGGCGGAATCAATCGTTGCCCGGGTCGCCTCGGAAGTTCGCCGACTCCGGGGTAAAGACCACTCCGCACTGTCCGCGGCAAAGCTCGCCGACAGAACCGTCGACTTCGGGTGGGGAATCTCCCGGTCGGTGGTTGCAGACTTGGAGACAGGTCGAAAGAAGAGCCTTGACATCTCGGAACTGCTCGTATTGGCTGCGGCACTGGGAGTCTCACCTGCACAGTTGGTCTTCCCCGACCTTCCCAAAGGGAAGGTCGAAGTACTCCCTGGGCTGCCGCAAGAATCTCACGATGCCCTCCGCTGGTTTAGCGGCGAGGCCGGACTCATGCGACCGAGCTCGGAATGGACCGAAGAGCAATCAGAAACTCCTCTCGACATGTGGGTCCGAGACACCTTCGACCCGAGAAACGATCGTGTCGGAATCACTCGCGAATGGCTCGATGCACTCAAGGCCATGCGTCGCGCCCGGGTACAACTACGAAACGGATTGTCCAAGAACGAATCCGCCGAACATATCGAGTCGATGCAGTATCTGTACGAGGATGCACGACGACGCTCGGAGGAGCTCTTTCGACGGATGACAGAACTGGGCATGAACACACAGGACGAAGAGGATGGCTAGGCAGCGCACTGCCCCTGGAGAGTGGGGAAAGATCACGAACACAAAGCGCGGGTCGGCTTTCGTCGCAAAGGTTCGTATCCGAGATTCCGACGGCGTGCGCCGCTTGGTCGAGGCAAGCGGCCGGTCCCCAGAGGCCGCTCGGCGGAACTTGAACGCGAAGTTACAGAACAGGCTGGCACCAACCCGCGCAAGCGGCCTGACGAGTAGTTCGACCGTCTCAGCCCTGGCCTCGAGTTGGTTTGCCGAGCAGGAACCATCACTGGCAGCGCAGTCCTACAGCCGCTATCTCGATGTTTGGAACAAGCTGTGTGCACCGGCCATCGGTGAACTACTTGTCAGGGAAGTCCGCACAGGCACCGTAGATTCGTTCCTCCGAGAACTGGCCGCGCGAGCTCCCAGTAGCGCCCGCATTGCACGTGTGGTGTGCACAGGAGTCTTCTCCAAAGCCGTCCGATTGGACCTCATGCCACAGAACCCGGTCCGAGAAGTGGCGCTGCCGAAGAAGGCCAGGCAGCCGGTCAGGTCCGTCACTCTTGACGAGCTGAACGAGATCCGAAGCCGAGTCGCAGCTTATTGCGCTCACGAAGAGGTTCTCGCGGACGGGACGGTGAAACGGAAGCCTGGCCCCAAGCCTGGCCAAGACCTACAAGACATCATGGACCTCCTGATTGCGACTGGGGCTCGGATCGGAGAGGTGCTAGCTCTTCGCTATCCGGATCTCCGTCTCGACGTCAGCCCTGCGACCGCGACGATTCAGGCGACTTTGATAGTTCCTCGGGTTGCGGGCGAGCGCCTATGGCGTCAGGAACACAGGAAAGGCGATTCCCCGCCGTTGACATTGGTTCTGCCCGAGTTCGCAGCGACGATACTGAGGCGCCGGGCAGAATCGCCGATATTCATCAACCCTCACGAGGCAGTATTCGTGACCAGCACCGGAAACTGGCTTTCGCCATCCAACGTCAGACGATCGTGGAGGGCTGCGCTCGGCGCGGATTTCTCCTGGGTGAGACCGCATTCTTTCCGCAAGACGGTTGCCACATTGATCAAGGAAACCTATGGCATCGAGACCGCGCAAACCCAGCTGGGGCATTCATCGACGCGTGTCACCGAAGCTCATTACATCCAACGGATCAATTCTGCGCCAGATCTGACCGCAACTCTAGATCTGTACGGACCCTCGAACTACTCCGACGAGTCATCAAATCTGTAACTCGGGTGGCGTCAGGTCATGCTGGTCAGGGACGGCGTGTCTGAATCGGATCGGTAGAAGATCCTCGTCTCTCGGAGCCCACTCACTGAATACTCGCCCATGACCTGGGCTGGTCACGACATCACTCCCGTGGCGAAGCCAAGTGATACCACTGACAACGAATAGGTCGGTTGGTTGAAATTCCCGTGCGTGATTGACCTCGCCGTGGGTGAGTTCGACGGCATTGGGTTCCCCGTCGAGCCCTTCACTTCGACATGCCGCTCGCTGGCTAGGTCCCCAGAACCGAAAAGCAGGAGGTCGAAAGGCCGGGATGCGCCGACATCCTTGCACTCGTACCCGAGCGACTCGTAGTGCTGAATCGCCTGCCGCACAGCCTGCATCTCGATCGCTCGCCGGACCTTGGGGTCCGACACGTGACCTGCCTCGAGGGCTTGCCGGCGATCCGAACGCGCCGTCGACGACGTCTCCGATCCCTTGCCATCCACGCCTCGGTCGGCTGAAGAGTGGATCTGCGCGACAGCAAGTTCTGGCAGCACACCGAATAGCGCGGAGGGGAATTTGCTGAGGTACCCACCTTGTTTGGGGCGGAGGGTTCCATTCGAGAGAAATGCGAACGGAAAGTAGACGCTTCCGTCACGGCCGATCTCGAGGACATCCTGCACCGAGCGGATGGCGGGTAGGCGTTCGTTCAAATCCTGGAAGGTAACCGACGTCGAGAACTCCGTGTAGTCGCGCAACAGAGCTTCTCGGCCGCTCGCGGGGCTGTTGTCGTTGTACACGAGGTTGTCGACCTCGTACGGCTCACCGTCGACGATCGACCAACCGACGAACCTGGATGGCTTCCCATCCCGGGCTGTCGTCCAGTGGAGTACGACGTCGCCGTCCCGAACGTGGTTGACGAGCTCCCAGTACGGAGTCGAGACTCCGTTTCGCTTCGCGAACGGGACTCTGATTTCCATCGCCGAAATCGTCGCGCCTGATCGTCTCCATCCAATACCGCTCGGCAGGGTCCGTCAGCCACCACTCGTTGATCGTCACGACGCCACTGTGTCATGGTCGAGCCGTTCCAATGTTGGGACTGAGGCTGTCCGGCCCCGACACCGTGAACTCAACACTTTCGTGCCGAATTCCGACCAATGTGTTGAGTAAGTGTTGAGCCGGGCGCAACTCGGATGGTCATCGAAAATGCCCCGAACCGCATCGCTGCAGCTCCGGGGCATTTCTTCTGTGCGCCCGAAGGGATTCGAACCCCTAACCTCTTGATCCGTAGTCAAGTGCTCTATCCGTTGAGCTACGGGCGCATGTTCAGTTATCCAACTGGTCTAGCTGAACGGTAAGAATCTACCGTTCGTGGCGGAGGCGAGAGGATTTGAACCTCCGGTCCCGGTGAAAGGACAAGTCATTAGCAGTGACTCCCATTCGGCCGCTCTGGCACGCCTCCTAGGCTGCCGGCCCTCTCGGACCGCCGAGGAAAGAGATTACACACGGCAAAGGCCAGAAGGCAAAACGGCTGGTCGACGCCTCAGGTTCGCACGGCGTTCGCGTAGAAGATGCGTGTTGCTCGTCAGCGCATGAAGCTGTCGAACCAATCGAAGATTCGAGTCTGAGCATCGACCAGAGCTGCCTCGGCCGGGTCGGTGTGGTCGCTGCTGCCCGGTTGCTCCCTGGGATGGTCGGCCCGATGCTGCACACCCGAATAGCTGACGATGTTCGTGGCCACTGAGGCACGCGTGGCAGCGTCGCGAAGGGCCTCGATGTGATCCGGTGGGGTGTGCGGGTCGTCCTCGCCGTAGAGACCGAGCCAGGGTGCCTGAAGCTTGGGTGCAGCCTCGACCAACGCGATCGCATCGGAGTTGAGCGGTTCGACGATGCCCGCTGCGGCAACACTGACCGCCGCTCCGACCGGACGGCTGGTGGCCACGATCAGAGCTGCTGTGCCTGCGTCGTCGAATCCGATGACCCCGACACAATCGGGATAGACCCCGCGCTGCACCAGCCAGTCGGAGGTGGCGTCGAAGTCTGCGAAGAGGTCGTCGCCGAAGACCTCCTTGTCGTCGCTGTGACCCCGGTGAAAGAGATTCGGGGCGACGGCGAGCCAGCCTTCCATCGCCAGCGCACGCAGCAGGTCGAGCAGAGACTGTGGAATCTCACGAGCCTCGTGCAGCACGACGATTCCGCCGCGCGGTGTGCCCTCCGGCTCGATGGCCGTCAGAGGCACCTTCTCTCGCGGGGGAGATTCGTGCGCGGACGTATCCACCTCGTCGTCCGCGCCGACTGTGGGCGCGGTGGCGGACCGAAGGACTGCGACGTCGCTGAAGATTCCCGACATACTTATCGAAGATAGGACGATCGGTCCGGTCGTGCACAGCAATAACACGGACGCGTAGAAGTCAACCCCGAACCTGAGCGCATAATGGCAGCCGTGACCGCGCACATCCGCCCCGACCTCGACGCCATCCCCGCTTACATTCCCGGCCGTAGCTTTCCGGGGGCAATCAAGCTGGCGAGCAACGAAACAACGCAGGGCCCGCTGCCCAGCGTGCATGCCGCTATCGCCGAGGCCGTCGGTGGCGTCAACCGCTACCCCGACATCCGGGCGACGGCACTCGTCGAATCCCTGGCGAAGAAGCTCGGAGTAGCGACCGAAAATGTGGCCGCAGGTAACGGTTCGGTTGCACTGTGCCAAGAGGTCGTTCAGATCACGTGTGGCCCCGGCGACGAGGTGCTGTTCGCATGGCGTTCGTTCGAGGCGTACCCGATCATCGCGCGCGTTGCCGGTGCGACGCCCGTGCAGGTTCCACTGACCGCAGACCACGTGCACGATCTCGACGCGATGCTCGCGGCCATCACCGACCGCACCCGCCTGATCTTCGTGTGCAACCCCAACAATCCGACGGGAACCGTCGTCCGGCGCGCCGAGCTCGAGGCCTTCCTCGACGCGGTGCCGTCGAACATCCTCGTCGTACTGGACGAGGCCTACTTCGAGTACACCCGTCCCGACGCTGACGGCGATCACGTCGATGGCGTGGAACTCGCGCGTGGACGACGCAACGTGATCGTGCTGCGCACCTTCTCGAAGGCGTACGGTCTCGCCGGCTTGCGGGTGGGCTATGCGGTAGCCGACCCGGACGTGATCACAGCATTGTCCAAGGTGCGCATCGCCTTCGCGGTCAGCACGATCGCGCAGCAGGCAGCGTTGTCGTCGCTCGAGGCCTCGGCGGAGCTACTGGCCCGCACCGACGCCCTCATCGTCGAACGCGACCGCGTACGCGACGCTCTGGTCGGAGGAGGCTTCGACGTCAACGCATCGCAGTCCAACTTCGTGTGGCTGCCGTTGGCCGAGAGGTCCGGTGCATTCGCGTCGGCTGCAGCCGAACAGGGTTTGCTGCTGCGCGCCTACGGAAACGACGGCGTGCGGGTCACCATCGGCGACCCGCACGAGAACGACGCATTTCTGAAGTACGCCCTACAGGCCTAGCGCGCGTTCGAGCGTCGGCCAGGATTCACGCAGGTCGTCCTGCCAGTACGGCCAGCCGTGAATTCCGTAGGGGCGATAGACGGTTGTCGCAGGGATGTCCAACGCGCGCAGTCTCGTATCGAACACTGTCGTGCAGTACAACGCGGCGGCCTCGAGCGGCCCGCCCATGAGCGCACTCTCCGGTCCGCTACCGCCGGGACCGAGTTCGTACGGGCCGGGCAAACCGGTACCGACGGAGATGTAGACGTCTTTGCCGCGGAGGGCCTCGGCGTTGGCGGATGGGTCGTGCTGCACCCACAGAGGGTCGGTGTTCTCGCCCCACATGTTGGACGCGTTTCCGCCGTTGGTCGCGACGGTAGCGCGCACCGCGTCCTTGAAGTTGGTCTGCGAGTTGTCGTAGCAACCGCTCAGCCCGGCGACGCCGGTGTAGAGCTTGGGGTGACGCGTGATCAGATCCATCGCGGCCTGCGCGCCCATCGAGACACCCGCGATCGCGTTGGTGCCGTTACCGGAGAAGCGCGCATCGATCAGCGGCGGCAGCTCCGACGTCAGGAACGTCTCCCACTTGTTCACACCGAGCACTGGATCCGGAACATTCCAGTCGGTGTAGTAGCTGCTCGATCCACCGACCGGGAGCACAACGTTGACCTGCTTGTCCGCGAAGAAATCGACGATGTCGGTCTTCTGCGTCCAGGTGCTTTCCTTGTAATCGGATTCCTTGCCTGCACTCACACCGTCGAGCATGTAGAGCGTCGGGCGGGACACGGCCTGCGCGGCCGGAAGAAGAACCTGGACCTGAATGGCGCGGCCCATGGCGGGCGACTCGACCCACACCGCGGCGCGGCGATCGGTCAGCATGTCGACACGATCGATCCGCGCCGACGCCGACGGCAAGGACTGGGCCTCCATGCTGGGCACTGCACCGCCACCATCGGAACTGCCGGTACCGGGCAGCGGCTGCGCCCCGGCGAGACCCGACCCCAGCAGGGAAACTGCCAGAGCAGTTCCCGCTACTGCCAACACACGACGGTGCATCTGATCTGCCATCCTCCCCAGGCGCACCCTCGCGGGCGCAACACAAACAACATCCGTTACACAACGTACCCACCGCTACGCAGACACGCCGAAGCCTGTGGGTCCGCTCACAGTAGCCGCGAAACAACGCGTACAAAAGTCTGCGTAATCCTTTGTTACATCTACTGAAGATGTAACGGTCTACCTGGTCCGATGTACCGAATCTTGCGGTCGTTCGGGAGGCACTCGATGTGACATTCGGTGGACTTTTCGGGGGTCGATGTCACATCGAGTGGACTTCCGTGGTGTCGACTCAGCCGCGGCCGGTCTCGCCCTGCAACTTGTCGATCATTTCCGACGCCTGAGCCTTGTTCAGATCATCGGGGACTTCCTGCCCGGCTTCCTGAGCGAGGGTGCTCAAGTAGCTCTTCTGCGGCCCGGTCATCGGCTCGTCGCCGGTGACCCAATCGTCGGGATCCTTCTCGGGGTTCTGGTTGACCTGCTCGTTTTCGCTCATACGTTCGTAAGTACGCCGAATCGGCGGGTTCCAAACACGTTCGTGATTCAGGAGGCGCGTCCGTAGGTCGTGCGAATGACTTCATTGACAGTTCAATGACCGCCCGGCAATGCTCCACGTCACACCCCCCTCGATTGGAACCCTCATGAAGACGAAGAACCTGCTGGTCAAGATCGGCATCTCTGGTGTCATTGCAGCGTCAGCCGCGATCGCCGCCCCTGCTGTCGCGTCCGCCGACCCGATCACCGATTTCCTGTGCGGAGCCGGCTCGGCTCAGTTCTGCATCCTGCCTCCGCCGCCCGCCTTCGCACCCCCGCCGACGCCGCAGGGAGCACCCGCGCCCGCACCTCAACCCAGCGGATTCCAGTACAAGAACTGCGACGCCGCACGTGACGCTGGCGCCGCTCCCGTCTACCGCGACGAGTACGGCTACGGCCCCCACCTCGACCGCGACAACGACGGCATCGGCTGCGAGTAGCGAATTCGCACTTATGCGGGCAGATCATCGCGAAATGCCTGCATAAGTGCGATCTCGGCGGGCGGATACGCTCATTCGGTGAGACGACGCCAGCAACCTCCCCTGGCGAAGCGACACGGACTGGACCCCGCGCGTATCCGAATGCCCGAGGACGGCGCATGGCGCACCGTCCGCGACTTCCTGACGGCGACCGAGTTACGAATCCCTGCACACCGGATCGACGCCATGTTCGACGCCGGCGAGATCGTCGACATGGCCGGTCCCCTCTCCTCCGACGCGCCGTACGTGGCCGGCGAAGCCGTCTGGTTCCACCGCGACCTTCCGACGGAAACCGTTGTGCCGTTCGATATCTCGATCGTGCACCGCGACGACGCGCTGCTGGTGATCGACAAGCCGCACTTTCTGCCGACCATCCCCCGCGGCGGACACATCCTGCAGACCGCGCTGGTGCGACTGCGCCTGGAACTCGATCTGCCGCAACTGGTGCCCGCGCACCGACTCGACCGCGTCACCGCGGGTCTGGTCTTGTTCGTCGTCGATCCGGCACTTCGTGGCGCGTATCAGACGCTGTTCCAGGATCGAAAGGTTCACAAGGAGTACGAGGCGATCGCTCCGTACGACCCCGCGCTGACCTTGCCCACCATTGTCCGCAGTCGAATCGTTACGGAGAGAGGGCAATTCACGGCCCACGAGGTGCCCGGAGAACCCAACGCGCACACCACCGTCGAACTCTTGGACCATCGGGCCGGACTCGGCCGCTATCGACTGACACCGTTGACCGGCCGCACTCATCAACTGCGACTGCACATGAATTCGCTCGGGGTGCCGATCCTCGGCGACGACCTCTACCCGACGGCCACCAACCGGGCCGTCGACGATTTCACCGCTCCTCTTCAATTACTCGCCAGCGCAATCGAATTCATCGATCCCATTTCCAAATCCGTGCGACGCTTCGAGACCGGATCGAGCCTGGAGCGTTGGGTGTCGGATGGCAGACCCTGACTGCCGTCGCCGCTGACTACTCGGGATTCCGGTCACGCTCGGACTTCACCAGCTCCTTCGTGCGCACCAAGCGCAGCGCGGTGACCAACACGACGCCCCCAATGATGTTGAACAGCACTGTGTATCCGAACCATTCGATCCAGGCGACGTAGCTCACGTCCGCACCCGCGTGGATGGCCCCGAAGATCAGCAGGGAATCGAGAATCGAGTGGAACAACTGCAGACCGGCCAGAAGGAAACCAGCCGCCATCGCCGCGATGATCCGTGCGACGTCGGAGGTTGTTCCCTGCTGCATGCGGGTCAGCAGGGTCATCGTGCTGCCACCGAGAACAGCCAGGCAGATCGACTGAAGATTCAGTGGCGCGTCGACGAAATGATGTGCCGACTCGGACAACACCTCGAGCCACTGCGGAAACGCGTGCGCGATCAACCACATCACGAACCAACCGCCCAGCAAGTTCGCCAGTAGTGTCCCGATCCACAGCCTTGCCAGCTGCAGAGGTGTTCCGTTGCGGGCCACCACCGCTGCGATCGGCATCAGGAAGTCCTCGGTGAACAGCTCACCATGGGCGAGATAGATAGCCACCAGGCCGATTCCGAACGCCAGGCCTGCCAGTAGATGACTGTCGGTCTCCTCCAGAACCGCGAGATACGCCATCACACCCAGAGCGACTTCGAGCCCGCCGAAGAATCCGGTGATCAGGACTGTGCGCACGGTGCGGTGCAATCGCTCGGCACCCTCCGACACAACGGCGTCGAAACTTTCCTCGAGTTCCTCTTCCAGAGGTCCCTCGTTGTCGCCGTCGTTGCGCCGCGCTTCTTCGCTCATTCGCAGGTAGTACCCACTGAGCTGGGATCGATACCAGCCGGCGCTGTCTGTGTCGGCGCCGATCGTCCACAGACACAAACCGGCCCACCCTTGCGGGTGGACCGGGGTTCGACAGCGAACATGTGGCGGAAGCGGAGGGATTTGAACCCCCGGACGCTTTTACACGTCTCTCGCTTTCAAGGCGAGTGCATTGGGCCGCTCTGCCACGCTTCCGTGTGCGATCTTAAACGGCTGGGCGGCCCGAGTCCCAATCGCCCCTCATCGTCGCGGTGCCGCGGCAGAGGTGTCCATCGCTGCGTCGACCTTCTCGAAGATGGTGCCGAGCACCTCGAGTTCCTCTGGAGAAAGCAGATCGACGAGATGTCGGCGCACACTGCGCACATGGGTGGGTGCCGCCTCCGCCAATCGTCGACGGCCCTCCTCGGTGATCACCGCGAGTACGCCTCTGCCGTCGTCGACGCAGGTACTGCGAGTGACCATGTCCTGAACTTCCATTCGCCTGATCTGATGCGTCAGGCGACTTCTCGAAGACAGGACACCGTCGGCCAGCTCGCTCATTCGAACCGAGCCGTCGACCGATTCGGACAACATCACCAGGATGCGGTATTCCGCCATCGACAGATCGTGGCCATCCTGCAGATCCTTGTTCAGTACCCCCATCAATCGTTGCCCGCCGTCCATGTAGGCGCGCCATGCTTTCATTTCCGCAGTGTCGAGCCACTGCGGGTCCCCCCCGGAACCAATGGCTAGTTCGGCCGTCACCCGTGACATCTTAGGCAAGAAATCTACCGACGAGTAGCTTGCACTGGTTGAATGTTCGATTCGAGTCCGAGACCTATGGTCGAGTTATGACAGATCCCAACATCGAACCGCCGTACGTTGCCGCAGCCGACAGATACGAGTCCATGCACTTCCGGCAAGTGGGATCACGCGGACCGAAGCTCCCGGCGATCTCGTTGGGACTGTGGCACAACTTCGGCGACGACGTTCCAGTGATGAACCAGCGCGCGATCCTGCGTCGCGCCTTCGATCTGGGGATCACGCACTTCGATCTGGCCAACAACTACGGCCCGCCCTACGGCAGTGCGGAGAAGAATTTCGGTCGCATCTTCTCGGAGGATTTCGCCGGCTATCGCGACGAGCTGATCATTTCGAGCAAAGCCGGCTGGGACATGTGGCCAGGCCCGTACGGCTTCGGTGGTTCTCGGAAATATCTGCTCTCTTCGCTGGACCAATCGTTGACGCGCATGCGCCTGGACCACGTCGACATCTTCTACAGCCACCGTCCCGACCACGACACCCCGATCGAGGAAACCGCGGGCGCGCTGATCAGCGCGGTTCAGCAGGGCAAGGCCCTGTACGCGGGCATCAGCTCCTACAAGCCCGAGGGGACGCAGAAGATGGCGGACCTGCTCGCCGACGCGGGTGTTCCCCTGCTGATTCACCAACCCAGCTACTCGATGGTCAACCGCTGGATCGAGCCCGAACTACTCGGCACTCTCGACGCGATCGGCGCAGGCGTCATCGCGTTCTCTCCCTTGGCGCAGGGCATGCTCACCGACAGGTACCTCGACGGTATTCCTGCGGATTCGCGCGCAGCACAGGGTAAGTCGTTGAACCCGGATTGGCTCACCGACGACCACATCGGACACCTTCGGGCTTTGAACGACATCGCCGCCGCCCGCGGTCAATCCCTCGCACAGCTCGCACTGAGCTGGGCCCTGCGCGACCCGCGGGTGACGTCCGTCCTGATCGGCGCATCGAGCGTCGAACAGCTGGAGAACAACGTGGCCGCGCTGGACAACCTCGACTTCACCGACGACGAGCTGGCCCAGATCGACCAGCACGCCGAGGACTTCGGAATCAACCTCTGGGACCTGTAGGAGTGCCTGCGGCAGTGGTGCGGTTGAGTACCTCCTGGGGCACTCGACCGCACCACTGCGCCAGAGGCGCACTATGGAGACATGCGTGCCATCACACTCAAAGAATTCGGCGACCCCGACGTCATGGAATGGACCGAGGTTCCCGACCCACGTCCGAGCCGCGGGCAGGTGATCGTCGACGTCTCGGCCACTGCCATCAACCGTGCCGATCTGATGCAGCGTCAAGGCAACTATCCGCCGCCCCCTGGTGCCAGCGACATTCTCGGCCTCGAATGCTCGGGCATCATCTCCGAACTCGGCGAAGGCGTCAGCGGTTGGAGCGTGGGCGACAGAGTCTGCGCACTGTTGGCCGGCGGGGGCTATGCGGAGCAGGTCGCAGTACCCGCCACTCAGCTGTTTCCGATTCCGCAAGGGCTCGATCTGCATGTGGCAGCGGCACTTCCGGAGGTCGCATCCACAGTGTGGTCCAACCTGGTGATGGATGGACACATGCGCTCGGGCCAGGTATTGCTCATCCACGGTGGTGGTAGCGGAATCGGTACGCACGCAATCCAAGTGGCCAAGCAGATGGGCGTCACCGTCGCGGTCACCGCCGGCTCGAAGTACAAGCTGGACATGTGCGCCGATCTCGGTGCGGACATCCTCATCGACTACAAGAACCAGGACTTCGTCACCGAGATTCGTTCACAGACAAAGGATCACGGAGCCGACCTGATCCTGGACAACATGGGAGCGAAGTACCTCGATCGAAATCTCGACGCCCTGGCCATGGACGGCACCGTCGTCACCATCGGGATGCAGGGCGGCGTGAAGGGAGAGCTGAACTTCGGCAAACTCCTCGCCAAGCGCGGCTCGGTACACGCAGCCGGGTTGCGCGGGCGCCCCGAAACCGGACCGTCGAGCAAGGCCAACATCGTCGCGGACATGACGGAGCACCTGTGGCCGCTGATCTCCGAGGGACGCGTCACTGCCGTCGTGCACGCCGAAATCCCGATAACCGAAGCGGCGCAGGGACATCGAATGCTCGACGAGGCCGAGACGATCGGGAAAGTGATCCTGCGAGTCCAGTGATGTGCGCCTGAGGTCGTGAGCGGAACCTCGTAGTGGGCTACGAGGTTTCGTGCACGTGCGGCGAAGCCGCTCTACAGGGCGAGCGCAGTGAGCGCTTTGACGAGCTGATCGATCTCGTAGCGGGTGGTGTACGGAGCCAGACCGATGGAGACGGCACCACCCTCGTCGTTGACTCCGAGTGCGTCGAGCAGACGACTGCCGCCGTGGACTCCGCTGACGCTGCCGATTCCGGCCTGCGCGAGTTGCTCGGACACCTTCACTGCAGGCACACCCTCGACCGTGAAACTCACGGTGGGAACACGCGTGGGTGCATTGCCCAGCACCATGACGTGATCCAGTGAATTCAGCGCCTTCATCAAGTAGTCGAACAGCCCGTCGTGGTAGTACTGCAGCGATCCGATCGAGAGCTCGAGACGCTCACGACGGGTTCCTGTCGCGGCGTCGTCGAGATTGGCCAGGTAGTCGATGGAGGCCACCACACCGGCCAACAACGCGTACTGGTGACTGCTGACCTCGAGCCGCGCGGGCCCCTTGGCCGACGGGTTGAGCGACATCGACGGAAGTTGTTCCAGCAGGGTCGGATCGCGGAAGATCAGCGCGCCGACGGACGGGCCACCCCACGCAGCGGCATCGATCGCAACGACGTCGGCTCCGAGTTCCTTGATGTCGACGTGAGCGTACGGAGCAGCTCCGGCTGCGTCGACGACGATCAGTCCGCCCACCTCGTGCACCAGATCTGCTGCAACCCGGACATCGGGTGCGCTGCCGACGATCGGCGACGCCGCAGTGACCGCGACGAGCCTGGTGGTGGAGGTGATGAGTTCGTCGAACTGCCACGTGGGCAGCTCGCAGGTATCGATTTCGACTTCGGCCCATTTGACGTGCGCGCCGGTTCGGCTGGCCACCCGCAGCCACGGCGCAACATTGGCTTCCTCGTCCAAGCGCGAGAGCACCAGCCCGGTTCCCAGACCGAGCCGTGAGCTCATCGACTCGGCGAGCCACGACAGCAGCGTCGCGCGGTCCGGTCCGATGACGACCCCGGACGGATACGCACCCACCAGATCGGCAATCGCCACACGCGCAGATTCGAGCAGAGCTGCACTCCGCTTGGCTGCGGTGTTACCGGCCGAGTGGTTGGACGCGCTGTGCCTAAACGCCGTGGACACCGCGGTCGACACCCGATCCGGTATCAACATCCCCAGCTGAGGGTCCAGATGAATCCACCCGTCGCCGAGGGAGGGAATGGACCCTCTTACCCGCGCGACGTCGTACCCCATGCCGGACACTCTAAGCGCCGACCGGTGAAGCATGTGTTCCACGTCCCGTTTCGCCAGGGAACGGTTGCCCACTTCGCACGCTCGATCCCTCCCTGCTTCCACATTTGTCCGACGAGCCCCGGGCTGTTTTCTCGACGAACTACTGTTCCCGACGACCGAACCAGGATAATCGCCCCGGACGATCGCGCAACGACGAGCGACGCGTAAAGATGGATACATGACCCAATCCGAGTCGAACAGTGCCCCCGATGACCACGTCGTTGTGATCGGCCCCAACGGAGAACCGCTCGCCCTGAGCCGCGAGGAAGCGACGGCCGCAGCCGCCCGCGCCGCCGGATCGTCGGCGAACGAAGATTCGGACGACGGGTCGGGCCTGTCGGAGATGGTCGAGCAGCCCGCGAAGGTCATGCGCATCGGCACGATGATCAAGCAGCTGCTCGAGGAAGTGCGCGCCGCTCCGCTCGACGACGCGAGCCGGACGCGTCTGAAGGAAATCCACAAGTCGTCGATCCACGAACTCGAACAGGGACTCGCGCCGGAACTGCGCGACGAGCTCGAGCGTCTGGTGCTGCCCTTCGGAGACGACGTCATCCCCACCGACGCAGAACTGCGGATCGCACAGGCGCAGCTCGTCGGCTGGCTCGAAGGACTGTTCCATGGCATCCAGACGGCACTGTTCGCGCAGCAGATGGCCGCCCGCGCCCAACTCGAGCAGATGCGGCAGGGTGCGTTGCCTCCCGGTGTGATGGGCACCCCGGGTAGCGGCCACAGTGGAAGCGGTACCGGCCAGTACCTGTAGAAGGTGCGAGTGAAGCCTGCGGAATGAGCCAGGGCGTTTCGACGGGTAGTGTCGACCGTCGTGTCGGCACCAGCGAAGGATCCCGAGAGCGAGGCAGGAGAACAGATGCCT
Organism: Rhodococcus sp. 14-2483-1-1; assembly: GCF_002259335.1. Taxonomy (NCBI): domain Bacteria; kingdom Bacillati; phylum Actinomycetota; class Actinomycetes; order Mycobacteriales; family Nocardiaceae; genus Rhodococcus; species Rhodococcus sp. 14-2483-1-1. Next base: position 14,590 of record NZ_NPFX01000027.1, on the reverse strand, counting down.
GCTCCGGTTTCGGACTCACAGACTTATCGGCGCGCGTTCGGCGATCTGCGAACCGGTTTCAATCAGCGCGAACTGTGGCTTCATCTCGGCTGGCAGGACATCAAACAGCGTTATCGACGGTCGGTGATCGGCCCGTTCTGGATCACCATCGCCACCGGCGTGCAGGCCATCGCCATGGGCCTGTTGTATTCGGTACTGCTGGACATCGACCTGCGCTCGTTCCTGCCGCACGTCACCGTCGGTCTGATCATCTGGAACCTGATCAGTGCCGCGATTCTCGAAGGCGGAGACGTCTTCGTCGCGAACGAGGGTCTGATCAAGCAGCTGCCGAGCGCGCTCAGTGTGCACGTGTATCGCCTGGTGTGGCGTCAACTGCTGCTGCTCGGCCACAACATGCTGATCTACGTGATCATCATCGCGATCTTCTGGCCCGAGGGTGGGCTGCACTGGACCGTGATCTTCGCGATCCCGGCGCTGGTGCTGATCCTGCTCAACGCCGTGTGGGTGTCCATCCTGTTCGGCATCATCGCCACCCGCTACCGCGATATCGCCCCGATTCTCGGCAGCTTCGTGACGCTGATGTTCTTCATGACGCCGATCGTGTGGACCACATCGGGCCTGCAGCAAATGGGCGGCGAGGCCGCGAACCGCGCCAAGCTCGTCGAGATCAACCCACTGTTCCACTACCTCGACATCATCCGCGCCCCGCTGATCGGCGAGGATCAGCAGGCGTACCACTGGTACATCGTGCTCGGCTTCACCGTCGTCGGCTGGGCGCTGGCCATTCTCGCTCTCAAGAAGTACCGGGCCCGCGTGCCCTACTGGGTTTAGGGGTCAGCAGTTGTCCATCAGCATCAGTACCCATGACGCATGCGTCGACTTTCCGATCTTCGACGCCAAGACGCGGTCGCTGAAGAAGGCATTCCTCGGTAAAGCCGGCGGTGCCATCGACCGCAACTCCTCCGACGTCGTCGTCGTCGAAGCACTCAAGAACATCACGATGAACCTGAAGGACGGCGATCGCGTCGGACTGGTGGGTCACAACGGCGCGGGCAAGTCGACTCTGCTGCGACTGCTCTCGGGCATCTACGAGCCGACGCGTGGCAGCGCCACCATCCGCGGCCGCGTCGCGCCGGTGTTCGATCTGGGCGTCGGTATGGACCCGGAGATCTCCGGCTACGAGAACATCATCATTCGTGGCCTGTTCCTCGGCCAGACGCGCAAGCAGATGCTCGCGAAGATGGACGAGATCGCCGACTTCACCGAACTCGGCGACTACCTCGACATGCCGCTGCGTACCTACTCGACGGGTATGCGGGTGCGCGTTGCGATGGGTGTGGTCACCAGCATCGACCCTGAGATCCTGCTGCTCGACGAGGGCATCGGGGCCGTGGACGCCGAATTCATGAAGAAGGCGCGTCATCGGCTGCAGCAGTTGGTGAAGCGCTCGGGAATCCTGGTGTTCGCCAGCCACTCCAACGAATTCCTGGCTCAGTTGTGCGATACCGCGATGTGGATCGATCACGGCCAGGTACGGCAGCAGGGCGGCATCGAGGAAGTGGTGCGGGCATACGACGGCGACGACGCGGGAGACCACGTCGCGCAGATCTTGAAAGAGATCGAGCGGGAAGATGCAGCCGGTGCCTGACAAGATTGTCGGGGTCATCGTCACGCACAAGCGTCGTGAGTTGCTGGCTTTGTCGTTGGACGTGATCGGTGCTCAGACCCGTCCGCTCGATCACCTGGTCGTCGTCGACAACGCCGACGAGCCCGCTGTCCGCGAGTTGGTGGAGTCGACGGCCCTGCCGACGACGTACCTCGGCTCGCAGCACAATCTCGGCGGCGCGGGCGGGTTTGCCCTCGGCATTCTGTACGCGCTCTCGCTCGGTGCGGATTGGGTGTTTCTCGCCGACGACGACGGCCGCCCCGAGGGCCCGAAGGTGCTCGAGACTCTGTACGACTGCGCCCTCGCCCACGGCCTCGACGAGGTCTCCCCCGTTGTGTGCGACATCGACGATCCGGATCGGCTGGCGTTTCCGCTCCGCCGCGGCGTCGAGTGGCGTCGGCTGCGGTCGGAGTTGATCGACCCGGAGAATCCGGACGACGATCTCCTGGAGGGCATTGCGTCGCTGTTCAACGGCGCGCTGTTCAAGGCGTCGACGATCGATGCGGTGGGCGTGCCCGATCTGCGGCTGTTCGTGCGCGGCGACGAGGTGGAAGTGCATCGTCGGCTGCAACGCTCGGGCCTGAAGTTCGGCACGTGCCTCACCACCGCCTACGTCCACCCCAACGGGGCCGAGGAGTTCAAGCCGATCCTCGGTGGTCGGATGCACACGCAGTACCCGGAGGATGCGACCAAGCGCTATTTCACCTACCGCAACCGCGGTTACCTGATGTCGCAACCCGGCATGCGAAAGCTGTTGCCGCAGGAGTGGATTCGGTTCACCTGGTTCTTCCTGATCACCACACGCAATCCCAAGGGACTGGCCGAGTGGTTCCGGCTGCGCGGGCTGGGGCGTCGGGAACACTTCCGCCGACCCTGACGCTGCCTCCAAGGGGTGCGCGCACCCACGTGATACCGCTACCGTGTGCCCATGACGGAACCTCGGAAGCTCGCGGATCGCATCAAGTCGTCGGCACGGGAGAAGCTGCAGCGGGCAATCGGCGAGGTTCTGGAGAAGCAGACGGCGCAGCTGGCCGAGCAGACGAGTGACCAGCAGGCGAAATTGCTCGAGGTGGTCGAGCGGCAACGTCGCGAGATCGCCGAACTGCACACGTTCGTCCGCGGGCTCGAACATCGCACGCGCCGCGATCTTTTCTACGCCTCCGAGGTGGAAGCGGCTGCGCAGAGCGCCGAGTTCGCCGAGGAGATGATGCCGCTGACACCGACGTTTCTCGGGCCGCACGCGACGCTGCGTTTCGCACTCGGCGAGGTCTCCATCCGCGGCATGGCCCTCGAGTTCGGCGTTGCCAGCGGCACGACCCTCGAGATCATCGCCGAGGAGTTGGCACCGCGCAAGGACATCACCGTCGTCGCCGGCTTCGATGTCTTCTCCGGTCTACCCGAGACGTGGCGTACCGGTTTTCCGAAGGGACTGTTCGAGCAGGAGAGCATCCCCGAAGTGCCGGGCGCGCAGATCGTCCCCGGACTGTTCGAGGAGTCTCTGCCGGGCTTCCTGAAGGGTCACCACGAGAAGCTGGCCTTCCTGCACCTCGACGCCGACCTGTACTCCTCGACGGTCACCGTGCTGGATCTGGTGGCCGATCGACTCGCCGTGGGCACCGTCATCGTGTTCGACGAGTACTTCAATTTCCCCGGCTGGCGCAACCACGAGTACCGGGCGTGGACGGAATTCGTCGCACGCACCGGCACCGAGTTCGACTACCTCGGCTACACCGCCGACAACGAACAGGTCGTCGTACGGATTCGCACGGCACCCAGGCTTCGATCGAACTAGCTACTGCCCGTAGAGGCGAGCCCAGTTCTCTCGGCTCGTCAGCTTCGGCACGGCGGCACGGTACAACGCGGCAACCGTCGGCGTCTCGGTGCGCAGACGCTTGAGTGCGGTCACCCCGCGCTTGAGCAGCTCGGACGCATGGGCCTTGTTGCGCTTGCGAACTCGGACGCCTTCTTGCGAGCGATCGGTGACGATCGCGTGCGAGAACAGCGAGACGTGCCACCAGTGCGCGTCGTCGGCCGAGATGGCTACGGGGCCGGGGTTCACCGTCCCGCGCCACTGATTGAGCACTCGCTTGGCAAGCACGGCGAATTCCATGCTCTTCTTCGGATGCGGGCCCGCAGGAGTGATGAACATGTCGGCCGGACGCACCCCGGGAACGTCGTTCGCGTTGTGCCGCTTCGTTTCTCCGTAGGCAGCACGTTCGCGTCGGATGGAACCGGCGGCGTCCATACCGCCGTCGAGCAGATTGTCCGGGCCTGCCAAGAAGTCTTCGACGGCCTTGATCAGCGTGTACGCCATGCCGTACTGCATCGACACCAGGTAGCGGAGCAGGTCGGTGAAGAGTTGCTTCGCGAGCGTCTTACCGTCGAGTTCGATGTGCAGGGCGGCGGTGATCATGCCGTTGCGCAGGTTGAAGTAGCGATGCCACTCGTCCCAGTCCTTCCACGCGAAGTCAGCGTGCCAGACGGCCGCACCCGGGAGCGTGACGGTGGCGAATCCGTTTGCGCGAGAGCGGTATCCGTACTCGATGTCGTCCCACTGGAAGAACAGTGGCAACGGGTACCCCACCTGTCCGACGATCTCGGACGGGATGAGGCACGACCACCAGCCGTTGTATCCGGCGTCGACGCGGACATCCTGCTGACGCTTGCGCTTGAACGCACTCTTGTCCGAGATCGCGTTCTTGACGTGGATTCCGGCTTCGAGCTTCTGCAGGTTCGCCACCTCGGCACCGACGTGCACACGGTCGGGGTGGAGCAGGTACAGCATCTGCGCGCCGATGATGGCGGGCTCGATGGTCATGTTGGCGAACGAGTTCATGCGGACGATCGCCTCGGGCTCGCACAGCACGTCGTCGTCCATGAAGATCACGTTGGCCGGATCGCCGCCCTTGCCCTGCACCTCGTACAGGCCACGGGTGAACCCGCCTGCGCCGCCGAGATTGGGCTGGGTGATGTAGACGAGTTTGTCGCCGAGCTCGGCCGCCACGCGTTGGAACTTCTCCCGCGTCTGCACCTGATCGGTGCCCTGATCGATCACGTAGACGTTGTCGACACCGAGCAGCGCAATCGGGTCGTCCGCCATCGCGGCAACGGTGTTGGCGCAGTCGTCGGCGCGGTTGAACGTGCAGATCACTACCGAGGTGGGTCGCAGCTTCTCGGGAGCGGCGACGGTCCACTCCGCGTCCTGCACCGACAACTCACTCGACGTCGTGGTGAAGCGGACGTACAGCGCGCCGCCGTCGAGGAACTGCGTGGTGGCCACCGGAACGGCCAACTGAGTCGACGCGTTCGCGGAGTCCACCGTCGTGCTGGCCATCGTGCGCTCGTGGCCCTTGTAGTCGGTCGCAACCAGATCGACTCGGCCGGCACCGGAGACGTTCGCCTGGAAGACCACCTCGGTGACCGAGGTCCACCGCTGCCAGTAGCTGGCCGGGAACCGTCCGAAATAGCTGTTCGTGTGCAGCACGCTGCGCTTGGCGATCCGCGCGCCGGTGCGGGTGCGCTCGGCATTGCCCTTGCCGACGGAGCTGTACATATCGGCGCTGACCAGTGGCGACGGCCCGTCGAACAGAAGTCTCTGAACAGTCAGCTCGGACCGGCTGTCACCGCCGGAAGAAGCGGACACATCCGATGCGGAGCCGAGACGATCGAGAGCAGTGCCGTCCATACCGAGAAATACCCCATCCAGTTCGAGTAGTGGCTCTGTGCGGCCGTGGAGAGAAGAAGACCACTGACCATGGTTGCACAGCCCGCGGCCGAACCGTCCGACGCTCGCCGTCTACTCCGCTTCCTGCACCCTGGCCATCAGCACGCGAGCAGCATCGACCGGGTGTGTGTACGGCCACCAGTGGCCTGCGTCGACCCGGACGACGCGCAGGTCGGGGATCCATCGATCCAGACCGTCGGTGAGGTTCGGCGACAGCATGCGGTCGTGTGTAGGAGCCACCACGGTGGTCGGGACGGTGCACAACGGAGCAGGCCCGCGGAGCACACGCCGCAGCACGTTGGCCCGGTACAGGGCGATGCCGCGCTGCTGGTCCACCACCGTCGGGGTCGGGTCGCCCTCGGCGCCCAGTCGCGCCAACAAAGCCGGTACCCGGGTGCCGACCACGGGCACGTGAAACCCGAAGACGTACCAGGACCGAGCCAGCTGCCCGATGAGCGAGGGCCAACGCTGTGGCCGGACCAGCTGCGTTCGCGCGACCTGCCGCAGATGATCCAGGCTGGGCCCCGACACCGACGTGTACGACGCGAAGGCGGTGGCAGCCCGAGGAGCGGCCATCGCCTCCCACATCTGAACCGACCCCCAGTCGTGGGCGAAGACGTGAACCTTGCCGGTGAGCCCAGGAATCGACTCGACCACCGCGAAGGCGTCTCGCGCCAGCTGCTCGATGGCAACGTCCGCCGCAGGCCCCAACACGGACGCTCCGCTGCCTCGCGTGTCGTAGGCGATCACCCGAACCGTGTCGGCGAGCTCGGCGATCAGCGGATCGAACACGTGATGGTTGTCGGGATAGCCGTGCACCAGCAGCACCGTCGAGCGCGCGGACGGGTTTCCGTATTCGAATACGGGAAGCTCGGCACCGGACGTGCGTACCGTCCAGCCGGTCATCCCGCGTCCGTCAGGGCGTGCAGAGTGCCACCACGCAGCAGGTGAGCAATCATTCTCAGCCGCATGGCCTCCTGCTCGGGCTGCGGATGGACCACGGCCGCCAACGCCTCACCGTCGAGTAGGTGCACCACGGTGAAGATCACCGTTTCCAGATGCCGTGGATCGATCACGCCGGCGACGGGCAGCGCTCGTGCTAGTTCGCCTATCTGCTCGTGATATCGAACGGTGAACGGCTGCAGCCTCTCTCGTAGCTCCTCGTCACTGCGGGCGGCGGTCAGCAGCTCGTACCAGGCCCCGTTGATCGGGGCGCGGCACGCAGCCCTGAGCAGTTCGAGGCAGTGCTCGATCGATGCGCTCCCGAAACCGGACAGGCCACGGCGAAACTCGACGAACTGACGTCGGCGAACCTCGTCGGCCGCGGCGACGATCAGATCCAGCCTGGTGTCGAAGTGCCGAAACATGGCCCCGGACGACACCCCCGCGCGGCTGACTATCTCACTGACACTGGTTGCGGCGTAGCCCTTCTCGCACAACGATGCGATCGTCGCGTCCAGCAATTTTCCGATGGTCTCGGTGCGGCGCTGCTGTTGACTCGGACTCACACACGCTCCCGGCGTCGAGGAGCCGTGGCAGTGCCTGCCCGCAGGAAGCTACCCGCACGCTCCGACACGCCGAACCACGGCGCAAAGGTGCCGCTGGAGAACACCACTCGGCCCGCGACCAGGGTGGCGGTGACAGCACGGTCGTTGCGATTGACCATTCGACTCAGGCCACCGAACTCCGGCATTGTCTCCTCGCGATAGGCCAGGACCTCCTCGTTCAGACCCTCCGGGTCGATCACGACGATGTCGGCACGATCGCCCACCCGAAGGTGTCCGGCGTCGACACCGTAGAAGTCGGCCAACTCGCCGCTGAGCTTGTGCACCGCCTTCTCGACGGTCATGAACGGCCGTCGATCGTTGCGTGCGTCGTGCACGCGGTGCAGCAACCGGATACCGAAGTTGTAGAACGCCATGTTCCGCAGATGAGCACCGGCATCGGAGAATCCCACAGTGACCCCGGGCTGGTTGATCAGCTTGTCCATCTGCCGCTTGCGATGATTGGCAACCGTTGTGTGCCAGCGCAGCTTTCGGCCGTGCTCGACCACCAGATCGAGGAACGCGTCGACTACGTGCACACCACGCTCGGCCGCGACCTCAGCGATGTTCTTTCCGACGACCGACACGTCGGGACACTCGGTGATCTCGGCGTCGGCGAAGTCTCGATGCCAGACGCGTGAGCTGAACTTCTTCTCGAAATCGGCACGGAACCAGCGGCGGTAGGCCTCGTCCGAGAGCAACTCGTTGCGGCCCAACTCTTCTCGTAGATGAAGAGCTGCGCGGCCGGAGCCGAACTCCTCGAACACCACGAGGTCGATGCCGTCGGAGTAGACGTCGAACGTGGTGGGCAGGTGCTGCCAGCGGAACTGACCCTTGCCCGGCCCGTTGACCATCCGAGCCAGTGGACCGAAGACACGATGAATCCAGGGCGACGCCTTCGCGTCCGCCGCGGCGAGCAGCGAGATCTTGAGCGGAGTGCGGCCGATCCCGGTGGCCGAGGCGAGGAAGAACAGCATGTCGTACTTGGTGTTCAGGTTCGGGATGCTCTGCAACAGCCGCCCGCGTCGACGCAGAATCTTGTGGAGTGCACGGAACTCGCTCCACCGCGCGTACGAGGACGGCAACGACCGAGACCGGTACCGATCCCCGTCCAACTTGTCCCACGGGTTCGTCATGGTCGACATTCCGAGCAGCCCGGCATCGAGTGCATGCTTGAGCGCGTCGGACATTGCACGCCATTCCTCACGGGTGGGCCTCTGACTGCGATCGGTCGAGCGGTCCAGGCCCATCACGTGCGCGCGCAGATCCGAATGACCCACCAGCGCTGCGATATTGGGGCCGAGAGGCAGTCGCTCGAGCGCTGCGATGTACTCGTCGGGGCTGTTCCACGTCTTGTGCGTATCGACCGCTTTGAGCACATGATCGCGCGGCAGCGCCTCGACCCGACTGAACAGGTCTGCGATGTCGACCGGGGTGGAGTAGAGCGTCGACAACGAACAGTTCCCCAGCAGAACCGTCGTGACCCCGTGCCGGACGGACTCTTCGAGGCCCGGCCCGACGAGCACCTCGGCGTCGTAATGGGTGTGTACGTCCACGAAGCCCGGCGTGACCCACTTGCCGGTGGCATCGACCACCTCGGTCGTCGCGCCCGCCTCGAGCGGTGTGGCCGACACGGCCCGCACGACGCCGTCGACGATGCCCACATCGGCTCGCACTCCCGGGCCGCCGGATCCGTCGTACACGGTGCCGCCGGTGATGACGACGTCGAAAGGAATGTTCGCGTTCATGTGACCTCCGTCATAGGATGACGAAACTCTAACTTAGAGAGTGATCACTCGCAATAGCCGCATTGCCGCAGACACCGGCGTCGTGGAGGACTCGACGTTTCGGTTACCGGGCACCTCGAGAGCTAGAGTCGGGTGTCTTTGCCCGAACTCACGGAGTTGACTTTGCCCACCACGGATACCCAGATGACGAGCGGCTCTCTGCCCGACGGCAAACGAGAGCGCCTCGTATGGGGCGCGGCGATCGCCGCAGTCGTCGTGTTGGGCTATCTCTTGATTCTCAGCGTCGACCCGCGCTTCTTCTACATCGACGACACCGAATCCGGAGCCATTCCCAACTGGCTTCAGCTCGGGCGCATCATACGCGACGGCCACTTTCCGTCCCTCGTGCTCGATCAGTGGATGGCGGGCAACTATCCCGTCGAAGGCCAGGGCGGCCTGTGGAACCCGGTGCAGATGGCGATCAACTACATCTCGCCGTCCGTCGACAACCTGGTACTGCTCGCAACGGTGGTCAAACTCGGCTTCTCGATCCTGCTGGCCTGGGGCGTCTATCGCGTCGCACTCACCTACGGAGCGCGCGCCAACTGGGCCGCCGTCGCGGGCGCGAGTGCACCGTTCGTCGGCTTCACCCTGTTCTTCGAGAACACCTCGTGGGTGACCGCACTCATCGGCACCGCGTACATCACCAACGCGTGGGCGAGCTCGGTGAAATACGCCCGCGGCCGCAGCGGCCCCATCGTGCCGTTCGTGTTCCTCTACCTGGCCATCAGCGTGGGTTACGTACACGCTGCGGTGATGGCCGGCGTGATGATCGGCTCCGTCGCGATCGGCGAACGCCTGTTCCAGCGCCTGTGGCGACCCGCTCTGAAGGTGTGCAGTGTCGGCATCGCAGCGGCCGCGTGTGGGGCTGTGACCTTCCTCCCTGGAGTACTGACCTCGGCGGTCACCTGGCGCAGCGGCGACGAGGGAACGTTCAACGACAACTTCCTGACGGCACCGTGGTCGGAATCGCTGACCGCAAGCATCCCCACGGCCGTGACGAGTATCGAATCGTGGGCGGGCGAGACCACCGAGTCGCCGGTCACCTACATCGCCTGGTTCGTCGTCCCCGCGCTCGCGTTCATCGCGTGGCGTCGGGTGCCCGCGGCCTTGCGTGAGCTGGCCGCACCGCTGATCCTGTTGACGTTCGCACTGGTCTTCACAGCCGGGCCGAGCGACATCGGCCCCATCCGCTGGCCTGCGCGCATCCTTCCCTTCGTCGCCATCGTCGCGCTGATTCTCGTGGTCACCCTGATCAGTCGATACGGAACTCTCGACAAGCTGCGGCCCCGGCTGCTCGCGGCCGGTCTGTTGACACTGGTGCTGTTGCTACGCGCCGGCTCCTCGGGACCGGAGTTCTTCGGCCGCCACATCCTCGCCGCGCTGGCGATCCTGCTCGTCGGCGCACTCGCGCTGCTGCTGGCCCACCGCTTCTCCACCCGGGCGACGGCAGCGCTGCTCCTCGTCACGATCGCGCCGGTTGCGATGTACCAGGTGGCCACCTACGAGCCGCCGTTCGACAAATGGTGGCTGCCCGCATCTCAGTCCGAAGCGAAGGCGCAGTTCCCACAATGGCAGGGCTCGACGTTGCAACTCGGCAGCCGCGCTCTGACCGAAACTCAGGCCAACGGGCCGGACGACCCCCAGCTTCCGTGGCACTCCCAGGTGTACGGCAACTCCGCCAAGGTCATGGGCCTGGACTACGTCAACGCCTATACCCCCGTCGGCTACCTCGATTTCGCCAATCTGCTGTGCTTCGAGCACGAAGGATCGACCTGCACGGATGCCTTCGGCCGACTGTTCGAGATCGAGCCGTACACCGGCAAGACCTACGCGGACCTGATGCAACTGGACCGCGTCGTTCTGCAGAAGCTGCAGTATCCGTTCGCGGATTCCCAACCCGCGCCCGCAGGCTGGCAGTGGGTGACCGCACCCACTCCCGAGGCGGCTCGCCAGGTCTTCGTCCTCGAACGTGTCGACGGGCTGATTCCCTCGACGTCCGGACGCGTCGTCGCGACGGTCGACGCCACAGCCGAACCCCGCAGCTCCGACGCCGACTCCGAGCACGTCGACGTCAGTGCACCCGACGGCGGCAGCGTCGTTTTCTCGCGGTTGGCCTGGCCCGGGTACACCGCCACGCTGAACGGTGAAGAACTGCAGACGAAGGGCTTGGCCGACATCTTCCTGTACGTCGACCTGCCGCCCGGCACCGACAACGCGGACCTCGAGATCACCTTCCGGCCGCCGGGCGAACGCCTCGGACTGGCCGCGATGGCAGGCGGAGTGCTGGTGCTGATCGGCCTGGTGGTGCTCGATGTGCGACGGCGCAGAAGCTCGAGTTCTCCGGAGCTCGGCAGTACGACGTCCAGCAGATAAGGACGGGAGTAGAGCCTGCGGAACGACCCAGATAGGGTAAGCCCTCGTGATGTCCGACGACGCTGCTGCTGATCCGCACCGCATTTCCATTGTGGTTCCGGTCTATCAGGGCGAGCGGACACTCAGCGCGTTGATGGACGAGATCATTCCGTTGACCGAAGTGGTGCACACTCCCCTCGGCCGGCCGATGATCGTCGAAGAGGTTCTGCTCGTCTTCGATCACGGACCCGACAACTCCGCTGCCGTCATTCGGCAGCTCACCGCCGCGCACACGTTCGTTCGCGGCGTATGGCTCAGTCGCAACTTCGGCCAACACCCAGCCACGCTGGCCGGTATGGCATCGAGTGGCGGCGAGTGGATCGTCACGATGGACGAGGACGGTCAACACGACCCGGCGGCCATCGGCGGCATGCTCGATACCGCCCTCGACCGGCAGTCCACCGTGGTCTACGCCAAGCCCACCAATGTCGCGCCGCACGGATTGTGGCGTAACGCCGCCTCCCGCGGTTCGAAGTGGCTGATTGCCAAAGCTCTGGCCGGGGACAACACCGTCGACTACCAGAGCTACCGCCTGGTGCTCGGTGAAGTCGGTCGTTCCGTCGCCGCGTATGCCGGTTCCGAGGCCTACCTCGACATTGCTCTCGGGTGGATCGCAGGCGACGTCTCGACGAGTCCGGTGGCATTGCGGGAGGAAGTGGATCGTCGATCGGGTTACCGACTGCGGACACTGCTCTCGCACTTCTGGCGGATGGTGCTCTCGAGCGGCACCAAGGGACTGCGGATGGTCAGCTTCATCGGCCTCGCCTTCGCCCTGCTCGGCCTGATTCTGGTGGCCTACGTGCTGATCTCGTACTTCGTGTTCGATTCGGGTGCCGAGGTGCGAGGCTGGGCATCGACGATGGTGATCCTGCTGTTCGGCTTCGGGGCAACCCTGTTCTCACTCGGAGTAGTGGCCGAATACGTCGGCGTCAACGTCAAGACCGCCATGGGTAAGCCGCCGTACCTCATCGTCACCGATCCCGGAAACGGCCCACTCGGGCGCACCGCGCCTGCAGAATCAGTCGAGAATTCACAGTCGACCGACAACACACCGTCGACGTGACCGCGACGCACACCTGGATCGTCGGCAGCGGCGGCCTACTCGGCGCAGCAGCGACCCGGGAGGTGCAACGCCGCGGGCATCACGTGCACACCAGTACGATCCCCTGGACGAACAGGGCGTTGGCCGAAGAAGCTCTGCTGCAACGCTGTTCGGAATTCTTCGACTCGTTCGACGACGGTGCGTGGAACGTGATCTGGGCCGCGGGCGCGGGTGTGAACGGCACCAGCGCAGCGCAATTCGCTCAGGAGAACGAGCTGATTCGCACAGTCCTCTCGCGCATCGAAGCAGTAGCCGCCGATCGCGCCGACACCGGAACGGTCTTCCTCGCCTCGTCCGCAGGGGGCGTGTACGCGGGCGCACTCGGAGCGCCGCATCATGAAGGAACGCAGCCGGTTCCGTTGGGCGACTACGGCTTCGCGAAGCTGCAGTCCGAGTCGATCGCCACCGACTTCGGGGTGCGCACCGGCATCAATGTGGTGATCGGCCGCTTCGCGAACCTCTACGGCCCGGGACAGAATCTCGCGAAACCGCAAGGCCTGATCTCGCACCTGTGTCGCGGATACCTGATGGCGTCGCCCGTATCCATCTTTGTACCGATGGATACGCTGCGCGACTATCTCTACGTGTCCGACGCGGCCGAAATGGTGGCCGACACCCTCGAGATGTCTGCCGAGCAACAACTTTCGCCGACGGTCAAGATCTTCGCCTCGGGCGAGGCCGTCACGATCGGTTCGATCCTCGGAGCGTGCCGAACAGTCTTTCGCCGACGGCCGAACGTGGTGCTCGCGGCATCTCCCCTCGCCGCCTTCCAAGGTCGCGATCTGCGACTGCGGTCTACGGTCTGGCCGGAAATCGATCGTCGCACCCATCGAACGTTGCCCGCAGGCATCGCGTCGACCTTGTTCGCGACGCGTCAAGCATTGGCGGTCGGTCGATGACCGAGCCGCAGACTCCCGCTCCCCCGGCCGGCATGAGCGGTGCGCCCGGGCCGCTGATGCGCATCGTCAAGAATCAGAAGATCGCATTCCTGCTCGTCGGCGGCGTCAACACCGGGTTGGGCACCGCGTGGTTCATCCTGTGGCAGTTGCTCATCGGTGAGCAGTACGGCTACCACGCCGCCATCGTCCTCGGCTATCTGTGCAACGTGCTGTGCGCGTTCGCGATGTACCGCTACCTGGTGTTCCGCGTGCGCGGGCACTTCCTGCGCGATCTGCTGCGGTTCTTCGTCGTCAACTTCGGCGCGTTCCTCGCGAACATATCGTTGATGACCATCGCCGTATCCGTGCTCCACTTCCCGCCCATCCCTTCACAATTGGTCGTCACAGCAGTGATGGCAGTCGTCAGCTTCTTCGGCTACCGCGACTTCTCGTTCCGCAGAAAGAGCCAGGCCCCCACACCATGACCCCCCGTGTTTCCGTCGTCGTCCCGGCGTACAACAACGCCGAATACCTGGCCGAGACCATCGATTCGATTCTCGCCCAGACGTTCACCGACTTCGAGCTAGTCATCGCCGACCACTCGTCGACCGACGACACCCTCGCCGTCGCGCAGAAGTTCGACGACCCCCGCATCCGTGTTCTGACGACCCCGGCCGGTGGTGGCGCACAGGCCAACTGGAACCGCGTCACCGAGGAGGCCACGGGCGATCTGATCAAACTGGTGTGCGGCGACGACACCATCGCGCCCACCGCGCTGGCCATCCAGGTGCAGGCATTCGACGACAACCCGGCCGCCGTTCTGGTCGCCTCGCAGCGCACCCTCATCGACGCCTACGGCAAGACGGTCATCGCCGCCCGCGGGCTCGGCGGACTGCAGGGAAGGGTGTCGGGGCGAGTAGCGGCCAGAACTGCAGTTCGAGCCGGCGCCAACATCTTCGGTGAGCCCGGCGGCGTGATGATGAAGCTGTCGGAGCTACGCGACATCGGACTGTGGGACAACAGCCACCCCTACCTGATCGACCAGGCCACCTTCATCGCGGTCGCCCTGCGCGGCGACATCGTCGCCATCCCACAGCCACTGGCGTCGTTCCGCATCAACTCGGGACAGTGGAGCGTCGAGCTGGCCACCCAGCAGGCCCGTCAGGCTGCGGACTTCCACCGCTCACTGCAGGCAAGCGATCCGACGTTGCTGTCCAACGGCGACGTACGCATCGGAAACGCCAAGGCTCTGATGACGTCGTTCATGCGCCGCGCGGTGTATCTGCTTCTGCGCCACCGAATGTCACGCAGCAGCTAGTCCATGTTTCAGGGCAGTACGGACTCTTTCGCCGCATAGACGGCTTCGGTAGCGTCCTTCTGCGGTCGCCACCACTGCTCGTTGTCGCGGTACCAGTCGACGGTTGCCTTCAAGCCGGCCCGGAAGTCGACATAGGTTGGTGTCCAACCCAATTCG
>NZ_NPFX01000026.1:0-875 GCF_002259335.1 Rhodococcus sp. 14-2483-1-1 | reverse complement strand
TTCTGCGGTCGCCACCACTGCTCGTTGTCGCGGTACCAGTCGACGGTTGCCTTCAAGCCGGCCCGGAAGTCGACATAGGTTGGTGTCCAACCCAATTCGGTGCGGAGCTTCGTCGAATCGATGGCGTAGCGCAGATCGTGACCGGGGCGGTCGGTGACGAAGTCGAAGGCGTCGGGTGCGTTGCCGGTCTCTTCGAGGATCGCCTCGAGGACGGTGCGGTTGTTCGCTTCGCCGTCGGCTCCGATGAGGTAGGTCTCGCCGATGCGGCCGCCGTCGATAATGGCCCAGACGGCGCTGTTGTGATCGTCCACGTGGATCCAGTCGCGCACGTTCTGCCCGGCACCGTAGAGCTTGGGGCGGGAGCCGCTGAGAATGTTGGTGATCTGACGCGGGATGAACTTCTCCACGTGCTGGTAGGGGCCGTAGTTGTTGGAGCAGTTGGAGATGGTGGAGCGGACCCCGAACGATCGCGTCCAGGCGCGTACCAGCAGATCACTGGAGGCCTTGGTCGAGGAGTACGGGCTCGACGGGTTGTACGGGGTCGATTCGGTGAAGCGTGCCGGGTCGTCCAACTCGAGATCGCCGTAGACCTCGTCGGTGGAGATGTGGTGGTAGCGGACGTCGTGTTCGCGGACCGCATTGAGCAACGTGGTGGTGCCGATGACGTTGGTGTGCACGAACGGCCACGGGTCGGTCAACGAGTTGTCGTTGTGCGATTCGGCGGCGAAGTGGACGACCAGATCCGTCTCGCGAACGAGGCGGTCGACGAGGTCGGCGTCGGCGATGTCGCCGTGCACGAAGTCGATGCGGTCGGCGACTGGCTCGAGGGATGCCTTGTTGCCTGCGTAGGTGAGCTTGTCGAGCACGGTGACCTG
>NZ_NPFX01000016.1:0-879 GCF_002259335.1 Rhodococcus sp. 14-2483-1-1 | reverse complement strand
ACCCGATATCCATACCACTGCGGGTAAATTGGCCGATCTTCGTAAACGTCTCGCGGGTGCGGAGCATCCCTCGGGTGAGGCGGCGGTGGAGCGGGTCCACGCGAAGGGCAAGTTGACTGCACGCGAGCGGATCACGGCATTGCTCGACGAGGGCTCGTTCGTCGAGCTCGACGCGTTGGCGCGGCACCGGTCCCAGAATTTCGGGTTGGGCGAGAATCGGCCCCTCGGTGACGGTGTCGTCACCGGCTACGGCACCGTCGACGGCCGCGATGTGTGCGTGTTCTCCCAGGACGCGACCGTCTTCGGTGGCTCGTTGGGGGAAATCTACGGCGAGAAGATCGTCAAGGTCATGGACCTGGCGGTCAAGACCGGACGCCCGCTGGTGGGAATCAACGAAGGTGCCGGTGCCCGCATCCAGGAAGGGGTCGTCTCCCTCGGGTTGTACGGGGAGATCTTCCACCGCAACGTCCGCGCGTCGGGGGTGATCCCGCAGATCTCGCTGATCATGGGCCCCGCCGCCGGTGGACACGTCTACTCCCCGGCCCTGACCGATTTCGTGGTCATGGTCGACGGCACCAGTCAGATGTTCGTCACCGGCCCCGACGTCATCAAAACCGTCACCGGGGAGAACGTGACGATGGAAGAGCTCGGTGGCGCGAAGACACACATGGAGAAGTCCGGGGTCGCGCACTACGTCGCCTCCGGCGAGCACGACGCGCTCGACTACGTGCGGGATCTGCTGTCGTACCTGCCGTCCAACAATCGCGCCGACGCCCCGCGGACGGTCCCGTCGGATCCGATCACCGGGGCGATCGAGGACTCGCTGACCGCGGAGGATCTCGAACTCGACACCCTGATCCCGGATTCACCGAACACCCC
>NZ_NPFX01000024.1:0-195764 GCF_002259335.1 Rhodococcus sp. 14-2483-1-1 | reverse complement strand
GCTCTGGTGGGCGCTGCGCGCCCACCGCCAGAAGCCGGCCGCCAAGGCGGCCTATTGCGGTCTTTCCTTGCCGGGCGCTGCGCGCCAACGGCCAACGGATCACCTATCTTGGTTGTCTTCCAACATCTTTCGCATTTAGTACACCTTCGGACCGCTGCGCGCCCCGACCAAGTAGACCGCTACCGGGAAGTGGGGCACGCTGCGCGTACCCCACTTCCCGTGCGACTACTACTCACCCACAGTGAAATTCACATCGAGATACGAGAAATTGTCTCGTAGATGCTGCCGTACATCGTCGAGATCTACGGCCTCGTCCGCATCTTCTTGGCTACGCGCCGATCGCGTCATTGTTAATGCAACCGTGACATTCACTTCTACATCGAAGTCACGTTCTCGGCCTTCGAGCCCCCACTGTTCGCAGAACCTCTCGAACTCGCTGCACAGACTGTTCTCGTCCGCCCATTCGCACGCGGACTCGCTCATCCGCCTGACCCACTCGCGATGGTTCGCACGCTCGGTATTGGCGCTCTCGCGTACGGCCTGCAAGGTCCGTTCGACGGCGGCCCGTTCGTGGATCGGCCGCACATACTCACCGAACCACGCGGGAGCGGCCCCAGGTGACACCGTGACCGGTGAGATGTCACGTGTACGCACCAACCCCGTCCAGCTCTTGTAGGTGTGCTCGACGGCCATCAACGGCTCACGCCACACGACAGCAACGCTTGCATGGGTCTCGGTGGCATTGCGCTCGTCCACCGAGAACCATCCCGACGCGGCGATACCGCCGCTTCCATCACTTATCTGCACATAGGCCCCCTCTGCGGGGTATCCCGCAACCAGGGGCTCTGGCAAGGCCTCGAGCACGACGGCCCGGTTCGACCAGTCAGCACCCCCTAGAGACCCGTTGTCGAAGACCACCTCGAGCACGGACGCAACTGGCAACACTGAATCGACGATCGATGTCATGGCAGATTTCAGCCTCTCAATTCGGGTGACGGATGGTCAGTCCGCCGATCAACAGAACGCCTCTGAATCTACCATCGAAACACTTGCACTGGAAGACGTAGGAGTCATCGAAACACGTTGATAAACAAAGCGTTTGGGATCACATCTATCGACAAGACGCAACCCGGCAGCGGCCGCAATTGTCCCCGGCGCACTCGGTGCCGGGGACCGGGTGCGCCCTGTCCGAAGCCAATGCCGGAATAGGATCGCTCAGGTGCCCCGTCCCTTTCCTCTTCTCGACGACTCCGTCTTCACCTCCTCCGGATACAAGCGGAGTACCAAACGGGTGGGACCCGATCTCGAGGACGCCTGCCTCTGCGGATCCCGCCGGCGGACGCGGTCCTGCCATGCGACTGCAGCCGGTCGCTGGATCGTCTCGGAACCGCCACCCCTCCTGAACGATGCTCGCACTGGCTACGCACACCCCGAGTGCTTCGGCCAGGCAGGAGCAGACTGTTCCGACAAGATCAGTAGAGAGCATTGGATCAGTGCCAACATTCACCGGCAGCTGCACATCGACGGAAAAGCACCCATGCTCAGCGGCGCACCGTGGCTGCATGGAGCATCGAAATCGGTAGGCACAAAAGCACTAGCCTCGAAGATCCTCTGTGAGCACCACAACAATGCATTGTCACCTTTGGATTCCATTGCAGGACAGTTCTTTCAGGCAGTACGGGACATGCAGTTGTCCTTGGCGAGCACGACAGCACCTTTCCTGGGGCCGGCCGACGATCATTTCCTCCTTCTCAGTGGACCACGACTACAACTTTGGCTCCTCAAACTCGTTCTCGGGGGCGTGGCCTCACGCTCCTTCGGTGCGGCCGGCACACCCCTCAAGTCAGTCAGGACACAACCAGGGGTTGCGCTCCATGATATTCTTTGGCGCGGAGCGTTGTTCCCTAATCGATGGGGACTGCACGCTCGAAGGCACCGAGTCGATCCCAAGGGCACGCCAGAATCCATCGGCGTCATCAACCAAACAATTGACGACGAGGTATGCGGTGCAACAGTTCAATTCGGGGCACTCAATCTGAACCTCGGCCTTGGGGTGCCCGAGAACAGCGCGACGGTACAACCTGCTTCATACCGCTTCGATAGACCCTCGACAGACGTCCAGAAATACATTGCGCTTGCCTGGCCAGAGGACGGCCACGAACCCATCAGTTACTCGAACCTTGGATAGCCCACGGCGCGGCCGCTCCGCCACCAACAGCGTTGATAGCTCCCATTTCGACCTCGTATTCGCGATGTATTCTCGCGGGCATGACGCTCACCAGTTCGCTGGACCAGGCCAGTTCTACGATCCACGACGCCGGCCTCCGCATTCAATCTCTGCAGTCCACACTGGACGGCACCAAGCGAGACCTTGCGCAAACGCAGGAAGAACTGGCTCGCCTAGCTCTCGTTCTCGACACCTACGCTGCAGCTACCGAGGCTGGGCAACCTGCTGAAGGGAACCAGCTCAGACTGATCTCAGGAGCACTTGCTGCCGCAGCACAGAGCCTCACTAAGTCGTCCGACGCGCTTCGCGACGACGTGATCGCAGGCATCTAGCTAGCAGGTGACCGCCCCTTGGTCTCGGTCTCTGCGTCTCCGCGACGAGCTCGCCGGGCTTGCCAAGTACCTGATCGAACTGCATCGCTCGACAACCCGGTTTGGAGCTGGTTTGCCGCCAGGCGGGGAAGCCGTCGCTCGACACAGTTACGCAGCCCCGCCCCATAGCCCTGCAAGAGGATTGCCCACCCAGCGTAGTTGATTGAACGACCCTCGACGTCGCGCACGTGACAACAACAGTGACCCGTCGTGAATTGCTGAGCAGAACTCATCGATCCTGTTGAGCACCGACTCGGCCGGGGACGATTGCACTGTGATCCACACCGGAACCGAAAACTTTCGTATCCATTCCCACGTCTCACGGGATCCGGTAGCGGCCCACAGCAACAACACTATTCGGGTTCACGCTGTTGATGTTCGGGGTCCGATCGAACTGCGCCGCGCTACCGTTGATCTCGTCCTCGAACAGCAACTCGCACGCGCTCGACGAGTCGCGTTGACCGAACGTCCGTACGCGCAGCCGTGGCACGAATATTTGACCTCACTCGGCGACGGAGATCAGGAGTTTCTTGATCTGATAGAGGCGGCGTCCCAGCAGCTCGTAGCCCGGTCCGGACGCGCCGAGGTAGTTGCGAAGGTGTGCTTGGCTGTAATGCTCGCGTCTGGGTGTGTGGTTCGGCCGGCGTTCGACGGCGGAGCGCGGACGACCAATCGTGCAGCCGAGTCGGCCGACGGTCAGGACGACATGGCAGCGTTCCCGGAAACGTGGGCGGCGCGAGACGTCACTCGAAATAACAGGCTGGTGCTTGCAGTGGGATCGCTTCCTGCGAGCGATCCCACCTTGGCGGACGCCCTGATCACTGCGGTCGTACAGCCGTGCCGAGTCAGTGTGTTTCGCCCGCATTCTTGACAGAACACGGCGATACGCCCGGACAGTGATCGGGGATCGCTCTAGTCGAGCGATCCCAGGCGCGAGTCTTGCCGATGATCGTGGAACGACAGCATGTTGTGCGCGACGATCCACTGTAGAAACGAATCCGGGAGAGCGTGAATGGCGTCGGCATCGACGTGGTGCCCGACTTGGGTCAGGGCGTGACGGAAAAGCAGCACCTTCTGACGCTCGCCAGAGAGCCCGGGCCTGCTCGCCGAAGGCTCGAAACGCGGCGGCCACTCCAGAAGATCGCTGAAGTGCCATTCGATTAGATCGAGTGCGGCCAGATACTCCCGATGCGCCTTGGTCCCCGGCACGACCTTTGGGTAGAAGTACTGGTCAGTCGGGTCTTCTCCGGCTGTGAGACCGGTTTCTAATTCGCCCGGAACATAGTTCGGGGACGTCGGTGGCAACCGATGCACCCTGCCCGGATGTACGAGCACCCAGACTGCCTGCTCGTGGGATGTCGTTTGACCGCGTTCCAACGGTCCCGAGCAATCGACTCGGAACGACGTGGGGTCCGTTGTCACGAAAAAATTCTCGTTCATTCTCAGCGCTCTAGCGGTTGCGTGACCCCACCACTGGATATGGCAGCCTCCGCGCTGCTTGGTCCTAACCTGCGTCGCGTCCGCCCTCTCCGTGATCAAAAAACTGTTCCGAGAGAACGCCTTATGTGCATCCGGCACATCTAGTCGTCTGTATCCGTCGGTGACGTTCTTGGTGGGCCTACCGATTTCGAGGCGGTCCCCTTCCTCCAGCTGGATCGCAGGTCCGACCTGTTTCGGCGGGCTGAACCTTACGACGGGGACGCGCCTGTTGTTCGCACCGTCATCTCGGTACTTGACGATGTCCGAGGCCCACACTTCGACCGTGGTGTAATTCGTTGCCGTCATGAACTATTTTCCCTGCGTTCCTTGTGGTTTGCGACACGGGCCGATATCTTCTCGTACTGCGTCGATTGCCGCCACCGCTACCTCGGCTGCGACGGGAGCGGCATCCGCTGCACCGGATCGAGGCGACTGTTCACCGCCCAAGATTCGGACGGCGATGACTATTTCGGGGTTCTCTGCCGGCGCGAGTGCGACTACCCAGCCGTCGTAGGAACCGCGGTCGTCATCCGCGGTGCCGGTCTTCGCGGCGACCGGCATGTCGAGAATCCCGAGCTCGCCTGCGTGTCCGTCCTGCACGACCGCCCGCATACCGTCGAGCACGGGTCCGGTAACCGGGTTGTCGAGAACGAGTGCGGTTGCCGGTGGCGACGTAACGGAGTCGACATCCAGCTGGTCGTCTGTGCATTGCCCTAGCTGCACCCGCGCGCGGGGTAGTGCTCCGTTCGTCGCGAGTCGGCCCACCGCCACGGCCATTTCGTACGGTGATGCGCGGACGTCCTGCTGACCGAATCCCGTGCGCGCAAGCGCATCTGGGTCGTCGCCGACGCCTCCCACGACGATGCCGGGGTGAGTCGGGAAGTCGGCGGAATCGGCGGAGAGCACCGCGGTCATCTGGGTGATCGACTGCAGACCGGTTCGGATGGCGATCTCGGCGAATGCGGTGTTACTGGACTCCGCAAGTGCCTGGGTCAGATCGCCGCCGCCTTCGATGTTGCCGGCGTTGTGGACGATGCCGACCCCGCCCGGGGGTGTGTATTCGTCGCGAACCGGCGTGGTGGTGTTCTGTCCTGCGCTCAGGGCGCTGGCTGCGACGATGGTTTTGAACGTCGATCCCGGTGCGCTTTGCGAATACACCGCCGGGTAGCCGGCGTCATAGGAGTGTTGGTCCGAGCGGTGTGAGTAGAGGCCGAGGATACTGCCGTCCTTGAGGTCCAAGGCTACGACGTCCCCTTCGTATCCGCGGGTTTCGAGACCGTCGCGGGCAGCGGTCTGGACCGCTGAATCGAGGGAGGTGACCATTGTCGGTGATTCGCATGCCTTCTTCACAACAAGGTGTTCCAGCCATGGTCGTAAGCAAGTGCCGGCGCTCATGTTCGTGGCGACGAAGTAGGCGGCGTCGATGTCTCCGTTGAGCTGCGGTATCGACGACTCCAGGGTGCGGGTTTGCACGTCGGCATCGGTGGTCGCGTCACGCATCGTCGATGGGACGAGGAACGGCGTCCCGTCGCGGAAGACAACCGGGCCGGGGTTTCGTGACGCGGCATCCTGGGCTGCGGTTCGTGCGGGAACTTCGGGTACGACGGTTTGCCAGGCAACCAAAGTGATGACGATCAACCACAGTCCGAGGATCGCCCACTTCGTTCGGTCGACGCGTGCGACAACGCGGAGTTCGGGGACGCTTGGAACCGGCCGCCAGCGGTGGGATCCGATGCCGACGATAAGCCCGACGGCGATCCACATACAGGTCAGCGAGCTTCCTCCGTTGGAGAGGAACGGGACGACCATCCCCGTGACAGGCACCTTGTTGATGGTGGCGAGCGTGACGTACAGGGCTTGCACGGACACCATGGCTGCCAGGCCGGTCGAGATCAGGCGTGGCCCTGCGCTGGTGGCACGGATTGCCGACAGCCAGCAGGCGGTGACCAAGGCACCGAATAGGCAACAGATTGCTATGACCACTATCGCTCCCCGTTCCTCTCCGATGCCGGCGAGGACGAAGTCGTTCTCTACGTTGGCGACGTCGAGCGGGGATCCGTTGTTGAAGCCGGTGCCGAGCCAGCCTCCGGTCGCGAACGACCGAAGTGCCGCGCCTGTGTTCTGAAGCTGTCCGTCGGACGTGATGGGGTTCAACATCTGGTCGATGCGGGCGCGGAGCTTTCCCACACCGAAAAAGGTTGCGACGACGAGGACTGTACCGACGGCCGTAAATCCGATCCAGACGCGCGGTGGCGGGCCGCACACGATCAGCATGACTGCTACTGCACCGGTGAGCACGAGTACCGGACCGAGGTCGGATGCGTAGCCACCGAGGGCCGCGGCGAAGGCGACCGGCCAGCAGGCTAGCAACGCGGGCGTAACCCTTCCCGCTCGCAGCGCTGGTCCTGCGGCATACAGCATCGATCCCAATCCGATGATGATCAGGATTCTGGCCAGATCGCCCGTCTGTCCGACGAAGGGCCCGACAGATATCCAACCAGGGGCACCGTTGACTAGTACGCCGATCCCGGGCATGAGGGGAAGCGTCAGTGCGACACAACCTGCGACCGCTACGCCTGTCCCCGTGATCGAGCGAGCGGTGGTGTTCCACGTACTGCCGATCCACGCAGCGACGAGGAACGCGGCCACCCCGACCAAGGCCCACCGCGCCTGGTCGACGCCGCTACCCGGATAGAGCCTCTCCGCCGTCACGGCACCGAGGCACGTGAGGGTCCAGGCGGCGACTGGGATCACGAGGGAGGCGGATGCGCCCACAACGCGCCGAACGAACGCACACAACACGATCGGAACCACCGCTGCCGCCGCGACGTAGAGCAACGAATGCTGCACGGACCAACCCAGCTGGGCTGCTGCAGTCAGCACCAGCGCGGGAGGTCCCCCAAGAGCCGCGAGGTCGCTGGAACTCTGCCCGCCGCTGAAACCGGGTGCGCCGCCACCTGCTGGTCGAGTCGCCACCGCTTCCGTGTGTACCCGCAGGAGGGCGAGAACTGTGAGCGCCAGTACGGACAGCGTCGCGAGCATGTCGGCGATCATCTCGACGCCCCCGAGGCACTTCGTTTCACCAGACGTATCCGGTCGTGCTTTCCCAGTCGGATCACGCACTCGGACGTCGCCGCCCTCGGTTCGCGGGGGGCCACCCGGCTGTTGTCGAGCCAGGTGCCGTTGGTGCTGTCGAGATCTTCGACTTCGACCACCTGAGCGGCGGGATGCCAGCGCAGGGCAGCGTGTGCCCGTGAGACGGTCCGCGAGGAAACGACAATGTCGGATGTGGAGGATGCGCCGACCACGTAGCGCCGACCCTTGCGAAGAGCGACGCGTCGACCGTCGGGCAGATCGGCGAACCACAGCTCGGAGGCGTCACCCGGCGCGACATCGGTGATGTCGTCCTCGCCGCGCGGTCGGCGAGGGACGTCGCCGACTTGGTCGGTCGGAGAGTCGTCGCCGTCGGGATAGCGAAGTACTACCTCGACATCTCGTCGGCCGAGAGCCGGGTTTGCGCGGAGGGAGAACGCAACGCCGGAGTAGTTCCACGATTCTGCTTCAGCACGGGCGGCGAGATCTTCTCCCAGTTCACGGGAGAACTGCACCCAGATCGGCACGACGCGTTCATACATCTCCGGAGCGAGTTCGAGGAGCACGCCTACCGGCATGAACTTCGTTCGAGCGGTGCCGATCGCACCGCTCACGATCTTGTCCAGAACCCGGACACTAACGTTTTCGGGGGTGGGTAGAGGAACCCGAAGACGCTCCTGCACCGTCTTGGAGACGGCGCGAGGAGCGTTCCCCGCGAAAGTGCCCTGTGCGCGTTGGGTCCGAACCACTTTCGCAATGACAGCGGCTGTAGCGACCAGTGCTGCGATGATGATCAGAGCAGTCATGCTTTCCTCCTCGGTCGAGGAAAGCATGACGCGCTACGGCCTTCACGAACAGAACCGATGGATTCTGTAGTTCACGCGCGCTGGATTCGGCCCACGATCACTGTGATGTTGTCGGTCGCACCGGTTTTGGCAATCTCAACGAGGCGTTCTGCGATGTGAATCGTGGAGCGTTGTCGCGCCTCCACCAACGTTGATTCGATGTCATTCTCGTGCAGTGAGCCTTTCCACAGACCGTCCGTGGCGACGAGCACGATGTCGCCTGGTTCTGCCTCGTGGGCCCACACATCGGGCGTGACCGACCGCGCACCACCGATACTGCGTGTGAGCGTGTTGCCGGTCGAATGGTCTGCCGTCAATCTTCTCAGTCGCCGACCTCGCGCAGGAAGAATGTAGACGCGGCTGTCACCGACATGGGCGCCGTACAGATAGCCGGTTTCATCCAAGTGAACGATATCCAGAGTCGTTGCTCTTCCTCGATCCGCGGGGTCGTCGTCCTGGCGCGCGCGGACGTCGGTGTTCGCACGCGTAACCGCCGACGCCAGACTCATGCCGTCTTCCTCGATCGCATCGCGGACTGCCCGCAGCGCAGCGCGAGATGCTTGACCGCCGGCAGACCGCCCGCCGACCCCATCGGCTATACCCAGCAAAGACCCGCTGAGGATCGCCCAGTCCTGATTTTCTTTGCGCGGGCCGGCGTCCGTCGCGCTGTCGGCGTCGAAGAAGAGTGCGCCACCGCCGCCGCCGGGAAACGACAGTATTCGACCTACTGTCGATTCCTCGGTATCGATCCGGTCCGTCGATCGGCCGAACAACCGGTCAAGGGCTCCGCCTCGGGTGCTCGTACTCGTACTGGGCTCGCCACGATCGATTACGCGAGACGCAGGGGGCACACCGATATCGGTCATTTCGCTTTGCACAGAGTCGGTTTCACCGCCGAGTGGAACGTGACGGGTGACGGTCAGGCTGTCCGGGTTGACCGTTGCACGAGGCGCACTGAAATCGTCCGGACTCGCTTGCCGTAGCACCCGGTCGGGACCGAACGGTTGCGGTGCCGGTGTTCGCTCCGGACGGCGTTCATCGTGGAAGTCGAACAGGTTGCGAGACATGTCATTCCGATCGTCGCGGCGGGGGGAGGCGGCCTGTGATTGCGCCACAGGATCGAAGGGATCGTGTTCTGTCTGTTCCTCGCGATCGGTCCATGAAGCACCGGCCTGGGACCCAAGCCCTTGCCCACGTTCGCGGCGATACTTCAGGTCTGAAATGCCAATACCAGCAAACCGCCACACCATCAGTGGGACAACACTTCCCACGAGAAAGACTGCCAGTGCGGCGTTGTCACGGACGAAGTCGATTCTCCCCACACCGAAGACCAGCACAGCGACGAAAACGATCCACAACGCAGCGCAGGCTATCCGGGTACGCAGTGCCTCGCGGATCCCGATCTTCGCGGGCGGAACTGGCGAAGAGTTGGGGACCATCGCACGTGCCTCTCTCAGTGGTAGATGCTTGTTCATCGTATGCCCCTGACCGTCGAGCCGAGGCGTGCCAGAGCGTCCGACATCACGGCTTCGTCACCGCGGTTCTCGAGCAGCGCACCGGGGTCGGACAGGCTCTCACCCTCGGCCAACGTCAGAGCAGTGCGATCAACTCGATCGAGTGGGTTGTTCGATAGCCATCGTTCGACGAGATCAGCAAGCGGCGTAGGCACACCGGGGGTGATGACGTCCAGCCGGGGCGCGTCAGGCCTGGTCTTTTCCAGCCACCGTCGGTACTCGTCCGATCGGCGGTCGACTTTGCCGTTGTCGAGCAGGGGCATGTCGACCCAACGGGACTCGGCGAAGTCACGCGGGTACGCCCCCGAGATGAGCCGATAGACCATTGCGCCCACTGACCACAGGTCGCACAGTGCCGTTTGATGGCCGAGTCCGCGCCCCGGGAGGATCTGTTCGATCGCGGCGTAGTTGTACGTGCCGGTGAAGGTGGAGTCCATGTCGGTGAACCCTGCTTGATCGAATGCGCGGGTCGCTCCGGCGATACCGAAGTCGGTGAGCACAGCGTGAGGTTCTCCATTGATCAAGTCGACAAGGACGTTGGCAGGCTTGATGTCGAGGTGCAGGAAGCCGGCGCGGTGCGTCACGAGCAGAGCTTCCAGCGTCTGGTGGATCAACTCCAGCAGTGGAAGTATCGGCACTTCGTTACCCCATCGGTCCTCCACGTACTTCTTCATATCGCCTAGCGGGTAGTGCCTCATGACGATGAACGGTCTCTCGGAATCGTCGTCTAGCTGCACGTCTTGTCCACTGACTATGTCGACGACATGGTGCCGACCCAACGGAATGAGCCGAGCGAGAACGTCGCGTTCGAGCCCTTTTAACGCTGGCTGCTTGGCCGGCGCAAACGCAGGATCGATTTTCCCGATCTTGGCTACGAAGTATTCCTCCCGAGTCGTTTGGTCTTCGTCCTCACGATCTTTTCTGGTGCACAGCCAGAGGTCGTACCACCGTGTTCGAGCGTCCGGGAGTGGTTCCACGAGCTGGAATTTGTCCCCGTCAGTCGTTCGGAGGACGTATCCGGGTCCGACACCGTTCGTCGGTTCGGAGTCCGGGTCGACGAGTGTCTCCGGCTCATCGAGAACATCGTCACGGGCGTTGGTCGGGGATTGCCAGCGCCCCCGAATGTCGTCGGCTTGTTTCTCGAAGACGTCGGTGAAGAACGCGCGGCGTTGATCGGCCGCGGGCTTCTTCCATCCCCTCTGCTTTTCCAGGAAGTGTGGAACAGCGTGCACAGAGTCGTTGATCTTCTCGGCCAGTTCGTTGTTCGCGTCGATGCTGTCCTTGCGGACCCGCGCGTCATGACCGGTGGTGCCGCCGACGAACTTCGCGGTCAACGGCACCAGATCGATGCTGGCGAGCACGATGAACAACAGGATGCGTACTGCCCAGATAGTGGTTCCGTGTTCTCCGGAGGCAAGTGAGGACAGCGCGACGATCCGACGCAGTAGCCCGTTCTGGCTGGTGTCAGCCTCGCTGGGTACCGGTACAGCGTTGACCTGTTCGCTGACCAGAATCTGTGCTTGGCATGTATCGATGGCCTGCTGTGTCAGGTCAGTGCTCGTCGGTCCTTGGCCGCACGCTTGCAACTGGTCGGCGGTGAAGCCTGATGGTTTGAGTATCACCGTGTAGTCCTGGCGCGCAGCGACTGCTCGCTGAAGCGCTTCGTTCGCTCTCGCGACTGCAGCGGAGGCCTCTTGTCCTTCTGCGCCGAGCCCCGGGATGCCGGTTCCCGTCTCGCAGTCCGGTGCCGGGTTTGATTCGCACTTGAGCACGCGATTCGCGTCCTCGACCTGTTTCGTCGCGGCATCGACCGAGGCCGTGAGACGGTCGACGGCTGTGTTCGGGTACTCGATTTGCTCTTTGTACCTCTGCTCTGCCGATGCCTTGGCATCGAGCCGAGCCTGGTTGTACTCGTTCTGCTGCCGGACTGCTGCAGCATTGTTGTCTCGATCGACCTGCGCTGAGATCTCGTCGTCGAAAAGCGTCAGCTCAACGCCCTCGGCCATCAAGATCGCGATGCCCGCGGCGAGGAGAAAGCGCACGAAGAACAGGCTGAATTTGCTCCGCCACCGCGACGAGGTGAGCGGCCGGGAAACGATCAGGCGGTCGACGTTGAACACGACGATCGTCCACACCACTCCGATGGCAATCACCAGCGCCAGCGGCAGATTCGAGTAGCCAGTGGTAGCGAGCAGCACTGCGGAAATGCCCGAGATGATCGAGGTCACGATCACCGACATCCCCAGGCTGCAGTACCAGTTGAGCTCCGCTTTTTCCTTGATGTGCATCCAGTTGGCACCGCAGCAACCGAGTAGAAAGCGTGCGATGGGGCCGGGTCGAGTGATCGTGTCCGGTCGGGTGGGGGTTGTCATGGCCGTGGCCTTTCCGAATGCTGCTGAACGCCGACGGGATCGGCATCACGATGGTCGCAGGTGTTGAAGTAACTAGAAGTCATCCGCGTCGGCCGCTCTGCACGAGAAACAACAGAGGTAGGAGATCCACGCTGACCAGAACGAAGAACAGCCCGACCACGACGAGCCAGACCGGGCCCGCGTTCTCGGAGTTCCACAGCAAGGAACCGAATGCCTCGAGGTGCGGGAGAAGCCCGTTGCTCGAGCGCGCGGGTGGGTGCTCCGGGGCGAGTTGGTCGACGCTCGATTCGACCAGCAGCATGCCCTGACAGCGGTCGGAATCGTAGGGCGTCAACTCGGTCGTCTGTTTCGAGTATCCGCACGTTGCAAGTTGGACTGCGTCGAAGGGGGCAGGCACCGGAAAGACGGTGTACTCGGCAAGCCGCTGCTGGGCCGAAGTGCGCTCAGTGGTGACAGCATCCAGCTCTTCATTGGCCGCCACCGACCGAGGGCCTATTCCTACTTCGCCTGTGCCGGAAAAACAATCGGGTGAAGACGTCATCTCGCACATCACCATTTGCCAGGCCCCGGCTTCGCGCATTTCAAGACCGGAGACTGCGTCCTGCAGGCTGTCTCGCATCTGCGCAGGCTGCGACAGTTGCTCGGCGTACATCCTCGACGCGACATCACGGTTGGCTTCTCGGCTGCGGTACCACTCGTTCAAGTCGTCTTGTTGATGCATCGCCACGTTCACCGCGACCTGAGAGCGAACCTCTTGCCCGAAGATCGCCATCCCGAACACCCAGGAACCCGTCCCGGCAGTGAGCACGCTCACGGACGCCATGACGGCCACACTGACGAGATGCGATCCGGTTCGTCGCGACCGCGCGAACACGGTGGACGCCACGGTCGCCACCACGAGGCGGCGATACGAAAAGTAGAGGGCGGCAACAACGACGCTGACGATCGATGCCCACACAGGACCCATGTCGGCAAGCCCCGCAATGATCGTCGCGCTCAGCGCGACGATCATTGTCGAGAACAAACCAGCTACTCCGACGCTCTGCAGCAGAGTCCATGTACCAACGGGCGCAGTACGTACGTACGTCGGGCCGGCGCACCACACGAGCGCCTGGGAGAAACGACTCGGCCCGTACTGGCCGCTCAATTCCTCACCCCCTCGCTCGACTCCGCCGCCGACCGACCCGTCCGGATAGACCGTTGGCTCCTCGTCGTCGTAGGACGTCACGCTGCCTTCCCCGCTCATTGCGCTGCCCGATCGGTAGTCCGTAACTGCGGCCGACTATCGGCCATCCGCGCTGCGAACACGGCGACACCCGAGCTGCGCTCGGACGCACGTGGGCCACGCCGCGCTGCGCTCGTCGAATGCGCGTTATGCGCCTCGACAACACGGTCCGATCCACGAAGACAGATCAGATCGTCACAGCTGCAGTACAGTTCGGCGCTCACACCGACGCCGGAGGCAACGACCTGAACGACTCGAACGCCGGCAGCCCGGAGCGCGCGTGCAAGCGGTGCGAAGATGTGGTCCCCGGACGCGATGATCACCTCATCGTGCTGGTGAGCCACCCTGCCCACATCCACCGAATCGAGCAACGCGAGGTCCGCGGCATCCGGCGCGGACGTGACACCGATACGCCGAGCGTTCGCCGGGACGGCGAAGAATGCCGGCGCGGCATGTCGCCAGGCTGCGGCGACCGTAATCTGGTCACGCTCTCCGACACCCACATCGGTGACGTAGTCCGCCCACCAGGCGGAGCATCGGACAGCGGAAACGTCGCCGGACACCATGTTCTCGATGTCGAGCAAGTGCAATCTGGATGGATCGATTCGGCTAGCCCGGTCGTCGCTCATGACTTCTCCGATCTCCGTCAGGACCCGCATATACGGGGTCTGACGATGATCAAACTGGAGGAGAGGCGACGACAACAGAATCGGTGCGTCCCCTTTGCCCGGGAACCTTGAATGCAACTACAGAACGACTGTTTGGCCGATGTCAACGGCTCAAGCTCTGCACGCCGACTCCCACGATATCTCGCGAGGTCGGTGGGGTAACCGCGTTTCCGCACATCCGAACATTTCGCTGCTTGGTTCCCCCGCGTAGAACGTACGTCGACGCGAAGCCCATTGCGCCTTTGAGTTCCGGTACGTCGAGCATTCTGAAGGACAGGTCTTCGACAGCGATCGGTCGGCGTGTGGACTTTCGATGGTGAGCGGCAGCGGGCACGACCAAGCCATGGTGGTTACCCGATGCCGTCACGGTGCAGAGAGCGTCGCTGACCGATCGCGCAGTCGAACCTCCACCTCGCAGCTCTGCGATGAACGGGGTGATCACCGCATGATGGCGGCCGCCCGCGGATACGGTCGACAGCGCCTCCGAGGTTCGATGATTCTTCGACTGGCCCCGCAGCACCGACACGAACGGCTCGAACACCGGGGCCCGCCCCTCAGACGGCCGTGATCTTGCCTGCCGATACTCGAACAGCGTGCCCGCGGCTTCTCTCGCGTCCTCGGCATGCGGAGCTGCCCAATACCGGTCGATGCCGGCCTGGATTCGTGCGATCGTTTTCGGCTTCAACGGACGAGTGCGGTCCCCTATCCGCTGGCCGGTCTTGGTCCAGTCGATGATGGTCGAGGCAGGGAGCCAGTCGGGCTCGAGCACGGTGTCCGCACACGCACGTGCGGGGCACCGGTAGGAGTACTGGCTACGGTACTTACCCACAGCCACCCCTGGGTTCTTCCAGGCCTGCAACGCACGCACGGGCCCGCAGCGAGAGCAGGTTGCCGGCGGACGGACCACGGTCTCGAAGTCAGGTGCCCGGTTGCCGGCCTTCCAGAAGCACACATAGAGGCGATCGCGGGACTGCGGCGCTGGTGTCCCAAAAGTCCATGAGTGCATCGAATTCAGGCAGATAAGGCGATGTTCGTAACCGAGGGCGTGCATCGCCGCGATCCATGGCCTGTAGAGAGGCCATGAGTAGATCTCGACGACGTTCTCGACGAAAACCAATTCGTATCGGTGATACTCGGTGAACCGAACGACGTCCCACATCGTCGCCCTCGATCGCTCGGCGGCCTCGGACGGTAGGTCGTCGGACAGTAACGAGATCTGCGCGGCGAGGCGCTTGGCCCCGCGAGCATTCGAGTGCCAGGTGCATTCGGGGCTGAACCATCCGATTGTCGTGCGAGGAAACAGCTTCGGAGTGATCTGAGAGAGGTCCGCGAGGATGTGCTCGGTGTGCTGGTGGTTGTACTGGTGCGTCTCGATTGCCTTGTCCCAGTGGTTCGACGCTGCCGATACCCTCACCCCGGGGATGGCGATCATTCCGGTCGTAGATCCGCCGGCACCGCAGAAGAAGTCCGATGCCGTGATGTCGAGCGATCCTCTCATCGTCCGGCTCCGTCGGGCACGCTGTCCCACACCCGTCGGTCGAGGATCCGGCCGGCGGCCTTACGGCCGACTCGTCGAACTTCGGTGCCGTCGTCGAAGTGGTGGTAGTCGCGGAATCTGGCGATCACCTCCGCTGGTGCCCACTCGCCCCACTGCTTGAACAGAAAGGGCACATCGGCAGCGGTGCACTGGTCCCGGATCTCTCGTACCCATCGCGGATGCATAGGCCGTGCCCCGCGGCCGGACTCACCGCCAACGATCACCCAGTCGAGCGCTGGTTCGCGCTCGCCGCCGCATTTCGAGTCTTCGACCGAACGGAGCCCGTCGCGAGTCAGCGCTCCTCCGATTCTGCTGGGTCGTAGGCGCGTGAAGTCGATCGGTCCGAGGAGCGGTTCGGCAGAGACGAACCGAAGAGCTGCAGGCGTGTCCAGCAGCGCCCATACTCGCAGGTCTGCAGTCTTCTGGTCTTCGGCCGAGACGCCGATCCACAGGTTCGGCAGCGGCCAGCTCTGGTACCAGACATCGGCGGGGCGGAAGGCTGCGACGACGCCAGCGATGGCGTCGTCGACGGCGCGGCGGAAGGCATCGGACTGGAGCAGTGCCCGCATCCGAGCGGGTCTCTTGGTGAGCAATTGAAAGGTGTGCTGGCGGGCGAGCGCGATCACCGCGAACACCGCGAACACCCGGGCGATGTAGTCGTCCGGGATTGCTGGATGGAAGAGGTCGCTCATCGAATTCACGAAGATCCGGCGTGGCCGGCTCCATCGCAGCGGCTGGTCGAGCTTGCCGGGGCGCATCTCGACGTCGAATCCGTGCTCGAAGTAGTGCCCCGGTGTGCCGCGGAACCGCTCAGCGAGGGTTTGGGCGTAGCAATGATCGCAGCCCGACGAGACTGCGGTGCAGCCGGTGACCGGGTTCCAGGTTGCGTCGGTCCATTCGATGGCCGTGGCGTCGCCCATCATCGCTCTTCCGGGTCGTGGAGGGCATCGAGGAGCTGGAATCGTAGATCGGCGTCAATCGCGAACGAGATCCCCCTGCTGGGCAATTCGATCGTGTAGCTGTTTCGATCAGGTGCGGTCGTGATGATCCATGGGTTGGGGTGGAGCGGGACAGCGTTTGTGTCGGTGGTGGGGTCGGTTTCGGTCATGGCGTCCTCCGAACGTTGGGTCATTGGCTGCAGACGCTCGACGCTGTTCGCGCATCGGCGCTGGTGATGTCGAGGTCGTATTTCGCGGCCACGGTGAGATACGAAGTGACGTAACGGCATTGGTATGGCGCGTTGGGTGGCAGCCAGGTGTCGATTCCCTTGTCCGACTTCTGCTGATTCGTACGTCCGTCCACCGCGAGCAAGTTGATGTCGACGTCGTTGGCGAAGGCGGTTCGCTGGTCGATCGACCAGGCCCACGCCCCTGCGTCCCACGCCCTCGCCAACGGGTACACGTGATCGATCTGAATCTTCCCGAGGTCGTCGATCGTCGATCCTGTGTAGGGGTCGTGGAGTATCCCTGCTGCGACTTTGCAGTCGCGGGTTCCGGGCTTGAACTCGACGTCGATCAGTTGGGTTGCCAGGACGTCGTTTCGAGTGTCACAGCCGTTGTGCGATCCAGGGGCGGACGAGTCATCGGTCCACGCCGGGCCGAACACGCACCCTGAGCCCTTCTTGCAGGATCGGTCGTATCCATCGACGTCTGCGAGCGAGTCCACCGTTTCGAGCTGAGCGAGGAGCTGCGCGATGGGTACAGGCGTGCTCGCCGCGGCTGGGTCTGGGGTGTTGACCACCGCTAGTCGTGAGAGCGGATCGGCGTGCGTTCCGAACGTGTACGTCCCGACCGCGAGTACGGCCATCACGATGGGCACCGCGATGCGGAGTCGTCCGCGCGCGCTCATCGAACCGCCTCCGCCGGCAAGTCGGCATGCCCGCAGCTTCCGCGCCGCCTACGGTCCGAACGGTCTGACCAACGATGCAGTAGTGCCAGAGTCAGAGCCGAGAAGGCAGCGAGCAACGTGCCGGCCAAGGAGATGACCAAACTGACGGTGACCAGATCCTTCACGATCGGCAGAGCCCCGTTGAAGATCGCGAGCATGCCGACGACGTAGCCGACACATGCAAGCGCAACAGTGCGAGCCTCGCGGCGGCCATCTTCGGCCGCGAGGTGGCGCTCTACGTCGTGGATGAGGCCGTCTCGGCCGGATTGTGGGTCCATCAGGGAGTCCTTTCGTAGTGAGCGCGATAGCAAACGCAGTCCTGCACGGGGTAGATAGCGTGGCGGTGAGGTCTGTGACAGCCGGCCACTGAATCGCAACCCAGGAGCGTTCTCCTGTGGCTGCACCGGGCGGGCAATATGCGCCCGGGTGTCACAAGCGTTGCGAGTTCGGGGCCGTCTGGTACTGGTCTAGTGGCCGGTCGCCGGGATGGACCGGGCCGACGTTGCGACGCCACGGCCCGGTCAGGTAGTCGTAGTGCTCTTGAGTGAAATCGGAACCGATCAGATCTCGTACGACCAAGCCTCGGCCGACATCGCGGGCAGCGACTCTGGCAGCCCCGCATCCGAGGACGCCGAGCAGGTTCATGGTCGCTGTGAGTTCGTGACGCCGATTGTCGCCGCAGGCCGCCGTGTGGGCAGCATGTGTCGCTTTCCGCCAGCCGGGTGCGCACCACCACGCGGCGCTGACCGTCTCCGGTGCGGTTTCCAGCAGATCGGACTCGACGTCGAGGGTGCGCGCCAAGTCGAACACCTGCCGCCACCGCAATCCGAAAACCACCTCGAAAACGTGGTCCGTCAGCTCATGGTCAGGAACGGTTGGTCGGAAGCGGTCGGCGGCGTTCGGAGTAGCAGCAAAGTACCTCTCAGACAGGCCGTGTTGCATCCGGCGATGGACTTCGCTGGCGATGGCGCTGTGCGCCTTACTGTTCGAGCTGCAGCCGGTACTGCCGGCAGCTCGTGCGTGCGGTGAGAGGTCGACCGAGGGCGGCCGCGTTGTCGAGATCGAGGATTGCATGGGTACTCCCGTTTCTGTGGGACAGATGGTCGGTCTGTCGATCAATTTCTGACTGGTCTCTGTGCCGCTATGCGACCAACAACGCGGCGCTATATCACTCTGCTGCTTAATTTTCCGATCTTTCAGCGCCGTCCAGCCAGTCACCGATCCTGCCGCGGACGGCGTCACCACCGGGGGGATCGTCGTAGGCGTCTTCGAGCGCTCCCCGCGCTCCGGATGAGATGACCGCGAGATCGCAGTCTCGTGTGTCGGCCCAGTCGCCCCACGTCCATCCCCTTCCTGCGTCGATGTGAAATTGTGTTGCTGCAGCCGGAACACCGTCGACGAAGACTTGGATGTGGGTAGGACCATCTGGATCGCGGACGACGATCACCTCGATCCGAAGTGCGGGGGCGAATCTTCTCGTCACGATGTCGCACCGGCCAGACGCTCGGGCCTGTCGAACTCCCCTGCCGCCCGACTATTCGAGTTCACAGTCCGGTGGTGGCGCGACGCAGCCTCTCTCGGTGGCCGTGCCCTGTGAACGGGCTTGGCATCCGTTGCGCCGCTACGCCGTCGAAGCAGCCACTCGATCCCGGTTGCTACAGCACACGCCACGGAGGAAACGGCGAACACCATCGCTACACGACGCGGATCTCCGTCGATGGCGGCATCGTCGGTCCGGCGCAGCAGTGCAGCCCAAGCCAAGCCGGCAAATGCAGCGAAGACAGCCAACACCCCCGCAACACCGCGCGCTACGGCTACCACGCAATATCGCGACGAACCCGAACTGCTCGCAGGTACATGATTCCTACCGTCGATCCGGACGAGGACTCTCATATTCGACACACCTCTGCACTTCTCGGAAGTCGGATGGTCAGTCCGCTCATCTGGTGAAAACGCCGACAACAACAGAAGTCGTCGTCGCCGCGGCTTCGTGGAACCACCCACCAAGCCGATACGCCAGGACACTACCCACCGGACCCGGAGTTCGCTAGGGCTCAGCAGCGAAAACGTCCCCGGCGCACCCAGTGCCGGGGACGGGCCTGGGGCGAGCAGCGACCCGGCGCACCGAACCGCCGCTCACTCCTCTCCCCAGAGCGTCCCCTACTCGGTCCCGTACAGCTCGCAGCGGTAGTGGTCTTGACCGCGTTCGTCTACGGCGTCCCAATCGACGCCGACGGCGTCGGCAAGGTGCCGCAGGTCGCTCAGAAAGTCTCCGAACACCGTT
Organism: Rhodococcus sp. 14-2483-1-1; assembly: GCF_002259335.1. Lineage (NCBI taxonomy): Bacteria > Bacillati > Actinomycetota > Actinomycetes > Mycobacteriales > Nocardiaceae > Rhodococcus > Rhodococcus sp. 14-2483-1-1. Next base: position 176,262 of record NZ_NPFX01000024.1, on the reverse strand, counting down.
GTCAGTTCCTCGGTTTCGAGGCCGATCGGTCTGGCGTATGCGATCAGCCCTTCGGCAGCGTTGGCCGCTCGAACACCGTTGTCCCGGCTTTGGGTATCGAGGGTGTAGCCGATGCGCGGACGCTCGCGTCCCTCGACCGATGCGTGGAGTTCTTTCGGCGTCTCGATGCCGGATAGCCGCTCGGCCTTGTACTCGATACTTGTGTCGGACATGTTGTGTGCCTTTCTTTTTGGGGATCGCTACACGACGGGCGTGCAGTGCAGTGCGGCCATCAGGCCGGTGTGGGTGGCGTGAGCCGGGGATGGTTCGGCGTGTTCGAGGACGTGGGCGGTGGCGTCATCGATGACCACAGTCATGTGGGCTCGGTGGCGGGTGAGCATCACGCACGCTCTGCCGGGGTCGAGATTGAACGGCTCGGCTGTCCGGTACCCGGCAAGCGGGTGCAACACGACAACGGCGGCGCGTTCGAGGCCTTGCAGAGAGTTTGCGGTGCCGACCAGTACGTCGGGGTGATCCGAGAGCAAGGCCCGGACAGCGGCAGCCTGCGTGACATGAGGGACGACGACAGCCAGGTCCGCCGCTGTCATGGCCCGCTGTCCGTCCGGTGTGGTCACATCGGCGTCCAGCAGTTCTCGCGCGCGCAGGGCGCACTGTGTGGCCAGGACGGGGTCGGTTGGGCCTCCGATGACCCGCACTGGCCGATGCGCGAGTTCGGGCAGGCCGGGGCCGCTGGAATCGGTCAGATGCTCCGGTGGGCGACGGGAAGTGAAAGGCAGGCCGGGGTAGAACAGCGGTTGAATGAGGGCCGTTGTCCTCGCGCCGAGACGCCAGGTGTGTCGCAGACGGACCACGCCGACCGAATCGCCGTGAGCTGCTTGCAGAGCGAGGGGGGCAGGCAGGTTCGGTGCGGTCTCGCTGCCCTCCCACCGCGATACGTCTCCGGTGACCACCGGATCGATCTGTCCGGGGTCTCCGACGCAGACGACCTGTCGAGCCATCGCGCCGAGCGCCCCCAGATCGGCGTAGGTACATTGCCATGCTTCGTCCACGATCAACACATCGGCACCGATTCGGTCCGGGTCCGAGAAGAGCCACGGCGCCGTGGTACCGATGAGAATTGCGCCAGTCTCATTCGACCACCGCACTTTTCGTCCTGTCACTACGGGAGTGCTTCCACTGTCGGGGAGGGGTGCTTTCGCCTTCCAGATCAACGCTGCTCGATCTGTCAGCGCGCCGAGCCGACGCGCGATTTCCACGGCTTGTTCTCGGGTTTGCGCCGCGATACCCACCCGTAGGTCTGCGCGATGGGCCAAGGCGGCGGCGAGCAACGCGACCAGTCGAGTTTTTCCTGCGCCCGGTGGTGACGGGACGACGACAACGGGGTCTCCGGACCACACAGAGAACAGCACGCGTGCAGTGATCGGGTCGGCCATGATCTGTGATCCGGGCCAATGGGCGGGCGATGACGGTTCGGTTCCCTTGAAAGGTGTTGCGTCGGGGTTCGGGGTGTCCGCTCCGGGTGCGACGATACGCATTGTTGTCCCGTTCTTCTTCTAATGTGTTGTTCATGAATACTTTTGGTCGTCTTCTGATCACGGAGCGTCCTCTGCACCCGCTATCAGGACATCGAGCGGGACTTCGCGGCGCACGGCGCTCGGGGCTTGTCCGGTCGAAAGCCAGGAACGGCGAGCGCGGTACAGATTCCAGTACCTCGCCCGTCCTGCTCGCATCGTCGCCGGTGAAGGCGGTTGGGGCATCAAGGTCACCTGGTCTCCGTCGTTCGGTGCGTGCGCTCCGAACACCCCGATACCGAGCGTCAGTTTGCCGTTGACCACCTGTGCGGACGTGACGTCGGCAGAGAAGCGCTCGAAGGGTTGATCGAGCGGTGATCCGACCCATCCCGTAACTGCCGAATCAACCCGCATCCTTGAGTCCAGCCGGTCGCAGGTCACCGACACCGAAACGTTGCGGCGGCGTGAACCTGTCGGCGGTGCCGCCACCGATGCGATGCCCTGGGCCACGTGTCCTGTATGCAGCGCACGTACTCGCCACAGTGGATCACTCAGCAACGCAGCGGCTTTGAGGTCGGCGGCATCGCATCGGGTCCGTAGTCCCATGGCCGCACTAGCTGAGTTGTCCGGCCGTGACCAGTCGTGGCCCGCAGTCGTGGCCGACAATGTCCGATCCCAGGAGTATCGGTCATCGTCGTGTATCGGATCGAGAAGCGGCAACAGCGGTCCCGTTGCGATGCACGCTGCCCACTCATGCAGGCCTGCGACGCTCTCGTCGGTAATGCCGAGCCAGGAACGCCATGTTCGGGCCGCTCGCTCGGCGTCGGGCGCAGTGCCGAGGACCAGACGCGAGGACGACGCAGCAACCAGATCGATCACCGCCGACGTTCCGGGATGGTCGGCTCGATCGGCCCACCATCCGATCATGGCGGCAGCCCCCGCTATGTCCGGATCAGGGTGGTGGGCGTGCGCACGCGCCAGGGCCAGCAGGCTCGGTATCGTCGCGGCGTCATCGGTGAGCAGCATGGCCGGTTCAGCCGTACCCACCGTCGTTGCCCCGTTGCGAGCGAGCAGGGCCAGAGCCTCGGTGTCGTGCGCGGACTCTTCGGTGCATCCATCTCGAGCGACGGACACGGCCAGCGTTGTTCCTCGCGTGACCGCACGCACGGCCACGGCGGCTCTGGACGGCTTGAAGGTGGCATGTGCCAGCCGAGGGACCGGTTGCATCTTTTCGGCGGCATAGAGGCGTTGCGCGAGGTCGAACCACTCCACGCTCATCGCTCGTCACCGTCGACGAGGATCAGGGCGTTGCTCGCGCACTCCCACCCTGCGCGCAACGCCATTGTGGCGGCGTCGGCCGCTGCGCTGGCGACGACGATGCGGATATCGGCGGCGGCGATTCCAGTGCCGGTGAGCACCCTGTCTGCGTACTTGAGCAGTTCCACGGGTCCGCTTTCGTTCATCGTGTGGCCCCCGATCCGACTGGCACGTGCACCGTCGATGCCCATGCCGGTGTGACGCCCCTACCCTGGACGCCGCCGATGATTGCGCACACCAGGTGGGACCTCGTGGGCCGGTCGGGCCAGGGTGTATCGCCATCGGTCAGCACCACGACGACGTGGGGTGCAGGGCGCGCAGCGTTGGCTGCGGCGATTCCCACCCTCATATCGGTTCCGCCACCACCAACCAACGTCACATCAGCGACCGATCGTACGTGTTGTGCCGTAGTGGATTTGGCGTCACACGCCAGAATCCGAACCCGGTCGCGTGCTATGCCACCAGCTTTGAGAACTCCCGCCACTTCGCCCATCGCGGCATCGAGGTCTGCGGCGGGAGGGACGGGAGTACGAATAGTTCGTCCTACCCGCCTGCTCTGCCAACGCACGCCGAATTACGGCCCGTAGCAGACGATCCCACGCTACCGTGGGCGGGGCGAGAACATCAGCTGCCCACCGGACCAGTCCCGCCGGGGCACTACCTCGACCGGTACCAGCTGCTTCGCGAACTGCCTGCGCGATAGATCGGCGCACCAGGTCCGCTTCCGCATTGTCCAGTCCCTCCGTGATCACTTCTCCCGAGCCGATGAGTTCACCGGGGACCGCAGGGCACCCCGATCCTGATCCGCATCCCGGATCGCCCTCAGCGCCAACGAGTTCGGTGACAGTCTGATGCGCAATCGGGTCACGCAGGTAGTCGTAGTACTGCTCGGCTGTGTCTCCGGAAAGGCAGCCGAATGATTGAGGGGTGATCACCCCTTCGGGCAGGCTGACTCCCGCAGCCAACAGGTCGTCGTTGATTTCGGCGTCGGCCGCGAAGTTCCACACCAGATGATCGATGGGCTTCGCCAGAGCGGCGGCACGGTCGGCGTGTGCCCGTAACAAATGCCCGACCTCGTGCAGCAGCACTGCACCGACCATCGGCACCGGCCACGCGCAAGGCCCGACCAACAGATCCGGATCCAGGTACAGCCGCCACCGAGCGTCGACCGCAAACGTACCCAGGCCCGGTGCCGCCACGGGTTGCGCTGCGAACAGAGCGCGCATGAAGTACGGCATCTGCTCAGCCGACACCAGCCGCGCGAGTCGGAACGCTCGCATTTCAACCGGCTCGAGCTCACGCACGCCGCTCATGCCGCAGCCTCGACCAAACCCGCTGCCACCAGCATCGGCGCAAACCGGCGCGCGCTCGCAGGAACAGCGGCCTTCGCCGGTCGCGCTTTCGCCAGAGTGCGTGCCGCAGCCCCGGCCACGTCGGGTGCTCCTGCCTCGGCGGCGGCAATCAGCGGACCCCAGGCGTTGCGCCACGCTTCGACGGTGCCCCGCGAGGCCGCCCACGCCGTCACGCCGGACAGCACGGCCCACACCAGATCAGGACGCGAGCGCCAATCGAACGCCGTCTCGGGGTTTTCGATCACGGCAACGGGGTCTGGGAGGTCGGCCTTGCGACGCCATTCGAGGAATTCGACACCCGCGCCTTCCCCGATCAAGCCGAATACCACCGCGTTGGTCGCCGCATTGTCGTCGTCGCAAAGATGTGGCAACACCCGCGCAAGCATCGACCAGGTGCGCCGAGACGGCCATGCTCCACCTGTCTGCACTCCGACCTTCGGAAACGCATCGAGCGCCTCGGGCGCACGCTGGATGTACCCGATGATGGAACTGCGCACCAACGCCTCCCGCTGCTCGTCGCTGGTCACCGCACGCGAAGAGGCCGTGCTTGCCCAACCCGTGGCCATACCGTCGAGCCATTCATCGACAGACGGCGTGAACTCGATGTGGCAGAAGCGGTTTGCTAAGGGAGCCTCCAACTCGTACCCCCCTGCAGCGCAATCGGGCGGATTCGCACCTGCGATGACCCGAGTCCCCTTCGGCAGTTGCAGATCACCCACCTTCAAATCCAGTGCGACTGCCAGCATCGCCGCCTGAACGGCCGGTGGACTCGTGGTCAGCTCGTCCAGAAAGAGGTAGCCCCCACCCTCTGCATGTAGCCGTCGCGCCCAATCCGGGGCCTCCAATCTCACGCCACTCTCACGGACTACCGGTAGGCCTGCGAAGTCGGCGGGCTCCCGCAAGGACCCCAAGACCGTTTCGCACAACACCCCCTCGGATGCAGCAAGTGCTCGAACCAGGCTCGACTTCCCCATACCCGGACCCGAGATCAACAACGACGGGACACCAGCCCTCCCGCACGCATCCACAACAGTTACCGCAGTCGCCAAATCCGGCATCGCAAAACTCCTCGAAAGATGGGCAAGATGGTCAGTCTCACCAACAACAGGACGCCTCAATCTTACTGCGTCAGAACGCTTTTCACCCAGTCACACCAACCGTCAACGTCCCCGGCGCACTCAGTGCCGGGGACATTGACGGTCCGGGCTCAAAGAGCACCGGACCGCCACGTGTGCTGCGTGAAGTGTCCGGGTCCCTCGATATCGTCGAACCCACTCGAAAAAGGCCGGGTCGCCCGAAAGAAAGGACCCAACACGTGACACCGCTCGAAACAGCCATCGCCGCGCCACTGCCCCCGCCCGCGGCGGCGGACATTTCGTCATGGCGCTCGGACGCATTGTGCGCACAGACAGACCCCGAGGAGTTCTTCCCGCCCCCGGGTGGAGCAACCAGCAGAGCAAAGCGGGTCTGCGCAGAATGCCCCGCCAGAGCCGCTTGCCTCGCCCATGCACTGACGTACAACGAACAACACGGAATTTGGGGCGGAAAGACACCACGAGAGCGCCAAGAGCTTCAGCACACCACAGCCATAGAGAGCCGGCCTACCCGGCATCAACAACAGGCGCTCACGATAGCCACGCTTTCGGCCCAGAACGTCCCAGCCGAGTCCAGTGCAAGCCAGCTCGGAATCACGACCCGGCAGGTGTACCGAATACGCTCCCGCACAGCGTGAATCAACGCGCGATTCGCCGGTCAGACCTGCCTGGTGATGCCTACCCCGTTACAGTCGGCGCGATCAACCGCGGTTGATCGTCGAAGCGTCTCGACTTGCGTCGCTCCTCGCTGAAGGCTTCTCGCCGCAGGTGATGTCTTGGCCGGCGAGAAGGTCCGCAAGAACGACCGCGCGCGCCGCATGGGCCAAGATTTCGGCAGGTAGCGGTGGACCATCGAGGGTTCGGATTCGCATGGTTGTCAGTATGGCGTTCGGCTCCGACAAGTTGCTGTCCCGCAACGTTTCCGGTGCGTGTTCACGGGTCACTGGGGTGTCCATGGCATGCATAGCTCGCGCATTCTCGACCGGTGCATGTGCGGTGGCCGTATCGCGCCTCGGCCCAAACCGCCTGTTTCGACTGTTGGTTTGCCCTGCAGACAGATGCGTGGGCTCAGGCGGCCGAGGTGGCCGTTCGGATGGAGGTGGCCGGCCGACCAGTCATCGATGTCGACGGGCTGCACTTCCCATCTCAGCACCTGCCCCTCGCCCTGGCTGCGCTTCTTCCCGATCGCATCGATCGACGCCAGGGTTGCGCTCACCCGGTCGATGTCGCCGACACCTCTCCAGAGCACAGTCCGCGTGGAGGTCAGTAGGAGCGGCATTTGGCGTGCGCGATATCGGCCCTGCCGGTCGGAGATGACCGATGGTCGGTACCTCGCGAGTTGCTCGAGCGCACGGTGGTCGGGTCGTCCGCTCCAGTGATGGATTTCCGGGGCGTCGGCCAGGTCTTCGGGATAGGCGTATGTCGCGCACCAATGCCAGTCGTCGCCTCCCCCCAGAGTGCACCGAGCGAGTGGTAGATCCAGATCGGCGGGCACCTCGTCGGGGCCGGCGGCTTCGAGGTACTGTCCGCGGTCCCGAGCAGCGGCTTTTTCGTCTTCCCACATCTCGGATGCGAGCAAGCCATCGAGGCTCGTCGCCCACGGAGCTGCATGCGCAAGTCCGACCGCCAGGTGTGCTTTTACCTCGAACGGCCTCATCACGTCAACGCCTCCATGACTTCCAGCGCCTCGTCACGGCGCTCTCGAAGATGGGTTCGCCAGTCGAGCTCTTTCGGCTCGTCGCCGGCGAGAAGGGTCCGCTCGAATCTGGTGCGGACGAGGCCGTGTCCGATAGCTGTACGCCCGCCGATGGTTCCGGACTCGACGAACCTGCCAACGACGTCGGAGAAGAAGGCCACGTCCAGATCGGTTGCGCGATCGAGACGCAAAAAGGACTCGAATCGTGTACCGGCAGGCAGCGTTTCGATCTCATAACGCATCAGAGAGCTACCGTCGACGGTGGCTGCGTCGGTTCGGCCGACTGCGGGGAAGTCATGATCGGTGGAATCGTCGAACCGGCTGTACCGTTCGAGCGCCATGGTGTCGAATTGGCTCAAGACAGCACGGTCCGGTGCGGGACGGCTCATGAGGTGGTCGGTTTCGAGGACGTGCGGGATCACTTTGCCCACGCGGAGACAGCCGTCGATCATTCGACCGCCGCCGCTCCCGCCGAACACGCTGACCTGTGGGTTCAATGTACGGAGCCGGTGTAGCCGTTCGCCGGACAGCGGCTCTCCGGTGACCTTGGTCAGGCTGCCCCCGTTCCGAAGTGTGTGTGCTGCAGACAAGCTGAGAAGCCCTTCGTATGCGAGGACGTCCCGTAATAGCTCCTCCCCGATCCGCCGGAGCGCCCCTCGGAAGGAGTTCCCGGACACAATCGGAACCAAGGCTGCGGAACCGTTGGGCTGCTGTATTTTTTCGCGCCGGAACAAGGTCGTTGTGGTGGCGCTGTGTTCACCGCGGTGCGAGATTGCCGAGACCGCTGTGATGTCGAGCTGCCAGCGCATGGTCGAGGTCACTTCTGCCTCCTGGGCGATGTAGCAGTCGCTGCGGTGGACCGGCGCGCTTGAACAGCTTCGGCCACGATCCGTGTTCGGAGTACGAGGGCGGTGGTGTTTTCCCGTAAGAGGGTCAGGACCGGTATCGATTCCTCGCGTAGAAGGACCGATAGTTCGAGGCGTTGTTCTTTCGTCGACGGCGCTGACTCGAGATCGGTTGCCACGGTGCTCCACCATCGATCGAGGTCGGCTCCGCCGGTGTATGTCGCGACCCGGACTCGGTCTGGCAGGTGGTGGTCCCAGTACAGCTCTCTCCGGCGTCCCACCCACCCGGTGTCCCAGTTGATTCCGTAGTGCAGCAGCAACAACAGTCGTTCAGCTATTGCTGCCGCACCGGTGACGGGCGGCAGAAAGCTCGCTGCGTCCAGCCAGGTTCGGGTCGGTGTCGTAGCTCTGGTCGGGGTCATGCCGTGCCTCTGGTTGACGTTGAAGCCGTCGCTGCGAGGTCGAGGTACACAGGACGCTCTCGCCACGGATCGAGGCTGTCCCAATCCGCGAACACAGACGTCCACGTTCGATGAGGAATGTTCTTGAGCGTGCTGAATGCCGGCGCTGCGCGCGCAAGCGCTGCCAGGGAGAACCCTCGCCGTCGCAATCGCACGACTGCGCTCAGGCGTTCCGCGTCGTGCTCTGTCCATGGAAGCGCGACGTCGTCGACGGCGACCCGACCCCACCGGGCATGAGGAAGAATGTGCTTGCGCCCAGGGCGTAACGGAACCACGACGGCGGACGTCGGAGAGATCGCTTGTCCCAGAACGCGACGTAAGCGGGTCTTCGACAATTTTGTGGCGCACACTGGATCACTGGTGACCAGCAGGAGGTCCGAGCGAAGTGCCGTTGTCGTGTACACCCAGACGCAGACGTGACACATCGTAGGAGCCGCAACGTCTACCCACCCGTCGAACCCGGTGAACGTTCTCGACACAGTCTCACGCACTCGCCGTCCGGAACCTTCTGTCGCGCCACCGCACCGCGCGCACGCGGAGTCACCAGAAACGCCGGCTGGTGGCCACGAAACCGCGCATCCTGTTGCGGCCTTGTAGGCGGTCGTCACAACGTCGAGCGCCGCACTGCCCCTTGATAGTTCGACCATCTCTGCACTCTAACGGCGCGCCCGGACACCACGGACAGGCCAACTTTCACCGGCACGGTCCAACTCACCAAGGACTCGGGCCGGGCGCTGGTGCGTGCCGGCCGACGTTGGCAGGAAAGTCGTCGGCGAGGAGAGCAGCCAGCTCGACGAACGCGCGTTGTGCAGGCTTGCCCAGTAACTCGAGATCGATGGTGTCGCCTTCGGCAAGGTGGTCGTCGTACGGGACGACCTGGACGGCGCGAGTGCGTTCTGCGAAGTAGGACTTGAGTTGCTCGACATCGAGGGCCGTCGAGCCCTTCCGTGATTCGTTGATGACGACAACGGTGCGTTTGACCAGGTCGTCGAAGCCGTGTCGCGACAGCCATTCGAGGGTCGCCCCAGCGCTGCGCGCTCCGTCCTTGGCCGCGGAGGAGACCAGGACCAATGCGTCGGCTTCTTTGAGGACCCCTGCCATGGCCGAGTTCATGAGACCGGTGCCGCAATCGGTCAAGATGATGTTGTAGAACTGTTCGAGGATGCGCAGTGCGGCGGTGTAGTCGTGCTCGTTGAATGCCTCGGAAACGGACGGATCACGCTCGCTTGCAAGAACTTCGAGCCTGCTTCGCGCTTGCGAGGTGTAGCTCCGTACGTCGGAGTAGCTGTGTACTTCTTTGTCCGCGAGCAAGTCCCGCACTGTGCGGTCACTGTCTCGGTGAATGCGGTAGGCGAGCGTCCCGAAATCTGGGTTGGCGTCATAGGCAATGACGCGGTCGCCCCGCAGTGCTGCGAATGTCGATCCAAGCCCTGTTGTCGTGGTTGTTTTTCCGACCCCGCCCTTCATGGACAGGACTGCGATCTTGTAGTTCCCTCGAACCGGTTGCCGTACGCGGCGCAGGAGCTGCTCGTACTCGAGTTCAGCCGGCGACTGTCCGGGATTGGCTGAACCGAACGAGAGTCGGTAGAGCCACCGTCGCCAACCTTTGCTCGGAGGCAGTTGCGCACGGCGGATCAGCTCCAGTTCGTCGATCGACCGCGGAGGGGCAACAGCTGCTGTCGGCCTTGCTGTCGGAATTGCTGTCGGCACTGGTTCTACCAACTGAACGGGCTGCGAGGTGAAGGGGCGATGAGCTGTCACTGCCAGAGAGTCGGAGGCGCTTGTTGGCTCCGGGTGAGACGTCGGTGCTGAACTGTCGACCGACTTGTTGGTGTGCCATTGCTCAACAGCGGGTGCGGAGCCGCCCTGCCCTGGCCAGGCCGAGGGCCGGTCCGGCATTGGTGCCTGACCATCGTTGACGCGCGGCGGCCGTGAGGCCGGCTCCGAGGTGGGTCGATGTGCACCAGAATTGGGCTGGCTCGCCGAGGGGGAGCTGCTGGGTGCGGAGCTGGGCCGGTCTCTCTGCGCGAATTCTGATGCGACTTTGGACCGGGCTTGGGATACGTTTTTCGACACGTTTTCATCAGCGTTGTTGGCTGCGACTTTGGGTGCGTCGTTCGGCACGAATTCGCTGGCTACAGGCTGTTCACGGGCGGGTTCTGGATGGCCTACGCCCGAGTCCTGGACGAGGTCACCGTCCTGCCCATCGTGGCGATCTTCCGACCCCCCTTCCGGCTCGGAATGGTTCGACTGATCGGTCGCATTGTTCGCCGCCGACGGATCGACCACCCACCGGGGCAACGCGCTGCCTGGGTCGGACTCTGTGGGACTCATCGGTCGCCACCTCTTCCTCTTGCTCATTCAACGGACGATATCCGGGCGAACATAACACCGGCACCGGACACCTCGAACACCCCGAAAACTGCTGCCGAGCGGCCCCACGGACCGCCGTTGTGCAACCGGTAATTCCGCCTGTTCGGGTACAGCTTCTGCTTTGTCCAGTCTGAAGTGTCCGTGTCCCGACTATCGTTGTGGCGGTGCGTAGCAACGATTTCGACGGCCTCGATCTCACTCGACTACGGTCCCTTCGATCCTCGCGGCATGACATTTCGACGATCGTCGATCGCGTGGCCGAACACCTCGACGAATTCGATGGGTACGTCGCATTCAGCGGTGGAAAAGATTCCGTCGTTGCTGTCGATCTCGCCCGCCAGGCGGACCCAGATGTCCCGGTAGCCTTTTTCGATTCCGGTCTCGAATACCCCGAGACCTACGCCTACGTCGAGCAGATTGCGACGAAGCTGGGACTGGACCTGCACATCATTCGCGCTGAACCAACGCTGCTGACAGTGATGGCCCGGACCGGGGAATGGGACCACGGCGGTAGCCCGTCGGCTCATGTACCCGCACGAGGCTTCGAGACCTTGATTGCGCAGCCTGCCCGGGCTGCGCACACCAAGTTCGGTGACGGGGAGGTCTGGGGCGTGCGGGCAGACGAATCCAGGAAAGGAACCGGCAGGTGGTCGATGTACTACTCCGCTCTCGCACGTGAGATCAGCGAGCGCTGCCAAGGCGCGAGCTGCTGCAGCAACAAAGCGGAGCAGCGTCGACACCACGGGGGGACGGTTCGCCGCACCGATGGAACTGTGGCCTATGGGCCGGTATGGGACTGGTCCGCGGACGATGTGCTCGCCTATTCGCATCAGCACGACCTTCCGAGCAACCCTGTCTACGCCAAACTGGCCGCGCTGGGCGCACCTGCAGCGAATCTGCGGGTTTCACACATTCTCGACGGAAATTTCCTCGAATCGGGCAGGGTCACTCGTCTGCGTCGAGGTTGGCCGAGCCTGTTCGAGGAGATCGCCGCAGTGCTCCCGCGAATACGCGAGTTCGTGTAGATCGCCATATCGACTGTGCGCGTGTAGCATTCCTGGCACTGAGATTGCACAGGGTGAGTCGGAGGCACACCACACGGTGGCCTCCGACTACTTTTTTTGCATCAGAACCAAACGACCTCTTGTCGGCCGATCGGCGCTAGCTCAGGCGTAGGTTCATGAGGTCTGAACTTTCCGGGTTGAGCTCCAACAACAGGCGATACCCCGGCCCTGTCCGCTCGGTCTCGTCGGGCAGGTTCAGCATTCGACCCACCAGATCGTCTCTGCCGATCTCATGAGCGAATTGTTCGGCGCTCGCGAGGCGCTGAGCGTAACGCGCCTCATCGCGGGGGTCGAGAAATTTCCTCATCGTGTACATGCCGTAGGCGGCCTGCTCGGCTTCGCGAGACGGAATCGGGTAAGTCATTGCTTCGAAGGCATCGTCGGTGAGCGGCGATCTGTTTCCCTCCATGTGGTGCAGGTTCTCGGCCACCTGCCGCACAGTCGGAGCCGCGCCCGAAGGCCCGGAGTGAAGTAGATACGCCCAAGGGGTCGAATGCACGAGATACCGTGGGATATAGCGCTTGTTTCGGCGGGTAGCAGCTGGGATGAGAGCTGGCGGGAAGACTGATGTGGATGGGTTCTCATAAATTTCTTTGACCTTCTGCGCCGCGGAGACTGCGCACCCCCAATCCAACGAGCCCCACATCGGATACGGAACGTGCCCGCCGTGCACCGCCCTGAGGTTGCGTGCGATCGCATCGATGTACTGGCCCTTTACGAGAAATCTATCTTCGGGCCACCCGTTGAAGAAGACATACAACGGAGTTGCACCGTCGAGCCTGCTCTTCAAAATCAGGGTCTCGTACTGCTTGACTTCTTTAACTGAGTGTCCGAGCTGCTCATAGCGGTTGAATTTGTGGCTGGCGCGTTTTGCTTGAATACGAAGCTTGATCCACCGCTCGTCGGCCGAAGAACCGATCCACCACTCCCAATCCGCACCGTTGCCCGCCTCGACCGCCTTGGCGTATTTCGTCACTCTCAGCGCCGGAATACGCTGCTGAAGCTTGATCAAGTTGAGGTCGGTGAGCGTCTCTTCTCCAGGTCCGATGCCGCCTGCAATTCCCGTCTCCATCAGATCCCAGGTATCAGAGGCTGCTTCATTCATCGCGTGGACCATGTAATTGGCACTGAAGTGTGTACTCATCCCGGGGCCGACTTCAGGCGCTCTTGCGGTCGCGTCGCGATCCCAGTTCGTCGATTCGGGTGACCTTGTCGCTTCCCACAGAAACTGCAGGGAGCGCACGGATATCGGCAGCCACGTCCGCGACTGTATGTCCGATCGCGATGCCGAACACGCCCTGACCACCGTGTAGCAAGTCCACTATCTCGTCGTCAGATGTGCACTCGTACACCGAAATACCGTCGCAGAGCAGAGTTACAGACGCCAGCCCCTGGGCGTCACGCGCACGCAGGCACTCGATCGCAATGCGTACATTCTGCAAAGACACTCCGGCCTCGAGGAGACGACGAATCACTTTGACCACCACGATGTCGGAGAAGGCATACATCCTTTGCGATCCCGAACCGGATGCAGGGCGGATCGACGGTGACACAAGCCCTGTACGGGCCCAGTAGTCGAGCTGGCGGTACGTTACCCCAGTCACTTGCTGGACCTGGGGCGATTTGTACCCCAGACACCCGTTCACGGCGTCGGCGGCGGTGCCGTTCGAGGTCTTGAAAAGCCCCGGCACGATGTCCTCGAACGAACCCTGTTCGCTGCAGCTCACAACTCGCACCCACCCTTTAATCGATCGTTCGATGCACGATACCGCTCGACATCGCTCTGCTTTCTCTCCCGGCCAGCGGGCCACCTCTGCACGTCCGCCCCCACCGTTACTCGGCGGACAAACCGAGCAGCCATCCGATGAACGGCGTAAGACGAGGAACACCGAACCTGAAGAGCAGAAACACCGCGAGGAAGACGGCTATCGTGACCCGCTTGGATCGGAACTCCGTGAAGGAACGGATCGCTATAACGGCAGTGACTGCCACTACCAGGGAGCAGAAGTTCAGCACGTCGTCGCCGCTCATCCGAGCAAACCTGCCGATGCAATCGGGCTGAGTGGGGTCATTTCATGGGGCGTGATGCTGTTCATCGCCGCACCGTAACGATTATGGCACCGATGGCGGAGGTCTTGAACGGAACGTAGAATTCCCCGAATAGGGGAATTCTACGAAGCTTGATCCCACGGGCGTGTCGGACAGTGTTCGGCCACCACCGTCGCCCTGCTGACGTTCAGCATTCTCGATCTCCCCGCCTCCGGTGGCCGTGAACCCGGATCTAGCGCATACCTGCGCCCTGACAATCACTGCCATACAACCTGTTTCGCAGATGTCATGTGCCTGCCCGTTACCTTTTGAGCAGTCCTGATAACCGAGCGTTACGGGTGAGATCGGCCGCGGAATCAGCCTGCGAGAATCACGTTCATCGCATTCAGGAGCGCGCCGACTGCCGGGATTCGGGTCGAGCTCGCCGCACGTAGCGAACGTGTCACGGCCGGCTCGGTCGGCAGATACCGCACCCTGGCCGTTCGGACTCGCGCGGTGTCCGGAACCAGCGCGACGGCCAGACCTGCTTCGACGAGGGCCAGTTGGGTCGAGTAGTCGGACACCTCGTAGCGGATCGTCGGTTCGACTCCAGCTTCGCGCAATGCGTGCACGAGCGCGGAGTGCGCATCCGACCCTGATGGGCATACCGTCCAGATCGATTCCGTTTCGCCGGAGAGGGTTGCCATCTCACGGTTGTCCTCGATCGGTACCGCGAGGTGTACATCCTCGGTGTGGAGCGTGTGGACGTCGATACCTGCGGGGACCGTCGCCGGCCGATGGTCCCAGGACTCGAAGACGACGAGATCGAGGGTGCGGTGCTGGAGGCGGTCGAGCAAATCGATTCCTTCTCCGTCGACGACCTCGGGGCGCAGCAGTGGATACGTGCGAGCAAGGTCTGCCAGAGCTGGGACCACCAGCCGACGTAATGCACTTGCGACCGCGCCTACTCTCAGCGCTCCGGCAACGTCGGTGTCGATCGAGGCAAGGTCGTCTTCTGCGGCTTCGGCGAGAGCGGACATGGCGGCCGCACGTGTCGCCAGTGCGCGACCGGCGGGGGTCAGCCGTATCGACCTTCCCTCTCTCTCGACCAGGGTGGTGCCGGCTTCCTTCTCCAACTTGCGGATGTGTTGCGACACTCCGGGTCCGGTGAGGTGTAAAGATTCTGCAGCTCGAGTGACCGAACCTTGTTCGGCTACTGCGGCGAAAACTTTCATCCGATCCCACGACAACATATAAGTGATACTACTGTTTCAGCGGTAGAACTGGCTAGTAGACTTATCGGTTTGTAACTGGTTGCCTTGACCAGGTGACCAGAACCGCGATACCGAGAGCTGACGCCGCCGATCGGGGGGTGGGCGGGAATGCGGCGCTGGTCATCGCCGGTGCCGCGTCGCTGTCACTGTCCGCAACCTTCGTCAAACTCGCCGATGTCACCTCGGGGACGGCGGCATTTCTACGATGTCTGATCGCGCTGGCGGCTCTCGTTCCGATGGCGCTGTGGGAACTTCACCGACGCGGCGCAATGCCGACGAGGTTGTATCCCATGGCCATTGGTGCCGGAGTCTTCCTCGGAGCGGACTACGTGATGTGGACCGCGAGCATCCTCGACGTCGGTGCCTCGATCGCCACCGTCCTTATCAATGTCCAGGTCGTCGTGCTGCCGCTGATCGCGCTCGTCGTCGATCGAACCGCAATCCCCCGACGATTCCTCATGGCGGTGCCTTGCATGCTGCTCGGCGTTGCACTCGCCGGCGGACTCATCGGCGGAACAGGAGCCGACAACGCGCTCCGCGGGTCCATCCTGGGAATCTCCGCCGGTGCCGCGTACGCGGCCTACCTGTTCCTGAACCGCCGCTCCACCCAGCGAAGCCCCAGCCATCTGGTCACCCCGATCTGTGTGGCCACCGCATCGGCAACGGTCACTGCCGGCATTGTCTCGGCAGGCCTCGGAGACCTCGATCTCGACATCTCCGCGGCCGCGTGGGGATGGATGATCGCGCTCGCTTTGCTCGGACAGGTTGCCGCCTGGCTGTTCATCAGTTCGGGATCCCGATCGCTGGCGGCTAATACCGTCGCGGCCCTACTCCTGCTGCAGCCTGTGCTGGCTATCGCGTTCGGATTCGTTGTCCTCAGCGAGCGACCCACCTGGATTCAACTAGCCGGAGCCGCCGTCGTCGTCGGAGCCGTCTGGACCGCAACCCGACACCCCCACCACCCTGACTCCACTTCAAGCCACGGAAGAGGCCTTCATGACCCCATCTCCGACGAGCATCGATCGAGTCGTCCTACCCACCGATAGCACCATCCCTGTCGCCCGCAGCGCCGAATACGACACCTACTTCAGGATCTCCCGCAGCAACGACCCGCACGCGTGGGCGGTCAGCGCACTGACCGTCGTCACCGCCATCACCACAGATCTGCCGCAGTCCACTCTGGACAACGACTCACGACTCCGCCTACTCGACGCCCTGGCCGTAGTCGTCGGCGATGCCTCCGCCGCAGCAGCCGTGTCCGCACGGGAACGAGATCCTTCCCAATTGGCAGCGCCGACGGACCACAGTGCGGACAATCGCACCCCGCAGGCTCCGAACGACTCTGCACGACAAGCGATCACACGCTGGAAGAAGGGCCACCACCTGTTCCACCTGTTCGTCATATCCATGAACAGCCGGCTCGCGGCAGTGCTGGAGTGCCTTGCAAACAAGCAGTGGCCCACTCTCGCCCACCAACTCACCGAACTAGGGACTCTCTACGCCGGGGCGACCGAGAGCATGCGGTACGCGTCCGATTTCTCACCGGAGATCTACCGTGACTTCGTCCGGCCTTCCATGGAACCGCCCTGGCTCGAACCCGGGTTCTCCGCCGTGTTCAACCGGGATCACGACGTGATGCTCACCCGCGCCAAGATCGTCCGTACAACGCTCAAGACGGCTGAACTTCCCGGCGTCGCAGCAGATTCCGCACGACGGCTCTGGAAGAGCCAGGCCGAGAACCGGCGCGCCCACCAACTCATCTGCCAACGATTCGTCCCCGGCGGCGATTCACTGCTGCAAGAGCACTTCGACAGCACCGGTCAGAGCAACTGAAACAGAAAGGCTTCGCCCTCTCATGATCACCGTCATCGAAACCTGGCACCTGACCGCCGAAGCGGCCGAGAACGCCCTCTCGGTCCTGCAAGAAATGGACGAACTCCTCGACGACAACGCACACCACCACCCGGGGTGGGCGGGCCACGCGCGCTTCTTCCAGCACGCATCGGACCCCCAACGCGTAACGATGACCTACCCCTGGGAAAGCGCCGAGCACGCCACGCACCTCCTCGAATCGGAGACGCCACTACTCGAAGATTTCTACCGCCGGTACTGCGAACGCCCCCGCGAGGTCGTCTTCGCCCACGAGCTGCCGGTCGACGTCGAATGACCCCCGACCCAACAAAGCCGACTGGCGACTGGACTCCCGAGCAGCTCAAAGCCTTCGGCACCGACACCCTCGATCGAATATGTCGACACTTCGCCGCGCTCGACGACGTGCCCGTCACGACGCCGGCCGATGCGGCCGATGTCGCCGACGCGATCGACAGCGAGCTGCCGTCCGAGGCAACAGATTTCGCCGACATACTCGACGACACCTGGAACAACGTCGTTCCGCATTTGACGCACTGGAACCATCCACGATTCCACGCCTACTTCAGCAACAGTTCCTCCGGACCGGCCATCCTCGCCGAGATGACCGCTGCGGCATTGAACGTCAACGTCATGTTGTGGAAGAGCGCGCCCTCGGCTGCCGCCGTCGAAGACACCGTCACCAGATGGCTCGCCGAACTGCTCGACTACCCCGCCGCAGACGCACTGCTCGTCGACGGTGCATCACTGGGCACGTTCTACGCGTTGGCCACCGCCCGCCACCGGGCACAGCCCGAGGTTCGACATCACGGAACATCCGGCCAGAAACCCGGCCGGATCTACGCCTCCGACCAGGCCCACTCGTCGGTCGACAAAGCTGCGATCGCTCTCGGCATCGGGCTCGACAATGTCGTACGCCTACCCACCGACGCTAGCGGCCAACTCGATCCTGCTGCTCTGTCGACTCGCATTGGATCGGACGTCGCGGACGGTTACACACCGATCGCTGTTGTCGCCACCGTCGGTACGACCACTTCAGGTGCTCTCGACCCGGTCGAGGCGATTGCGGCCGTGTGCCGCGACCACCGAGTGTGGCTGCACGTCGACGCCGCGTACGGAGGCTTCTGGCGCATAGCCCCGGCCATCGCGCAGGTCCTTCCGTCACTCGCGGCCGCCGATTCTCTCGTCGCCAACCCACACAAAGTGCTCTTCACCCCTATGGAGTGCGGGGCACTGTTCTGCCGTCACCCCGGAGCACTCGAAGCCGCCTTCACACTGGTTCCCGAATACCTGCGTACCGACACCACCGGCGGTATCGACTACATGAATTACACCCTCAACCTTGGGCGACAATTCCGAGCTCTGAAACTGTGGTGGACCCTGCGCGCCTTCGGAATACGAGGCATCCGAACTCGACTCGAACACAGTCTCACCCTGGCGACGAGGCTGCGAGACGCCCTTGCCGCAGACCCGCGGTGGCATCTCGCGAACGATTCGCCGCTCCCCTTGCTCTGCCTCCGGATCTCCTCTGCCGACGGACAGGCGACGCGGAAGATCCTCGAGACCGTCAACAGCACCCACCGGACGCTGCTCTCCCACTCCGAGCTCGACGGCCACTACGTCATCCGAGTGTCCATCGGCAACATCCACACCACTGCCGACCACATCGACCAACTGGTTGCCGAACTTACCGAGGCAGCCGACGCCGTCGTCGGCACACCCCGACCACTCGCTTCAGTGACCGTCACCCAACAGGAGGTACCTGCATCGTGACCACCACCATTTCCACCGAGGCCATGCTGCACGAGAAGGCGGCAGCAATCTCCGCCATCGGGCGGTGGTCCGCGGCCAACGAGAACTTGCCGTGGGCCCCGGCCCCCGACTCCCATGCCGTGCACTGGAGTTATGCCGAGCTTCGACCGCTCGCGATCGCGGCCGCCGACATGGTCAAGGGCGACCGAGCAGCTCTACGGGTACTGACCCTCGCCAATCCGGGCCATGCCCGCGAGGCCGCCGTCGGATATCTCTATTCGGGGCTGCAGATCATCAACCGCGGTGAAGGTATGACCCCGCATCGGCACGCGCCGACGGCCCTGCGCTACATGCACGAGGGTGACGGGGCATGGACGGCCGTCGGTGGAACCAAGATGTATCTCGAGCCTCGCGACGTGGTGATCACCCCCGCCGGCGAATGGCATGAGCACGGCAACGACAGCCCCACCGACTCCCCCGCCATCTGGCAGGATTGCACCAACGACCCCCTCGTCGCCGCCCTCGCCGCGACACAGTTCGAGCTCCACACCGACAACACCCACCTCGAGCCCCACATTTTCGCGCAAGACAGACACCACCGAAACCTGAGCGAGCCGCTGCTCTACAAGTGGGACAACGTACTTCGCGCTCTCGGTGAGCAACAGCGGACCCACGAGGCCGACCCGCACCACGCATACCGACACACCCTGCACGCAGAAGGAACCCACGACCCTGTCACACCGGTCATCGATGCTGCATTCACACTCCTACCTGCAGGGATCCAAACACAACCGATGCGGCGCACCGCTTCCGCCGTCTTGATCGGGGCACAAGGGTTGTCCACCATCCACGTCGACGGAAAGCCGTTCCGGTGCAGCGAAGGAGACAGCCTCGCCGTTCCATCGTGGTCGACTGTCAGCTACGTCAACGACACCGACATTCCAGCCGTGCTGTTCGAGTTCAACGACGCGCCCGCGATGACCGCCCTCGGTCTCTACCGCGAAGAGAAAGACGCACAACGGTGACACCAACGTCGACCATCACGATCCTGCTGTCCGAAGCCCACATTCTGACGCTCAATGACGGCTCCACTCAACCATGCGGCTTCTGGGCCGAAGAGTTCATCACAGCCCATCGAATCTTCACGGCCGCAAACATACGGACGATCATCGCGACACCCGGCGGCGGCGCTGCGCACGTCGAGCCCGACAGCATGCACGCCCCTCACAGCCCAGACCCTGACGGGTACAGAACGTACCTATCCGGTCTGAGCGAAAATTTGCGCGCGCCGGCCGCGCTCGAAACGGTTGACCCCTCTACCGTCGACGGGATCTTTGTGCCCGGCGGCTACGGGCCAGTGGTGGACCTGCACAAGAACTCTCACGTTGGAGAGTTTCTCCGCGCGCTCCGACGGGAGGGGACCCCGATCGCGACGGTCTGCCATGGAACTGCGGCGTTGCTTGCCGACACAGCATCCGGAGCAACGTGGCCGTATGCAGCCCTGACGATGACGAGTTTCTCGGACCAAGAGGAAGCCGATGTAGGACTGCTCGGCACGCTCCCCTTCACCGTCGAGCAGGAAATCCAGCGCCGGGGCGGCACGTACACCGCAGGACACCCGTGGCAGCAGCACATCGAAATCACCGACACGCTCATCACCGGACAGAACCCCGCCTCCACCGAGGCGGTCGCAGAACAGCTGACCCAACGGATCGCAAACTACTCCAGTTCGACTACCCGTTCAGGAACTCGCTAGTTCACCGGCCGGTTGACCTCTCGGCTTTATCCCTGGATGGAACTGCTCGGAACGCTGTAACGTGCGTGGGATTTGGAATTTTAGAGGCCTATTCTGTCTGTCAGGATTGACGTCTTGGCCGAAGTCGCCACGACCAGCATTCTTAACCACTGACCGACCGAAACGAAAACACGACCATGAAAACCGACATTACAGATACAGAAAACCCGCCACCCTAGGTCGAGTGACGGGTCTTTCCATCGATTAAAGCGCCGCAATAATGCAAATCAACATTAATATCGAAGGGATCAATGTAGACGCTGCTACAACCAATCCCGTTGTTGCCTTAATTACTTCTGTCACGGCAACAATGATCGCCGCTAAGGTGTATAATTTATCTATCATGATTCAAATAGATCCTCCATTCAATAGATTTACCGATGCTTTTCCGGCATCCACCAATTATAGCAGGTAATTCACCTTTTCGCTTGAGCAACCCATTCCTCCAAACGATGAGAACGAACTCTGCGAAGAGTAGAAGGCAGATACTTTAAGTAGTCCTATTGTCGCATCAATTCTGCCGCGCCGCTGCCCGGCAGACCTTACGGAATTGACCGCTTCGATACCTGCGATAGCACTTCCCGGATCACCGGCCAAAACGATTCAAGACCTCGCCTCAATCACCCCGGAGGCGTCGTGCATGCTGGGACCACTCTACAGCTGGCTGACTGCATTCGGCGACCTAGCATTGCTCGACCTCGTAGGCTGCACGAATGGACAGAGCAAGCATTCCGTCGCCTGGCGATATGGACCATCTGAGCAGCGCAGAACGCAAAGCGAAGCGCAAAGATGACCGTGGACGGCGAGTCGGCACCAAAGTGCGCGATTACGAGCGCATGTGCGGATCTGGACCCGATCGATTGGCCGAGACTCTGATTGCGCGCCACAACGTCAGGATGAAGAACACGGAGAAGCTGCCGGATGGATTCCGATTCGAAGCAATCCTTTTTCTGGCACCGATAGCAATACTGGATATCGCGCATCGCAAGCTGAACCTCACTTTGGATCGCGCACCGTCAGCCTATTATGGCAAATGGCCTCACGACCTCGGTTGGGGAGTGGACAGCTGCGTCGCGGCCACCCGACTGCTTCTCGCAGGACAAGTGGTGGCCGCTGCCACGATCGCCCGACAACAACTCGAACGATGGACTGCGGTCATGGCACCTGTCGTCGGAGTCGAGCAACATCCGTCTGAAAAAGTGGAGGACTTCATCGCGCGTGCGTGGACCGCATACGCCGAGCGCATGCCAAATCCTGGCGCACCGCCGGAATCATCCAACATCGAGGGCGACGCAGACCCGACTACTGCGCAAGATATCGAGGGCGACGACAGCTCCGCAAGCACAGAGGAGCCAACCGCACCTCATAAGCACGTCGTCCTGGCGAACGGACGTGAAGTATGCCCAGCCGTCGTCTACGGCGTTCTCAGCGAAATAATGCATGCGCGACTCTTCGAGGAAGCCATGTGGTGGGAGTCGGCCGCGCTCCTGAGCAGATTCGATGTACCAAGTGTCGTATACGGCGCGGTGGACTGCATAGCGGACGCGTTGAGCTTGAGCCTTACCCAGATCCAGTACATGACGGCTGCTGGCCTGTATCGGCAGGGCGATCCCGAGGACGCCGTGACGTTGATAGCAAGTATCAACCTTGCCGTACGGCCGTCGGCTGACGTCGCGTGTGAAGAACCACCAGATGATGCCCTCCCTTATTCGGCATCGTTCGTACTGCCGAGATTGCCTACAGTCATGCCATTGTCGCCCGATGAAGGCCTCTTGCCGGTGTTTGTTCGCTACCTAGACGATCAACGATCCACGTACGAGTCGCTGGCCTGGAATCATCGGCCCGCAGGTCGCTTGTATCGGGACGACGAGCTTGCGACTTTAGCCTTCGGCGCTCATCGCCAGGCGAGTGCATCGTTTGCGCTACGAGCCCTCGCCGCCGAGCGAGACGAACTAGGCGACGATTTCAACATTGACTCGGTGGCCTCGCGCGGGACGAACTACATCGTGGTTGCCGAGTTGGCAGCTCTTGCTGCTCTGTGGACACGCAACGGTCCTCTGCTACCAGCAGCATCGACTCCACTGGCTCTGGTGTCGTCGACGTTGCGGTCCGCATACTGGCTGTGGTTGGAAGACGACGACCGGGCGATGGCCTCGCTTCGATGCACGCTCGAACAAATCGCTCGATCAAGAGTCCACCGGACGAAACCGGAGAAAGCGCAGCGCCTTGAAAAATCCGTACACAACAAGCCCCAGCGGTGGATAGAGACCGCCGGGTGGAGTCGACTGTCGGCTTGGAATCGAGTATTGGGCGCATACGCGCACGCCCACAAAAAGCCTAACTGGGAAGGCGCAAGAGAGCTCCTGAAGGACTTGCAGCTCGACGCTCACGAGCCGTACGCCTTGCAACGCGCGCGTGGTGACGCACTGAATGTGGTGACGACTCTGGTGGCGCACGAGTCAATCAGCATTCTGGCTCTATTCTCACAGAAGGTGGCGGCTACCGCCGCTGAACTGCTGGAAAACCACTCAGGCTTGGACATGACACGGGAATGGATGGATGCGTTGATGAGTAACGCACTTGCCCATCGGAAAACACCGATTACAGAACAAGACTGATCGGCCAGCCCGAACACCCCGCTCCGGTAGCTACTCGACGGGCTGGGCGGCGTCGGCGGGGCACCATTGGTGATCGAGGCGTTATGCGGTTCTGAACTTTGTCCGCAGGTATCGGTGATAGCTTGCGGCTGTGCATTCGGGGGGTTCCGGCGTATTGGGCTGGCGACTGTTTTTCACTCGTCAGCAGTTGCCTATACCTCGGTCAGTGAACGACCCGGGGGCTGAATCGGAGGATCTCGACAGATTGCCTCACACCGGCAAAACGCCGGATGGCACTCCGTACCTGATCGATCCGTCCGGACGATACGACGTACGCCTGAACGACTTTTTCACCACGGAGTTGATCAACGCACCGCCGACCACCCAGGCAGCGTATGCGTACGACCTGAAACGGTTCCTGAAATTCCTATGGGACAACCGATCCCAGAGATCATGGACTGATGCAACGCCAGGCGATCGTGATGCGTACAAGCATTGGCGATTGCTCGACCCGGCGGGCGCACGAGTAGAAGCTACGACGTGGGACCGTGAGGTAGCGACGGTGAACCAGTTCTATCGCTGGGCAGTCGTACGCGGGCACGCCGCATGTAACCCGTTCGTGCAGCGCCTATCTCGCAGCCGAGATCCACGGAGACCCCGCGGTCAAACACCGGCAGAGTCATCGCACAGGGGCCGAGTCAATGACGTCGCGTGGCTCCCACCGGCCACGTATCGGCGGTGGCGCGATATAGGTGTCCGAGGTTTCGACATGGCAGGGTTGCCGGATCCGGCGTTCCGCGGACGGTTTGCCTCACGGAACGGGGCTTATTGCGACCTGATGATTCGCACCGGTTTACGGTTGTCCGAGCAGACAAGCTTGAGTGTGTTCGAATTCCCTCACCCAGTAGCGGGCACGTTGAACGTTCGATCGTGGCTTCCGCGGAGTATCGCCAAGGGTGGATCGGCCCGCCACATCTACTTCCCGATGTCGACGTTGACCGAGGTATGGAACTACATCGCGATAGAGCGGGCGGAAGCCATCGAGATGGCCCAGGCGAACGGCGCGTACGAGCAGATTCGGAGTCCGCTGATCGTTGCCAATCGGCTTCGGCCGTTCGTTCGAATCGGCGGCGAACGGGTCGACGCTGCCAAGCTCACCCACGACGAGCGGCGCCGTACTTTCATCGAGTGCCGCGAGGGCTTGGAGCCAATTGCCCTGTGGATCAACGAGGACGGTCTTCCGAGCAAGCCGTCCGCGTGGCAGGAAGTGTTCAAGACAGCAAACCGCCGCTGTGTGCGCCGCGAGGTCCCGATCCGGTGTCATCCGCACATGCTTCGGCATTCGTTTGCCGTGATCACTCTCGAACAACTGTGGCGCGGGCATATCAAGGAGCTGACACCGATGTCGGGACCTCAGCGCGAGACGTACCAACGTGTGTTCGGCGACCCGCTGAACTGGATCCGCATTCGATTGGGGCATCGCTCGATCGAGACGACACAGATCTACCTGCACACCCTCTCGGAATTGGAGATGGAGACGCGCGTGGCGTTGGTCCCCGACGGGTGGGAGCCCACCGTTGTCGAGAAGCGAGTCGACCCCGACTTATCCTGCGCGGACAATTGCGTTGTCTGAGCCGATCAACGGCCAAGTGCGCCGTGCGGGACTGCATCACGTGGCACCGCATCCAGATGGCTACTACCAGCCCGATGTCACCGAGCAATCAGCAGGCGACCCGCCGGTTGTGCGGTTCTACGGCGAGGACAACAGGACAGCGCACTATTCGTTCGCGCGGTTGCCCTGCCCTGAGCTTCACGCCGATCTGGCTGTCGCATGGGCGGCTCGAATCGGGCCGGTGGGTCAGGTGCGCACCCGTTCGGGTGCCGACAACGGGTGGATCACTCTGCAGCGTTTCCTGAGGTTCCTCGGCGATCTCCCACAGCCGCCTGTCTGTTTGGACCGAGTGACGGTGGCGAATCTCGAGCACTATCGCGCACTGCAGCTCAAAAGAACCACTGCGACGCGCGTGACCCAACAGATGGCTGCAGTGAAACTGATACTTCGCCACCTGCCGGTCACCCGATTGCACTGGGAGGTCGCAGAATACGTAGCGCGACCGGGTGACTTCCATGAACCTCACCGACCCGGGGCCGGCGCGGCTCCCGGATACTCGGACCGCGAGTTCATGGCGATCATGGCAGCGGCACGTTCGGACGTCGCTGCCCTTCGCGGGCGGCTGCGGTCGTCGCGGCGATTGCTGTCCGTGTTCGAGCTGCAGCCGCACACGCTTTCAGCGGCAGAACGCGAGCGAGCCGCGCATCTGGCGGAGATGGCGAGCACCGGTGCCGTCACACCACCGCAACGCCCGAGCACTGTCTCCGGATCTGTCACCGACCTGGCCGGATGGCTGACGAAGGCCGGTCAACTATTTCTCACGACCCGCGACGTGCTGCCCCTGCTCGTGCTGGGCGTCGGACTCAGTGGCCGTAACAGCGAAACAATCAAGGAGCTTTCGCCCGAGCACCGCGTTCTGGAGGATCGCGCGGTAGCGGTCAACGTGATCAAGCGCCGGCGAGGAAAGGCTCGTACCTGCGAAACAGTGCACTGGGAGGGCGGCCCGAACGACTCCGGACTGCACACCCCCGGCGGCTTCTTCCTACTGCTCCACGAGTTGACCAGCAGTAGCAGAGCATTCAGCGGTAGCCGACGGGTGTGGTCCATTTGGACACGTGACAACATGCGAGGAACAGCGGACTTCATCCGGACGCGCTCGGCAGCCAACGGTCACATCGACCCTTTCGATCTGCAGGTTGGCCGATGGCTCGAGCATCGCAAGTGGGTTGCGCAGCATGGTCTGACAGCCGACGGCAATGGTCCGGGGGCGGAACCGTTGGTGTTGTCGATGAACCGTCTGAAAACCACGGTGGAAGTGCGTCGAACACGCGCTGTCGGAGGGCATCTCAGGTCTGCGTCGAGAACGAACACGCCGGATGTGTCATTTCTGCACTACCTGCGTAGCGATCCTAGGGTGCGTGACTGGGCCGATGAGGTACTCACCGAAGCACTCCACGAGGCAGAACACAATGCTCATGCCTTCCGTGGGAGAATTCTCGGACCCACTGGGGCGGCTGCATTCGTGTCGGATCCAACTGGCACCGCCGCCGGACTGGGTGTTTCGGTCGATCAGATCCGGCGCGCAGTCGACGGCGAACTGGACACCTTGGTGAGTTCGTGTCTGGACTTCGAGCACAGCCCATTCAGCGGCGGCGGAGTGTGTGGGGTGTCCTTCCTGACCTGCCTGCGCTGCCCGAACGCGTTGGTCACCGAACGCCACCTCCCCCACCTTTTCTCGTTGCTCGACTGGCTTCAACGTGATCTCGACCAACGCGACATCGACGATTGGTGTGGTCGGCACGGCGTCACTTGGCTGATCATCACCCGCCTGATACTTCCCAAATTTACTGATGCGCAACAGGAACAGGCCCGCGCCGCGAAACCTGACGACCTACCCGCCGACCTGCTCGACGGATTGAAGGAACTCGCATGAGCTTGCCAGCACCCCACCCCGGGCCAGCACGGATATCTGCCGAAACGCTGGTGCTCGGGGACCGAACTTTGCGACCGGGCGCGGTACTCGAAGACACGGCACGCTTTTCGGACATGGTGTGGAGGCTGGGACCCGCACAGCGACAACAACACCAGAAGCAGATATCCATCGACTTCACCAATGTTCCTAAGAGTTTTCGCGAGGTCGCGAAACAGGTTACTTACGCATTGCTCCGGGCGGATCGTCCTCGCGGGTGCGAACGCATCAAGGCGATCGACACGGTCGCAAACCTGTCCGGGCAAGTGGGTGCGGTCCTGCGCTGGGTCGACAACCGTGGCCTACGCTCGATCTCCGCGATCACGCGCGACGACCTACGGGCCTTCAAGCAGCATGTGCACGAGCTCCGCCTCACCGACGGAAGCAGAGCGCACCTTCCGCGGGCCTTTCAGCTGCTGTGGCTCTGCCGTGCACACCTCGATGATCCTTTGACCTTCGATCCGGCCGCCGCCCTCGATACACCCCGGTCCGGACACTCCCAGCACGGACACGAGAACGAGACCGCCCGCATACCCGAGCAGGTGCACGCACCGCTACTGGTCTGGGCCATGCGATGGGTCGACGATTTCGCACCCGATGTGCTCCGCGCCGGGGCAGAGTGGCACACGCTGCAAAGACCCCCGGCCGCGCCGGGACAAGATCGCCGAGGGCCGCAGACAGACACACGGGCCAACGTCGCGGCGATCTCCCGGGTAATAGCTCGCTATCGCGGTGAACGACGCGCGCTTCCGGCCTACCAAGGAACGGTGAATTTGAGTCACCTGCGCCGCGAAGCCAATCTCGGCCGCTCGGTCGTCGGCCCGACCCGGCCCGCCGGCGCGGTCATCATCGCTGCCGTCGCCGAGCTCGGGATCGACGACGACACCTACCTGCGGGCACCGATCGACGGACTGTTGGACGGACAACTCTGGCGGGGACGGATCCGATATGCGGAACTCGAAGAACTCACCAGGATGCTGTACATCGCCTGCTACATCGTGATCATCTACCTCTCCGGCATGCGGGACAGCGAGGTCAAACACCTACAGCGAGGATGCGTATCGGTATGGCGGGACGACACCGGAAAGGTCGCAAGGCACCGGATAACCGGAGTGGCGTTCAAAGGTGAACGACAGGCCACCGGGGTCGCCGCCACCTGGGTCGTTACCGCGCCTGCACAACGGGCAGTTGCAGTCCTGGAACGGTTGCAACCCACGACGGAGAAATACCTGTTTGCGCTGCCCCCGACCTCGAGAAGAAGCGGCAGCCCGCGGCCCAACCATGTGAAATCTACCGCTGCCACGAACCGCGACCTGGCCGACTTCGTAAGTTGGATCGACAAATTCAGCAGCAAACTCGGTCA
The DNA here is from genome assembly GCF_002259335.1 of Rhodococcus sp. 14-2483-1-1. Lineage (NCBI taxonomy): Bacteria > Bacillati > Actinomycetota > Actinomycetes > Mycobacteriales > Nocardiaceae > Rhodococcus > Rhodococcus sp. 14-2483-1-1. The sequence continues at coordinate 148,290 of NZ_NPFX01000024.1, read as the reverse complement.
CCGCGATCGGATTCCCGAGGTCAATGGCGCGGCATGGAAGCTGAGCAGCCGACAGTTCCGGCGAACCCTGGCCTGGTACATCGCGAGACGCCCCGGCGGGAGCATCGCCGGGGCACTGCAATATCGCCACGTGCGCGTCCAGATGTTCGAGGGCTACGCCGGCACCTCCCAGTCGGGGTTCCGCGACGAAGCCGAAGACGACATCGCCCGCGGCGACAAGCTCGCCGACCTGATCACCAACCCGGATCTGCACCGTCTGACCGGACCCGCCGCCGCCGAGGCAGAACGACGGCTCGCTGAATTCGAGCGTCACGTTCGATTCGACGGCACGGTCATCAACGACCCCAAACGAATGCAACGCCACATGGCACGTCACGACCCCCACATCTACCCAGGCGAATTCGTGACCTGCGTCCACAACCCCGACCGCGCGCTCTGCCGACGAAGCGACGGACGAGACGGACCGTCACTGCCGGACTGCCAACCACTGCGCTGCCGCAACGCAGCACTGACCACCGGCAACCGCGAGCAGATGAAGGAAGCGCTGCAGTCCTACGACCGCGAACTCTCCGACACCGTCCGTCTGGGCCCCTATGTTCGTCACCGCCTCCAACTCAAACGATCCGAAATCGCAGAATTCCTCACCGACGAGCACAACGTTTCACTCACAGCACCGTGAAGAAACCACTCCCCGATGACGCCGCAGTCCAGGCCGCGATGGATGGCGTGCTTACCGAATGCGAAACATCGGGGCGTCGAGCAACCGTCACCTCGGTAGAGGACCGTCTCGGCATTACCCACGCGACGTTCTACCGGAACTATCCCGCCCTCATCACCTGGTTCCAGCAACAAAACAAGAGTCGGGCAGCGACACAGGTCAGCCGAAAAGACAGTGCAGCAGACGATCTCGCTCGACTGCGGCGCGATAACTCCGACCTGAAAAAGCTAGTGGCGATCTACGCGAACGCAATCCGTCAACTCACCCTCGACAACGCAGCGATGACAGCGGAGCTCGATAAGACGTCCGGCGTCACCACACTCAGACCTCGATGAAGCTGGCACCTTCTCCAGCCCAACTCCGATCCGCGTCGGCCGTAGCCGTGACCTCGCTGGTCAGGTTGACATATCGCGTGCCCAAACGCTTCCCGGGCGGATACGCAAGCCAGTGGCCAACGCGAATGGAGCGAAGCCTTGAGCCCAATGCGACAATCTCACCCCACCTCGAAGCTCCGGCGACTCCGGTGTTGCAGCTCTCGTGCCCGGACCGGCTCACACCCGCCCCGAGTTACCGCCACCGCTCTGAGCTGTAGGTCTAGATCGCAGGGTCAGGCGGTTTTGCGAATCACTGTTGTGGCGTACTCGACCGATCCTGGCCGTCTGCCAGGACGTTCGGGAACAGAGCAGTGAGAAGAGTTGAATACGCGGTATTCCAAGTCCATTGCGCCGCAACCCAACTGCGTCCGCGTTCACCCATCGCGCGGGCGCGGACCGGGTTGTCGAGGAGTTCGACGATGGCTTGGGTCAATTGCTCGACGTCTTTGACTACATAGCCAGTTCGGCCTGCCTGCACGGTTTCGGGGGCACCTCCGGAATCACCCGCGATGATCGGCAGTCCCATGGCGGAGGCCTCCAGGTATGCGATACCGAGTCCCTCCTCTTCGAGTCCCAGGCGACGCGTTCGGCACGGCATCGCGAAGATCGTGGCGCCGGCGAGGACTTGCGCAACGAGCTCGTGCGGAAGTCCCCCAACGAAGGTCACCGCGTTCTCCACGCCCTTTGTCCGGGCCAGACGCTGCAGACGTCGACGGTCAGGGCCGTCGCCGACGAGAAGCAACGTGGTGTCGGGATGTCGTTCCAGAACCGCAGGAAGCGCACGAATCAACGAGTCCTGGCCTTTCCGCGGGACGAGACGCGCGGTGCACACGATCACGCCGCTGTTGCCGTCCGGGGATGGATCGGGGCCCGCCACGGAGCCGCGCACGGGGTTGAATTGTTCGACGTCGACGCCCGGGCTCAAACGCACCAACGCTGTATCGGGCGTAACCGCTGGCAGGATTGCGCGGTAGGTATGGCCGGAGATGTACGTCAGCACGTCGACCCAACGGCCAATTGTGTGCAATCCCCACCGCGTCAAAGGAACCTTGGCCCACCATGTTTCATGCCCGTGAGTGGTGGCGACGACCCGCTTCACCCCGCAGGCCCGAAGCGCGGGAGCGATCAGGCCCAGGGGAGCTGCGGCAGCGATCCACGCGGTATCGCAGCCGTGTTCGAGCGCGATTCGACCTGCCCTGCGCATCACCCGTCCCGTCGGAAGCAGGGTTCGGCTGCGGTCCCGTATGACCAAGAATGGAAGCGAAGCGTCGTATGCGGCTGCTCCGCGTTCCGCCGAGGTGTAGACCACGATCGACTCGGACGGAAAGCGGTGAGCCATTTCCGATGCGAACGTTTCGATGCCGCCCTGCCTCGGCGGGAAGTCGTTGGTCACGATCAAGGTCCGGCTCATGCCGCGACCCGCTCGCTTTCACGATTGGGACTCGAGACGGCGGTGTCCGTTCCGGGAACCCTCGCAATCCACGCCATTCCCCAGAACATCAAAGGGTAGGCGAAGTACCCGAACCTGGCCGAAGGGGCAAGAAGGAACAGCACGGTGAGCCCGAGTGCAGCGATCGAGCAGGCCGCCGCGAACGTGCGCGGTGGTTTCACGCACAGTCTGATTCCGATGACGATGGCACCGACGAAAAGTGCGAGCAAAGAAACGATGTGGCCGTACTCGCCCGCTTCCGCCAACGCGCCGCCGATCACCGACGAGCCTGCCGGAGTCGGAACGTCTGCGCGACCGAGTGGGAACAACACCGTGTGCTCCACCAGTGCGCCGCCATCGAGGATCACTGGAGGAACGACTACCGCTCCCGCCAGAGCAACGGACACCGCACTGACCCGCACTGCTGACCATGTACCGGCGCGTTGACGATGTAGTACCAACGCGACGATGGCTACCGGCCATGCGGTCCACTTCAGTGCGCATGCGAACGCCAACACAGCAGCCGCGGCCCATCGGCGGTCTGCCGCCATCAGCGCCAAACCGAGCAGACAAGCACCGATGACCGGCAGATCCACCCCACCTGTGCACAGCGGAATCGCGATGAGAGGGGACGCTGTGAGAAGCCCGAGCTTCCCGAACGACTCCTGATCGATTCGTCCCCGGTCGGATCTCGTCAGCCGAACAACGATGAGCACACAGGCGGCGAAGAACACTCCGAACCAGACTCTGGGGTCCCCGAGCGGACCCTCCAGGACGACGCCAGGCAGCCCGAACAACGCCATCGCCGGAAGGTACGGGTTGTACTGAGTCAGCTCGTGAGGGTCATTGACATATGGACTGCCGGTGTCGAGCAAGTGGCGGGCCGAGTCGATGACTACTGCAACCTCGAGCTGCGCGAGTGCGCCCCCGATCAGCACGATCATCGGAACCAACACAGCGCCCAACACAGCGACACCAGCCGCTCGAGGTCGATTACGTGATCGCAACAGGACCGCACCCGCAGCGAGATAGCCAGTGACAGCGCACACTCCCCACACCCGATGCGTGGTCAATTCGGTGGTCATCACGTACACGGCCGTGTACGCGGCGAGTGCCACGTAGATCCCGACGAGTAGGCGGTCCCGACCGACAATGCTACGAGAATCCCTCTGTAAGAGCATGTTTCGACGCTACAAAGACAGTGGGACTATGTCGTCACGCATCGGAGCCAAACTCGGCATCCCCCGGAGGAGCTAGTCGAGTCGGTGGGAGAGTTCATTTTCGTAGTAGAAAACGACAGCCTGCGTCCGGTCACGAAGGTCGAGCTTGGTGAGAATCCGCCCGACGTGGGTCTTCACTGTCTCCTCCGCCAGCACGAGATCGGACGCGATCTCTCGATTCGACAGACCCGTGGCCAGAGCGTCCAACACGTCGAGCTCTCGGGGAGTCAACGCCGACACTGCGGCGGTGTTCGGGCGACCGCGCCGACGCCGGGCGAACTCCGAGATGAGCCGGGTTGTGACAGTCGGTGCCAGCATCGATTCCCCGGACGCGACTGTGCGGACGCCCCGGACGAAATCCGCTGCGGTGGATTGCTTGAGCAGAAACCCGCTTGCACCGACACTGAGCGCTTCGTACACGTAATCGTCGAGGTCGAACGTCGTGAGCATCAGCACGCGGATCGAGTTCGTCCTCTCGCCCAGTGATGCGAGGATCTGCTCGGTCGCCCGGATTCCATCGAGCACTGGCATTCGGATGTCCATCACGACAACGTCGGGCCGCAGGCTGACAGCAAGATCGACGGCCTCCGCACCGTTCGCGGCCTCACCGACCACGACGATGTCAGGTTCGGCCCTGAGTACGGCTGCGATTCCGTCGCGCACCAATTCCTGGTCGTCCGCCAGCAGAACCCTGATGGTCATCGGCGGCGCTCCACTGCGCTCGGATCATCGCCAATGTTACTGCGTGGTGGGATGTTTCGTCCGCGAACTGGGAAGATTACAGACACCTCGAATCGTCCGTTCTTCGTCATCCCGGCAGTCATGCTTCCGCCGAATGCGGCTGCCCGCTCGGAGATACCGACAAGTCCGTGTCCTCGGCCTCTCGAATCGGCGGACACCTGTTCGGTTTCGTTGCCGACAGTCACCCGAAGCTCGTCGTTCGTGCGGGTCACGCGTATCTCAACCTTCGTGCCGGGTGCGTGACGTGCTGCATTGGCGAGCGATTCCTGGAGGATGCGGTAGACGGTAGTGGACAGCGCTTCCGGCAGCGTGTCGAGCTCCCCGTCCGTATACAACGTGACGTGGGCTCCGGCCGCGCTCCATTGGCTCACAAGGGCGCCGATGTCGGACAGGTTCGGTGCCGGTGAGTGTTCAGTTGCCTCGTCCGGGTCACGAAGGACCTCGATAACCTGGCGCATCTCGGTCAGTGCGGTTGCCGATGCGCGATGTATGTCGTCGAACGTCGCAATCGCCTCGGGTGGGAGGTCGGGGCTCTTGAACCGTGCGGCCTGTGCCTGCACCGCGATCATCGACATGTGGTGCGCCACTACATCGTGCAGTTCCCGTGCGATCCGCGCCCGCTCTTCGATCACCGCCTGACGCCGCTCCTGTCCCATGCGGAGCTGCTGTTCGTCCGCCAGGGCGGTTTCCGCCGACGACAGTCGCATCATGACCACTCCCGCGACGGTGATCGCAGCCAACGTCGCGGCAATGATCAGCAAAGCGAACGGTGGCATCTTCACCGTCAAGACAGTCGGGACCACGACCGCCAGGAAGGACACGAGGGCGACCGCGGCTCCCACGTTCGGCGGATGCACTCGGGCCACTCGATACAGGGCGAGCCCCGCCGCAATGCAACTTGCCGCCGGCCATGGGAAAACCTCTTCCTGAACCAGCCCTGACAGCGTTCCGGCGAACATCCCGAGTGCGATCAACTGCCAGGTCAGCAGAGGTGCCACCCGGATCAGAAGGAGGGGAAGTGTCTGAACAGCGCCGAGGACGTAACTGGCGGCGACCGAGTTGACCATACTCGTCAGTTGACCTATCGCAGTACCGAACAGCACGGCGACAAGCACCGCTCCAGCTGCAAGCGCCATGAATCTCGGCCGACTACCAGGCTCGTCGGTCCGCCCTCTCATTGTGGGCAACGTCGGGCGCAGGGCCGTTTTGATTCCGGCTGTCAGTTCGGCAATCACCGACACGACCCTACTTTGAGAAGATCCGCTTCAAATCGAAGATTGCGCGGCCGCCCACGATGCAGTCGTGGGCGCGCGGCGAAGCTGATCGCAGACAGCTTCTAGATCGACTGTGGACGGTGACACAGGTTGAACGACCTACGGCGAGCCGGACATAGCCCTTGTCGTTGCCCTCAGCCACGTTCGGGTGACATACTCGAATGGTCAGGAGCGACGCCGTGGTGGTGCTACGGGGTTTCCGGCGAATCTTCCACTATTTCGGCTGTCCCTGCTTGGCAACCAGTCTGGCAGTGCCACGTGCACTCCTGGTCGCCCGGCTCGGCCCGGCTCTCAAACGAGAAGGCGGCACCATCATGACCAGCTACAGCGTAATGAAGGCATCACACGACCGGGCAGCGGTAATCGCGACGTGGCCGGGCTTCGACTCAGAAGAACATTCCATCAAGATCACCACCGTCGCCAGCGCCTCGTACGCTCACAGCCTTGCTTTTTACCTCACTCAACTATCGGAATCCGCATGGGACGCAGCTATGTGGCTCGACACCTACCCAGAGATAGCCACGGCCATATCGAAATTGATCGTGCAGCTCCGAACATCCAATAGAATTGGGCCACAAACAGTTTCGACCGACGGCCTGCGCCATGGAGAAACGTGGACGTCCTCGGCACTGGCAGAGCAGCTCGTCGACGACTACTTCATCTCCCTACTCGACGACCTGACCACCACACAACGACTCTCTGTTGCCGATGAACTCGAAACCGACGCTGACGAACGACGCGACCTACTCGACCACACTCGCGACGAATACGAAACCGACAGCAGAGTCAATCAAGCCGGCCTGGTCACCCGCGTTCAAGAATTCGGCTCCATAGGACCTCTACCCGAAGGCGCATCCGGCTACCTACGCACCTGCTACAGCGAAGGACTCGATTTCGGAGACCGATTGAGGGCCGCGAAACAAATCCGACGGATGGAACAACTCGTCGCTGCATGCAACCATCACGGCGGACGCGCACGGGCACATACCGATCCCTGCGAGGCACACTGCGTTGTCGCTGTGCACCCCGGGAAAATCAGCGACGGCGACACACCGTGCTACATCACTCCCGTTCGCTTCGGACCGCACACACATTCCCCGGGCAGACCCAACCCGTACGGCAAGCTGCGCATACGTCGCGGCCACGAGTGGATCGCCGAGGTCGACCCAGATGACACTGCAGGTTTTGTCACCGCCCTTGGTGACTGGGCTGGAACCTTCGCGTCGTAGTGCCTGAGGCCCAAAATCGGCTCTGCGGCCAACTGCCCGAGGGCGGTAAGGGAAGGAGACCTCGTCGACGCCCGCAATCACCTCGCACACGGCGATGAACCCCGCATTTGCAAACGGTCAGAGAACGAATGGTTCGCACTCTACGAATCCACCCTCACGTTGTTGGCATTGGTGGCGATGACGAAGCCGGCGTATTCGAGGCGGTGCAACTTCGTGCACTTCGACGCGGTGCTCTACGACGAGCAGGTGTCGATCGCAGAGAACGCGCGTTGAACCGTCCGTTGGGCAAGGCCCGGCCAGGCTGCCGATCGTGCTGGGGCGGGCTCTAGGGGTGCTGTGTAGCTGTCTGGTGCGCGAGTGCCACGGTGCTTACGGCCTAGCTTCCAGGGCGGCTGGGGTCGTTGTGCGGCCTTGCCCCTGCTGCGCCAGTCTGCCTGTTCGTGGTCAGTTCGGAAGTTCGCAGTCGATGGTTGCACTGCACACCAACCCGGCCAGGCGCGAGGGTGCCTGCAGGCGGCACAGGTGGGCTCACCTCCTTAGGGTGATTGGGTGAAAGCAATGCGTGGAGATCGCCCCTGGAGCCGCATCGCAGGCCTGGTGTGCGGTGCACTCGCCGTCATTTTCGGCACCTTTTCCCTCCACCGGACGGGGTGGACCGTAGATCGGGTCTTCCAGGAGTTCTGGGTAGCCACAGCTCTCATAGGCCTTGTATTGGGCTGTGCCGCGATCGGGTGCCCCATCAGCGATTTCTGGCGTGCCCGTCCACGCAAAAGAGACTGGGCGTGGTCCATGGCCGTAGCGCTCGGCCTGGTCGCCGTCCTTGCTCTGACGAGTACCCACACCAACGTGGATCTGGGCTCGCTGCCGGCATGGGTCTCGGCAGGTGGTGCTCTGTTCACCGCCGCAGGCGTCGTACTCGCCCTCCGGTCGTACCAATCGACGCGGCATTCGGACCTGGAGGACCAGGCGAACCAGGTCCGACTACTGCACATGCTCCCGTGGCCCGACGGCCTCGACGCGAACCGAAAGCAACAGTGGCGCACAGAATTCACCAATCGCAGCAAGGACCCGCTGTACGAGATCGAAATTCACGGCTTCCGCGCCCAGGTCGAAGACGACGCTGACGCGGTGAATATGCGGGCGTTCGCAGAGACAGCCCTGTCGGAGGACACACCGATCAGATCGGGTGGTTGGCGGAGGCAGGCCGTGCTCGAGGCGGGTGAAACGTTCAATATCCGGTGGGAATCAGACGATCCCGCCGAGCAGAACCCGGCTCCCGCATTCGTTAGCATCTGGTACTCGGTAATGGACGCCAACGGCCGCTACTGGAACGTCGTCGACAACAACGAACCCGAGAAAGTGCCCCGCCCGTCCCGTCGCCTCGGATGACACGAGCAAAGGCTCACACCCCCAGCCGCGGAAGCACACTCGACGGTGTCAGCCCTCTGCTTCTCCCCCTGGGCGGCTCAGACACCATCCGAGGTAACCGGAAGAACGTCGAACTCAGCGTCGCGGATCACCGATAGATCGAACGCGTCCGAGCCGTCGACCGGTGCAACGAGAATCGTCTGACCCTCATCTGGGGCTGTGATGATCCGCCCCCACTTCTCAGGCTCGTAGCGGACGAGCCCGAAGCGATAATTCCCGAGGTGACGGCCTCGGGCGGTGACGACACGAGCCGGGTCGATAAGCATGTTCGTAGCCATAATCGCACCGTACCCGAACACGGAAAGCCATAGTGCACAACACCATCAAGCATCAAAGACCTGCCGAACAATGGCAAGTTGCTGGTCGCGTTGTGTTCGCGATGACCCGAGGCTTCTACCGTCGAAATCCCCGCCGAGGGTCACGTGGCTCGTGTCCGTCCATGGCCGTGAACCACGTATCGCATGGAAAGACACGTAGACCGTGTGCCGCTGTCGCCGGGTGATAGAACACCTCGACATCGCGGTCGCCCATCAGAACGTCTGTGACGGCGTCCCAGTCGACGTCCCGCGGATGGGACGCCAGTACGGCAACATCGTCGCCGTACACCTCATCGGCCAGCGCTGCGGCGGCTTGGGCGATGACGATCATGAGCGCGAGCTGTTCGGCGATCGTGTGAGGCCGGGGTAGCCGACCGGCGTCGAGGTCCTGAGCCAAGTCGTCGAAAGATCGGGCCATCTGACGTCGCCACAGAGCGGACTCGGCGAATGTGCATTCGGGAAGTCGGTTCAACAAATACCACCACCGCACCGTGTCGACCGGATCATCACCGCGCTCCTCGACGTCGTCGTACGCCATGTCGGCGCACACCCACGCGTGGATCCGTAACAACTTCCGCTGCCGATCAGTCAGTGAGAACCGCGGCACAAACTCGATGACATCGCCCATGGTCGTCCATGCTGCCCGCCCCAGAACTGATCTGCGCACGGATCGACCACATCCGCACGTCGACCCGTGCATGCAGGAATACGCGCACGTCTGCATGCAGATCGGATACCACGTACCAGCCAGGGTCACTCGGCAGTGAGCTACCAGGACAGCCGGAAGCTCCTCAGATCATTCGATTCGATGGTGTCACCGTCCCACGCGAATCGATCGTCGGGCAGTTCAGCGTGTTCGGTCAGTTTCTCGAGGTGGAGCGCCTTGCTGTGATCGCGGCTGCTTAGGCTCGCGATGAGGCCGGTTCCATCGTCGATGACGATTGTCGTGGTGAGTCCAGTGGGCGATGTCAGCTCGGTCGACCATGCCGGACGGTCAGCGTGGTCGATCGCCGTCGGGCCCTGGGTGACGTGCTGAGGTGGTGTGCGCCGAGTCAGGAGTGAACGCGGGCCGAAGAGATCTCGCGGGGTGAACAGTGCGCCGAGGCGGATCAGGCTGGTGGTGCGTTGGTGGACCATCTGTCCATCGATGCGGGCGACGGGGACCGTATCAGTGGAGCTCGACGATGAGTAGACGATCTCGCCATTGCGTTCGACCCACCAGCGGTCACCCCGGCCGTAGCGGAACTCGAAACGGTCGTCGACGAAGCCTGTGTCGGTCACACCGACAACGTGCAGCGAGCCTGACATGTTGAGGTCGGTCGCCGCGGCATTGCGCGCTGTGAGTTGTTGCCACGTCGGGACATTCACCGTCTCGAATTTACACTTGACCTCGTTCGCTTCGACCTCCCCGAGCAGGGGCGCATCTTCCAGCCGGCGGCACGCTTCTCCCGGGCAGGCGATCGAGTCCGCACACAACCGCCGGAGTCGTTGATCGCAGGCAGCCTCTAAATCAACCTTGGACAATAGACACAAGATGAACGACCGTCATAAGAGCTGAAGGTACCCCTTGCCGTTCCCGATCGGAATTTTGAAACTTAGGCAGCAAATCCACTGTCCCCTTCCAGTTTTCGCCCATGCGTGAAAAAGCCCAGGGGCCTTGACGTCCATCGCGAGACCTTCCGACCGGACTTTGAGCGGCACCCCGTCACGGAAGGATCCTCCAGACGAGCCAGCCACGGTGAGCGCGACGCTGACCAAGACTCTCTGAGGGGGATCGACAACGAGGCGTGTGGGCGGATCGAAAGTGACGGGCCAGTTCTCGTACATCTCGGGGCTCACTGCACGACCGCCAGACCGTGTGGCCGGTGCAGGACGGCCGCGTCGACGCTGCTCGGGATCCACCGCAGGCCCTGTTCGCCGAACGTGGGCGCGGTGAGGGTGTAGCGGCCGGTGCGCTCGGCGATACCGCGCCCGTGCACGGTGGTCTCGAGGGTGATCGACCGGATACGGCCCCTGCCCTGCTCGATTCCGCCGTACGCGACAGGCCGCGAGGAGACTGCCAGGTCGAGACCGGGCATGCGTCCGTTCGTGATCGCGAGAATTCCTGCGTGCGTACGGTTTCGGGCCAACAGGGCACGCGCCCGGGTTGGCGGAACATCGCGTCCGTGCACGGTCGTCACGACCAGATCGAGGCCCTCGATACAGAGGCTCGCAGCGTCGAGGGGGTCTGTTTGGCCTGGGTCGATCAGGTGGATTTTCGACAGGTCGCCGCCCTGCTCGTGGACGGCGAGGAGTCCGAACTTCGACTGCCCGATCAATGCGACGTGGTGGCCGGCCGCGCTGGCTGTAGCGACGAGACCGACGAGGATCGATCCGGCACCAGTAATCGAGATGGCCGTTCCGCGGGCCAGCGCACCGCGTGGGAGGAGTTCCGACAGTGGCGTGGGCACGGGGATGGTGCGCAGGGTCTGTGAACGCACAGGGCCGCTGAGGGTCTGTTCGTCGGCGGGCGGGGCCGTTGGCTGAGATGGGGCGAACAGGGATGCGTCGACGGGCTCGATGGGTGCGTGGACACGTCGTCCGGGGATCGCGGCCATGCTGCGTCGGAGCGCGGCGAGCTGTTCGGCCTTGCCCAAGCCGGTGAGGTCCCCGATTGCGTCGACGGTGGCCATGTGGATCGACCTTTCGCGCGCCGATAGGAACCACCACACCGTATCGAACGCATGTTCGATTGTCGAACGTGCAGGTGGGCGCGTTCAGCGGTGGAGGGTGCGAGTGTCGAGGTCGTCTGCCGTGAAGGTCCAGGCGAGATGCCGGTATAGGTGAAGCGTTCGTTTCACCTGGTCGAGGGCGCTTACGACGGCCGGGTCGCTGGGGTCGCGCCCCTCGTCACGGATGGCTGCGCACTCGTCGTCGTCCATGCTGTGTTGGACGCACAGCGCTGCTTTGTGGTTCCCAGGCAACAATCATTCATGTGAATGACTGGACGAGCTGCGTCGTTCTTTCCGGCATGACGGTGCATCGGTCTTCTCGAGCCTGCGCCGAGGAGTTCCAATCTACGTCTAGTTCGACGCGTCGGCCTCGGGGGCGGTTGCTCCGTCGTAGATCAGGTCGTCCGAGCCGTGGTAGCGGTAAGCACGCTGTCCACTGGGCAGAGTCACCCAGCCCGCCTGGCCGTGATCGGCGTCCGGATCGAAACTACGGTCGTTGGTCATTCAACACTCTCATTCTCCGCAGGCGGGCGCACCACAGTCACCTTGCTCTTGACGACAATCGGGGCATCCGCGGGCCCCTGCAAATGCTCATCGATCCACATGGGTAGATGACGCTTCTGCGATGGATACCAATGCCGACGCCAATGCCCCCGAACGACGTGGCGGTGCGAGAGCTTGCCAGATCCTTCCGACGATGAAGCACTGGATGCAGACCGCGGCTGCCGGTACGACAAATACGTCACCTCACGCATCCGCTTGACTACGCCGTCGTTGTCTCGCATGCGCGCCGACTGCTGGCGGGTGGACTCCACGAACTTGTTGCCTCGCAGCATGTTCACCATCGAGAAGAACGTTCGCGCAACGTAATCCAGGTCATTCATGGCGGTCACGGAATGCGCAGGTTCGTCGGGACCGACGTCCGTGAAACCCGCGCCTCCTGATCGGTTCGGTGCACTGGGCGCAGCATCGGATTCGGCTGGGCTGAGCTGGACCTCGGCGAAAGGAAACACCGGTAGGTAGTCGTTGACGACGCGGTACAACCGGTTTCCGTCAGTAGGAAGTGCCCCGTCGGCCCGCGCCAACCACCACCGCAAAGCAGGAACGGTAAGCATGGCTATCAGGAGAACATCGGTTCCACTTCCACTGTCGCGACCTGTCTCGTTCCACACCAGGACCCGCCCGTGGTCGGGCACTCCATCCGCTGGAGCGAGATAGAGAACTCCTCTGCTCGAGGGAAGATCGGCCACGGTCACAGCAACATCATGGTCTCGATCGGCACTCTGGCCGGCCTCGATCAACGCAGACATCTCCGGCGTCGCATAGTAGGCATACCGGTCCGCCGTCGACGCGCGCAGAAGGAAGTGGCTGTAGTAAAGCATCTGGAACCAACGGAAGGGCTGCAGGCCGACATCGTGCGATTCCGGTTCGTCATCGAGCCAGAAGGGCAAGTGCTTGTGGGGCTCCCGCGCAACAGCTTCGACCGGCAGCTTCGTCATCCGGGACAACCTATGGAGCATCTCGCCCACGTCGGCCGGGTCGGACCGAAACCGGATCACGTCGTAGCCGCCCTTAAGGAATTTTCCCAGGTAGGTCTCCACCGGCCAGGCTGCGGCCTCGATGGCCTCGAGCACAAGGGGCCACCGCGCCGCGGTGACCTTTGCTTCCAGCACCTCGGCGGCCTGACGGCGGATACGCATGTCGACCGAAAATTGTTGCCCTGGAACGAACTCACCGTCGAATCCATCACGGCGAACCCGAGTGCCCTTCGCATTCCGAGGCTTCTGCCCTCTTCTATCCGAACGCCGCGCCAATTTTCCCATCCCGCCCCCTCGTCTACCACTCCATGGCACAAATCCGCATCAACACTCTGACGATATGGACCATCGCAACATTAACTGGCAGTTGTCATTCGGAGTCTGGTGTTGCGGCGGTGACGAGTTCAGTCAAGACCCCGTGGCAATCCTTTGGGTGCAGGAAGTTGATTCGGGACCCCATTGAACCTTGTCTCGGCTCGTCGTAGAGTGCCCGGACGCCCTTACTCCGTATGGCTTCTGTTTCGCCACTCACGTCGTTCGTGCCGAATGCGATGTGGTGGACGCCTTCTCCGTTCTTGGCCAGCCACTTGCCTACTACTGAGTCGTCCCGGGTCGAGCCCAGCAGCTGGAGGTACGAGGCGTAACCGTCCGGGGTCTCGTTGATCTTCAACATCGCTTCACGGATACCCTCCTCCTCGTTCGATTCCAGGTGAGTAACCTCGAATCCATAGGTGGCACTGTAGAATTCGACGGTTTTGTCGAGGTCGAAACAAACAATCCCGATATGGTCAATTCGAGTCAGCATGCCTACAGTCCACCGCATAACTGCTCGCTATGCAACATGCTGACATGACCGAATCCGCTTGTCTGACTGATATTTACAAGATCAGTCAATCTGAACTCTGCCAACAGTCCCTACTTTGCTTGGTTGCCTAGGTCGTCAAATTCAGCCCAACCCTTGACTCGGGCCCAGTTCAAGCCGCTGCGCAGGTGATTTCGTGCCATGCAGGTGTCCCCGTCGATGTCGCAGACTTCGATCACCTAACGGTGGCCCAAAGCTTCGCTGCTTTGCAAAGCGCGGCAGAGGTAATGACTGGAGGAACGATCTGCTCCAGCTCTACGTCATAGGAGATTTTCGCTTGGCCTCAAGGGCTCTAACTACCTCGGCGGCCCCTTCTTGACGGCTGGCGGTAGTCGTCACAATGGGGACGTCGCGTTGACCAAGCTCGATCACGGCCTGGAGTTCGCGAAGTACTGCGTGGACTCCGTTCTGATCTGCCTTGTTTACGACGTAGAGGTCGGCGATTTCCAGAACACCAGCCTTGGCCATTTGGATGCCGTCACCTGCTCCAGGCGCTAGAACAACGATGGTGTCGTCCGCGATTGATGCGATTTCCACCTCTGACTGCCCGGTTCCGACCGTCTCGATCAAGATCCTGTCAAATTCGATCTCAGACAGGATCGCGATCATTGTCCTGGCCGTGGCCGAAAGTCCTCCGAGATGGCCACGACTGGACACTGACCGAATGAAAACTCCGGGATCATCTGAGTGCTCCTGCATACGGATGCGGTCACCGAGGAGCGCACCGCCGGTTATCGGCGATGACGGATCAAAGCAGAGCACTGCCACGCGCTGACCCCGCTTGCGGTACTCGGCGATAAGACATGAAATCAACGTCGACTTTCCGACACCAGGAGGACCTGTCAAGCCAATCACCGTACAGGCGGTTCGGGGGTGGTCCGGTGCAGCCGGAGAGATGACGTCAACCTCAGTGATGGCGTAGTTCTCCGCGCGAGTCATTAGTTGCGCCAGCGCCCTGATATTGCCTTGCCGTGCAGACTCCAAGGTCTGACAGTTCTGGTGCCTCGTCACTCCGTCTCCTTGAGCGGATGTAGGTTCGTTTGTGCCCAACGGGTGATCTCCTGAAGGGAATCCCGAGAGGTAAAGACCCGGAGCACTCCCATTTCAGCGAGCTTGCGTGCGTCTCCAGGTGGAATGACGCCGCCACAGAAGATGGGTATCTCCATCGCGTTATTCTCGGCCAACAGCTCGATTACGCGGGGTACCAGTTCCATGTGAGCGCCCGATAGCAGTGACAGACCGACAGCGTCGGCACCCTCTTCCAAAGTGGTGCGGACGATTTGCTCGGGTGTCTGACGCAATCCGGTGTAGATAACTTCCATGCCGGCATCACGAAGTGCGCGCGCCACCACTTTGGCACCGCGATCGTGGCCATCCAGCCCAGGTTTGGCAACCACCACTCGGACACGATGCACGCGGCCTTCGGCCTTTCCTGCGTCGAAGCTCGGGTTCGGAGCTGTCATGCCGTCACCAGCGGTGTGATCCGCGCCTCGCCGATCCGGGAACGCAGGTCGACGTCGGTGACACCGAGCCCACTCGAGGGTGCTAGGCAAAGTATGCCAACTTTGCCGAGGTGCTCGTTTAGTTGAATCCTGCGTGCGGCTTCTGGTGTCTCTTGAAACGGGTGCACTTCAGACAACATAGGTTGCACTTGGCCGCGCTGGATGAGGCGGTTCGTCTGCCACTGCTCGTACAAATTCGCCCCGTGGCTGCCTACTATTCTTTTCAGGCGCATCCACAAGTAGCGGTTGTCGAACGTGTGTTGGTAACCCGTGCTCGATCCACAGGTGACGATTGTGCCGCCGCGGCGGGCCACGAATACCGAGAGGCCGAAGGTCTCGCGGCCAACGTGCTCGAAGACGATGTTCGGATCCTCTCCGATCTCTCGCCTGATGATCTTGCCCAGCAGTTTTCCTGCCGCGACGGTGGCGTCCGGGTCAGCGGAAATCTCACCGATCTCGCGCCGATCGATGACCAGCTCACAGCCAAGCTTGCGGGCGACCTCGGCTTTTGCGTCCGAGCTGACTATGCCGATTGGTATGCCGCCGCCGTTGCGGACGAATTGCACGGCGTAGCCACCGAGGCCACCCGCCGCGCCCCAAATGAGGACTACATCGCCTTGACGCATGTTGGCACCGCGCTCGCTGACGAGCATCCGGTAGGCCGTTCCCGCGCACAATGGGTTGCTGGCAGCCTCTTCCCAGGTGAGGTGCGCTGCCTTGGGTAGTAATTGACTCGCGCGGACGACCGCATAGTCAGCGAGGCCTCCGAAGTTTGTCTCAAACCCCCATGCTCGCTGCTCGTGGCCGAGCATGCCGTCGTGATGGGTGAGCGGTTCCTGGTCATCGACATGAGCCGTCCCTACGGCGACATGGTCCCCGACCTTCCACTTGCGCACACCGGCCCCGACGCGCACGATCACCCCGGCTGCGTCCGACCCCAGTACGTGGTACGGCTGGTCGTGACGAGAGGCCCAGCCGCCCTGTTTTGCGTAGTGCCGCAGGAAGTTGAAAGTGGGGATCGGCTCGAAGGTAGCGGACCAGATTGTGTTGTAGTTCATCGCCGCTGCCATAACAGCGACCAACACCTCATCAGGAGCAAGTTCCGGCATGGGCACACTGCCGAGGTGAATCGACTTTCGAACGTCTTTGTCCTCGACGCCGGCGAAAATCTGGATGTCTTCTACATCTAGGTAGGCGGCGTTGTATTCAGGTGGGACGGGAAGGCTCTCAAGTACGTCCGGAGAGGCACCCGCGATTACAGCTTCAGAGAGTTCGTTCATTGTCATCCTTGTTCGTCGGTAGGGTGTCGGTACAGGTGATTTTGATACGTCCAGGCAGATCACTGGCGTGCAGAAAAGTCCGCAGATGTGCTCGGATTTCTCGTGCGCTCGGGACATTGCGAGTTGGTCCAGACACACTGAGCACCGCGGTGTCGGTACGGCCCCTCACCAGCTGCACTTCCGCCTCTCGTACCCAAGTGTGGGTTCGGGCGACGCGGGCGACTGCGGAGGCATCAATGAGGCTTCGGGTGCGGATCCACCGACCCTCCCGAGGTCCTAGGTGTCGCATCTCGCCGTCTGCCGCGACGTACCCACAGTCGTCGGTGCAAACCTCGCGGCCGTCGGCGAGATGAACCCAGATCGTGCCCGCTATACAACAGGGCAGTAACTGTTCCGACCGGCCACGCACGGTGAATCTCACACCGTCCGATGGCATCAAGCGCGGAGGGTGGGGAGCGTCGTCGTTACATAGTGTCCCCGCGCGGACGCCAGCACAGATGTACGGGGTCCCCGCGCCGGCTGCTCGGGGCCGGACTTTGCTCGTAGAGCTGACCAAGGATGTTTCTCGGTCTGAAGCGAGATCTGTGACAGCAGTGCGAAAATCGGCAAGAAATATTTCTGCTTCCGCTGCACCCATCAGATCCTGGCGATAGTCGAGCCGCACCCGGCACTGCGGCCAGTGCGCACGGATCTGCAGCGTTCTGGCCAAAGCAGCGTTTGTGTTTGGCGTGAAAAACTCCCACTCCGAACGTAGGCCGGGGATTTCCAGGTCAAGTTGGGCTGGCGGACGGGGAAATGACAGGCCGAGCTCAGTACTGAGCCGAGCGAGGGGTCTGCCGGGCACACCGGACACCAGGTCCACGAACGGGACGCGGCGATAGCGAGCCAAGTGTGTGAGCGCCCGGCGGGCCGAGGCAACGGATTTTTCCGTCGCCATCTGGCGGGAGGTTTCGATGGATACGGGGACCACGTTGGTTTGCAAGCCGGCGACATGTCCGGTGTGTTCGTCACTGACGTCCGAAGCCACAGACAACACCGGATCAATGTTGTCGTAAGCCGTCATTTGTCGAGTGAGCGCTGCGAAAAGCATCGTGAATGTGCTCACCTGCAGGTTTTGAGCGATCGCGCGAAGGGCGGCAACCGCTGAGGGCTCCAGTTCGATTGTCGGCGAGGCAGCAATGGACCGCTGCCCCAGACGGCCGCCCTCGGGAAGTGTCAAGGGCATCCGTTTGTCGATAGCAGTACGCCAAAATTCGATGGCCTCCGCGGTGACTGCCTCCGTGGCAACGGGCGTACTGGGCGCGGCCAGCGGCGTCGGATTCACTTGATGGCCGATTCTCAGTTTCCCCAGATAGTTCGAGAAATCGCGGGCGACAATAAACTTGCTGCGCCCGTCAAAGCCGGCGTGATGAGCCTCGAAGACCATCGAGCAGCGGTTGGGAGCATGGGTTAGAAGTTGGAAACGAATTGGTGCCTCGGTGGCTAGGTCCCAGCGCTTGTCCTGTTCGCGCTGCTTGCACCATTCTCGGACCGCCGCCGACTCGGAGCCGTCTTCGCATGGGATAGTGGCGCGCTCGAAAGAACATGCCTCAAGTGCCGGCAGGACGCACTGGCGCAACTGTCCCCGCACAAGCCGCAGCACCGACCGCAGCGGCTCGTGTCGTTCAAGCACGGCGCGCGCAGCGGCCTCGAGGTGATGCTCGTCAAGTACACCGCGAAAGGTCGCCACGAAATATCCGCCGCCACTAATCGAGGGATCAATCGTGGCTTCGGCCCAGAGTGCGTATTGGCCCGCATCGGCGGGCCTATCGTGCAGGATTGTGGTCATTCGTCACCGCCCTGACTGTGTCGGCGACGCCGCCGGCAGTCATCTGCGATGAGCTCAGCGACTCTCTCACGATTAACCTTCCCGCTGGGGGTCCTGGGCAGTTCGGGCAGTTCCGTCACCGAAACAGGGACCGAAACCTCGGGCAGTACCTTGCGTAGTCGCTTAAGAGCGTTGGCCTCGACTGGGCCGGTGCAGCCCTCACGAAGGACTACTGCGGCGCGCAGGCTGGCATGGCCGGACTTAGTCACCACCATGACCGTCGCCGCTGCAGCGAAGTCGGGAGCTGTTAGCAACTGCGCATCGATTTCTAGGAGATCAACGCGGATTCCCCGCACTTTGATCTGGCTGTCCATTCGGGATAGGAAGCGCAAGCCGCTGTCTGTCAGCTCCACCAGGTCACCGGTACGGAAGGCTCGGGTGTTACCGGCTGGTGAGGGAAGGATGCTGACGTAGCGCTCCACTGTCAGCTCGGGACGCCCCAGATATCCATCCGACAATGGATTTCCGGATACGAGAAGCTCTCCGATGTTCGGAGTTTCTGGAACTTCCGGCGCGATGAGTAGTTCGCATCCCGGCAGGGGTTCGCCGATTGGTGGCAGATTGGGCCAGGCATACGGATCGGGCCCCAGGATGTGCGAGGTCACCATGGCGGATTCGCTTTGTCCGTAGTGGTTGACCAGCCGGCAGCCGGGCATACATGCGAACATTGCGCGAATATCTTCCGAGCACACTACTTGCTCACCGGCGGTATTTACCTCGACCAAGCACAGTTGCGCCAGCATGTCCCGCTGGGCCGTCACTGCCAGCATCTGCAACGCAACGAATGGGACGAACAGCCGCTCGATTCGTTGATCGGAGAGCCATCGAAGCAATTGGGCTGGTTCACGGCGTAGCTTCTCCGGCATGATCGCAAGCGTGCCGCCGCCGCACAGCGTGCCCAATATCTCCTGGAACGAGACGTCGAAATTTAGCGGGGCGAACTGTGCGGTGCGTAGTTCGGGGTGGGGTGAGTGGGATGTTTGCCAATCGACCATTGTGTCGATGCAGAGATGGTTCAGCGCTACGCCCTTCGGCCAGCCGGTCGATCCGGATGTGTAGATGATGTAGACCGGAAGTGCGGCATCGCACGCGACGGCGCGCAGGTCGATCGGTTGGGTTACTCCGGGGGGCAGCCCGATGTCGACCAGCGGGGCGTGGTGGTTCACACGTGATCGCGTGGTGGCGATTAGGGCGCGAGGTGCGCAGTCATCCACCATGAACTGAATCCGTTCCACGGGGTACTCGGGGTCCAACGGGACGTACGTCGCTCCATGCAGCAGCACCCCGAGTAATGCAGCGACTGCACCCGCGCCTCGCGGAAGCGATACCGCAACCCGGTCTCCTACGTTCACGCCGGCCAGCGTCAAGTTGGACGACACCGTTTGCGCCCAAGCTGCCAGTTCTCCGTAGGTGTACGAACGATCGGCGTCGACTACAGCCGTACGCCCCGGATCGTGGGTGACACGGCGAACAAATCCAGTTAAGTGACAATCGGGTGTCGCCGGACCTCCCCACAGTGACTTGAATTTTGGGGCGGTCATGCATCTTCTCCCCGCGGCGCTACCCCTGCTAGTTCTTCATCAACGGCCTCCACGAATTCTTCGATGGTGGGGTTGTTAAAAATTAGATGCAATTCCGCTTGCAGCCCATACTCCCGCTGGATAAGGGCAAGGATTTTCGCGGCCGTGAGCGAATCACCGCCCAAATCGAAGAAATTGTCATCGAGCGTGAGATTTTCTTCGCCGAGAGCCCGTTCCCAGAAACTCGTAATAGTGGTAGCCATCCGTTGTTTGCTCATATTTCTCTGCTCCCCATCCGAGTGGTCAGTTGGCTGCACCCTTGAGTGTGTTTGGGTACGGGATTGACCCGGACTGCTGCTGCTCCGGTTAGATGCGGTCATTTCGATTCGAGCCCTTCTGCCACCGCCCGTTGCATTTGGCCGATGCTGGCCCGAGCCCGTGCTGCTGCGATCATCGAATTCATGACATTGCGGCCCGCGGCCACGTCATCGGTCACAGCACGTAGTTCTGCGCTACAAACCCCGCGCTCGAAGGGACGGCGGCGGCCCGGTACGACACCCGAACGCAGTTGCCTTTCAGTGAGCCACTCCTCTTCTTCGGAACTCTCGGCTTCGACGACGCCGACGACGGGGCCGCGGGTGGCGTAGGCCATGTCGTCAATGCGCGATTCCAGCCAGCCACTGCGCAGACAGTCCAACAAGCCACCATGGGCAGCGATGTCATCTAGCCACCCCGTAGCCTCTGCTTCGATTTCATCGGCGATGCGAGCTATTGCCTCGGACCCGCCGAGGGGGTCGACGTATCTGGCTAGATCGGTTTCCTTCAAGATGATCTGCTGAATCCTCAGCGCAATGCGTGCCGATAGCTGCCCAGGCGTTTGTTCGGCCTCGTCGAAGCCGCACACATGCAGAGACTGCACCCCGCCGAGGACGGCCGCTACGGCCTGAATGGTCGTACGCGCGATGTTGTTGAGCGGTTCGGAGGCGGCGAGAGCGGAGCCGAAAGTATTGACCTGAACACGCATGCGGCTCGACTTCGCGTCAGCAGCGCCGAAGAGGTCCACCATGCGGCGGGCATACATCCTGCGTAGGACACGGAACTTGGCCGCCTCGGCAAGAACCTCCATATGGGTCCCAAAGATGAAGCTGAGCCGGGGTGCGACCTCGTCGACGGTAAACCCCCGCTCCAGCATCCCTTGCAAGTACGTCTCCGCATCAGCGATGCCGAGCGCCACTTCCATTGCTCGGCTCGCACCGGCTTCACGGGCGTGTCCACCCGAGATCGATACCGGATTGACCTTGGGCAAGTTGCGTATGCAGTACTCGATAACGTCTAACGAGAAGCGGAAGCTGTCGTCCAAGTCGAACACGAACGCCTTGCGAGCCGCGTGCTCTTTCAGCATTTCGTTCTGCAAAGTGCCACGTAATAGCGCAGGGTTGACGCCTGATTCTTCGGCAACCACGATCCATAGGGCCAAGATCATCGGTGCGGTCGCATTGATGGTGAAAGAGACTGACACCTGATCCAGCGGTATTCCGTCGAACACTGCGGCCAAGTCGTCGACGGTGGACACCGAGACCCCGGCGCGACCGACCTCACCGGCAGCCGTTGGATCGTCCGGGTCGAGTCCGAGCTGGGTGGGCAGGTCGAAAGCCAACGAAAGACCTGTCTCGCCTTGGTCGAGGAGATAATGGAACCGCCTATTGGTGTCTACGCCGTCGCCAAGCCCAGCCAATTGCCTGATCGTCCATGGCCTAGACACATAGCCCTTGGGATGAATACCTGCCTCATAAGGAAACTCGCCTGGTTTACTCATAATCGTCGCCTTCCAGTTCTGCACGCAGCCGGTCGCCGTAGGCGTCCAACGCATCGGGACTCAACATGTCGTTGTGTTCGCACTCCACTGCGATCTCCGTGACTGGACGAGCGATAAAACGTGTCCAGTCTCTTGAATAACCTGGATCGCGTTCGTGATCGCTTCCCTGGAACACCACAGCGCCGCCCCCGAATAGGTCCGGTGTGTGGCCGTGCCAGAGGTCAGAATTGAATCGGAGATTGCGAACGACGTGGCTGATCATCCAAGCTGGCGGAATAGCTGCGCCGAGTGACGAATGAGTTTCCAGCCATTCCGTGGCCTGCTCGTAAGAGGTCAATTCTTTCAGATCGGGCAGGTCGACGTTCTTGGACACGAAATGCCGCAGGACGTCGGTCTCATTGAAATCCGCGTCTGGCGAGCGTGTCGTACCGGGTTCTACTAGAGCTGCGTCCAACAGTATTAGCCGACGTACGTGCGCCCCTCTCCGTTCCAGCACGGTAGCCATCTGGTGGGCGACGACACCACCGAAGGACCATCCCAGCAGGTCGTAGGGCCCATCGGGCTGGACTGACTGGACGAGGTCGGCATACTCGCCGGCCATTTCGCGGACCGTACGCGGACGTTCGCCGTCGACGGTTTGCTGAATAGCGAATATTGGGCGCTGCACGATGCTTCCCAAGGCGCGGTACGCCCAGCTGACGCCCCCACCAGGGTGTATGCAGAAAAGTGGACGCCCTGGCCCTCGGCACAACTTCACGACCTGAGGTATCTCGTCGGAACTGGACCAGTTGAAGAGTTGTTTGCTCAGGCCCGCTACGGTGGGGGCTTCCATGAGTGCACGGACGCTGATTTCACAGTCGAAGGTTTCCTGCACGGCGGCTACGACACGCATCGCAGAGAGCGAGTTGCCGCCCAGGTCGAAGAAGGAGTCGTCCACGCTGACTCGCGGCAGGTCGAGAACCTTCGTGAAAATGCCGGAGATAATTTCTTCAACCGGAGATGACGGCGCTCTGTGAACGCCGCTGGCGAATTGCGGCTCGGGCAACGCCCATTTGTCCAGCTTGCCGTTGACAGTTAACGGCAACTCGTCGATGACCATCACCACGGCCGGAACCATGTACGCAGGCAATCGCGCGGCAACTCGTTCGCGCAGCGCCCCACCATCGATTCCCGCAGACACCTCGGTAGGTACGACGTAGCCAATCAACTGCTTGCCGGTATCGGTATCACGGGCCACCACTGCCGCACGCTCCACTCCGGTCAAGGCAGCGAGTGTTGCTTCCACTTCACCGATTTCGATGCGGTAACCACGAATCTTCACCTGATCGTCAGAGCGACCCACATACTCCAGCTCGCCGTCGTGATTCCAACGAACCAGATCGCCGGTGCGATACATCCGCGAACCCAAAGGGCCGAGCGGACACGCGACGAATCGCGATGCCGTCAAGCCCGGCCGTCGCACATAACCGCGTGCCACACCCCGCCCCGCGACATACAACTCACCAACCACACCGATCGGAACCCGCCGCAAACCGGAATCCAACACAAACAACGCATCACCCGGCACCGGCGTACCGATAGGAGCTCCATGACCAGGCTTCATGGGCGCACTCATAGAGGCGTAAACGGTGCTTTCGGTAGGACCGTAGGAGTTGATCATTTCTCGGCCTGAAGCCCACCGATCGACAAGTTCGGGCGAGCACGCCTCACCCCCCACAAAAATGGTCCTCAATGCGCTCAGCCGCTGCGGTGACAGCCGGCCGAGGGCGGACGGGGTCTGGGTCAGAACCGAAACACTTTCGTTCACAAGTAGGTCATGAAAGTCGGTGGCAGAGTTGGCCGTGTCCTCAGAGGCTATGACTAAGCGGCCACCGTGCAGCAGAGCGCCCCACATCTCCCACACCGACACATCGAACGAGTACGAATGGAACATCGACCACACCTGTCCTGGCGACAATTCGGACGTCCGTGCGGGTCTGGTGAACAGTTGCGTCACGTTCTGGTGGGTGACCGAGACGCCTTTGGGTGTGCCTGTCGTTCCTGAGGTGTAGATGACATAGGCCGTCAGTTCTGGATGGGGGAATGGAAAGGTGACAGTGGGAGGTTCGACGGTGACCCTGCCCCCGAGGGTCACGACTGCCACTTTGCTCTCATCGACCCGGTGCAATTGCGCTACCGTTGTCACTATTGCTGCTGGTTTGGCGTCTTGTAGAACGAATGCCAGGCGCTCGTCAGGGGTGTTGATGTCGATCGGCAAGTAAGCAGAACCCAGCTTCAGCACCGAAAGTATGGCTATCACAGTGTGTTCCGAACGTGGCAGCAACAGTGCAACAACGTCCTCTACTCCCACCCCACGCCCAGCCAACAAATGAGCCAACTGCGTCGATGTGTCGTCCAACTCCTGATACGTCCACGACCGACCCTCGAACACCACCGCTATGACGTCCGGCCGCACCCTCACCTGCTCGGCGAACAACTCCGGAATCGACACGCCAGCAACGGACTCCGTCACAGCCGACCTGTTACCCAGTACGTCCAGCTGCGTCAGCTCATCCTCACCCAGGATGTCGAACGAAGCCAAAGGACGATCCGGGCCCGCCGCCATCGCAATCAATAGTGTCTGGAGCCATACCAGGATTTGCTTGGCCAACCGCTCGTCGAGGACCGCCATGCGGTATTCCAGCCGCACCCTCAGCTGTGGACCGGGCCAGATCTGTAAGGCGATTGGATAGTGAGTGAACTCGCGACTTGAGGCTATGCGTACGCTCAGTCCGTTTGTCTCGAGCTGCCCGCCGGACATCCTCAGTGGGTAGTTCTCGTAGACGAAGAGGGTGTCGAACAGTTGTTGATGTCCCGCGGCGCGCTGGATATCGGCCAGGGCCACGAACTGGTGGTCTAGCCCATCGTGGTAGTCGTCCCGCAGCATGCCGATCAGTTCAGCCGTGGTCGTCGTCGCGGTCAGGGATGCTCTTACCGGGACGGTGTTGATGAACATGCCCACCGCCGACTCGCTGCCGAACAGTTCTGCTGGCCGCCCCGATACGGTAGTGCCGAAGACGACGTCTCCGCTGCCAGTCAATGCGCCCAGCAGACGGCCCCAGGCGGCCTGTAGCACGATGTTCATGGTCGTGTTTTGCGAGCGAGCCAACTGCTCAACAGAACGCGTGACGTCGATAGGGAGGTCGACTCGCAACAGCGATCGCGCATCAGTGAAGCGATCTCCTGGATCTAACAAGGTCGGCGTTTGAAGTCCCGCCAGCAGCTTCTGCCAATGCCGCCGCGCCGCGCTCCAGTCCTGGGCGGATAGCCACTCGACGTAATTTCGGAAGGTGGGCGCGGGTGCCAGAGTCTCCCGTTCGTAGACGGCGAACATCTCTTTGAGCAGAATCTGGATTGACCAACCGTCCACCACGATGTGATGGACGGATAGCACCAGCGTGTGCTTATTCGTCCCAGTCTGATGAAGGAGAATCCGTAGCGGTGCCTCATCTACGAGGTTGCCGCAGGCGGCGAGCTCTGCATCCAGCAGCCTCTGATCGCACTCGTAGCCGTTAACTACCGTCCACGGTATGTCTGGGCGTGTCGGAATGATCTGCACCGGCTCGGGGAAACCCTCGGAGACGAACCGAGCCATTAGGTTGGGGTGGCGTCCGACGACTGTATGAGCGGCCTCGCGCAAGCGCGGCACGTCGAGTACGCCAGCAATCTCGATACCCAGTTGCACGGTGTACAGCTCTACGGGTTCATTACTGCCGGAACGGCGATGGAAAAGCAGCCCGGTTTGAAGCGGAGTCAGCGGGAGAAGGTCTGCTGGTTCCACGATTTGTGCGAGTTGATCGATCTGCCGCTGATTGACCACCGCCGGCAGGACGTCGGAGGGAGTCAGTCCTCCGCCGCCGTTCTGCACGTACGCCGCAATTCCAGCTAGAACGTCATACCAGCGCGCGTACAGCTCGGTGATATAGGAGCGATCCACCTGTGTGCTCGTCCAACTCCAGGACACGTGTAGTTCTGACTGCGAACCTTCGGCTAGCACGGCTGCATTGATGCCGACTGTGTGCGGCAACAGCATCGAGCGGGAACCAAAGCGTCGAGCATCAGGCGATTCAGTCGGTCCGAGGATCCGCCAATCTTCGAGGGGTGCGTCGAGCTGGCTCACGCTGCGCCGGCCGAGGTAGTTGAAGCCGATGGCGGGATCTACGCCAGACAGATTGTTGGTGCCTAGATACTTGAGAAGACCGTAGGTGATTCCGTCGGGGTGGGCACGCAGCTGTTCCTTGGCGTCCTTTATCCAGATACCCATGTCCGAGCCCCCGGTCAGAACAGTGTCACGGTCCATGGGTACGACGTTCAAAGCGACCGGGTGCTTTGCGGTGAACCATCCGACGGTGTTGGTCAAATCGATCCCACTGCCGATTTCATCGCGACGTCCGTGGCTCTCCACGTCGATGCGGAAAGGGACGTCGAAGTGCTGGTGCTGTTCAGCGAGGGCAGAACCGAGTGCGATGAGCAGCAGATCCTGAACGTTGATGTGCAGAGCCGCAGTCACGTCGGTTACCAGCACTTCGGTTAGCTCCGTGTCGATGCTGACCGACAGATGCTCCACATCGCGCCAGATACCAGGAGTCGGGTGCGGGCTGGGCAGCAGGGTGGCAACGGCTTCAATGCGCTGCCAATGCGGAAGCTGGTCAGTGACTTTCCGCTCGGCAGCGTACTGCGCCAACATCGTTGACCACTCACGGAACGAGGTGCCGCTGGCATCCAGGGTAATTTCTCGCCGCTCGGTGAGGCAGCGCCAACCCGTTGCGAGATCCCTTTGGATGATTCCCCAGGAGACCGCGTCGACCGCGAGGTGGTGGACGATGAGCAACAGCTGGCGGGTGCGCTCAGCCCACAGCCCATGCACCATGGCTCCTCGACGCGGGTCAAGACGGCTCAAGGCATTGGCAAACGTGGTATCGGAGAAGTCCACGACGGGGGTTACACAGTCGGCTGCGCTGATCGAGCCTGTTGGTAGGACGATGCAGTTGTCCGCGTCCTCAGTCGGGGCGTTGTCCACCTGCAACCGGAGCATGGCGTGCCGATCGACCAATGCCTGTAGTAACAACACCACGTCGCTGTACTTCGCCTGCTGCGGCCCCTGGAACAACATGGTTTGGTTGAACTCGTCTGTCGGTGCCGTGAGAGATGCCAGCCACCGCATGATCGGCGTTGCCGTGACGGGCCCAGCCTCAGCCGGCCGAAGGAGAGACTGCTCCGGGACCGAGAGCTGGAGAGCGTGGGCAAGTCGTGCCACGGTTCGCTCCACCAGGATGTCGCGGGGCTTGCAGTACAAACCGACTTGCCGGGCCCGGGACACCACCTGAATGGACGAGATGCTGTCGCCGCCTAGATCGAAGAACGAATCGTCGACTCCAACTTTCTCCACATTCAGTACGCGCGCGTAGATGTCAACCAGGCTCTCCTCGAGTGGAGTAGTCGGTGCTCGGTATTGGTTCGATTGTCCTAGTTGAGGTACCGGAAGCCTCTTTTTGTCAAGCTTGCCGTTACTCGTCATGGGCAATGCATCGAGGACCACGACCGCCGCAAGCGACATATATTCGGGCAGCCACGCGTCGGTCAAGCGGCGCAATTGGTTGCCATCCAACTCGCCCGCCCAGTCTGTGTGGGGAACGACGTAGCCGATCAGCCGTTTGTACCCTGGGTGGTCCTCATGGACGACGACCGCAGCCTGTCCTACTCCGGGGGCCGTCCGGAGCACCGATTCGATCTCACCGATTTCGATGCGGTAACCACGAATCTTCACCTGATCGTCAGAGCGACCCACATACTCCAGCTCGCCGTCGTGATTCCAACGAACCAGATCGCCGGTGCGATACATCCGCGAACCCAAAGGGCCGAGCGGACACGCGACGAATCGCGATGCCGTCAAGCCCGGCCGTCGCACATAACCGCGTGCCACACCCCGCCCCGCGACATACAACTCACCAACCACACCGATCGGAACCCGCCGCAAACCGGAATCCAACACAAACAACGCAGTGCCGGAGCCAGCGGCACCGATCGGCACTGCCCCTGTAGGGACTAGCGGTTCGGTCATCGAAACGTAGACGGTGCACTCGGTCGGGCCATAAGCATTGATCACGGCTCGCTCAGGCGTCACCCATCGCTCGATTAGCTGGGCTGGGCACGTCTCTCCCCCGAGTAGAAGTAGCGCGATCGACGGTAGCCCCTCGGGAGACAGCCGTGCCAACGCCGAGGGTGTCTGGGTCAGCACCGTTACTTCTTCGTTTACGAGCAGGTTATGGAAATCGGAAGGAGAGTAGGCAACCTCTTCGGGAACCACGACCAGCCGTCCCCCGTGCAGAAGCGCGCCGCACATCTCCCAGACCGCGAAGTCGAATGCGTATGAATGGAACAGCGTCCATACGTGGTGGTGGGGTTCCAGAGTGCCGGTGGTCGGGTCCTCGACATTGGCGAGGCGCGCGATGTGGGTAGCGATGAGGTCATTGACGCCGCGGTGGGTGACCGAGACGCCTTTGGGTGTGCCTGTCGTTCCTGAGGTGTAGATGATGTACGCGAGGAGGTCAGCATTCGGCACCGGCAACGTCGTCGTCGGCTGTTCAGCGACCTTGGGATCCTCGACATCTATCAGTGGGACCCCGGACTTACTGACGCGACCAGCGAGGCTCACCGTGGTCAAAATCGCGGCCGGCGCAGCGTCTTGTAGAACGAATGCCAGGCGCTCGTCAGGGGTGTTGATGTCGATCGGCAAGTAAGCAGAACCCAGCTTCAGCACCGAAAGTATGGCTATCACAGTGTGTTCCGAACGTGGCAGCAACAGTGCAACAACGTCCTCTACTCCCACCCCACGCCCAGCCAACAAATGAGCCAACTGCGTCGATGTGTCGTCCAACTCCTGATACGTCCACGACCGACCCTCGAACACCACCGCTATGACGTCCGGCCGCACCCTCACCTGCTCGGCGAACAACTCCGGAATCGACACGCCAGCAACGGACTCCGTCACAGCCGACCTGTTACCCAGTACGTCCAGCTGCGTCAGCTCATCCTCACCCAGGATGTCGAACGAAGCCAAAGGACGATCCGGGCCCGCCGCCATCGCAATCAATAGCTGCTGCCACCGAGCCGCCATGCGCTTTACGGTCTCGGCGTTGAAGATGTCGGTGCGGTACTCGACGATTCCGCTGATCCCATCGGGCTGACCGTCCGCAGTGAACCGCTCGCGCAGGCTGAATGCCAGGTCCATTCGAGCGGCTCCGATGTCGACTGACGCCGTCTCCACGTCGAGACCCGGCACCGAGATGTCGGGGACCGGGTCGTTCTGCCAGGCGAACAGGATTTGGATCAACGGATGGTGAGCCTGCGTACGGACCGGATTGAGGCGCTCGACAAGCGCATCGAACGGCACATCTTGGTTCGCGAACGCGTCCAGGCTCCGCTCCCGTACCTCCTCCAACAAATCACCGAAGTTCATCTCGGCTGAAACCCGCGTACGCAACACCAGCGTGTTGACGAAAAACCCGACCATGCCGTCAAACTCGGTTCGCCCCCGCCCCGCCGTCGGCACCCCGAACGCCACATCCGCGCTCCCGCTCAAACGCGCCAACAGCACCGAAAGCGCCGCCGACATCACCATGAACGTCGTCGCATTGCGTTCCCGCGCGATCCGCTGCGCCAATTCATGGAAATCCGCGGGCAGGTCGACGACGACTCGACCCCCATTCGTGTCGGTCTCCGCCGGGTACGACCGGTCCGTGGGAAGCTCCAACCTGCTGGGTAGATCTTTCAGGGCGTGTTCCCAGAATTTCAACTGCCCGGCGAGCACGCTTTGCGAATCCGCTTCGTCACCCAGCAGAGCGTGTTGCCAAAGCGTGTAGTCGGCGTACTGGACGGGAAGTGGCGACCAGGAAGGCGACTCGCCCGCAGCGCGGACTCCGTAGGCGCTCCATAGGTCACGCAGGAGCGGAGGAAGTGACCCCCCGTCGACTGCAATGTGGTGCATGACCACGACCAGACGATGGTCAGTGGCAGACACGACAAACAGCGCCGCGCGGAAAGGAAGGTCTTCGGCTAGGTCGAAAGCATGCTGACCCCGAACACGCGCTGCGTCGGATATTTGAAGTTCCGTCCAGGTGGTGGCGTCAATGATGTCCCAGTCGAAGTCAGTCTCAGCTGCAAGGACACGCTGCTCCGGCACACCAGCCACCGCTGGAAACACTGTCCGCAGACTCTCGTGCCGCTCCACAACATCAGCGATCGCCGCGCGCAGCGCACAGACATCCAAAGAACCGGTAATCTGAATCAGTAGCGGTATGTTGTACGTCGCCGACTGCCCTTCCATCTGGTGGATGAACCACAGCCGACGCTGAGCGAACGACAACGGCAATCGCTTGGGACGAGCTACTGGGACCCATGCCACGCCGCCACCCGGCGATCCACCCACCAACCGTGCGAACCCCGATACCGTTGAGGCTTCCCAGAGCGCCTTCACGCCGATCGATGAATCAAACGACTCCTGCACGGCCGCGATCACTCGCATCGCCGATAGCGAATTTCCGCCGAGGTCGAAGAACGAGTCGTCCACCCCTACCCGCGGTAGGTCCAGCACACGCGCAAAGATTTCAGCCAAAATTCCCTCAACCAAGGTCGACGGATTTCGGTAGGATCCGCCTGCGAACTCTGGATTCGGCAATGCCTGCTTGTCTAACTTGCCGTTGACCGTAAGCGGTAGGTCATCGACGATCATCACCACTGTGGGGACCATGTACTCCGGTAGGTGCGCGGCCACATCACCACGCACCACAGCACCATTTACTTTTGGACCGGTCTCCGCAGGTACGACGTAGCCGATCAGCTGCTTGCCCGAACTCGAAGACCTCACCACGACCGCGGCGCGCTCCACCCCCGCGACACGGGAAAGAGCAGCCTCGACCTCACCCGGTTCAACACGAAAACCACGGATCTTCACCTGGTCGTCCGAGCGGCCCACATACTCCAGCTCGCCCTCGCGGTTCCACCGCACTACGTCACCCGTCCGGTACATCCGCGAGCCCGGCGGGCCGAGCGGAGAAGCAACAAACCGCGACGCCGTCAGCCCCATGCGTTTCAAGTAGCCCAGGCCGACACCATGACCTGCCACATACAACTCTCCGACTACTCCTACCGGCACGCGGCGGAGACCGGTATTCAATACGAAGAAGGCAAGGTCAGCAAGCGGACCGCCCACGGGACTGACATGGCTGTCGAGGTCAGAAGAAACGATCCTCCGGAACGATGCGTGGACGGTGGTCTCTGTGGTGCCGTACATGTTGATCAGGTGCGGCCAGGAATCCAGCTGATCTAGCCAAGGTCGCAACTTCGACGGTTCGAGAGCTTCGCCTGCGAAGACAATCGCTTCTAGACCGCTCAGCCGAGACTCGCCCGGCCGGCGCATGTCGACTGCCTGCAGAGCATAAAATGCTGACGGTGTCTGACTCAGAACGGATACGTTCTGGTCTCGCAGTAGTTGATGAAAGTCGTTGGCGGACTGGGCAATTTCTCCAGGTACGACAACCAGTCGGCCACCGTGTAGCAGCGCGCCCCACATCTCCCATACCGACACATCGAACGCGTAGGAGTGGAAGAGTGACCACACCTGGTTTGAGGACGGCACGAACCCCGGAGCCGTCGAGCTGAACAATCGCGTGACGCTCGCCTGGGTAACGGCAACCCCTTTGGGGACACCGGTGGTACCGGAGGTGTAGATGATGTACGCGACTTGGCCGGCCTCTGGCGCAGGCAGAGCCGTAACCGGCTGCACGGCAATCGCGTCGTCGTCGACATCCACAACTTCGATACCAAAACAGTCTACCCGGCAAGTCAGTTCGGCAGTGGTCACGAGGGCAGCTGGAGCGGCATCGCCCAAGATGAACGCCACCCGCTCATCGGGGTGCTTGATGTCAATGGGTACATAGGTTGCGCCCAGTTTCAACACTGCCAGGATCGCGATTACTGTCTTGTTGGAACGCGGGAGCATGAGAGCAACAACTTCTCCTCCGCGTACCCCACGAACGGCTAGTAGATGTGCCAGTTGCGTGGAGGCCTCGTCAACTTCCCTGTAAGTCCATACCTGATCCTCGAAAACCATGGCGTGCGCTTCCGGCGCTCGATTCGCCTGTGCTGCAAACAGTTCGGCTATGGATATACTGGCGGCAGTCTGAGAGTGCGCAGAACGATTGCCCAGGCGGTCAAGATGAGTGTGTTCGTTTCTGTCTAGTACGTCGATCGAGATGACTGGCTGGTCGATCACGGCGATCATCTCGGCGATGATTCGCCCAAGCCTGACGATCATGGTCTCGACCGATGCAGCGTCGTAGACATCAGAGCGGTACTCGACCACTCCGTCGATTCCCTGCGGCTCGCCGAACTCGGAGTACCGCTCCCGGAGACTGAAGGTCAAGTCCATCCGGGCCTGTCGAGAAATGGTGGGTACCGCCTCTGCCAGCACCCCCGGCAAGTCCAACTCCGTGGAGATCTGGTTCTGCCATCCGAGCATGACCTGGACCAGTGGGTGATGCGATTGTGACCGAGCAGGTTTGACGAGATCCACCAGCGCGTCGAACGGGACATCCTGGTGGGCCAATGCGTCCAAAACCGCGTCCCGTACTTTTTGCAAGAGGCGACGGAACGTCGAACTGGCAGACACATCAACGCGGAGCACTACTGTGTTGGCGAAGAAACCGACCATCTCCGCAAGATCAGCGTCACGTCGGCCCGTAGTTGGAACACCGAAAGCGACATCGGAGGTGCCGCTTAGTTCGGACAACAGCACCGCCAGCGCCGTCGAAATCACCATGAAGCCGGTAGAACGATGCTCCCGGGCCAACTGTCGCACCTGCTCTTGCATCGACACGGGCCATTCGATGGGGATTCGATTGCCTCGATAGTCGGCCACGACCGGATAAGGGCGGTCGGTTGGGAGCTCAAGCCGCCCCTCGTATCCGGCTAGCGTGTTCTTCCAGTAAAGGAGGTGCCGGCTCAGCGCACTGTCGGGGTCGGACTCGTCGCCGAGCGACTCACGCTGACGGAGCGTGTAATCCCGATATCGCAATGGCAACGGCACCCAGGCAGGCACCTCTACGCCCACATGGGCCCTGTACGCCAGCCCGACGTCGCGTACGAGGGGCGTGAGGGACTGGCCGTCTGACGCGATGTGATGCATCAGGAGCACCAATACATGCTGATCGGCCGATAGTCTGAAGAGCTGCGCTCGGAACGGAATCTCAAAGCTGAGGTCGAATTTGTATCCCACTGCCTGTGCGACTGCATCGTTCAACGCGTCTGTCGACCACCCTGACGCTTCGACTACGTCCCAGCCGAAGTCTGCGTCGGCCGAGCCAAGAACACGCTGCTCCGGCACACCCTCATGGGAGGGGAAAACAGTCCGCAAACTTTCGTGTCGACTCACGACATCGCCGATTGCCCTGCCCAGCGAATGAACACTGAGCTCACCAGTCAGGCGTAAGACCAGAGGAATATTGTAAGTTGACGACAATCCCTCCAACTGGTGGATAAACCACAGCCTACGCTGCGCAAAAGACAACGGGATCAATGCTCAACCCTTTCAGCGCCCAGCAAAACACTTCCTTGCGAACCACTCGGGTGACCACCCTCAGCGTTAGATTCAGACCCGAAATATTTCATCAGCAAGCTACAACAAGTCGACGAGCTCGGCCGACATAAATTCGCGCATCCCGATGGCCCCCGAAACCAAACCGAAGTACCGAGATGTAAGTTCGGGCGAATTGGCAATGGCATGCAGCATGCGCAACCGGGACTTCGTCGGTTGAAGCTTCGCCAGGGCGAGAGTACTCATGTACGGCTCCTCTAGAACAGCTCCTGTCGACAGTGCAAAGTGCACCATCGCCTCATCTACTGCGACCGAGTTCCCGACATCCACCCCGGAAATAGAATCGGTGAGCAGGTCGGCTTGAATCAGCGCATTGGTGATGCCGCGGGCGCTGATCGAGTCAAGGTGGTGAGCCGCATCCCCCGTCAATGCCCAGCCCGGACCGTGCGATTTACGGAAATAGTTGCGTTGGTCCCCCGTACCCCACCACCGATCCACTCGGTCGAGTGCCATAATTTGTTCGTATAAATCCGGCGCTGTCGATTCGATCGCGGACAAGTACGCCCTCTGCGGGTCCCGCCGAACGACCGAGAATTCGCTCTGCGGCAGGTAAGCTGCCACAATTGTCAGGTCGTCATGTGTTGGAATACGGGCTATCCAGCGGCCGACTCGCTCATGGAATCCGAATCCTGTTCGCAAGCCTTGCCAGAAGGTGTAGTACACGCAGCTTGCTATGGGTGCCGATCGGAGGATCGGTGCCTGAACAAGTTCCGCGACCTTTGATCGCATACCGTCGGCCCCAATAACCAATCGAGCAGACACCGATGTGGTCGAATTTCCACTCCGGAGGCGAACTCCGGCGACGCGTTCGTCGTGCCAAATCAATTCTAGGACCGACGTCCGATCCGAGAACTCCGCGCCCGCTGACACGGCAGCTCGAATGAGTAGATCGTCGAGTATGTACCGCCGTGGTGCGTAAGCGGCATTAACACCGTCCTTCGCCGGGGTAGCAGCGATCAGACTCAGTCCATCCACATCGTGACTAATAGTGCCCAAAGGCGGACAACCGGAGGCCACAACATCATCGAGCATCCCCCACTGTGCGAGTCTCACGACCCCAGGGTGCTGGATATACAACGTGGACATGGTGTCCGCCGGAAAGGAGGCCCTATCGACCAGCAGAACACTTCGCCCCTGTCTGGCTAACAGCAGTGCCACCGAAGCGCCGGCACATCGCGCCCCAACAACAACAACGTCGTAATCCATTACCAACCTTCTGGCTTTCTCTGGCGATGACACCGACTTGGTCACGTTCGCCGGTCGGCTCTTTTGCCGGATTTTGGTCCGGAAGCAATCCCCCGGAATCCCAACTTCATTCCGAAGGTAGAACGATTGACCTGCTCGACGAGTCGGAATGGCGGCGGACAAGGTGCGTGAGAGCAGTAGCACAATTTATAAACTCCGCTTGCATCCGTAAACCGATGAACAGACCAGGCCGAAATGGCTGAGCCGGTGCGAAATTGAAGGTTTACAAATGGCGGGCACGGAATGCTCTTTTGGCGCAAAAGGCTCCCGGGCCGTGGGTTCCGTCGGTGCGTCCGACATGTCCCCATCAGAAGTTGTTGTAGTCACCATGGCTGTACTCCCGCATGAACGAAGCTAGTTCTTTGCCTCGCCCGGCGTGGTTCGCGCTGAAGTGGTCCGCCACCCGTCGCCTGGTCTCGAGGTTCTGCTCCTGGCTGAGCTTGAACATGCCATCCGCCGATTCCACCTCAAAACTGAATGCACCCACAGCCGGACCGATCCTTCGGTAGTGGTCCAGCGAACTGTCCATCTCCCACCCGCTGCCGAATTTCTGCTCGTACGTACTGACTGTCAATTGAACGACCTTGAGCGTCTCCTCGAAATCGGCAACAGGTTGCAGCTTTCCTCGGAGATGTACCGAGACGTAGTTCCAGGTCGGTGCTACAGAATCGCGTTGGTAGACACTTGGGGTGACATACCCATGAGGCCCGGTGAAAATAAGTTGGGCATCCGCACCGTCGACGAGCGAGTCCCAGTGGGGATTGGCCCGGTTCATGTGCCCAAACAGTGTCGATCCTTCTAAGTCCTCGCTCTCTGAAGGGGCGCAGGGAGCACAGATGACTGGCAAATGGGTGGCGTACGGGGCCTTGGGGCCGTTTGAGATCAGAGCCGCAAAAGGGTACTGCGCAACCACGCGGCGCAGCCATGTCCGATCACTTGCCTTGTAGATCCGGGGGACGTACATGGTCATCTCCTGAGAATGGATTGGGCGATTTCACCGGATCTGACTGCAGTGTTGGACAGGAGACCAGCAGAAAGTCCATGGCTGTGTTCGGTACTGGCACCGTGCACATAGATACCGGCGCGCACCGCATCCGACGTCGTCACTCGGTAGTCGCGTCCCACGCTGAGCCGTCCCTGCTCGTCGTGCTTACATTCGCGCATCAGGCCCTGGAGTAGCGGTGCCGGGTCACTTGGCCGGTAGCCGGTGGCGTAGACGATCACGTCTGCTTCGATGGTATGGGTCAGACCGGTGGCCGAGGATGTGACCTCGACCCGTACGCCGTCTGTGTCCTCGTCGACGGATGTGACGCGCGAGGTGTTGATCATCCGTAACCGCTGTTTGCCCAGGACCTTCTCCTGGTAGCTCTTGAGATACAGCGACTGTGAAATATCGAGATCGACCACTGAGTAATTGGTGTTGGCGTGGTATTCGAGGAGCCTCTGCTTCTCGTCGGTCGGAGCGGAGAAGAACCGGTCAACTCCCTCCGGATCGAAAATTCCATTCGCATACGGGCTGTCATCGGCGACGCTGTAGCCGTAGCGGGACAGGACGGTGTGCACATTGGCGCGAGGGAAAGTCCGATGAAGGTAGTCAGCAACTTCGGCGGCACTTTGGCCAGAGCCCACGACGACAAAATTTTGAGGGACGTATGTAACTGCGGCTGCTCTGCCCAGCAGTTGGGAGCTGTGCCAGATCCGCTCAGATCTGTTGACACCATCGGGAAGTCGAGGCGTCAAACCCATTCCGATCACGATGTTCCGCGCCCGCTGAACAACGTCATCTGGGCCGACTACATCGACGTACTCCACCACGCCATTCTCGACTACTGGTCGGATGTCTTTGATCTCGGACCCGTACGAGACGTTTGACTGAAATTGGCTAGCTGCCCACTCCAGGTAGTCATGAAACTCCACCCGCAGTGGGTAGAGAGTTTTGCTGTTGATGAACTCAGCAATTCTCTCTTTCTCTCGGAGGTAGGACACAAACGTATACCGACTCATCGGATTGCGCATGGTGGCAAGGTCTTTGAGAAAAGAGACCTGCATGGTCGCATCCTCCATGAGCATCCCACGGTGCCAGCCGAAACGAGGCTGGAGCTCGTAGAACTTCATGCTGAACTTTGCCGGCACCGGTCCGGGCTGGATGGACTCTTGAAGAGCTATCGCGAGAGCGAGGTTGGAGGGTCCAAAACCGACCCCAACAACGTCCGCGACGGACGAGCCTGACTGTGCTCCCATCGAGCTACGACCTAATTTCGTTGTGGTAGGCATCGGCTGGGATGCCCTCAACCGAATTGGTCGTTCCCGGCCGCATAGTTGGTCCGACATTAGTTGTCTGGCTGCGGTTTTCGGCCTGAGCAATGGCGAGTGACTTGGGGCGCAAATCGGTCCAGTGGGTGTCGACGTACTCCAGACAAGCAGTCCGCTTGGCCTCGCCGAACACTCTTGACCAACCGGCCGGGACGTCGATAAAGACCGGCCAGAGAGAGTGCTGCCCCTCCTCGTTGGTGAGAACGAAATAGCTGCCGTCTTCATCGTCGAACGGATTGCTCATGGTCCTCGCTTACTCGGAGAGTTGCAGTACGCCTGCTGTGCATTTCGGTACCAGTCGAGTCTGCCTAGCAGCGAATACGTTGGTCCCCTTTGTGGCACGAAGGGAGTAGGTAATACCTCAGAAAACTACAACTTTGGATGTAGTTTTAGCGAAGACAAGTCCGGGCAGAAACCTTCGTGCACTGCGACAGCTAGGCTCCGGCTGTGTCAGATGGGTGGTCGTATCGGTGTGAGTCGGTCAAGCACGGCACACAGGTAGGTCGTCCTGGGGGCGCGTCGAGTCCCGCAAGAAATGCATGGTTGTGCTTCGTGGAGGCCAGACCGCAGGTCCAAGGTGTCTATCTGCTTCGATTCGCGGTTGGAATTGCCGGCGTATCAGCGACTGCAGGGCCTGTCGGTGTCGGACAATTAGCGGCCGGCGCGTTGACCTGGTGGGCCGTCGTGATATCGACGTACTTGTTCAATGGTGTGACTGACGTCCTTGAGGATGTGGCAAACGCGTCGCAGCGACCGATTGCGCGGGGGGAACTGGCAGTCCGTACAGCCCGGTGGGTCAGCGTGGCTACGGCGATCACAGCCCTGCTGATGGCTGCAGTTGCGGGGCGCGAGATGTGGTGCTGGACCTTCGCCTTCCTGACGCTTGGGTGGGTGTACTCGGCACCGCCACTGGCTGCCAAGCGTTGGAGTTTGTCTTCTTCTGTAGTGATATTCGGCCTCGGCTGGGCAAGTTATGCTGCCGGAGCGGCCGCCGGCGGCGGAGGATTTGGGCGTACGGAACAAGTCTTCTGCGCATCGATGGCAACATGGATGGCGTTGGTGGGAGCGGTCGTGAAGGACCTATCCGATGCCCACGGGGACGCCATTGGTGGGAGGCGCACTCTGGCAGCGCAACGTGGACTCAGCTCTGCACGGCGGCTGGCCATATTCGGAACGACTGTCGTTGGAGTATGCGCACCGATCGCCTCACTGCTATGGGCACCGCTCGCACTGTTCGGAACATTGCCGTTGACTGCTGGAGCTCTCTGGGTGATGGCGCTATGCGCGCGGGCGAACGACTATGACCTGAAGGCACGGCGCTGCGGGTACCGCGCTTTCATGGCCACCCAGTACGCAGCAAACCTCGCGATGCTCGGCACCCTCCTGGTGCGCGCGGTATGAAATTGCGGGCCGCTAGATGCGGCTGCCGAATAGCCTGTGCAACGCGTCCATACGGGACGACGCCCCAAGTTTCAGATAGGCGTTGGACAGATGCCGCTTGACTGTGAGCTCTGAAATATTCAGAGTGCGAGCGATCTGCCGGTTGGTCATCGCGAACGCCACAGCCTCCAAGACTTCAAGCTCCCGGTTGGTCAAAGATGCGTCTGACGCGGCCTCAAGCACTCGAAGTTGCCTGTCCCTCAAATGGCCTCGGGTCTCCTCGTAGCTGAGCATGCCCGTGTGAAGGCGGCCACCGGCAGCAAGGCGAAAAGCGGCGTTGATGCGTCTCCAGACCCCAGGTCGGTGTGTCAAGGGTGCCTCTTTGGCGGCCAGCTCTATTGCAGGCTCAAGGGATGACCACAGAATCTCCACAGCTCGCACGGACTCCGAAGCCGGTATTGCCTGTAGGGCTCGATGCGAGCCGAGCAACCGGGTGTACTCGTCTGGAATCGCCGACCGAGTAGTCGAAGACGTGGGAAGGCCTAATGCATCTACGCACTCGTTGAGGATTGCCAGTGCTTGGCGGCGGCACTGTGACCACACCCCCGGATTGATCCCGAGGGGACTATTCTCGCGTAGCAAAGTGGTTCTGTACGCCGTCACTACCTCTGGAATCGCGGCCCGTAGCGACGCCGCAGCCATTGCGTAAGGCATATGTTCCCCGAACTCCTGTTCCCTAGCCCAGGATACAAGACCATATGGTCCGTTGCCGTGCAATAGCGAGCCATGGATGCGTTGAGGGTTCGACCTACTGTTTCGTGTAGATGAATGTCAGGCTTCGTGAAGGTCTTGACGTCACCGGGTGGGTAGGCGGAGCAGAGCGGTCACTGCTTCCGGAGCAGAATCTATCGTGTTGGCCAATCGTTGCTGTACTGCTCAGAGACCGTCTCGTGGTCACGATAGAGCTGTTTACGTTTGCGCTTCGAGAGGCGGTCGCCGAAAACGATACCGTTGATGTGATCGGTTTCGTGTTGGAAACAACGCCCGAGCGTGCCGCCTGCGTTGAGTTCGATCTGGTTACCGTACTGGTCCTGTCCTCGACAGATACAGAACTCTGGCCGTGCGAGGTCGGTGTATGCGCCGGGGAGGGACAAGCATCCTTCACCGAAATCGATGAGGTGTCGATCGTTTCCTTCGGCGAGTTCGACTACCGGATTGCAGACGACACCAGTTCGCCGTGTCCCGGTCTCGTCACTGCAATCGTAGATGAACACCGCAAGGTCGATGCCTACCTGCTGAGCGGCGAGGCCGGCACCGTCCGCAGCAGTATTGGTCGCGAACATATCGGCAAGCAGACTTTGCAGATCAGGACCGAAGTCGGTCACCGGTCGAGCCGATGTGTGCAGGACAGGGTCGCCCCATCGGACGATTGGTCGAGCATTGCCGAGGCGCAGAAGTTCAGAGACAGGCATGACTCGTATGCTCCACCCTGGCTACGTTAGAAGCAACCGATGAGGTTTGTTTTGGGCGCGTATCACGTTTTGTGGCCGTCATCATGGTGCGGAGTGGCTCGACGAGAGCATCCGATCGCGCAGGGCCCATGACAAGTGACCGTCTCTATTCCGATTCTTCGCCGGTGTCGATGGCTCCGTCGATGGGTCCGGTCTGGGGGTCTTCGGCTTGGACGGCGCGAAAGTCGGCGCGCGGCATGATGTCTGGATGAAATTGCCATGGTGCGCGGCGTTCTCGTCGGTGTGGTGGCGGTGAGGCCTTTTCGGTGGGCATGTCTGTTTGTTCCTTTCGCTGATGGTCAGTCCGTGTCGATGTCTTCGAGTTGCACGACGAGCCTTTCCCTGACCCTCTGACCTGGTCGCTCGTAGGGGACGAAGTGCGAGTTGACGACTCGGTAGCGGGTGCCCCGTGGGAGGAGGTGGCTCGTGTCGTCGCCCTTGTCCGATGCTCCGAGGTACAGCCCTCGTGTTGTTTGGATCTCGAATACGGCGTCCGTCGGATGGCTGTGTGCGTCGAGTTCGTGGATCGAGTGGCGGGCGCCGGTGAAGCGGTCGAAAGCTATGACCGAGCCGGGTGAGAGGGTCTCGGGTAGCTCGGATGGATGGATGACGGCGTGGGGCAAGCTCACAACGGTGTAGACCAGGTGTCCACGTCCGGACTCACGCTCGTATCGCTGGATTGCGCGGTCGACTCTCTGGATGTGGCGGCGCTGGTCGTCGTCGAGCCGAACTGCATCACCGTTGACATCGGACAATGCGTCGTTGGTGCGTTTCCAATTTTCTGGATCTCCGATCAGTGTGCTCATCGCACGGTGCTGGGCTCGGGGAACGCTCTGCTCGACAGTCCTTTTGGTGGCTGATCGCGCATTGCGCTGGCGGGCGCTGAGGCTTCGACGGAGTTCGATCGCGGCCGGCAGCGAACGTCTTTTTCGTTCGTTCGTGATCGGCGCGGCGGTGTTGCGGGGGAAGGCGCGTTCGAGGTCGCGGCGCGCGCGTGTCAGACCGGGCAGTCCTTCGATGTCGGTATCGAGGCCGCGGGCATGCTCGCGATTCGCGGCTCGGTCGGCGAAGGATGCGTGCGGGAGCACCACCCCTTGCTTCTTCTCCAGCTCTCCGCTGGATCCTCGATCGGGGTCGAACGCGCCCCCGTCTGGGGTGACGCGGTTACGACTACGGCGCGCGGAGGACATCGGACCTCACCCGGAGGGGGTCTTGCGGTCCCGGATACAGAGTCGGTACTGCGGCCCCGCGGGGGGCGGCGGTACCGACTCGACCTGCAGCGCCGCCGAAGTATTCGACAGCGCTGCAGCAAGTGCACGCTCGGCGGACGCCTCCACCGAGCAGTGCGACAGCTTGGGTCATCGTCCCGGCCGGCCGGGCAGGTCGGTTCCGGTTCCTATCGTCCATGCGACATCGACGACGTCGGACAGGGTCCGGCTCAGGTGGCCACAACTCGTGCATACGCCGGGCAGCTTCTGTGAAATCAGATCGAAGAAGTGCTCGTCGCACGCGAGGTGGGCCATGAGCTGTCCGCCGGCGCAGCAATCTTTCATGGCCACCGCCCACCATGCGCCCCGCGGTCCCGCTCCCCCGTCCCTGGGTTCCAGCGCGCAGACGTCGCAGGCCAGCTCGATATGGGTGATCGCGTCGGTTCGGTCGGTGCTCATCGCACAGCCCCCTCTGGTTGTCGACGGGATGTCATGTCAGCTCGCCATGGCGTCGTGCTCGCCGTGCTCGTTGTGGTGATCACTCCGGTGTTCCTCCGACGCCGGTGCGGCATGGTTCTGCTGCCCACTGTCGTGCCCGTGGGGTTCGCCGCCGGTGGCGGCGGTTTCTGCCGGCGGGGTCTGCGTGGGTTCTTTCTTGCTGGTGGCCGGTTTTGCGACTCCCTTCAGTGATGGCCGGACGTAGCCGCCCTTCTTCAGTTGGGCGGTGGTGAAGCCTGCAGCTTTGGCGGCGTCGTAGGCCACGATGAATTCGGCGGTCGAGTCGACATGTTCGGCCTGCGCTTTGGCGACTGCTTCGGCCTTCTGCCGGCTGTTCTCGGCTGCTTCGACAAGGTTGCGCATTGCGGTGAACTGCGGGCCGAGGATCTCGCGGGTGGTTGCATCGGCCTGGTCGGCGGTCTTGGGCATGAGATTCCTTCTTTCATGTTGTGTGCGAGGGACTTTCATTTCCTCTTGGGGAGGAGATTTGTGTGGCCGATCGTGTGGTCAGTTCGCCGGTTCGGTCTCGCCCGCAGTTGTCACCGCGGTGTTGCCGAGACCGCAGAGTTGCGTGGCCGCGACAGCATCACCGCGGGTGATGGGCAAGGCGTATGTCTGCGCCACACGAAGATATTTCGCCGCAAATGCACATGCGAGGTCGTCGTTGCTCGGATGCCACTGAGAAAGCCCACGTTGGGCTCGATGTTCAACTGCCTGCGCGCTGGCGACGATGATGTTGGTCTGTACGTCGCTGACAAAGCGTTGCTGCTGTTCGGGTGCCCATGCAGCAGCACCCAACGCCCACGCCGCGTCCAGCGGGTAGACGTAATCGCTTGCTGCAGCATCTTTCTCAGATGCTGCATCGAATTCGACGGTGACACCGGTGTATGGATCATTCAACACGCCCTGTGCCACAACGCAATTGTCCGTTCCGGCAGCGAATGTGACGGCCTCGAGCTCCGCTGCCAATGCGATGTTCCTGGTGTCGCATCCGTGATCGCTGCCTGGCGGCCGCACGAGAAGTTCCGCCAAGCGCTGACCGTCGGGCCACCTGGCCGTGCTGTCGATATCGTCGACGACGGGCAGGGCGTCGAGAAGGCTCGCAACGGTGATGACGTCGTGGAAGACCTGGGGTGGTGGTGGCGCAGTGTCGGCCTCGTGGTGATCCGTCGTGATCACCACGGCAGCCGCGGCCGCCACAGCGACCATCACGGCTGCGGCAATGGCTGTCCATGCGGTCTGATGTGTCTTCGCCATGATGGCAATCACCTCTTCGGGAGCTGTCGAGTTCGGGGAGGGAAGAAAAAGCAGGACGCAACTGCGCGCAGGCGGATCAGGA
Source organism: Rhodococcus sp. 14-2483-1-1 (assembly GCF_002259335.1). Classification (NCBI taxonomy): domain Bacteria; kingdom Bacillati; phylum Actinomycetota; class Actinomycetes; order Mycobacteriales; family Nocardiaceae; genus Rhodococcus; species Rhodococcus sp. 14-2483-1-1. The sequence goes on along the minus strand of NZ_NPFX01000024.1, from coordinate 105,278 downwards.
TGCGACGAGAGTGAGCGCGGTGCCGAGTGCGAGGTACGGGCCCAGCGCGATATGCGACCGTGCAGGCTCGGATCTGATCGCTCGAAGGACCCGCACGACTATCACTCCGACGAAAGCCGTCAGGATCGAGAACACCAGCGCCGCACCGAGGGATGTCCAGCCGACGTAGCCTAGGACCATCGCGAGTGAGACCACCAGTCGCGCATCGCCGATACCGATTCCGCCGCGCAGAAGCACTGCAAGCGCGAAGAACAATATGCCGGCGGCCAGGCCGGCCAGAAGGGCGCGACCGACCGCGCCCCAGGTGCCGTGAACGACACCGGTGAGCAAGATCATTGCTGCAGTTCCGCTGGCGGCCAGATACGCAAGAGCAGTCGGAATCCGTTGCACGCGTTGGTCGATCCACGCAATCCAGGGCACTACCAGAGCCAAGAACAGCATTGCCGCCGGCGGCGCACTCGTCGGAGTACTGACGAAAGCGGAGATGACGCCCCACACGACACCGGAGACGATGACGGGAATTTTCGTCCCCAGCGCCGCCTCGTCGACGGAGATCTCGACCCGTGCACACACCGCGATGACGGTGGTCCGCAGCGCGGCCGACAGAGCTACCCCGACGATCACTGCTATCGCGACAATCGAGACGCGGCCGACAGTCGCAGCAGTTGATGCCTGAGTGCTGGCCCAGGATGCCGACGACGCCTCGATCAAGGCCCATAGGACGCCTGCCGCCAGAGCGACCACGACACTTCTGACGTAGTCGCTACGCAACATCGGCTTCTCGTTCACCATCGGAGCGAGCGGCGTGCACGGCCATCCGGGCACGGTAGCGGACCTTCTTTTTCACCGCTGAGTCGAGATCGATTCCGAGTACGTCGGCCAGGTGCTCGGTTGACCACCGCCGACGGAGCGAAATTCCTACGATCTCGGCTTGCTCTGCAAGAGTGAGCGGCAGTCTCCATTCGCCGCACAGGCGACGGTAGACGGCCGCCTCGTCCACGCCGCGGATGCCTCGGGGCGAATGTGGACGTGCTCGGGGGTCGTCGATTTCGTCATCGTCCCAAGCAAGAGGCGTCGCCCATCCCTGCTCACGGGCTGCATTCCGGACCTGCTCGTCGGGGCCGGGTGTCATGGAGATCTGGTCGTAGACGTCGTTGATGACGGACCAGAGTTCACTGGGGACAACTTGATCCGATGGCAACGTCGAAAGCTTGGGCACCGACAGCCCGGTCAGTTCGGACAGCGCTTGCACCGAGTAGCCCATCGCGACGAGGGCCCGGATCCGTCGCTGAGCTCCGACACCTAAGGTCATCGCCCGTCCCCGGGTGGGGTGGAAGGTGACGTCGAGAATAGCTTTCGAGATGCTTGCGGTGGTCTCGAAGCATTTGTGGTTGGCGACTGTCTCCACATCACTGAGGCTGAGCTTCGTGAGATCGAGGATCATTTGGTCGGGCATACCGCCGAGCCGCAACGACAGCAGGTGGCGGCGGGCGGGTCCGGAGGGTACCGACGAGGCACTCCCGCGGCGGGATGTTCTGTTAGATCCCGCCGCGGGAGTGGAGCGACGTCGCGCACGCGCAGCGTCACTGCCGTCGCTCGTCGGGCCGAAGGAACCACCCCTCGACGTCGTCGAGCGACTCCATGAACCGGTATTCCGGTCAGGATTCATTGTATTGCTATCGGGCACTGCATCACACAGTGCGGGGGAAAGATTGTTTTGCGTACGCGAAACCACGTCGACGTCAGTCATGGTGCATCCCTTTTCAGTTGATGCGGTTGGTCAGACCGCACATCAGATGTTGGGGACACTACCTCGCGGGAGTGCATCGCGTCCAGACCGTCGGGTCGTTTTTCTTCGGTGATGAGAGTTCCTCGGTCGTACAGTCCGCCTGCCGCGACGCCGGTATAGCTATCTGCCTCGGCTCTTGTGCGGCATGCGACGAAGGCCGCGAGCGGGCAGGTCTCGCACGATTCGAGGAGATGCGCTGCAGCGACGGTTGCTTTCCGGCGCCGTTCGAGACGTGGGATCCGTGACTGCAGCAGCTCTGCGACCGCCGTTTCGCGGGCGGCCCAGTTGCTGTCTCGGACACACTGACCGAGCGGCATCGTGAACGATTCTCTGCTCGCGATCGCGCGTAGTTCTGCGCGGCGACCACTGGTGGCTTTCGTTCTCATCCCCGGTCTCCTCGGTGCAGTCGAGCCTGTCGGGCTGAGTAGGCCGAGCGGCCGGCGCTGATCGCGACGGCACCGAGGGCGACGACGACGGCGAGAGCGATGATCAGTCGTCGACCGTCGAGCCCGGCACCGTCCGATGCTGGGATCTGCACCATCGGGGATGCCTCGCTGGCGATCAGAATGGAGTGCTCGACCAGCCAGGCGATTGCCGTCGACCACCACAGGCCTGCGGATCCGAGAGCCATGGTGGCTGCGAGTGGGGCGATCCAGATCAGCGCCATCTGATCGTCGTCGGAGAGGGCTTTGCTGTTGTTGCCGTGTTGGGACATGTGGTTGTTCCTCTTCTGATCGTGTGTGTCGCAGAGTGATTCAGGTGGCGAGGGCAAGGGGGCGACGAACTTGAACAGTCGCGTCGAGAGGAATGTCGAGCACCCCCTCGTCGTCGCCGTCGCCACGCCAGGTCAGCCCGACCATGTCGTCACCCGACTCGTCTCCGTAGATGTCGGGTTCGTTGTCGACGACGACCCAGATCCCGGCGTCCTCGTCGAGGAGAACTAGGTCGCCGGCAACGAGGTCGACCGGAGCAGTGTCTTCGGATTCGCCGTAGCCCTCCCAGTCGTCGACGTCGGTACCGGCGTCGGGGACCACCTGCAGGTGCGGGCGGTCCTTGTGCATCGGAGAGCCCGGGACGCCGGACACGGCTTTTTCTTTCGGCGTCTGCGCGTCGGGCTTGGGCTGGCGAACGGTGGGGGTGTCGAGATTGAGCATTGCCATCGGCGACGATGCGCGACGAGCTGAATCACTGTCCGCGCGCGTCTTTCGCCTGGCGACGGGATCGAGATTGGGATGGTCCGACGCGCGCGCCCAGGGCGCGCCGGAGACGTGATGGAAACGGATCTCTTCGTCGCCGTCCACGGTGCCGCCGGGATCCGGGTCGAGGATCACCAACCGCTCGTGCCGCACTTCGAGAGGACGCAGGCGGTCCAGCACCGCTGCGTCGTCGGCCCCGGGCTCAGTCTTGCGGGGGTCGGGAGTGAAGTAGGTCTGAATTTCGACCGCTTGGTTGTGGTCGTTGACACTGGTCGCCCGCCCACGACATCCGCGCGGGATACCGACTCCAGTGGTTGCCGATTCCCACATCATCAACGCGCCCTGCGGACTCAGACGGCCCATCGATACGCGCTGGCGAAAGTTGTCTCGCATGTCGCCGCCGAAGTACTCGGCATCGGGTCGCTGCGTTCCCAGCACCATGTGGCACTTCGCTGTGCGGCCTTTTCGTCCGATCGACGCCACTTCCTGGAGGGTCTTCGGCTTGGTGGGATCACCCTTACCTTTGATGCTCGAGTACCAGTTGAGCAGGTTGCCTCGGAAGTCGGCGTACTCGTCGATGAACAGAACGACGGGCTCAAAGTCGGCCTCGGTAGCTTCTCCGTTGACGATCAGCGAGTACCGGGTTTCCATGAGATTCCAGAACCGATAGATGACCGCGACCTGGTGCTCCATGTGGCTGGCGACGATCTGTACATTCGGCCAGTCCTGGAAGCCCAAGAACTCGACCCCTTTTCCGTCGACGACCCATACCGGCCAACCGTGCGCGGTGAGCTGTGTCAGCAGGGTGTGTGCGGTGACGGTCTTTCCGGTTCCGGATGCACCGACGAGCATGAAGTGTGGGTCGATCGCCGGCCGCCACACCATGGGGTTGCCGTCCTCGTCCTCGCCGTACGAAATCGCGACCGAGTCGTAGTCGGAGTGCGCGAGGTCGCCGAGATCGGTCGTGGATTCCGCGTCGCCGAGGCCGGCCGGGTTGTAGAGCTTCTTCGGAAAGGTCGGGCGCACCTCGAAACGCACCCAGTCCGTTTCGAGGTTCCAGCGAGCACGCCACCGACCGGGCAGATTGACGCTCACTACTCGTTGTACTCGGGCCCGATAGCCCTCGGACTCGAGTCGATGTCCGACCTCATGGGTGGCTTCGACAGCTACAAGATCCCCGGTGCTCGGGTCCGTCTCGTGTCTGGTGATCTTTCCGGTCGGCCCTAGCAGCGCGAGAATCGTGCGCGTGGCTTTGACGAGTTCGGGCGAGACATGCGTCTCGGAGACGGACCGTGTGTCCGGGACGAGAACGAGACGGCGTTTGCGTGTGTTGTGCTTCTGGATCCGGTACCGGCCCCAGCTCTGCTGGGAGAGCAATTCGACGACGCGGGGCTCCCACTGTTCGTCGAGAAGGAGCGCGGCCGACTGGTAGCGGACGGTGATTCTGCCCGGACGGCCGGGCCACTGGCCGCTCCACCGAGTCGCCGTCAGGACATCACGGGTCGGCGGTGACGCGGTCAGCCGGCAGAGCTGCTCGATCGCACGATCGGTCTCTTCGGCTCGGATCGTGGCGCGATAGCCGTTGTAGCTGACGGCCGCGCCCGCGCCGACGCCGAGTGCTGCTCCACCCCATGCGATCGCTGTGTCGAGGTTCAGGATCGGGCCCAGTGCTGCCGACACGACTCCACCGGCAACGTAGAGCACACAGTTGCGGATCCACGGATTGTTCTGGGGGTCGAGCGAGGGTGCATCACGTAGCGACCGGTATCCGTCGAGGGGTGCCTGAGTCGGGTTGGGTAGCGCGCACATCATGCATCCCGGGTGATCGTGATCAGGATCCCGTCACCGGAAGTTGGGCGCATCGTTGCGGTCAAGGCCACGCTGCGTCGGCCGACTTCGTTGTTGAGATGGGTCGGGTTGTAGTCGAGGGTGAAACGGCACGCGGCGTGAGGCTGGCAGTGCGCAGCGCGGAGAGCCGCATCGACAAGTCTGATCAATCGTTCGTCTTCGGTGTCGACGAGCAGGTTGCTCGAATTCCACTCGACGACGAGCGACCAGACCTCGTCGGTGGTTGCGAGGGTCACGATCCGGTTGGTGGGATCGTCGAGCCTGAGGGTCTCGATCCGAGCGAAGTTCGGCAGCGCTCCTCGATCGATGACAGGACTCAGGGGGCCGGCCGTAGATCGACTGCTCCTCGAACGTGCCCTCGCTACGTGTAGTCGTGTCGGTGCGCTCATGGGGACTCCCTGTCTCGTCGTGCCTTCTCGAGAACAGGTAGATCCAGGTGCGTCGACTTCTGTGACAGCCGCGGTGAATCTTTTTCCGACAACCTTTCATCTCGCGCTGCAGCGCATGCGTTCATGGCCCCATCAGTGGCGCACCGATCGGTCACCAGTGCTCTATCGGTGAGGGTGCGATTGGGGACGGGCAAGTCGCGTTCCGTGTTGCGACTGACCGTCGCGGGAACAGCTATGTGCGCTCGACACCCCTTGACATGGGGGGTACGCTGCAAACGGCGATGCGAAGCGAGTAAGGCTTGCAGCGACCTTCCCACATCCGGGGCATATAACCACCAATTCGCGGCAGCATCGGCGCCTCATCAACTGCTCATCGGATGCGGTTCGATTCCTCTCTTACGCACCCTCGGGCAACGTCCATCCGCCAACCCCAGCGTCGGCGTGACTGCCACGAGATTCGGTATACGCAAGCCACCCCGACCGGCCTGGGGTGGGGCTCCTCCTCGCGGATCCGCGAGCTAAGGGCCGACGGAAGCCGGTTGTCACGTAGCGCGACAGGGCTATGAACGGCGGCACCGATCACGGGAAATAGTGCGTTCCATGTTGCCTGTACAGGGCGATCGGTTCAGTGGCCGGCGACCCTCTCCGGGTCATGTGCGGCGAGGGTCAGAAATCGAGAGTGTCCACACTCCACCCGGCTGCGGTCGGCACTGCCGATACCCACACGGTCGTGGTGGAGTCGACGGGGACCGTGGCATCCGAGGTGACGGCCGATTGCGTTATCTCCGCGACTCGATAGATGCGCTCGGCGGTATCTGCCGGGCATCCGGAGCAGCCGATCGAGACGGTTGCGGTGATTTCGGCGTCTTCTTTCTTCCACTGTTCCCACTGGGCACCGGGGCCTCGCTCGGTCGTTGCAGGGGTGGAGAGTTTTGCAGCGAGGTTGTCGGTGAACCATCGGCGGGCGCGTAGAAACGCGTCGGTCGAGCTCGTGTCGGTGCTGGGGTACCAGGTGAAGGCGGTCGTCAGTGCTTGACGGATTGCGGTCTCCGCGTCTGTGGCGGCGCTGCTGATCGGAGCGGGTACAGCGGTTGTCTCGGTTGGCTGTGTGTTGATTTCGGGTAGCGACGGCGCGGTTGGCGCGCTCGTTGTCTCCGGTGCCGATTCCGGCTCATCGGTGGCGGGTGAGCTGCAGGACCAGGCGATGGTCACCACGGCTACAACGACGAGGAGGACGGCTATAAGACGTCGGCCGGCAAGGGACATCAGATCCTCCGGGCTTTCATTCCAGCCATGAGTGGAGCTTGTTTGACGACGTCTCCGGTGGTGGGGGCGTGGATCATCTGACCGCCGCCGATGTAGATACCGACGTGCCCAGGGCCGTTCGCCTCGAACGATCCGAAGACGAGATCACCGGGCATCGCTTGATCGATCGGGATCTCCGAACCCACTCCCCATTGGGCCTCGGATGTGCGGGGCAGGGTGATGTGCTTGCCCGCGAAGTAGGCGAAACTGGTCAGTCCTGAGCAGTCGAATCCTCCTCGGGAGGGGCCGTTGATATCTCCGCCGCCCCAGACGTAGGGGGTTCCGAGGTACTGGCGTGCAGCCTCGACGACATTGTCTCCGTCAGCTCCGGTCGGCACGAACCGGCCTGTGGAACCTTCGGATGTGTACTGCGCTTGGCCGGCCAGAATCTTCGCCACATAGGGCTGTGTTTGTGTGGTGTAGTCACCGCCGGATGGCATTCCACCGGCTGCGAGCACCGCGGCGGGGCCCGCGTTGTAGGCGGCAATCGTCAGTGCAGTTGGGTCGCCCTTCACTTTTCTCGCGGCGATGGCTGCGGTGATATCTCCGTTGATGGCGCACATGAAGTGGGCTTGTGAGATCACTGCATCTCCGATGGAGTTCGGGTCGGCTCGCCCGTCTCCGTCGTAATCCTTGCCCCACGTTGCCCAGGTTCCCGGCATGAATTGTGCGGGCCCCAACGCTCCGGTGCTCGATACCGGAGCGGACGGGCCGTAGCGGAAACCGTTCTCGGCGGAGAGTTGGGATGCGATCAGGGGAGCACCCACGCCTGGGCACACGGCTCCTGCTTTGCGGATCCACGGCTCGAACTCCGGCGGCACGGATCCGGTTCGGAGATCTCCGCCGGCCGTGCCGAAGCCACAATCGACAGCGGTACCGGCGCCGGTCGGTGAATCAGCGCCGGACGATTGGGGGCTTCCCGCCTGACCGAGTTTGCTCATCGGGTCGATAGCGGTTCCGCCCTGTAAACGGCCGCCTTCCCAGTACTCGAAGTGCAGATGTGGTCCGGTGGAGCCGCCGGCGTTGCCGATGTCGGCGATGTGGTCGCCGACCTTGACCTGTTGTCCCTCCTTGACGAGGACGCCGTTGGGATACATGTGCCCGTACACGGTGGAGACCGGTTTTCCGTCGACGATCGAGTCGAGGACGATCCACATTCCGAAGCCTTGAGCGGGTCCGGCTTTGACCACAGTGCCGTCGAGGGCTGCGTAGATCGGGGTGCCGATCGGGCCCGCGAAGTCGACGCCTTGGTGCATCGTGCCCCACCGCTGCCCGAAGGGGGACGTCATCGTGGTCGTGCCATCGCGGGTCGGCTTGCCGATGGGACCGGACGGGGTCAACGGCGATGCATCATCACCACCGGTACCGGACGAGACCGTGGGGGCACAACCGCTGGAACCTGACGATGTGACGAGTACGACGACCATCAATGGAATGACGACGAGTACACCGAGAGCGGCGATACCGACCGCCAGGGCGAGTTTCCACCATCGACGTGGCGCTTTCGAGTTCGGCGACACCGCTGTCTCAGGCGGGGCCACCAAGGTCATCGCCGTGCGCCTGACGCAGCTCGATGGAGGATTTCCGTCGGATTCGTGGTGGCACCTGGTTGGACGGTCGGTCGGGCACGACGCGGAGCACTCGACGGCCGCGTGGACCGGTCGGGAAGCAGAAGCGGCGAGCCCTCATCGGTGGAGTACTCACGGAATCGTCCGCCTCCAGGGCCGGTCACCGTGGCGCGGCTGGCCCGAACTTCTCGGTTTCCTGGAGTCGACAGTGCGGGAGCGGTGGCCACCGGCCGCTTGATACCGGGTGCGTTCGTTGTCTTGTCGCCGTGAGAGCGGACCGCCGATCGGTCTCCGACGGGGCTGGAGACCGGAGTGTGGGAGTGACCGGAGCCGACGACCGACTGCGTCGGGGGAAGGTCGATGTTGATCGGTTTGCGAAGGCTGGGGTGGGTTTCGGAAGCATTGGTGGTGTCGGTGGCCGCCTGGGTAGCTTTGGCGTCGCTCCGTCGACCGACGACCTTCTTGACGCCCGCGGTTGCAATCTTCCCGGCCGAGTAGACCACGGCAGCAGTTCCAAGTGTGGCTGCGCTGCTGGCGGCTGCCGTCCCGTCGACGAGAGCTTTACTCGCCTTGGCGGTTCGGGCCGTTGCATGGCTGGCTGTCTTGGCCAGTCCCTTTCCACCTTGATAGGCCTGGCGGGCCACTTGTCCGGCGTAGGCAGCTTGGGCGAGGGGGCTGGTCGGTGTCTTGGTCGATATCGCGGTGGGCGCGGCTCCTGGTCTGCTTCCGAGCTTGCGTGCGAGGGCGTCGGAAGCTTTGCGTAGTCCTTTCACTGCGCGGCGGTAGAGAATGATGCCCGCGATCAGAACGATGTCGGTCAGGATGAATTTCATCATCAGCGGAGAGTCGCCGTCTCCTCTGAACAACTGTCCGATCACGATCATGTATCCGACGAGGAACACCACCGCGAAGATAACGATGACCATCGACATCAGCACCGCGGCGAGGGTTTTCCACAATGCTCCGCGGCCGGATCCGGGCAGAATTCCAACGACGGTCACCACAATTCCCTTGACGGCCGATGCGAGGGCGGTGAGTACCGCGAGGATGAGGGTGAACGCCAGAATTGTGGCGAATCCGAGCAGGATGACACCGGCCAGTAGCATCGCGACCCCGGACCCGACCTGTCCCGGTCCGGGGTGATCGGCGAAGTCCTTCATCTGTTTTGCGCCTTCGCCGCCGCAGCCTTTGATGTTGTCTTTGAGGGTGTCTCGTGTGTTGCCGTCTGCTTTTTCGTGGCCGGCGTCCCAGGCTTGAGTGCAACGTTCTCCGTCGGGCGAGCCGTCGATGACTCGGCCGAAGTTCAGCAGTTGGGTGGGTTGCCTGATGAACGTGTCGGCCATCTGTTCCGAGATCTGGTCGATGAGTTCGTCGGAACTCGACGTCGTGTCTCCCTTGTTGGCCAGGCCTGCCGCAAGCTGCACGCCGGCGTCGCGCGCCTGCATGATCAGGCCGTCTTGTCCTGCGACCCGTTCGACTGGATTGGACAGGATCCCCACTGCCGCAGCGGCGATCGCTGCTGCCATCAGGAGTTCGTACACTCCCGTCGTCCACCGTCCGCGAATGACCCACCACGCTCCGATGCCTGCAGCAGCGGTGAGAAGAAGGCCCGTGAGCTGGAACTGATCGGTGACCGTTTGCATGGCATCGCCGATCGAACGGAACGGCGCAGTCAACAATTCGAGCCACTCGAACCGCAAGGCGTAGGTGACGAACCAAATCGCGAAGCCGGTCACCCCGCGGTACACCTCGTACTCGAGCATGATGAAGGTGGAGAACACGGTGTACATCGGGTGCCCGACCGAGCCTTCGTCGATGGACATGAAGTAGTCCCAGACCAGAATTCCGTGAGAGTCACGGACTTCCATCCAGCTGAATGTGCTGTTGGTGGGCAGGGTTTCACCCGGGTCGGCATGAGCCGGTGACGCCAGGGCGATCGCCAGCAGACCGATCATGTGCCAGACAGCGACACCTGTGACGATCGCGCGGCGGATTCGAGATGCCACTACCCACTTGAAGACAGGGCCGAGGAAGCGAGCGAGAACACTGCACCACGACCGCGGGATCCACGACCACAGCACGAGCTCGAGAACCATCTTGACGCCGCCGCCAATCGAACCTGGCCGGCGCACAACTCGTTTCGACATCACCATGTCGCCAACTCCGCAGCGCGCTCGGTAGTCGATTCTTTCGGAGTCGTACTCGCCGCTTGGTATCTCGCTTCCGATGCCGGAAGTAAGACCTTGATGCGGCCGACGTTGCCGGCGGGATCGCGCATGTAGCCCTCTCCGCGGCGATGCGGTGCGACGTATCCGTCTTTGCCTTCGACGGGCGATGTGTTCTCCATCAGCTCTTTGAGCAGTCCGAGATCGTCTTCCCCGACGCCGAGCCACTTCAACGATTTTTGCGCTAGTCGTCGATCCGTCTGCCGGAACACGAGCCGGGTGGGGATGAGCCCTCGCAGCGTCTCGGAGCCGAAGTCTGCTTCGGGGTCGTGCGATCCGAGCATCACCGCGGCGTCGTGTTTGCGGCCGTCTCGAATGAAGTCGATGATGATCTCGACACCTTCGCTCGAGCGCGTCAGGTGATGGCATTCGTCGAGCAGGAAGACCGCGAGGGTGTTGGGGTCCGCGAAGCAAATGCCGCGGGCGATCTGCGCGATGAGGGTGTACATCATTCGCCCTACCCGCTTCTGGAGCGACATCTGCTTGAACAGATGCTCGTTCTCCACTTCTCGCTCCGAGGGCAATTCCAGTGTGTGAGTGCGGAAGACGATGGCTCCTGCGCGTGGATTGAACGGCTCTAGGTCCGGCCGAAACAGCGCTGCTGCATAGGATTTGGTCGCGTAGACCTTCAACTTTCCGGCAAGCTCGGCAGCTCCGTCGAGGGTGCAGTCCTTCTCGAGGTGCGAAACCAGGCCTGGGGTAGTGAAATTGCCGAAGCGAGCGCGGTATTCCGGCTCGAGCACTTGAGACAGCAGTACCCCCAAACGGTCGTCGGGCTGAAGTTGCAACAGCGGCAACAGAATAGACACCGCAACTTCCCCTCCTCGTGCGGGCGAGAACAGCCGAAGAGGGTCCATCGTGACGTCCGGTACTGCGGTATCGACGACCACCGCGTCGGTGATCGCTTCGGCCCACAGTGCGTATTCGCCCAGAGGGGTCCGGTCGACCACGATGACTTGGCCGCCGCGGTCGACGACCTGGTTACCGGTTGTTTTCAAGTAGCCGGACTTGCCTGATCCCAAGTTGCCACACACTCCCACCGAACCCGAAACGTCACGTGACGCTTTCTTGGCGATGTCGTGGTGCACGACGCCAGTGCGGGCCGAGGAAATGTTGAGTGCGATCAGCGGGCCGTCTCCGTCGCCGAGATCGTTGCGGGTGACCGGTACGTACGCGGCGAAATGTTCGGATGTGGTGATCTGCGCGAACTCGTTGCAGATCGCCGGCGTCGGCACGCCGGGTGTCATTGCCCAGAACAGCTCCTCCTGGAATCCGATCGGTGACTGCAACCTGTAGGTCGAACCCTCGAACTCCTTCGCCAGCTCGCGCTGATATGCGATGGCCGTCTCTTCGTCCGCGGCGGCGACACAGAAGACGGTGGTGGATTGCACTTCCATCTCCATTGCGTCCGCCTCCAGAAGCGCGTTGTATTCCGCGAGGGCGACGGCAGCGTCGTCGAGGACGCTGCCGGTGCTCAATTCGTCTTCTCGCTGGGTGTATTGATCGTTCATCTGCACCAAGGCGCGGCGGTTCTTCTTCAGAACCTCCGATGCAGCGGAGTTCTTGAACCGAATTGCCCAGTCGACATCGACGCCGCCCAGGTTGTCCGCGAGGGTCAGGTACTCCGAGCCTGGAAACAGCGTGCCGCCCGAAGGAGTGGCGGCGAGCACCAGGAAGCACTGATAGCTGGCCGGCGGTGGCGTTACCTCCCACGGCTGGTCGACTTTGAGCACACGCGACAAGGTCGGCGCCTTGGCCCGCCAGCCCGATTCGGGGCGATCGCTTTGAGCCCCTTCGTCGAGCCGCGCGGCAGTGAAGGATCCTCGAGCAGTGCCTGCCGGATGATCTAGAGCGGTGGGCATGTCGGTATCGAGGCCGAGGCCGCGCTGCAGAGCATGTTGGTGCAGCCACACCATCTGGGAGGGGGTTGCGGGGGTCGCATCGTAGAAGGCAGGGATGGCCGCGGCGATCTGCGCGGCCTGAGCTGCGCGGCGTTCTCTCTCCTCGACGGGAATCGACGAGGGCGGCATCCCCAGCAGATCGGCCACCGAGGACCATGCGGCGGACGTTGCGGCCTTGACGGTGTCACCGAAGCCGTGGTTGGCCAGGGGGATGGACAGCCAGTAGATTCGCTGGCCGGGTCGGATCTCCTCCAGGCGGTCGATCGTGGCGTCGCATTCGTCTGCCCACGCGGGATGGAGATCGAGATCGACACCCCGTTCCATGCGCTCGACGATGGTCATTGGGTCCAGACTGACCGCGACACTGAGCAGGAGAGATTCGCCAGGAAGAGCGCGCAGCAACATCTTGTGCATCGCCCGCGCGGTCTGTCGGTCTTCGATCGGCCGGTACCCGTACGGGATTCCGGTCAGGACGTAGTCCGCCCAGACGACTCCGGAGCGGGTCCAGCGCAAGTTCGAGGTGACGAGCCGGTTCGGTTGTTGCATTACGCCTTCTCTCGGGTCGGGGTGGGGGCCGCTGCAGCCATGGCAAGCAGCTGCTGAACGCTGCTCGCCGGTGCCAGGTTGGCGACGCCGAACGCTTCGGCCAGGGCTGGACTCTGCGAGCGCTGGCGTTCGCCGTCCGATCGCGGCCGGGCTGGCGCTGGTGCGATCTTTCGCTCCGGCCGCGGTTGGGTCAGAGGTCTGAATGCTGGTGCGGCCGGCGCTGCGTTGTCGTCGAGCTCCACCGGTGCCGCGGCGTTCTCTACTCGATCGCTGGATGCTCTGATGACTGCTGGTTCACTGATAGCAGCGTCGTGGCTTGGCGGGGTGTCGAGGATGATCACCGACCCCAGTACCGCGTGAGGGCGTTTGATCCGGATCGGCTCGCCATTGATCCTCGACGGTGACATCGCCCCGGTAGCCGCGCGCCCGACACCCCGGACTACTGAGATCGGATTCCGTGCTCCCTGCGGCAGCCTCCCCAACGCCCACAGGGTGCCGCCGGTGACACCGAGGAAGATGACACCGTTGGTGATGACACTGCCCTGCGCCCACAGCGACTGGGTCAGCCACAGCAGTCCGCCTGCAATACCCGCGCCGACGAACTGGGTCAGGGTGTAGGGGCCACCGGGGATCTTTCGGCCGTCTGGCGCTTTGCCGATCAGCTGCGGAAAATTGCGCGCTTTGGTGAACATCTTGACCACGCTCCGCGAGGAGGCCTGCTGTTCGGTCATGGTCGGTCACACTCCTGCGGGGGTCGTTGAATCGAGGTGTTCGTGAGTTGGCCGAGCAGTGTCAGATGAACGCCGCGATCGGATCGGGCACCACGACGACCTCGCTGCTTTGTGGCGAGGCGGAGCCGGGAAGCTCGTCGCCGACACTGTCTTTGACGGCGGTGATGTTCCACATCACCCAGATCAGTGCCCCGCCGACCACGATCGCCACCAGTGTTTTGGCAATGGCGAAGTGACTTTTGAAAGCAATCGCGGCGATGAACCCGGCGACGCCGACGCCCACGAGAGTGCGGATGAGGCCCTGCACCTCCGCACCTTTGTTGTTGGCCCATTCGATGATTCCTTCGGCGACGACGGTCGACGACGGATCGGCCAGGATCGAGGTAATGGTCATTGTTCGTACCTTTCGGATAGGGGGAGCAGAGCGTCAGTTCGGTTGAACGGGCGCTGCGGGAACGGAGGAGGTAGTGCTGGCACCAGTCGAGGTCGGCACCGCAATGGTTGGGGTTGCTGCGCTGAGTCCGGTCGAGTTCGCGAGCAACGGCATCGGGTCGAGCGCGGATACTTCCCACCGGCCACCCCGGGCGATCGCTGTCAGCGGGTATTGCACGGTCGAGGTCTGCGCTCGGTCCGTGGCTGTGACGGTCGCGGTGGCGAGCACCCGTACCGTCGCACCATCTGCCGGGGATCCGGACGCACCCGCCGAGAAGTCGGTGTCCGAGACGAGGTCGGTGATCTGGACACTGGTGTACGGCGCGGGGGTGACGGCACGGATCGGTGTGCCGGGTGAGGTGTAGCGAGAAATTTCTCCGGCACCGGCAACCATTGCCGAGAGGAACTGGCTGATCGACTGGGTGAGCGAGTGATCGAGGCCGACTCGGAATCGGTAGCCGAGTGTGAGGTCACCGCCGGTTGCCGGGGCCGCCACAGCAGCAGGGACTGCTGCAGCCCGCGCGTCGTCTCCCACGAACACGACAGGGACCGAGAAGTATCGACGTTCCGGCTTCGTCGCCGGGTCTGCCCCGATCGGAACCACCGAGACCGACACAACGATCGCGTAGTTCTGGCCGGCCGCCTGTAGCGGTCCTCCTTGCGATGTCGATCCTGTGGGACCCTGATTTCGCGCCGGCGGGTCGATTGCTTTCACGCTCGCGATTCGAGGTTCGGACGCGGTATAGCTCGCCTGAGCCGGAAGCGACATGCCGTCGGTGCGGACGAAGCGCGCGAGGGCTTTCTCGTCTCCTCGCTTGGATTGCAACCACGTCAACACGAAGTCCTGCGCGAGGTCGGTCGCTGCTGCTTCGCGGGCTGTGTCGATGACCGTCTGAGGGTTTGCCTTGCTCTGGATCGGCGTCGTGGACCCGACGCCGGCCAAGACGAGAACCAGTGCCACCACTCCGGAGCCGATCGCCGCGAACAGACCCCACTTCATCGCCTTGGTCGCGACCGCTTGCTTGCCGGCCCACTGATGAAGCTCGGTGGCCGGCGCAGCTTCTGTCGGCTTGTTCGAGCCCTTCTTACGGAGATGGATCTTCATGAGATCTCCTCGTGCCGAGACGGCTCGACCGTGGCGGGTACGAAGCCCTCGTCGACCAATCGCAGAGCGCCTCGACCCCGGGTCGCCATCATCCGTTCGAGCGCTGCCCGCGCCTGCTCGGCCGGCTCACCGAGCACGACCTCGCGGACGCGGCTGGCGATCTCTGCGCTGAGCGGATTGTCGCCGAGTTGCGCCGCGAGGCCGCGGATCTCTTCGGACACCGAGTGCACGCGAGCGGTGTCCGAGAGCAATGCGGCCGACGGATCGTGGTCGTCCATCCGGGGTCCTCCTGTCGGTAGCCCGCCGTGTACGGGCTTCTGAGAACAGGTAGATCCCTTCGCGGGCGGGTCTGTGACAGAGGCGACCGGAAATTTCTCGAACTTTTTTTCACCGCCCCGCTGCGATTCGTCGGGCTGTTATCACCGTCGCCGTGTAACCGCAGGTCACAGCGGTCTATGTCGAACGCGGGGCGCTGCCGTTTTCTGGTTCCGCCGGACCCGGCGGGTATAACAGCTCCGCCTTTTCGAGTAAGAATCCGCAGCTCAGCGGATATAAGGCGCTGTTTGTGTCAGAGGCGATCGAACTTCAGTTGCCTCTATCAGGAGCGCCCCAGTGACCTCGCCGCAGCCTTCCTCGCATTCCTCCACCCCACTCGGATACAGCACATCGCTGTTTACGACGATCAACGCCGAGTGGACCAATCTCTGTGTCGACGCTCTCGCAGGCCGCGAAGTCCGCACGTGGGCCGATCGACACCCCGCATGGTCGTCCGCTCGCTCCGTGGCCGACATCGCTGAGCTTGCCGCTCAGGACAGTGACGCCACCCTGTCCCTTCTGCTCACCGAGCACAGTGCAGGCAGCGCCCTCGCCGGCACAGTTTTGGTCCGGTTGATGCTCCCCAAGCTGGTCCGAATCCATCGCTACGCGCGGCTGGACGGAACCGATCACAGCCGCGAAGAACGTGCCTCGCGTACCATCGCCGCGTTCTACGAGGTGATCGCTTCGCACCGTCCCGGCGGCACTGGGATTGCCGGGGCACTCTCGCTTCGGACGCTGGGTCTGATCACCAAGACCTGCGAATCTGCGGTGGAAACGCCGGCCGAACCCGACCAGCTCCACCGGGTTGCCGACGGATCCGATGACCGCACGACCAGCAATCCGGGGGAGGTATCGGCACGGGAATTGCATTCGGTTCTTGCATGGGCAGTGCAGTCCAAGACCATCACTGCCGACGAGCACTCACTTCTGATCCGTGCATATCTCGTCACCGAAGGTGCCGATCTCGCATCGCTCGCCGTCGAGGAGAACTGCTCACCGGCAGCCCTTCGACAGCGCTTGAGCCGCGCTGTCGCGCGAGTCCGCGACGGAGTAGCAGCACGCACCGGCAACACTCCCTCGCCGGGAAAGCGGACGTTCTTCTACACCCGATCACACCATGAGTCCGCCTTGGCGAGCTGAAGTCCACCTGCACCAACCCCGCTCTCACCTACAAAGGACGCACATCATGACCGCATCTCGTACACGCAAGAGGATCGTTGTCAGCGCAGTCGGGCTCGCCGTCGCTGCCAGCATCGTCGTCATTCCCTCCGCCATTGCCGATCCGCAAGCCGGTGCTCCGGCATGCCCGGACAACATCTTGGTGGCCATACCCGGCACCACGGAAACCAACGAGCAGGCCGATCCGAATGTGCCGGTCGGAATGCTCCGCAACGTCGTGGACCCACTCGACTCCGAGTTCTCATCCCAGGAACTGCAGACATACACAGTTCCCTACGTCGCGACGATCGTGAACGACAAGGCCCAGACCTACGGAACCAGTAAGAAGGAAGCGATCGATCGCGCATCGCAACACATCTCCGAGAAGGCAGCCGAATGCCCGAGCACCAAGTTCGGGCTGACCGGCTTCTCCCAAGGGGCCGACGCCGCGGGAGATCTAGCCAGCAAGATCGGAAACGGCGAGGGCCCGGTGAGCGCCGATCGCATCTTTGCCGTGGGCCTGATGGCCGACCCCGGCCAGAGCCCGACCGCCGGCGTTCAACTCGGAACCAAGACCACCGGCAACGGCTTCGTCGGTGCGCGACCCAAGGGATTCGGAGCTCTCAACAACGTCACCGCCAGCGTGTGCGATCCCGACGACACGTACTGCAACACCCCCGACGACGCCATCGCCACACAGTTCATCGGGCAACTCGGATCGAAGATCGACGCCACCGATCCCGCGTCTTCGGTCGCCGGAGTCGTCACCACGCTTCTCGGTCTCGACGGCCAACCCCTGACCGACACGCTCGGCAAACTGAACACCGCAGTGACCACAGGCAACATGCTCACCGTGCCGCAGCTCGCACTCGACCTCGCCGGCAACGTCTCAACACTGAGCGCAAAGGTCGCAGAAATGACCATCCCCGGGGCAGACATCGCCCCGATGGCCACCACCGTCTCGCAGCTCACCGATGCAATCCACCGCGGTGACATGTTCGCCGTTCCGGCACTGCTGGCGACCCTCACACCCCAAGTCATCAGCTTCGCGAGCCAATTCAGTTCGATGATCGGGACCGTGGTGTCCAAGCTGCCTATCAACGAGTACATCGCGATCGGCACCACCGCAGCGCGGATCTCCACCAACGCCGCGGCCCAGAACTATGTGGCTCTACCGGCCGATCTCGGCAAACTCGTGGGCCAGGTCAACAACGCGGTCCGCAAGACCCTCCGCGCACTCCCCCTCGACGAGTTCCCCCTTTTGAACCGGCTGGCCGATAATCTCACCCCAGGCCGCGTGCTCGACGAGGTGCTCAACTACGCCACCTCGCTCGCCACCGATTCGCACAACTCCTACGCGAACGAACCGATGGCCGACAACGGTCGAACCGGAGCGGACGAGCTCACCAACCTCTTCCGCACCCGCATCACCAACCCCACGGCACAGATTGCTTCGTAGCCGACCCACCTCCCTACTCGAACACAAGGAACCGTCACGATGCTGACAGAGCTGGACGACCCCGACACCGACATCGCTGTCCGCATCGACGTGCACGACGCTGGGGGTACCAAAACGTGGCACCCCCAGCGCGACGGTCATCTCCTCCTGAACGCCGATCCCGCGGCGTCGACGCACCTCGCACACACCCTCGCCGACACCCTCAGCGGCCACTCTCCGCACGTATGGATGATCACTGGCCCGTCCAGAACCCCCACGTTCTCGACCACCGCGGACACCGACCCGGACCCTGTCGACATCATGGATTCCGTTTGGCGATTCACAACCCAACGCAAAACTCTGATCGACAACGGTCAAGCCACAACCCACGACTTCACCCCCGCATACCTCGTCATCGACTCCCTCGAAGGCGTCGTAGACACCCTCCGCCTCACCTGCAACCGCAGTCTCCAACTCCTGTCCGTCCTCGCTCACCGCGGACACCGCGCCAACGTCTACCTCGCCACGATCACCGATCTCAACGCCCCACGCATCTCCGAAGCGTTGCGGAATTTCGCTGAGCCTCGTCTGCGAGACCGGGACTGTCTGAATAACGGTTGATCCGCTGACCTTGCGTGGCGCGGCCTCACGGAACCGGTGCCTGGTCAATCACGCCACGGAACGAAGGTGGGATTCGAGCGTTCTGATCCGTTCCCGGCCTCGGCCGATGTCGTAGCGGGAAGCTCCGTGCGGCAAAGCAAACTCGATGTTCAGTCGACCGCCATACCCATGGACGATGTAAACAGGAAAGGAAAACCCAGCTGGCGCGGGCCGGCAGTCCTCGAGTTTGAGTCCTGCGGGCGATCGCAATGGTGGAACCGTGCCTCCATTGGTGCAACGAACCTCGTTGGGTTCAGGCAACAGCACTGCCATCTTCGCGGCTGTCAGGGCTTCACTTTGGAGGTGGCCGGCGGCGAGATCGATGTGCAATTCCTCATTTAAACTGCGAGCCAGATCCACGATTTCTACGGACTCGGCCGTAGCCCGATAGACGGGGAAGCCGACAATATTTGTTCCCGCGGTGGAATCCACTGCAGGTGTGACGTGAGGCCTGAGGTCCACAATAAAATGGTAGGCGATGTCGGCGAGCCGAACACTTCTCAGATCTGACTCGGTCCGCATGATAGCGGCAGATACTAGGCCGTTTACCGTAACTCCATGGTGACGTCCGAAGTCGATGAGCCCGGTCGTGACTCGCCTGCTCAAACGACAACGCAGTTGGGTCATCGCACGATGTGGCTCGGTATAGCCAGCCGTCGGCGGCCTGTTTAATGCCGACTCTAATGGTTCGTCATTGCCGACATCGGGTGTGTCGATTCCTCTCTCGGAGAACAGCTTTTCCAGCGACTCGGGATAGCCATGAACAACCGCGTCAGGGGTCTTTCCTTCCACAATGTCGGTGTAGAAAGACCACAGATCGCTGAGCAAATCTACAGAATGGCGACCGTCGGCTATGCAGTGGTGGGTTAGTAAAGTCACACTCGCGCAGGCGGAATCGCCGACGACGTGTAGCCCGGAAAGGGCGCGGCCCGCACTGAGGTTCACCCCGCTCAGCGGCTGACCGGGATCCCCTGTGTGCACGCTGAGGCCGGGCAGCGGACCGGATGGTTTGACGATCATATGGTCTCCATCGATCGTCTCCACGTGCGCAGCCAACACAGGATACGAGCGTCGCAATGTCGCAAATGCCGCCGAGAGCCCCGATATGTTCAAATCGCCGCGAGCCCGCACCGAATACCCGATGAAAACTCCCAAGTCGACGTAGAGCGCCTCACTGGGAGCGAGCCCCCGAATAGAGTAATCCACAGTCACCACAAATTCCTGTCACTTAAATTGCTGTTCGATAGGGGACGTGCAGCTCGATGATCACGAGCCCGGCACCACCAGGAGCGTTTCTGATCATGGGATGGCCTCGGGAGATGGCGCGAACGAGCACCAAAACTAGAACTCACGAAGGTTGTCACGTAGATACACCGACGAATATCCCACCCGCGTTCGCCCAATTCGTTGTAAAGCTGGCACGAGGCCGTCGGTAATCTCAGCGATGAATCGGCGGGTGAGCGAGTTCGACCCGGTATAAATCAAGAATCCGTCACCGCCTACCTCGTCGACGATCTCCCCCATGCGCTCCGCTACGTGATCAGGCGTCCCCACCAGTTCGATAGACGGAGCGAGGTAATCAATGGTCAGCTCGCGCAGAGTTTTACCGCTACCGTGCTGCAGGAAGCTCTCCAGTGATGACTGCTCGCCATTGGTTGTCAAGTCTTGCGGAGGTACTTCGTCGAGCGGAAACTGAGAGAAGTCGATGTCGGTGACGAAAGACAGTTGCAAAAGAATGTTTTCGATGGCCCGGTCGCTGGTCATTCTCCGTTTATTCGCGGCCTGAGCCTCATCCATAGTGGCACCGAGTACTGGCATCGCGATGAAGAGAACCTTGATGTCGTCAGGGTCTCGACCGTGTGCCTGCGCCCGGTTACGGACATCGTCACGAAACTCCCGCATCGTCTCCACGGTGTTGACGTTGGCAACAATCGAGTCGGCGTACTTCGCGGCGAAGTCGCGGCCCTTGGGGGATCCGCCAGCTTGGACGAAAACTGGTTGCCCATTGGGTGGGTGCACCGTGTTGAGCGGACCCGCCGAACGGAAATGCTCCCCAGTGTGGTTCACTGCCCGAACAGTGCCGGGCGCAACATAAGTCCCTGACTCGCGGTCACGGACGATGTTGTCTCGATCCCAGGAATTCCATAGATCTCGGACAAGGTCGACGTACTCATGTGCTACCTCGTAGCGCTTGTCGTGCGGCAGCAGACGATCCATGCCGAAGTTGCGCGCGGCCTGATCTTGACCGGTGGTGACGATGTTCCATCCAAAGCGCCCACCAGCGATGTGGTCGACCGTAGAGACAGTGCGTGCCAGCATGTATGGGGGATAGAAGGCCGTCGACATCGTAGCGATTACGCCTATGCGGTCGGTCGCGGCCGCGATCACCGACGCCAACGGCACTGGGTCGTGTTTCGGCACCCACAGGGCGTGTTTCAGGTACGCATCGAAGGATCGCCCGTATGCATCGGGTACCGACACCGTGTCCTCGAACATCATGTAGTCGAATCCTGCGCGCTCTAGCGACTTCGCCATCTCGACATAGAATCGGCCATCCCATGGCTCTTCAGGCGGCGAGAAGTCGCCGGTGAAATCGTTAGCAAAGAAACCGACAAACCAGCCTAGGTGAAATTTTCGTACAGACATCGACGTGCCTCCAAATTTCGTATACGGACGAACTGGGTGGAACGTGAGCGATATAGAATGCACCGAGGACGGAGCAGATCTACCGGCCAGGCAGAAGTCCCACTAATTAGGGTGAGCGAATGGCCGCGATAGCCCCCTCGATGTCTTTGCAGACGATTACGCGAGACCGGGTTGCGGGGGTGATAAATCCTTCGACGGCAGCGTGCTCGATGTAGGAGAGCAAGGGGCGGTAATACTCGTTGTCGTTCAGCAGTACACAGGGTTTATTGTGAAGCCCCAGGTGTGACCACGTAAGGACCTCGAAGAACTCTTCTGCGGTTCCGACACCGCCGGGGAGGGCAATGAATGCGTCACCGAGTTCGGCCATGAGAGCTTTGCGTTGGTGCATGTCATGGACGACGTGTAGTTCTGTCAGTCCATGATGCGCAGCCTCGGGTATCGCAGTGAAGCTCTCAGGGATCACGCCAACGACGGTTCCGCCGGAGTCCAAGGCCGCGTTCGCGAGGGTGCCCATGAGGCCGACTCGGGCGCCACCATAAACGAGGCGCAGCTTCGATCTAGCAATCGCACGCCCCATCCCCTCTGCGAGCTGTCCATATTTGGTCCCGCGCCCTGGCATAGCTCCGCAGAAGACCGTGACGCTCTTGGGGGTCGGGCGGGCCTGTGCCGAGACCGTAGTCGCGGGCATTGGTCGAAGGTTCATCAGTCGAATGACATTCTGTATCCAGGGGCGAGGATCCTGTATGGGTCGAAGCGACGCTTAGCCCGTGCGATGGCCTGCCATCGCGAACCGAAGTGCGTACACCAATCTCCCGGTGACATGGGGACAGCATTGACTGCGTAGGCCACCCCGCCTACATCCCGAGCCTGTTCATAGAGCAGGCGGTTGCTGGCAATCATTCGGGCTTCGGCCCCTGGGGATGCTGTTCGAAGTACGGCCAACATGAAGAATGTGTCGCAGTGAGGAATCGGAATGAACGGTGCGGTGATCGGTGTTGTTGGAATCGGGTAAACCATGATCAGCCCGGAGTTTCCTAGGTCATCCGTCAATGAGGAGCTGGTAGTTTCGATGAACTGCTCGATCTTGTCTGCCGGGATCAGCAGGCTGGCCCATGGATGTGGATAGAACCACTCACCTGTGTGCCGAAGATCAAGCTCCTGATCCGCCATACGGTTGATAAAGTCACCATAATCTACGTCCGAGTTGTATTCGGCGCACGAATCGTATTGGAGCGATGACAACAGCGCATCGTCGTCTGGCCTTCGTGGTGGGGTGAAGTACTTGGCTAGGTCCAGTCGATAACGTAAGTGGCCGTCGGCATCGACACGAATTCGTCCTTGTACATGGTCGAATAGTCTGTTGGACATGGCGCGGAGTTGGTCGCCAAGGAATACGCCGAGGTTGGAATACTGCAATTTGTACTGTCGAACCGACTCGTGAGCAGCGGTCAGACGGATTGTCGCGTTGACGATTACGCCGAATTGACCGAGGCCGCCGCGCACGGCGTCGAAAAGTTCACTGTTCGATACGGCGGAGCATTCCCGAAAATCTCCCGATCCGGTAACTACAGCAAGAGAGTCCACGTTGTCGGTTTGCAAGCCAAAGCCGTGACTCGATCCCCCGAAGCCGCCGACCGAAAGCGTTCCGCCGACGGTGGTCCCGAGATAGTCGGTGAGTACCGGAGGGGTTTGCTGGCGGCTGAGCGTGGCAGCGACCACGTCGCTCCATCGCACACCCGCATCGATCGTGGCCTGCCCCGATCGAACGTCGTGGACGGTGTTGAACCTTTTCATGTCCAGCACGACTCCGCCATCTGCCTGGCATTGCCCGTAAGTCGAGTGTCCGGATCCGCGCACCGCGAGCGATAGGTTCCGCGCCGCGGTGTAGCGCAGGGCTTCCTGCACGTCGGCCACGGTCCGTGGCACGACAACGACGGACGGTTTCGCATGGATGCAGTTTCCGAAATCAGCCCCGGCGGATGTCAGGTGCACGTCGTCGGTGTGCCAGATCCCGCTCATCTGGCGGTCACACCTGGGGCACCGAAGGTTCTTAAAAATATTTCCTGCTGAAGGACGCCGTGCTCGACATACCGGCCACCCATTGATGCCGCCAGTTCGTCGAGCACCTCCGTGGTGAGGTCTCGGTTGGCCAACTCCTCTGGTGTTACGGAATGCGTGGCGCACCAGTCGAGTACACAGTCCAGACCCGCAACCGAGGCTATGAAGTTGTGCTGATCGCCTAGAACCCACGCTTCCGCCAGTTCGGTGAGTAAATTCCTGCCCGTTGAATCTCCCCGTAACATTTGTCGTGCCCTTGCGCACTGCTGGGCAAAGTAGTGTTGCCTATCAGGAATAGGCATAACATTCACGACAGCTGGGAACGGTAGGTTGGATATCGTTTGCGCGAATCGAAGAATGAGCGATATCGAACCGCCCTCCATTACCACCGCTTCGCCGCGATCAACGTACGAGGTCAGTACTTTTATCAGCCGGTCAAAGGCCTCGTCCGGATCGAAGTTGCCCTGATGTATGGTCCGGTTGTCGAGCCAAACGCGGTTGAGCCCTTCCACTTTCGCGTCGAACGCTCGACCACTGGTGACCAGGAGATCGGAGTAACACTGGATACGGTCGGCAACAACAATCGGAGCCGAGTGACTCAATGCCAACTTGCTCGCTTCGGCGCTCTTTCCAATTCCGGTGGCACCGACGATTGCGTATACGCCGGGTTCCCATCGCACCCGATCAAACCTTGCTTGCGTCTGTGCCATGGTTGATTCCTTCATCCCGATTCCTTTCTCTCGCGGGTCGTGCTCAGCCGAGGAAGGAATTGATCGAATTACTCAGGGAACGGGCGTCAAGTCCGTGAATGTGGTCGTGGTCGTCGGGGGTTCCGTAGTGGCGATCTTCCATCTCACGTCGAACGCCCAGGGAGAGCAGCCGATGGGGATGGCTGACGAGACTGGACGAGACTTGGTGCGCCGAGGTGCCTGCCAGATAGGGCTCGACCAACACGACGTTCGGACGGTTCACGGCTTGCACCGCGGCACACAGGCCCGTGGCGTCGAAGGGGCGAATCGTCGCCGCGTAGAGGATGGTTACGTCGAGCATGGAGGTTGCCGACAGCACCGCATCTAAACAGGGCCCGACTGCGAGGACGACTCCGCGGGTGCCGTACTTGATAGGTGTGAACGATGTCCCTCGGACCGCATGGGGGTAACGGTTGACCTGACTCGACAGCCGTAGGTAGACCCGTCCATCGCCTGGTAGCGATTCGAGGAGAAGATCGGCGGCCTCCTGTGGATGGCCTGGCACGTGAACTGTCCAGTTGGGCATCGAATCGATGACGGTGATATCGCCCGGGGTGAAATGGGAGAAGGCGAACTCCGACAAGTCGTAGGAGGCTCCCCAACTGACCAGGACTGCGCCGACATCTTGCTGGGCGAAGTTCAGCTTTATTTGTTCAAGAGGCCGCTCGACGAGAAAGGCGGCGACTGTGTGTACCACGGGTCGCATGCCACACATGGCGAGCCCGCCGGCTACCCCCATCATCAGCTGTTCCCTGATCCCTACGTTGATCACGCGGTTGGGATCTGCGATCGCGGCCGCTTTGAAGAGGTGGGCTCCGATGTCGGCCAGCACAACTACGGCGCGGGGGTCTGTTTCCAATGCACCAGACATGGTCGTTCCGAATGCGGTCCACATGTCAGTGTGGTTGAAGGACTTTGGTTCTTGCGTGTCTGCGGAATTCATGGCGATTCATCTCTGCTGAATGGACGAACGGGCCGATTGCCGAGTCACGGTGGCGACCACCGCGAGCGGTCTGTCGTTGTGATCTCGATTCAGTGCCGCAGCGATCTCCTCATGGTCAGCACCGTTGATGTTGATTGTGTCCCAACCCTCACCGTCGAACCGTTTATCGATTCCATGCGGCCAACCCATACTTGCCGTGCCGTTGTCCAGGACGATGACCGTCAGTTGGTTCAAGCGCGCGCGTCCTGCAAAAGCCATCGCCTCGTGGTTGCTGCCCTCATCGAACTCTCCATCGCCGATGAGCACGAAGACTCTCGGTGCGTGACGATTTTGTATACGGAGTCCCATCGCGACGCCCACTGCGAGCGGCAAGCCATGGCCGAGCGAGCCACCCGACATTTCTACACCCGAGATTTTGGTTCGATCCGGCGCGAAGCCGAGTGGTGAGTTCTTTGTCGCCCAGGTATCGAGGAGCTCTGGTCGGAGGAACCCTTTGGCCGCAAGTACCGCGTAGTAGGCCATCGGGCCGTGACCTTTGGACAGCAAGAAGCGGTCCCTGTCGTCGTCGTCGGGGCTCTCGGGGGATACGTTGAGGATTTCGTCGTAGAGTACCCACAGCACGTCCATCGTCGATGAGGATGAGAACGAGTGCCTTTCGTCTCCCCGCATACGGGAGATCAGAGCAGGCAGATCGTCATAGCTGAATTCGGTTGGCTCTTGTCGCATCGCATTCTCTTCGAAGCGGATAGCAGTAGCTGGGCAGGAACGTGCAGCCGCGCGTACCAGCGAATGGTTGTCTGGGGAAGGTTTGTCCACGAGCAATGTGACTGTGCCGTCGTTACTCTGCTCGAAGACCTCGGGCGCGACGAGCACGCACTGACCGGAGCCGAAACACCTCCGCTCGTTCACGACGACTTTCATGACCGCTCGCTTCTCACCACGTCAGCTGTAGTTCTTCGAGGCCGAGAACAATGCTGGCGGAGCGGAGCCGAACGTCGTGCGAGGGTGAGAGGGCTAGGTCGGGAAAGCGCCTCAGTACCGCCGGCACGGCCGTGCGCAGGGTCATCCGAGCGAGTGAATGCCCAAGACAGAAATGGACGCCATGCCCGAAGGCGAGGTGACCGGCTACTCCCCTGGTGATATCGAGGTCGTCGGGTCTGTCCGTCAGATTGCTGTCGCGATTAGCGGCCAATAGGGACGGGATGACGAAAGATCCTGCCGGAATGGTCACCCCGGCGATTTGCACCTCGGTTACTGCCATGCGCGGTGGCTGCGAATGGGCGACCGACAACCACCGCAATAATTCCTCAATTCCGGAATTGACGCAGTTCGGGTCCTCGATCATCATGGCGGCTTGTTCCGGGTGATGCAAAAGGGCCAGTACACTGAGGCCGATCATGCTTGCTGTGGTCTCGTGTCCACCGAGCATGATCAGACTGATGATGCTGATAAGTTCGTCGGTGCTGAGGTTGTCGCCAATCTTGCGCGCCAGAATTCCCAACAAGTCGTCACCGGGTTGTTCCTGCGCACGGGTAACCAGGGTGGCCATGTATCGACGGTCTTCTCGCTGGGCAACCGCTCGTTGTTCTGCAGATGCCGACAGATCCAGGAGGCGTGCTGTTCGATCTCGCAATTCGTCGCGATCGGCATAGGGCACTCCCAACAGCTCACACAGTACGAGCAAAGAGACTGGTAGCGCGTAACGGTCCATAAGGTCGGCGGGTTGCCCGGCTTGCTCGAGACCATCCAATGCACTGTCCACTATCTCTGCGATGCGCGGCTGCAGGCGACTGAGCCGGTGCACTGAGAACTCCGCAGCAAGGATATGACGCAAGCGGGTGTGGTCGGGGGGATCGAGTCCGATGAGGTTACCGGCGCGCATGGCGGCTAGTTCATCTTCAATCACATCGCCGCCGCTGGGTATTGCGAACATTGGCGTGTGGGCGTTGCTGAACCGGTTTGAGTCTGCGAAGATTCGCCGGACGTCTTCGTAACGGCAGACGAGAAAAGCCGGGGCCCCGTAGAGTTCTCCTACTGGGATAACACCGTCGCGGTCACGGACCTGGGCGAGCTCTTCGGTCGGGTTCAGGCCGTTGCGTCGCATTTCTAAAGGTAAATCAGCCGTTCCGGCCATACCGGAATCCCTTCGATTGTTTGTAGAAGGACGAAGTGGCGCGCCGATGCCGAGGATCGCTGGCGCGTGGATAACTCGGATATCTCAGGCCACCGCTACAGACGCTCGCACGCGATAACCAAGTAGTCGATGCTGCGTTCGCGGAAGCCCTGGAGGAATGGTTCCTCGACACCTGTGCGCAACGCTGCCTGGTTGCGCAGGTCCCAGTACGGGATGGCTTCGTCGGTGTATCGCTGAACGTGATACGGCACCAGACCATTTGCTGCCAGAGTTTGGAAATAAGTACTGCGGGTGTGCATAGCGCACTGATATTCTTCGTCGATCAACCGTGATGCCTCGGAACGCTCAGCAACTACGTCGTTGCGGCACCAGGTGACTGCGACATAGCGGCCGCCGGGGCGCAGCAACCGGGCGAACTCGGTGAACGCCTCCCCTAGGTCGACACACATCGTGGTTTCGTTGGAGACGATGTAATCGAAGGTGTTGTCCTCGAAGGGGGCCTGAACCATGTTTGCGAAGTGGAATTGCACACGGTCCGAGCTCCCGCGTTCACGGGCCAACTTCTCTGCGAACTCGACATGGTGAGCGCAGTAGTTCACCCCGTCTACCCGGCAGCCGAATCGATCAGCGATTGTGAAGGTCGTTCCGCCTCGCCCCGATCCCGCGTCCATGACACGAGAGCTCGGTGAGACCTCCCCTAATGCATCGACGATAAGGTTGATTTCCAGCGACTCCATCCGGTGAAGTTCGCGCAGGATCAGTGACTCCCGCAGCTCCGCAGGTGCAGCGAGTACAGAGTGATCGTAGTCACCGATTCCGTAGTGGTGGTGGTACAAGCCGTCTTCAGTGCCCAGCAGCAGGTTGATATCGTCGGATTTTTTGGCATCCCAGTAGCGGCGCTGCTGTACGTCATGCTGGCCGAGGACTGCCACGTCGAGGTTCGGCATTTCAGGCTCCTTCAAGTTTGTGGTTTCCGGGTGGATGTCTCAGATGCGTTCGGCCGCAATCACTAGGTAGTTCAGTGAACCGTCGCTGTAGCCGCTGAGGAACGCATCCTCAACGCCGGTGCGGAGTTTGCTGTTGTTGCGTAGCTCCCAGTACGGCATAGCTTCGTGTGTGTACTGAGCCACGCGGTACGGAATCAGGCCGTTTGCCGCGAAGGCCTTGAAGTAAGTGCTTCGGCGGTGCATTCGGCATACGTAATGTTCATCGATCTGCCTTGTCGCGTCCGAGCGTGGGTCGACTGCGTCGTTGCGGCACCAGGTGGTCATTACGTAGCGACCGCCCCGTCGCAGTAGGCGGGAGAACTCGGCCATTGCTTCGTACGCGTCGGCGTACATCGTCGTCTCGTTTGAGACCACGAAATCGAAAGTGTGATCAGGAAATGGTGCCTGCAGCATGTTCCCGAGGTGGAATTGAACGCGGCTATCCCAACCGCGTTTGCGTGCGATCTGCTCGGCGAACGCGACGTGATGTTCGCAAAAATTGACGCCGTCGATTCGGCTCTCCGTCGCTCCAGCGAGACGAAAAGATGTTCCCCCGCGACCTGACCCGGCATCCATGCCGCGAGAGTTGGGCGGCAAAGGACCGAGGGCGTCGAGGATCAGTCCGACTTGATCATTCTCCATTCGATGCAACTCTCGCAAAATCGCGTTCTCTCGCTCCTCACCTACGGAATCCAGAATAGAGCGGTCGAAATCGCCAATCGCGTAGTGATGGTGGTAAAGATCATCATCAGCGCCCAGTAGAAGATTGATGTCATCGGTTGTTTTAGCGTCCCAGTGAGCTTTCAACTCACGTTCATAGCTATCGCGCGCATATTGATCTGCCGAGATCATCACAGTCTCCTTCTTCGGTTCTCCCCATCATTTCTGTATCTCAAGTCGACATGTCGAATGAACCATTGCGACCTGCAAGGTCGGCGACTTGATGATGTCTTCGACGCTACTTATCGAAATTAATTGCGGAAATACCTCCACAGCTCTTCGTCGCGAAGCGACAAAACTTTGGCACCGTGCGACAAGTGGGGTCGAAGTCCCCTACGGGGTCCAGTGCAGGTAGGCACCCATCTGCGCCGGCCGTGAGGAGACCATGGAAGCCGCAACCGGCCAACGATCAAGTCCTCGGAGTCGGGCCCTCCAAAGTCGACAACGACTACAGCCACGTCTACCGCGAGAACCCGCAGATCAATCGTCTTATGCCGTGAAGGCGATGCCCCGATCGGCGCGAGTGCGCGCGGACGTGACGGAGTGGCGTGGTAGCTACCGTGGACGGATAGCCGGACCGTCACTACCTCGAGCAAGGTCAAGAATTTTGTCTTGATGAATCCGTCACCCGGTCGTGTACTTGTTGCCCAGCGAGTTCGATCACGTCGACGCGGCGCGCCGGTACGAGAACCTTCGTTCCGGTCTTGACCACTCGGAATTGATCGGTGGATGTGTTCTCGAATTAGCTGGGTTCCGCGTAAAACCTTCTGAATTCCGAAGGCGAGCAACCCTTCAACTCGCGAAATAGCCGAGAAAGTCTCGACTGGTCACTAAGCCCCCACCGCGCACTGATGTCGCCTATCGGTATCTGTTGTAAGCTTGGGTCGATCAAATCGGCAGCGCACCTTTCAATGCGCTCATATGCTATATAAGCGGACAGAGTTCGCTCCTCTCGCTCGAAAGCGCGATGCAGCTGACGAACCGATACATGTAGTTTGCGCGCGAGTAGGTCGGGATTGAGCGTGGGATCAGAAAGATTCTTCTCGATCATCAAGCGCGCCGTCGCTACGAGGCCGGATTGCTGGTCAGGCGGTGCGTGGCCATGGGGCGGGTGCATTCCTTCCCACGCCAGTAATCGAACGGCTGAGATGACATTATGAGCCGTGAACGTGTTCAGCATTCCAATTTCTCTCGAAGTAGAATGTAAAGTATCTGAGAGTATTTTCCCCGTACCTTCAGCGTTTGGCACAACGCGAAGACCTCGACCCGAGGCGGCGTCGAAGTCTTCTCTTGAGCCCACCCTCTGCCGTAACGTGACTACCGCTAAACAGCTGGCACGGGTTACAGTCATTGTATAACTGTAATCGCTATAGTATAGGCCAATGCCTCCACTCTTCAGCGATATTTGGACGCCGTTCTGCGACAGAATTACTTCGCCCGATAAGACGTATTGAATCCTCACGGAGAATCGTGGATCGGCTTCGAGATCAACCTGTCGACGAGTAATTTCTCCTGGTCCGCACCGAATCGACGCTAAGCTGTCCCCATCGACTATTCGCGCAGTGAGTCGTGTCATACACTGTCGTTCAGGCGCGTGACACGCGGTTCCGTACACGGTGTACAGCTCGTGACTACGCTCTTCGCTAGATGCGTGGTCGGAAGTTTTGATCAGAGTTGTGGCATTGCGGTCGTTATGGGCATTGTCTCGGAACCTTTTTGAAGGTTCTCTATCGGTTGCAGCCATTTTCGCCCCCCGGCGCGAATCGTGTTCGGTCTTTAATTTGCTCATGTCCAGAGTCCGGCAGAACCGGCAACATCAACGGCCACAGGCGACGTGCTGTAACGGCTTCGACAGGTCGAGGCGTCGAGGCCGGATGCCCACTCCACGTTACTGCGGCCTGTTGGTGAAGTGATTGGAGTGATCTCTATGTGGTGTAGTCCGCGTTTATTCGAATGTATTCATCGGTGAGGTCGCAACCGAACACTCTCCAGGTGTCGGTGCCGATTCCGAGGTCTACGTTGATCTCGACGGTGGCAGTTGCAAGGTGTTCACGAACCACCTCGACGGTGTCGTGCTGGTCGAGTGACGAGCTCGGATACACATCGATGTCCGCGAATGCGACTCGGATTCTGTCGGGTTCTATGTCCACCTCGTTGCTACATTTTCCGATAGCCATGAGAACTCGACCCCAGTTGGGGTCTTCACCGTGGATCATCGTCTTGACCAAGGGAGAGTTGATGATCGACTTCCCGACCACGCGCGCTTGGCGCTCGCTCGATGCACCCGAGACCGTAGTGACGATCAGCTTGGTCGCACCTTCGCCGTCGCTGGCAATCATTTTCACCAGATCCGTGCACACTTCCTCGAGAGCCTGCTCGAACTCGGTATCGGGTACCGGGCCGGCGGCACCATTGGCGAAGACCGCCGCTGTGTCGCTGGTGGAGGTGTCGGTGTCGATCGAGACCGAGTTGTAGGTGCGGTCGACAACGTCACGAAAGATTCGGTTGAGCGTGTCCTGGGGGACGTCGGCGTCGGTGAAGACAAACGACAGCATGGTCGCCATGTCCGGTTCTATCATCCCGACGCCCTTCGCGATTCCAACGATGGTGCTGGTGCCGACGGCTCGTTCGGAGACCTTGGCGCGGGTGTCGGTGGTCATGATCGCTCGGGCCACCGCGTGCGCGTCGAGTGGTGTTCCCTGGCCGAGCCCGTCGAGTCCGGCGCGGATGGTGTCCATCGGATATTGCACTCCGATGACTCCGGTGGAGGCCATTATCAGGGCATCGGGTTCGATTCCTACGGTTCGTGCGACGGATGCGCGTATCTCGCTGGCGTTGCGGAGCCCTTCCGCGCCGGTCGCGACGTTGGCGTTCTTCGCCAACACGAGGACCCCGCGCGGACTGGTCTGCTCGATCGAGGTCTTGCTCAAGGTGACGCAGGGGCCCGCGAACAGTGACTTCGTGAAAACGACCGACGAGGTGCACGGCCTGTCGGAGATGACCATGGAGAAGTCGTCTTTACCTTCGTCTGCCAGTCCTAAATGGGTTGTCCAGCAGTGAAACCCTTGTGGGGACGCGGCGCTCATGTCTGCCCTTTCTGATCCGTGTGATGTCGAACTCAGGACGCTCTGCACCATGCCAGCAATGCGCGCCGGTCGGGCTTGCCGACAGACGTTTTCGGCCAGTCGGACATCAGAGTGATCTTTCCGATGAGACCGCAGCTGTTCATCACTTCGGTGACGCGAAGGTGGATTCGTCCGAGGTCTGCCCCGGTGGGTGCCAGGCGGCACAGTACTGTCGTCGGTGTGTCTGCTCCTGTGGCCGTTGGGGCGAAGACGACGACCTCGTCGACCTCGTCGAGTGCGGTGATCTCGTCGACCAGGACGCCTGCCGAACAGAGTTGACCGTGGTTGTTTGTCCATACGTCATCGATGCGGCCCAGGACGTTGATGGCACCGTTGTCGTGGACCATCACCGCGTCCCCGCTTCGATACCAGCCGTCCGTGAATGCGCTCTGTGTACGGTCCGGGTGTCCCCAGTAGCCTTCGGCTCGGTGCGCTCGGCGGAATTCGGGCTCGCCCACTCGATAGGTATCTGCGTCGATTCCGTGGATGGGGCGCACTCGCATCTCCACCCCGGGTAGGGGCCGCAGTTCGGCCGCGCTCTGCAACTGTGGCCGCAGATCTGCGCACATGATGCCGCACTCGGTGGCCCCGTAGAGCCTGCGTAGGTGGACCCCGCACCGCTGGTGGATCAGTCGCGCAGTGGTCGGCGTCAGGAGAGCCCCGCCCGTCAGTGCGGTGGTCAGGTGTTCACCCATTCGCTCCGATGCCGCCGGTGACGCTGCGATCGCGTCGTAGTGCGAGGGAAGGGCGCTCATATAGGTACCGTTCCAGTCGCAAATCGCTCTCGCGTGGGCAGAGGCCGGGAGACCGGCGTCGAGGTGCACCGTGGGTGCTCCCGAGAGCAAGCCCGCGAGAACGTGAACGTCCATCCCGTGCGCGAAATCGAGGGGGTGGATGTTGATGATCACATCGTCGGCTGTCAGACCGAGCTGCTGGCACCAGTCGGTGCGGTCGGCGAACAGCGATTCCTCGGTCCAGTACACCCATTTCGGCTCACCACTCGATCCGGATGTTTCGAGGATTCTTCCTCGCACGGTGTCGTGCTCGGTCACGTCGCATTGACGCGTTGGGTTGCAGTATCGGAGCTTTCGGGTTGCTGCATCGAACACGGAGGCCAGTTCGGGCAGGTCGGGGTCGATGTCGTGGTCGGTAATGGCGTGCCAGCGGCGGCCCAGTGCGCTCAGTCGGTCCCATGCTGGATGCCGCGTCCGGCTCGCCAGGTGCACGCCGCCGGCGGCCATCGTTCCCAGTAGTGCTGCAACGAAGTCTGCGGCCCCGGGGTGATGATCGACGACGACCACGTCGCCTTCGTCGATCACCGGTGCCAGTGCATCACGCCATGCCATCGCCGCGGCCGACAGCTCCCCGAACGTCGTATGGCGTCGTCCCTGGTGAAGTGCGTCCTGATCCTGTTGGGGCATGCTGTTCAGTGCGGCGAGGAACCCTCGCGCGTCAGACATTGATCTGTCCTCGGAACAAGTGTCTGACGCTGCCCGGTTCGATCGTTGTCCGCCCGTGCAGAACCTGTTCGTTGTCGAGGACGAGAAGATCACCCGGGGCCCAGTCGTGCGAGTAGAAGCTGGTACTGCCCCGCAGGTAGGAGTCGAGCCGTGCGAAGACGGCCCGGCTGTCTTCTTCGGTCGAGCCCGCCAGACGGACCGACCATCCTGCGGGGGTGGTCCGTTCCTCGGTGAACGGGAGTGCCACGTTCAACCGCGTTGTCCCCGTTGCTGATCGCACTGCAGGTGGAATCGACAGCCAGCGGTGCGCGACGTCGGGAAAGTGGGATTGGTCGGTGACGTAGTACTCCCAATCCACGTCGGTCACCGTGCTCAGGTCCGGTGGGAGTGTTGCATCGAGTAGATCCGATTGCAGACAGAGTTCTGTGCGTCCGGATCCTGTGGGCTGATCGACTGCATTGCAATACAGCGCAATGTATTTGGGACAGGTCCCGACAAGTGTGCCGTCGGTGTGCAGAGGCAGGGCACTGCGCCCGGTGACGACGCGGTCCGGTAGCGGGCTTGCGTCGAGATCGAGCAGACCTGCGCTTCCGGTGCCGAACCGATGTGTGGCGAGAGTCCCGAGCCCCTGCACGAAGACCTCGAAGTCGCTTCTGCCGAAGTCGACGTCGCCGACCAGAGCGAATCCATCCCGGGTGGCCACTGCCGCGAGATCTCCGGGATCGGTGGCCGTCACCGCTGCTCACCGCCGACCGCAACATCGTGGTTTCCCAGAGGGACCTCATCGAGGGTCTGTGCCCGGATTTGGGCACAGACGGCAGCCAGTTGTTCTCCGAGCGCGCCGTCCAACCCTGCTGACAAACCCGCCCCTTGGTGGATTGCGACTTTTCTCCCGAACGCAGTCTCACGGGGCAGTTGGTAGGCCGCGAGCTCGCGGAGGTAGTACTTTTCGATGCCGTCGACGGTCTTCAGCTGAGCGGGGACACTCTGTTGAAGGTGCAGTAGAGCAGGACTCCAGTACGGGTGGTACATGCGCGGCCCTGGGGTGAATTGGCCGGTCACCATCATTCCTGATGCGCTGGCGTCGTCGATACGTTCGTTCAGATCGCCGGCGACTGCGCCCATACCGAAATCGCTTCCGGCGTTGAGCAGATCGCTGCCGAGTCCGGTCACGAGGTCGGCACCACATGCTCGCGCCAACTCGAAGGCCACTGTCACCAGCAGATGCACGGTGATGACTTCTGCATCATCGGATTGAGTGTGCTGCATGCACGGGTAGATCGCCGCTGTCGATTCCTGTGCGGTGACGTCGATGACGTCGAGCGGCAGACCGACGTGGCGCGCTGTTCGAGAGGCACCGTCGATTTCGTCACCCCAGGGTGTGCGGAGGGTCAGTGCACGGACGTCGGCACCGGCCCTCCACAAGTAGGAGGCGAGGAGTCCGGAGTCGACACCACCGGAGAGCAGTAAGCGAATGGGACGACCCGACGATGCGATTTCCGTTGCTGCAGTGCGTAATCCATGGTCGAGCCACCCCATGGCCTGTTCGAGCGAACACCCTGGGACACCGCCCGACGGCGACGATCGGGGGACAGCGCGGTGCACCGACAACTCTCCGTCGGCGGAGCAGACCAGAGTCGTCCCGGGGCGAAGTGCCGTGGTGGTTCCTGCGCGGTGACCGACACTCGCGGCGGTCGCCGCGAATTGCGCTCCCACCGCCCATGTCCGTGCATCATCGGTGCGGGAGAGAAAGACTCGGCATTCGCCGTGCAGCGGCGTCGTGATCATGACTGTTCCGTCGTTGCGGTTCAGAACGGGGCCGGTATGTCCGCCAACACGGCGGATGCGGCCGCTGTGCGAAAAGACGACCCACCCATGATCGGTTGGGGTCATGGGTTGTCTCCGACAATTGTGCGCATCTTCTGTTGGGCCGCATCGCCTGCAGCGAACCCCGCTCGGTGGCCGGCTATTGCTGCAATACGGGCTCGTTCCATGTCGAGCAGCAGATCGTGGTTGACGAACGCCTTGGTGCGGGCAAACGGCACCGATTGGTACTCGGCCAGTGCCTGTGCTCGGGTGCATCCTGCAGCGAGCGGGTCACTATGGGCTGCAACGAGTTCATCGAGGAGGCCGTCGGAGAGTGCGGTGGTACCGAGCCATCGATCGCACCCGATGATCATTCGATTCGCCACGGCAGGCCCTACTCGGCGTTGCAGGAGCGGAGCTCCGAGTATGCAGGAGATACCCAACTTGAGCTCGGGCATACGGAGGTCCGACGTCGACGTTCCGATGCGCCAGTCGGCGCACAGTGCCAACTGAAGACCGATGCCGATGCAGTATTTGTCGATGACTGCCACGGTCGGTTTCGAGATCGACAGAACTGCTCGATACATGTCCACGCAGGCGTCGATCCATCGGTTGACCTCGGAGCCTCCCGTGAAGTCCTTGACTTCGTTGAAGTCACCGCCGACACCGAAGGATCGACCGTCTCCCCCGTACAGAACCAGCCCCTCGACATCCGGGGTGTCCCCTAGCTGCCAGACCAACTCGGTGATGCCGCGCATCTTGTCTGTGGAGAACGTGTTGTGTCCTTCACCGTCGAATTCGATGATCGCCAAGGGGCCGTTGCGAACTGCAGTACCGCCATGGGCTTCGGGCGACCTGGGCCGATCGTGGGGCTCGTGGGTGGCGGAGGGTGAGTGCAGTGTTCTCACGCTTCGACCAGCTCCCCACGCTTTCGGCGGTCTGCGTCGAGGGCGCGGCGTGTGTAGAGACGTTGTCCCCATTGTTCGCTGTGATCGGCGCTGATAGCGGTGCCGTTGCATATTGTGGTGACGATTCGATGGAATTGAGCCAGTGCGGCGGCGGCGGTGCGTTCGCTCAAGCTCGTCTCGGATTCGCCTGGGACGATGTCGAATCGGTCGACTGCGATGATCGGACCGCCATCTACCTTCGGGGTGATGATGTGGCAGGTGGCCCCGAATTGCGTCTGGTTGTCGTCGATCGCGTAGCGATATCCGCCGATCCCTCGGTAGTTCGGGGTCGCCGGGTGGAAGTTCACGGCCAGTTCCCGCACTCGATCGAGTGTGGCCTCGGACAGGATGAAGTCCGATTTGAAGGACAGAAGCAGGTCGCACCCGTGCCACTGATCGAACGATCGAGTTACTGGATCGCCGTAGTCCCAGGCAAACCAGTCGACGTCGGCGAATCTGCGGCGGAGAAAGTCGTGGGCGAGTTCGCCCCACCGTGATCCGTCGGAGATGAGCAGAACAGAGCGGGTGTCTTTCATCGAGTGACAACTCCTTCGGTGAGTGGGAGAGCCCAGCAGTACGCGAATCCGGCACCTGCTTCGTGTAGAAAGGTGTCTGCCTCTTCGTAATCGGCCAGAGCCGAGCTGTATCGGCCGTATTTCGGGGACGTCCGGCCGATGCATCGAGCGGAGCCCTTGTACAGCTCGACGGTCACTGTGCCCGTCACGCGGTGAGCCAGACGGGCGCAGTAAGCATCGAGTGCTGCACGCAGATCGGTGAACCAGTAGCCGTAGTAGACCAACTCTGCGTACTGGTCGGCGATGGACCGCTTGTGGTGGAGCGTCTCTCGGTCCAGTACGAGTGCTTCGAGATCGGTTCGTGCAGCGAGAAGAACTGTTGCAGCGGGTGCTTCGTAGATTCCGCGGCTCTTGAATCCGACGATGCGGCTCTCGAGAATTTCGGTACGCCCGATACCGTTCGCGGCCGCTGTGTCCCCGAGTTCGCTGACCAGGTCGATCAGGTCGAGCTTGCGGCCGTCGAGAGCGACGGGGATGCCTGCTTCGAACTCGATCGTGATCGTTGTTGGACGATCCGGTGCCTGCACCGGCGCGGTCGTGATCTGCCATGCATCGGGCGGTGGAGCGTGGTCGATGAGGTCGAGATCCCCGCACTCGATGCTGGTGCCCCAGATATTGGTGTCGATGCTGTACGGCGTCGTCTTGCTGACACCCACATCGATACCGTGACGATCGGCGTAGGCAATTTCGCTACCGCGGGAGGTCATTTCCCAATCGATGACAGGTGCGAGGATGTCGAGCTCGGGAGCCAACGCCCGCACGGAGGTGTAGAACCGGACCTGATCGTTTCCCTTGCCCGTGGCACCGTGAGCGACTGCGGATGCACCGCGTTCGCGAGCGATGCTGACCAGCCGCTCGGCGATCAACGGTCGAGACAACGGTGCAGCCAGAAGATATTTTCCCTCGTATGCAGCGCCGGCGGCGAGAGCCGGGATTGCATAGTCGTGGAGGAACAGGTCTCGGACGTCTTCGACGATAACTTCCGACGCGCCGGCCGCGGTTGCGCGCTTCGAGACGGCCTCGAGGTCCTCGATTTGGCCGAGGTTCGCGCAGTACGCGATGACCTCGGTCTGATAGCGCTCTTTGAGCCAGTGCACGGCAACGGATGTGTCCAATCCGCCGGAATATGCCAGGACGATGCTCATACCCCGACCTCCATCGCGAGTTCGGGCACGCTCACGCCGCCGACGACGGATCGCGCTGCTCGTAGGCATTCCGCCTTCGCCTCCCAGAGGCGGGTTCTGGCTTGCCGGATTTCGGCGAGTCTGTCGGTCACGTCGGCCAGGCCTTGCTCCTGCTGTTCGGAGACCCGCGTCGGTCCGGTGGATCCGGCAGAGATGTAGCTGCGCAGTGTGTGGAGCGGATCGCATATCTGCTTCATGTCGACCTCACTGATGTCGATGTCGTGTTCCTCGCGGAGGAAAGTGGTGGTGAACGCGACGTTGCGCAGGGTGTGACCGGCTGCGAGGGCGGCGTTGACGAGGTCACCGGTGATGCGGTGGGCTGTGCGGAAAGGAACGTCGAACCGAGAGACCAAGATGTTGGCGATCTCTGTCGCGGTCGAGAAGTTGTCCCAGCACAGGGCTCTGCCGCGAGCACCGTCGAACGCGGTGTGCAGGTTCTGGCGTCGGCACAGGCGAATGGTGTCGAGGTACGTATCGAGGGCGCCCCAGTAAACCGGTTTGTCCTCCTGCAGGTCGCAGCTGTACCCGAGACCGACCGACTTCTCCATCACCAGCAGTTGCACCAGCGCACCCACCGCGCGACCGGACTTCCCTCGCGCCAGTTCTGCAACCACCGGATTCTTCTTCTGCGGCATGATCGAGCTACCGGTCGCGAACGAATCGTGCACTTCGGCGAGAGCGTATTCGTTCGAGCTCCAGGTGACGATCTCTTCCTGCATGCGAGATAGATTCACAGCACCGCTGGCAGCTGCGCCCGCTACTTCGACTGTCCAGTCCCTCGTCGACGTCGCATCGAGCGCATTGACCATCGGTGCATCGAACCCGAGAAGCCGGGAGGTGTAATCGCGGTCCAGGGCGAATGTAGTTCCGGCGAGCGCACACGCGCCGAGCGGATTGATGTTGATGCGCTTCCAGGCATCCATCAGTCGGGAGGCATCACGCAGCAAGGCCTGTGCGTGCGCAGCCTTCCAAAATGCTACCGAAATCGGTTGCGCTGCCTGCGAATGCGTGTAGCCGGGTAGAACTGCTTCTCGTTCCGACTCGGGGCACCCGAGCAGATCCTGCACGAACATGAGCAGTTCTTCGCTGGCATCGAGCAGCCACTCGCGGGTGACCATGCGTGCGTCGGTCTGCACCTGATCGTTTCGGGACCGTGCGGTGTGCATGCGGCCGCCGACGGGTCCGATCCGTTCGATGAGCATGAATTCGGTGTTGAGGTGCACATCTTCTTGTCGGACGTCGAGCTGCAATCCACCGTCGGCTCGGCTGCTCTCCATGTCGAGCAGCCCAGCGAGAAGCGCTTTGGTGTCGGGTTCGGTGTTGATTCCCGCGCGACCGAGCATCAGAACATGAGCGATGTTCTGCCACAGGTCGTGTTCGAGCATTCTGCTGTCTACCGATGCTGTCTCTGTGTAGCGAAGTACATCGTCGGTGATATCGGTGGAGAATCTTCCACCCCAGAGCTTTTCGCTCATTGATCGGTACCCCTCTGTGTGCGTGATGGTTCGGTTTCGGTACAGGAAAGTTCGGGTTAGGGCACGGCAAAGCCAAGACCTGGCGGGATTGGACGGCCCGGGGCGCGGACCCGGGCCAAGGCGTCGTTACACAATCAAGTCAGGTCGGGCTCGGGTCGAGTAGTTGAAAGAGCGAAGGGAGAAGGGCTCGGACGGCGGGGGTGTTTACTCGAAGGCCAGCCGGACGCCGAATCCCACCAGAACAACACCCAGTCCACGCTCGAGCCACGCCCCCAAGCGGCCCTTCTCCAAGAACCGGCGAGCGGACGAGGCAAGAAGTGCGTACGAGGACAGACATATCAGCGCCACCACGAACTCGATCGACATGAGCAGCATGGACCAAACGAAAACGTTCCCGTCGCGCGGAATGAACTGCGGCAGCACCGCCAGGTAGAACGCACCCATTTTCGGATTCAACAGGTCCGCGACGAAACCGGTCATGAACGCTCGCGACCACTTCGGCTGGTGCGCGTTGTAAGTCGCGGCATCGACGTCGGTGAAGCTGCCCTTGCGCTGCCAGATACTCTGAATTCCTAGAAACACCAGGTAGGCGGCACCTGCGATACGTACCGCGTCGAATGCCCCGGGGACGCTGGTGAGCAAGGACGCCAACCCCACGGCCGCAGCGATGCCCCAGGCCATCGACCCCGTCGCCGCACCCAAAGCTACGGCGATGCCGTGACGCACACCGCCGGTAAGCGAGTGCTTGACCGCCAACATGACGTCAGGACCTGGGATTATTCCGAAGACGATAGCGACGGGGAGATAAGCCAGAACGGGGTTGTTCACGGCAAGAACGGTACGACCGCTCCAGCATCGATGCACGTTTCCTAAGTATCGCTGATCTAGGTTTAGTATTTGTGGATGTACAACCACGATCAGCTCGCCACACTTGCCGCGATCTGCGATTCAGGGTCGTTCGAGGGAGCTGCAACGGCGTTGCACATCTCGTCTTCTGCAGTCAGCCAACGCATTACCGCGCTCGAACGAGCGTCGGGGGCCGCGCTGCTACAGCGAACCAGGCCGGTACTACCCACCAGAAACGGGCAAGCCCTGCTCCGACTCGCGCGGCAGATCGAAGTCCTCACCGTCGACGCCGACGCTGAGCTACGCGGCGGCTCAACGACAACGAATACTGCTGCACCGCTGCGCTTTTCACTTGCTATCAATGCCGATTCGGTCTCGACGTGGTTCCAACCGGTGATGAAAGCGATAGCCGTCGACCGACGGATACTGCTGGACCTCCACATCGAAGATCAGGACCATACAGACGCTCTACTGCGTCAAGGCGCGGTCATGGCCGCCGTGACGACCTCACGCACCGCAGCACCTGGCTGTACGGTCGAACCGCTCGGAGCCATGGTCTATTGGCCCGCGTGCGCACCCTCACTCATTCGCGACGCCGACTCCGACGGTTGCGATCCCAGCCGCCTCCCGATGCTGCGATTCGACAAAAAGGACGACCTGCAACACGCCTATCTACGCAAGATCAAGGCGCACCGTGAGCCCCCGATCCACTACCTCCCATCGAACCGCGAATTCCTGACTGCAGCTCGACTCGGACTCGGGTGGGGCGTGCTACCGGAAGGACAAATCGCACGCGACCTCGCCGACGGGACACTCGTTCACCTCGACCCCGACCACAACGTCACCATTCCCCTGTATTGGCAACGATGGCACCTGCCATCCGAAACCCTCGACAGAATCACAGGCTGGGTACGCGATGCTGCACATAACGCATTGATCGACACACCCAAAGAACGAAAAACAGCGAACCGTCCCCCAGGTCATGCGGTGACCGGCGCGGCAACACCGGAACCTGCGTGAGTCCGGCGGTCATCGGTCCAGCTGTGACGGCTAATTGCACACCCTGATTGGACCAAAGTTGCGGCGATGCACGCCGGTCGCATGGTCCGCCGCCGGGTGCGCGCCTAAGGTCGCCGATCGCTGACCGAGCATACGACGCGGGGCGTTGAGCCTCGACCGAATGCTCCACCACGCATCGAAGTATCG
Organism: Rhodococcus sp. 14-2483-1-1; assembly: GCF_002259335.1. Taxonomy (NCBI): domain Bacteria; kingdom Bacillati; phylum Actinomycetota; class Actinomycetes; order Mycobacteriales; family Nocardiaceae; genus Rhodococcus; species Rhodococcus sp. 14-2483-1-1. The sequence continues at coordinate 63,809 of NZ_NPFX01000024.1, read as the reverse complement.
ATCGGCGCGGATCCCATAGTGTACGAAAAGCAGTGATTGCTGGCAGCACAACTGAAAAACGTCAAAACAGCTACTGCTGCAGCTTTTTTCAGACTGGGAGTACGCACGGCCTGCGGCGGCGCGGGTCTCTGTTCCGTCAGGGTGAGGCGAGTGCCTCGGACAGGTAACGAATCAGTGCCGCCTTGAGCTCGGTCACGAGCTGGTCCTTCTTGTTAGTTTTTTCTGCGGCGATGACGGGCATCATTCCGCGGGTGATCTGCAAGGCCACCAGCGCGTGGAGGTCGATGCGTTCGCTGGACAGGGTCGGTGCGAGTGCGGCCAAGGTCTGGGCGACCCTCTGGGAGAGTTCGCTCTGCAATGGTACGACTGCGGTATACAGGGCAGGCTGGGTATCTGCTCGCGAGAACAGTTGCAGGAAAGCCGGATTGGCCGCATTGAAGGCGACCATATTGTCGACGGCCCGGTCGATGAACTGCGGTAGAGATTCCACGAAGCCGTCCGGTCGCGGATCGACCGCGGCCGATTGGGCGTCGGTCAACTCCACGACGTAGCGTTCCGCCAATGCTGCGGCGATGTCTTCCTTGTTTCTGAAGAACTGGTACAGCGAACCCGGTGACATGCCCGATTTGCTGGCGATAGCGTTCGTGGTCGCTGCGTCGAACCCGACTTCTCCGAACAACTCCTCCGCACCGTCGAGGATCGCAGCGATGCGCTTGAGTCCGCGATCCTGACGCTTGGGTGCAGGAGAGGTAGTTGGCGTCGAGGTATTCGGCATGTGAACTCCAGGCTTTCCGGTAGACAAGACGAGCTTTCGCTCGTATTCTCGCAAATCACGAGCAATCGCTCGTATCCACGGTAGCAGGGGGACCCGCGATGCCCACCCGATTCGCCACAACTCGACCCGGCCTCACCCTCGTAGTGGCCGGCGTCCTCTTCCTCGTGCTCGCAGCAGTCGCTGCCGGTGCGATGAATGCACTGTCCCTGAACAGGTTCGAGGCGACCAACGCCCCGTCTGCGGCAGCCGAGGCGCTGCTCAACGACACCTTTCAGACCGGCACACCCAACATCACCATCCTCGTCACCGCGAAGACCGGCGACGTCGACAGCTCGGCCGTCGCCGCGGACGGGTTACGTCTGACCGAGTTCGTCGACACCTTCCCCGGCATCGACGACACATGGTCCTACTGGACCGAAGAGGTTCCGACCCTCGCCGCCGGGGACGGCAGCTCGGCGCTGATCCAGGCGTGGGCACCGGGCGACGCCACCGAAATCCGGCAACAGGTCCTTCCCGCTCTCGACGAGGCACTCAGCCGGTCGGCTACCTCGAACATCGACATCGCTCTCGGCGGCAGCGACGAGGTGTTCCGCTCCGTCGCAGAACAATCCAGGACCGACTTTCTCCGAGCAGAGCTGATCATCGCCCCGCTGGTGATCGCACTGTTGTGGGCCGTCCTACGGCGGCTCCGTCTCGCCGCAGTGGTCTTCGCAACCGGACTGTTCTCCGTCGTCGGCACCCTGGCCATCATGCGCGTGGTGGCAGCCTTCACCGAAGTATCGACCTTCGCGGCGAACATCGCGCTGGTGATGGGCATTGCACTCGGCGTCGATTACGGACTGTTCCTGATCTACCGCTTCCGAGAGGAAGCCCGCCGCACCGCTGACCTGACGTTGGCCGTGCAGCGAGCAGCGCAGGCAGCCGGACGCACCATCATGTTCTCCGGCGCCACCGTCGCCGCGTCACTGGCCGTTCTGCTGGTCTTCCCGTTCCCGTTCCTGGCCTCGTTCGCCTACGCCGGGATAGCCGTCGTCGCCACCGCCGTGCTCGCCGCTACGGTCGTACTCCCGGCCGCATTGGTGCTGCTCGGGCACCGCGCCTTACGGCGCAAGGAACCGGACACCGACGGAAGTACCGTGTGGCGGCGGATCACCGTGGCCACGACCGGCCGACCTGCAGTGTTCGCGATCGCCGGTGTGGTGATCTTGATACTGCTCGGAGCGCCGGTACTAGGCGTTCGGTTCGGCGCACCGGACGATCGCATCCTGCCGCAGTCGGTTCCGGTCCGCGCCCTGTACGACACCATCCGCGACGACTACGCCAGCGAGGATGCAGACGCAATTCTGCTCGTCGCACCGACCATCGCACCGGACGGCCTCGCTCGGTACGCCTCCGATCTCGCAGCACTGCCCCAGGTGCTACGAGTGGACAGCGCACTGGGCACCGTCGAACCCGACAGGGCGCTCACTGCTCCACCGAACGGCGCCGTCCGTTTCACTCCCGACACCGCAGGCAGCTACCTCTCGGTGGTACCGACTCGCGAATCACTGGACGACAGAGCCGGATTCGTCTCCGCGGTACGGTCGGTGGAGCCTCCCGGCCAGGTACTCGTCGGCGGCTCACCCGCGATGCTCGACGACTACACCGACGGCGTCACCGCCCGGCTCCCGCTCGTGGCCGTGCTCATTGCACTGATCACCTTCGCCATTCTGTTCGTGATGACCGGATCGATCATCGCCCCCATCAAAGCCACCATTCTGAATCTGCTGTCACTGACGGTCATGTTCGGTGTCCTGGTGTGGGGTTTTCAGAACGGCAATCTTGCTGGGCTGCTGGGTTTCACCCCTACCGGTGCCATCGAGCCGAGCATCCCCATCCTGATGTTCTGCATCGCCTACGGCCTGTCGATGGACTACGAAGTCTTCCTGCTCTCGCGCATCAAAGAAGAATTCGACCGTACCGGAGACAATCGCCAATCCATCATCGATGGCATCTCACGCTCCGCACCCGTCGTCACCGCAGCAGCTCTCATCCTGGCCGCATCCTTCGCCACCTACGCCACTTCCGGGGTGACCTTCCTTCAGCAACTCGGAATCGGCATGGCACTGGCGGTCCTGATCGACGCCACCGTCATCCGAGCGATCCTCGTCCCCTCCATCATGGCCCTGACCGGCCGCTGGAACTGGTGGGCACCGCGCCCACTGGCACGCCTGCACCAGCTCATCGGCATCACCGATGCTCCACGCGTCGATACACCTGGTACCGAAGTCGACCCTGGAAGACCCAAAACCCCTGTATGAGCACTGCACTCGCACGCTCCCAGCCACCACATCCCCGCCCCGATCGGAGTACCCCATGCTCGACAGCCGCCATCACCCCCTCTCACGGCTCCTCGCCGCGATTGCGATAACCGTCGCGTCGACCGCCATCTTTCTCGGTGGAACGGCCATCGCCTCCGCGCAGCCGACCCGATCGGACGTGATCGACGTACCGGTGTCCTTCACAGTCCGCAACACCAACGACACAGCCGTCCCGTGCACCGCCGACGGCGGAACCTACACCATCCGTGGCCATCTCACCGCTCCCGCAGAGGGTTTCGGCAACGCCATCACCCTCTACGAACACGGCATCGCAGCCGGCGAATGGTACTGGCGTCTTCCAGTCGAGGGATACCACCACACCTACGAAATGGCCGCTCGCGGACAGACCTCACTGACGATCGACAGACTCGGATACGACACGAGCGACGCTCCGGCAGGCGGGGCCATGTGCGTGGGGTCCCAAGCAACGATGGCCCATCAGATCGTCCAAGCGCTGCGTACCGGCACCTATCAATGGGATGCATCCGGAACGGCCCCCACCTTCGGGCACATCACCCTCGCCGGCCAGTCGAACGGCGGGCAGATCGTCCAGATCGAGGCCTACACCTTCGACGACGTCGACGCTCTCGTCGTCATGGACTGGGCCGATCGCGGACTGACACCCGAGGCCTACGTCAGATTCTTCGCCGCCACACCACGCTGCCTCACCGGAGGCTCGGCATCGGAAAACAATCCCGCCGCCAAGGGCTACACCTTTTACGACCAAGGAACCACTGAATTCGTGACAGGAAACTATGCCGATACCGAACAACAAGTAATCGATACAGCAGCGCCCTATCAGAACCAACACCCGTGCGGCGACATGCTTTCACAAGGCCCCGGAATTCTTCTCGACCTGGCCAAAATGTCGAGCATAGACATTCCAGTTCTCGGCCTCTACGGACAGGACGACGCACGCGTGCAATTCGGTGACGAACATATTGCATCGTTCACCGGAACATCGGACAGAAAGGCGATCACGATTCCTCACGCAGGCCATTACATGGGCCACGCACGGAACGCCGCCATCGTCTTCGACTCGCTCGACCAGTGGCTCGACGCCCGACAACCCCACTGACCGCATCAGATCGGCATCAAATAGCTGAACGCACTATTGCGAGCCTGTGCACTTAACCGTGTGCACAGGCTCACAATAGTGCTCGAATTACTGGCGGTATATCTGCGCTCGAACTGAAATTATATTGTTACGGGAATCACTTTCCGAACATTTGGAATTAACGTGAAAAGAATTGACTTATCGAAAACGTGGCGCTGTACTTGAAACCACGTACCGATCGGTGCGTTTCGCACAAAGCAGAAAATCTGCGACCACCTTCCTGGGGGAAGAAATGACTGTCACCACACCACCGTTCGATATCGCCAGTGAACTGACATTCGATCGCACTGTGCCGCGAAGCCTCGTCCACCGCGCAGCTGTCAGCGAGGTCTTCCTCACCGACGCTGCTGCGACGGGCGAGAACCGATTCGTCGTCGCCGCGCAGCTACCGCGAGGGCATGCCCTCTACAGCGACCGACTCGACGACCGGTACGACCCCATGATCCTCGTGGAGGCATGCAGGCAGGCCTCGATCCTGATCAGTCACCAGTTCTACGGAGTACCCAAGGACTGGGCGTTCGTCTTCCGCAAGGCCTCGGTGTCGGTGACCGACCTCGCTGCCCTCCAGGTCGGGGAAACACCGGGCCGGTTGGTCATCCGAGTCGAATTCGAGAAGCGGTTCCACGTCGAGGGGTACCTGACCGGGGCAGTCGGTAGGTACCAGACCGTTCTCGACGGCGTGCCTGTCGGCGAATTCGTCGGATCCCTGAGCTTCATGCCCAAGCAGATGTTCGCCGAGATGCGCGCGGCCGGGCGGGCAGCGAAGAACACCCCCGATCAGCCGTATACCTCTGCCGCCGTTCCGCTTCCGCCTGCACGCGTTGCCCGGCGGGACTCGAAGAACGTCGTCATCGCCTCCACCGGCACCGAACACCCCGACACGACGTACGAGGTCGTCGTCGACAACAACCACCCGTCGCTCTCCGATCACAAGGTCGACCACGTCTCGGGGATGCTCTTGACCGAAGCGTGCAGGCAGGCATCGGTGTGCGCCGTCCTCGACACCCACTCACTGCCGGAATCGTCGGTCGGTTCCCCGGTGCGCTACGACATCCAGTTCCTCGACTTCGCCGAACACGAGCTTCCTGTCTACTGCCGCTTGATCGACACCGCACCCACCGAGTCCGGGACTGGGATCGTCGCATCTTTCGAACTCGTCCAGGGTGACGTCGTCATCGTCCGCTCGCAGGTCGAGGTGGGATGACGATGTCCGACAACAGTATCGACACCGGTCCCCTCGTTCTCGTCGTCGACTACGGCGGCGTCCTGACCAACCCCATCGCCGACACCATCGCGGCGTTCACCGAGTACATGTCCGTGCAACCGGAGGACCTGATGGGTGCCCTGTTCACCGCGCACGATGACCCGGACGAAACGATCATGGCCCCGCTCGAACGCGGCGAAATCACCGAAGCGGCCTTCCTCGACCGAGTCGGATCGGCACTGGAAACCATGACCGGACGCGCTATCGACCTGTCACAGTTCCGGCCGGCATGGTTCTCCGGCCGGGTCCCCAACTCGGAACTTCTCGACTACTTGCACACGCTGAAATCCGAAGGACGAACTCTGGGACTGTTGACCAACAACGTCCGAGAATGGGAACCCGAGTGGCGAGGAATCGTCCCCACAGGCCTGTTCAGCGTCGAGGTCGTCTCCGCGAACGAAGGTGTCCGCAAACCCGAACCCGAAATCTACCGCCGGACGACCGAACGACTCGGCGTCCCTGCCGCTCGATGCCTGTTCGTCGACGACGACCTACGCAATTGCCAAGCCGCCCGAGCGCACGGAATGCAGATACATCACTTCACCGACACCGCGGGAGCCATCGAGGCAATCGACGCCTGGTTCGGACGCCAGCAGCCGGCCGCGCAACCCACCGCGGACGCGCTCCTCGAGGAGTCCGCATGAGCACCCCCGAACCGCTGCAGTCGGCCCCCGAACGCTGGTGGACGCTGACAGCGGTCTGCCTCGGAACATTCATGCTGTTCTTGGACCTCACCGTCGTCAACGTCGCACTGCCCGCGATACAACGAGACCTCTCGGCCAGCTTCGAGCAGTTGCAATGGGTGATCGACGCCTACGCCCTGGCACTGGCCGCGTTTCTGCTCACCGCCGGCTCGATCGCGGACAGACTGGGCCGCACCCGGATCTTCGCCGTCGGCGCGCTGGCCTTCACCCTCGCGTCCGTGGCTTGCGGTCTCGCTGGGTCAGCAACTCTGCTCAACGCAGCACGTGGAGTTCAAGGCCTCGGCGCGGCCATCATGTACGCCGTCGGCCCAGCGATGATCGCAGCGACGTTCCACGGCCGCCAACGAGGAACCGCCTTCGGCATCTTCGGGGCCACCTCGGGCATCGCCATCGCTGCGGGACCGTTGATCGGAGGCATCCTCACCGAAGTGGACTGGCGATGGGTGTTCTACCTCAATATCCCTGTGGGACTGATCATTCTGGCCGTCGTCGCTCTGAAAGTCCGGGACCACCAGACATCGACCGCGCGCCGCGGTCTCGACCCCCTCGGTCTGGCACTGTTCTCCGCAGGTCTGTTCGCGTTGATCTTTGCAATCATCCGGGCACCCGTCGTGGGATGGACCGACCCACGTACCGCGGTAGCGTTGGCGGTCGGTGTGCTCGCCCTCCTCGGCTTCGCTGTGGTCGAGCGCCGCGTCCGCAATCCCATGCTCGACATGGTCCTGTTCGGAAACCGTTCCTTCAACGGCCTGTCCGCGGCAACGTTTGCGATCAACTTCGCCGTCACGGCCACCATCTTGTTCTCGGTGCTGTGGATGCAAGGCGTGCTGGGCTACTCGGCTATCGAGACCGGATTGAGGTTCCTGCCGCTTACCGGCGTCCTGCTGATATCCGGTGCCGTGGGCGGAATACTGAGCGCCCGGATCTCGACATCGATTCTGATCGGAATCTCGCTGTTGTGCACAGGAATCGGGTTTCTGTTGTTTCGATTCGCGGACGTCGGTGACAGCTGGACGGCGTTGTTACCGGGGTTTGTGATCGCGGGACTCGGTATGGGACTACACAATCCACCCCGTGCGAGCGCGGCAGTGGCTCTCGTTCGGGCCGAAGACTCAGGGATGGGAGCTGGGATCAACGAGACATTCCAGCAGGTCGGTGCGGCATTGGGCGTGGCGGTACTCGGAGCTTTGGCTCATCGCACCATCGAATCCGAACTCGACACCGCGTACGGATCCGCCCTGACTCCGGCCCAGCTCGACGCCACCGTCGACGCCGTGGCCTCCGGGGCCGTCGCGGCGCTGCAAGAGACCGGGCAGGACGTTGGGGTGGCAGCAGAAATCGCGTTCATCTCGGCGCTGCATCAGGTCACGACGATCGCGGGAATCGTCACCCTCATCGGTGCGATCGCGGCATTCACCCTCATCAGACGCAAGGACTTCCTCGTCGACCCCGCGGCAGCAGACCCGCACGCAGCGGCCTCTCCCCTACCCCGCGACGCGCCGTCCACCGGATACGAGGACGTGATCTCGGCCGAACAATCCAGCCTCGCCCCGCCTCGCCCGTCAGGAGTCCGGACATGACCGAGCACACCGTCCTCATCGTCGGCGCGGGCCCCACAGGTCTGACGCTTGCTTGCGAGCTCGCCCGCAGGAACGTCGACCACATGATTATCGACGGCAAGTCGGGGCCCTCGACCGAACCGAAAGCCCTCGTACTCTGGAGTGCCGCCCAGGAGAGCCTGCGCATCCTCGGTGTCGATCCCGCGGTATTCGATGCCGGCGTCACTCTCGACCGAGCGTCGTACTGGTCGAAAGGGTCACAGATCGGCCACGTCGACTTCACCGGCCTCGACCAGCCCGGCCTGCACAAACCACTGTCCCTTCCGCAGCCCCTCGTCGAGGCAGCTCTCCTCGAGCTCTACCAGGCGCTGGGAGGTACGGTCCGCTGGCGGCACAAGTTCCTCGGTGCCCTCGATCCGGACCCTGCCGGGCCCAGCGACGGGGCGAGGGCGTCATTGGTCGGTCCGAGCGGAATCCGCTTCACCACAACAGCAGAGTGGATCGTGGGCACCGACGGTGCACACAGCACCGTGCGGAAAACAGCGGCCATCGACTTCGACGGCGACAGCTACGACGACGCTTTTCTGCTGGTGGACGGCACCCTAGAAACCGATGGGTCGGTCGGGGAGGCTCAGTACCATCTCCACCCGGACGGGGTGACGGTCGTCGTCCCGCTCCCAGGTGGTGGACACCGGGTATTTCTCGGACACCGTCAGTCCGCTTCCCCTGCGCTCATACCGCCGACTCAGATCACCGATCGCGCCAACATCATGCTCGGCCAACGCGGCCTCGGCCGCTTCCGGGTCAGTAATGTGCTTTGGCAGAGCGACTTTCGAGTACACCGGAGACTGTCCTCGCGCTACGTGTCGGGCCGATTCATCCTTGCCGGCGACGCTGCACATATTCACAGTCCTGCGGGAGGTCAAGGTATGAACACCGGAATACAGGACGCGGCGAATCTCGCGTGGAAACTTGCAGCAGTAGCGGTCGACGGAGCCGATGCAGCACTACTCGAAACATATGAACTCGAACGACGACCCGTCGCAGAATCGGTCGCCGCGATGACCGATCTTCAGACGAAACTGTGGACAACTCGTGCTGCCGTTTCGCGGTGGATCCGCGACCGAATCCTCGGAATCCTCTCGGCGACAGGGCTCCTCACCCGGCGTGTCGTTCCTCAACTGGCGCAGATCGATACGGCCTACGGCCCGTCAGTGGCCCGCGGGGGCGGGCGCGGTCGAACCATCTCGCCGGGCAAGTTCCTGCCCCCGCATCCCGTCCAGTTCGACGGAGAGGTCGACAAGTTGCTGCCCGACCTCCTCGATGACCGACGAGTCCTGGCGCTGGCCACCATCACCAGTATCGACGAACTCCGGGCCTTACATGCCATCCTCGACTCGTGGGGGTCGCGGCTGCACGTCGTGGTCGTGGTCCACTCCCCCACCACACTTCTGAGCGCAACTCCCACCGTGATCGACACCCACGAGATCGTTTCGAGCGAGCTCGGACAGGGCGGTGTCGCTGTCGTGCGTCCCGACCGCATAGTGGGCATGACCGGCTCGCTGCAGAACCCTGCAGCCATACGGACCTACCTCACCGCAGTGGCCGGACCCGCGGACACACAGGCAGTCGAACGCGGTCGACCCGAAACGAGCGCCTCCAAGGAGACAGCATCATGACCGACTTCCCACACGTGAACCTCGGAACAGGCCTCGAAGTATCCGCACTCGGATTCGGCGGCATGGCATTGACCTCGATGTACGGCGAATCCGACCCCGACCAAGCACTGAAGACCCTGCATCACGCCGTCAACCTCGGCATCGACTTCATCGACACCGCAGATGTGTACGGCCTCGGGACCAACGAGGAACTGATCGGCAGACTCCTCGCCGACCGTCGCGACGAGGTCACCGTCGCCACCAAATTCGGTATCGATACCTCCGTAACCGAACCCGGCCGCAGAAGCCGCGGAGACAGGGCTTACGTCCGCCAGTGCATCGACAACAGCCTGCGTCGCCTCGACGTGGACGTCGTCGACCTCTACTACCTTCACCGGGTCGACCCACACATCCCGATCGACGACACCATCGGAGCGATGGCCGAGCTCATCGCCGACGGAAAAGTCCGGCACATCGGAGTATCGGAAGTAACCGCCCCCGAACTAGAACGAGCGCACCGGACCCATCCGCTCGCCGCGGTCCAGTCCGAATGGAGCTTGTTCAGCCGCGACGTCGAGAACGCCATCGTCCCGACCGCAGCTCGACTCGGCATCGGATTCGTTCCCTACTCCCCACTGGGACGCGGAATGCTCACCGGAAAAGTGAAACAGGAACAGCTCGGCGACAACGACTTTCGGCGGTATCTACCCCGCTTTCAACTCGACGCATTCGAAACGAACACCGACGCCCTCGCCCCATTGACAGACATCGCGTCACAGCACGGATCCACGCCCGCCCAGATCGCATTGGCGTGGCTACGGGTGAAAGGTACACAGTTCGCGCTGCCCGTCGTTCCGATACCCGGCACTCGGAATGCGGATCGGGTCACCGAAAACGCGGGCTCGGTGCACATCGAACTCACCGCGGACCAGCTCGCCGTCCTCGACACCCTCGCCGACGCCGTCACCGGAACCCGAGCACCCGACATGAGTTGGGTATCAGCCGGCCGCGAATGACACGGGCACAACTGCACGGCACAGCCGCATTCCCGCCCCGTCGATCAGATCGACGGGCGGGAATTGTGCCGCCGGGAACCGGAGCGTCACTGCGCCGAAATGCCCGAATTGCGATGACTCCAACTACGGCCACGACGAAAGCGCCAGTGGCCCAGGGGATCCACGCGGGGTTGGCTCCCAACACGCTTCCCGTGGTCAACAGAAGAGTGACCCACACGGTTGCGGCGACGATATTCAACACCGCGAACCTCGAGAACGACAACGAGGAACCCGCAGCGAGACGTGGCCCCAAGGTCCTCGCGCCTCCGACGAAATGCGTGGTCACTGTCCCGACGCGCGCATCCCCCGAAAACAACTGACGTGCCCGAGCAAGCACCCTGTTGATCAGGCGCGCAAAGCGGCCTGCGCCGGCGATATCAGCGCGACACGATCCACGCCTGATGGACCGAAAGGCCAGCTGAGCCCCTGCTGTCGACGAAGCGATCAGGACGATCGCCGTCACGACGGGATCAAGTTCGCCCAGCCCCACGAGAGCACCGACCGCCAGAACCGTGCCAGTACCCGGGAGGAGAAACCCGACGAGCAAGCCGGATTCCACCAAGAGGATTGCGGCAGCCACGAGCAGAACCATCGGAGCACACCAGGAAGCGATTGAGGCTATGACATCGATGAACAGATCCATCAGATCCCCACGTCCAACGGTGACGGCCGCTGCCATCAAATACGAGTATTAACTCGTAGAATACCATTCGTCTGGATTCGCCGCCTGCGATAGCGTGACTACCGAGACAGAACTGCGGGGCTCAGGTGTGGCCCAGCGCAATAAGCGGCTGCTTCAACACCTACTCGCCTCTGAGCGTTGCCGACACCGATTCCCGTCCGCTTCTGCGGTCGAACGCCGCGAAGCAATCGGCGACAGCGTGCGCCCGATCCAGCGCCGAAGGAAATTCCGCGAGCTGCACATTCCACAATTCGCAGCACACCTCCAGCCGCGGAATGTTGGTTGCGGGGATCCCATGGGCACCGGCGGTCAACGCCGCGATATCTGCGGGCAGGTGGTGCCAACGCGACCGGACACCATGCCGGTGAAAGACCTTGCTCAAAAATGCCGCATGGATCTCCGGATCTGCGCCGCCGAGCGTGTTTCCAGCCAACACATCACTGAGCGCCGCGAGCTCCGTTCCAATGGTCAACGCGTCATGCTGCGCCTTTTCCACCAGCCGTCGACGGTGGTATCCGCTGAGCTGCAGGAATGTTGAATCCGCCCGTTCGAGCTGTGCCGATGTCAAAGGCAGCGCGAGATCCCACACCCTCCCGGATGCACCGTCGATCGCGGCGAGCTCGAAGGCCTCGTGAGCCTCGAACGACGGCCCCGTGGTGTGGACGTCAACAACGACGAGCTGCCGGCCCCTCATCCCCGCAACTCCCCCTGCCACACCGAATCGATACACGGCACACCCACGCCGGCAGTATCGACGTCGAATTCGGTCATCACCGCGGCGAACCTGTCCACGACGTGTCCTACGGCGTCCCCGCTTCCGTCGACGTTCACATCTCCACCGCTCTTGTCTCGCATGATCATTCACCCCCACCGATAGGCCAAGGCCCCTGTTGGCTGTCTCTGTCGATGCACACTAGCGTCAGGACCGGACACCACGAACAGCTCGAATTCTCATCCGCAGGCCAACGGGTCTGCCGTTCAAACGGTTGTCAGCCCTAACTACCAGTGACATCGCCCCCCAACACGAGGACCATCAGAAGCGGCCTGGCCGCAACGACCAGCTCAGCGGGTTCGCGGTTGCACCTCAGGTATCTCCACCCGTCGATTTGAGTCAAGGACGACGAGTTACAGCGGGGGCATGTGCCTGCTGCGACGAACACTCGTGGAGGTTCAGATGGGCGAAATAAAATGCCGACCGTTAATCCTGATCAGGGGGTTCGGCGGCGTCGATGTCGCTGATGATCAGCGTAGTGCGTATCAGGGATACAACGACGGCACGGTCTACCCCACCAAGCGTGGTGACAACTACATCTACGAGGGCTTCCTGCTCCGCGCACTGAAAGCGAAGAGGTACCGCTACACAGACGCGACCAACGTTGTGGGCTACTACGCGCAGAATGTCGAAGGACCCGCCGACACGGGCGAATACGACCCCTCTGATGTAGGCGGCAGCGTTGTCATCGATCCGCGCACGGCCGCGCGCGTTCTCAACGAGGCCACTTCCGGGACGATATGGGTGTACCGATTTTACGACCTCTCGCCGCGGACCCTGGCCCGATACGCGGAAGGGCTGGTCCGCCTCATTTCCCTGATCGAACGGTCGTCAGAACAGCACAACCAGACATTCGACGGCGTCGACGTCATCGCCCACAGCATGGGTGGGCTGGTTATGCGGGAGGCCCTGTTGGCGATGGAAGAGAACGCACACCATTCAGCTCAAAGACTGGTGCATCGCGTCGTCACCCTCGGCACACCGCACCGCGGGATTGCCTTTCAACGCGTGCCCCGCTGGTTGCTCGACCTGCTGCCGGGCGCGCGCGACGCAAGCGACGAACTGGCCTCGTTCTCGCCGTCGAGCACGAGGTTCTTGAAGGTCTTGGACGCGTTTCCGATCCAGCGGATCCTGACTGTCGTCGGCACCAACTACCGCACCTACGGCGCGAGCGGAGCTTCGTTGGCAAATCGGCTGTCCACCCTGTTCGACGGAGGTTCGCTAAGTACGAACCGCAGCGATGGGCTCGTCAAACAGTCCGCCGCGCAGCTTCCCGGCGCGCCCCGCACCTTCGTACACAAGTGCCACGGCGGGGTGGACTCACTGGTGACGTGCAGGGAATCCTACGAGATAGCGATGCGGTTCCTGCACGGGTCGCATCGCATCCAGCTCTGGCTCGACGAGGCAAAAGTCGAGCGGGGACAGGACTGTTTCGGAAAAAGTGAGTTCTACTTCGGGGTGACGATCAAACCGCGGTACGTGGACTTCGAGCTGTTTCACCAAAGCCCGGAGGCGGAGAACTGCTACGGCCCGTTCGACCGTCCGGACCTGCTCGGCGGGCCACCCGACCTGGAAGGTGAACTCAGGAATCCCCTGGACGATGCCGGCGATCGCACCACGGGGTGGGCTGGGCCGGATCGGTTGGTCTGGGAAGGCTGGGTCGATCAGGATGACAAACCTGACACGGACGTGCCGGGTCTGGTCTTCCGCCTCGATGTATACGTCGGCGAGAGAGACAGCTACGGCGTCGGGTTCTCCGACAACGTGATCTTCCGAAAGCAGTATTACGTACAGGTGTTCCCTCGCGCTGGTGGACCGGCCGTGTTCGTGCACACCGGTGAACGGTTTCTCGGCAGCAACGACCCGCAATACGAGGCCGAGCTGGGACTTCTCGCCGACAACACGGCCAACGGCGTGCAACAGCTGGCACGGAACGACGCCGGTGACTGGACGTTTGCCGTCGACGGAACCGGATTCGCAGGAGAATTTCGCATCGCAATCAATGCCGAACAATGATCGGACGACCGGCTGTTCGTACTGGTCGTGGCTGTCCGCTCCTAGACCTCAGTCACGATGACTGCAGGCTGACCCCGATCAAGCACGACTGCATCGTCGTCGAAATGGCCCCGCAGCATACTTAGCGGAACCAGCATCGACCTGCCGATAGCACCCGTAGCGTCGGCAGCTATCGCTCAAACTCAGCGAGTCGGAAACCCTGAAACAACATGGGAGTTCGCAGGTACAGTCGAAAGCCGCTGGGCTCGACGAAGGGTATGTGACGTTGACGATCGATGGCACCGTGCCGGACTTCGCAAACCGCATGACTGCGTTGGGATCTGCACGTTTCATCGGGCTACGTCCCAGCCAGAGCCAAGTTCTCAGCGCATATGCCGCAGAACATTTGGCCACTCCGGACCTGGCAATCGAAATGGGCACCGGCGAGGGCAAGACACTAGTTGCTCTGCTGATCGCTGACTACGCGCTTGATCAAGGCCGCACTGTCGCCTATCTGGCCGGAACACGTCAACTCGCCGAGCGGGTTCGAGCGGAAGCGGAGGAGCTCGGGTTGGAGGTGGTCCTTTTCGCGGGCAAGTCCTACGGCGGGACCACGCTCGACGACTACAACCAGGGTCAGGTCGTCGGCGTAATGAACTACTGGGTCTACTTCAACTCCAGCCCAGTCCCCGAGCCCGCCGACCTCGTTATCTTCGACGATGCTCACCTCGCCGAACAACCGTTGAGTTCTATGCAGACCTTTCGCATCCCCGACGAAAGCGGTGCGGCCAGGTCGCTCTATCGGACGATCTGCGGGTTCGTGATCACATACACATCGTCATACCCCGGACTGCACGCCATGCAGGACGGAACAGCCCGGTCTGGTACTCCGCCAGAACTACTGTCCTTCAAGGACTGGAAGACTCTTGAGGAACGTATACGTAACGCCATTGAAGCATCGCCGTACGTCGAGGCCCAAGAAGCCAAATATGTGTGGCCCACCATCCGAGACCACCTCGGGCATTGCGGGGTACTGATCGGGCCTTCCGGGATCGAGATCCGGCCCTATCATCCGCCGACAACCCTCAACAAGTGGTACTCACGTGCCAAGCAGCGTATCTACCTGTCGGCAACGCTCGGAACCATGGACGACCTGCAACGACGAGTAGGCGGCCGACAGATTATGGCCCTGTCAACCGCCGACCCGTTGAATGCGGCATCCACTGGTGAGCGTCTGTTCGTACTCAACCCCAGCCCAGACGAAGCGCTCGGTCCGAACACACTTGCCTGGGCGCTCGAACAGTCGGCCGAAGCGGGCGGCAGAACGGCGTGGCTGTGCTCGAGCCACGCAGAAGCCGACGCCCTACAGACCAAATTGTTGGCGGAAAAGCTCACTGTATTTAGGCTGAAGCCCAGTGACGACTCCGCATTCGACAGTTGGACTCACGCACCCTCTGGCCACCTCATCGCCGCCGGCCGCTACGACGGTCTCGACCTCGCCGGCGACCTGTGCAAGCTCGTCATCATCACATCGGTACCCCAAGCAAGCAGCGAATTCGAGCGCTTCGTCGTCGCTTATCTCGGTGATGCCAGCTTCATGCGACACCGCGTCGGCCAGCGCGTCACGCAAGCACTCGGCCGCGCCAACCGCGAGCCCTCGGACCGATCGATGTACCTGGGCTTGGACCCACTGTTCGCTCGTGTGCTGGCCGACAACCGTCGTTCGACAATCCATCCCCGACGGCACCCAAGACACCATCAAGGGAGCACTGGAAATCTACGACACCGGCTGGGCCGGCACACGGGAAGCCTGTGACAAGTTCTGGACCGCAGCGACGTCGACCGCGTCACCAGCGTCTACGCGGCCTCGCCGGCGACGACCAGGAAAGAAGACAGGCGGCAGCAGCACCGTATCGAGCGCCGACCTCGAAGTGACCGCCGTCGCTGACATGTGGATCAGCGACCACACAGCAGCGGCACAACACGCACGCGAAGCATCGGACAAACTCGCGGCCGCGGACGAAACCGAACACGCCGCGTTCTGGCGGTACGTCGAAGCCCACGCACACTTCACCGGCGGCACCCCCAAAGACTTCGCAGCGGCCCGTAATGCATTGGAGGATGCCACCCACGACGGACCCCGGACCGCATGGTTCCAGAGGCTTCGTCGCACAATCTCGGACCTCGACGGCTTCACCAATCCCGCAGATGACACCGACCAGCTGTTCCTCGCGTGGGATGAGTGGCGTCGAGAGGCCGGTACCCGACTGGCAAAGGAAATATCGGCCGGACGCGCCTTGCTGGCCGGAACTCACGACGAGCAATGTGCCGGTCTGCTCGCGCTGGCGCGGTTGGCAGCTACCAGCGGTGAACGACCGCCGGACAAGGAACAAAGCGCCACTGACTGTCGATGGACATGGTCGACCACCAAACGCTCCGAACGCCGTGTGTGGGAAGTCAAGACTGTCCCGTCCGGTACCCCACCTCCGTTGAGCCGCACGGACGTCAATCAGCTGCTCGGTCAGATCCGGGTCGAGAAGACCCGCGCACCCAAAACCCATGTCTACGGCTGCCTGTTGACCCCCGCTACGGAGGTTCAGAAGGACGCGCAAGAAGCCGCACGAGACAGCATCGCCTTGATCAACCACGCGGCCGCGCTGCACCTGTACGACCTACTTGCAGATCGACTACAGCAATACGACGCACTGTGTGGAGACGACAGCGCAGCCTCTCGTGGAGATGCCCGCACCAAGGTAGAAACTCGACTGCCCAGCGGACGCTGGCTCGGCACCCTCCTGAGCCCGACACGCGGGAAGCTGCTCACCGGGGCCGAGCTAGACGACCTCTTCCCGAACTGAACGCCACCCAACCTATCTGCGTTGTCCTCGCCGAGGAGGGGGTGCAGAGCCTCAAGGGTTCAGCGCAGAAGAGACCAGTGGGGCGCACCATACCTAACTGATTTCTCGGTGCACGATCTTCACCACAGCCCCAGAGGCAACTGAGCTCGTGGAGGCACGAGGAACAACCAACAGAACTAAAGCAGTCGACGTCGTCGCCACCGTCGACTGCCAGATGATGCCGCCGACGGACCCGTCGGGCAGCATCGTCCTCGGTAGCGAGAATTTGAAAGATGGCAATGCGGTGCACTATCCCGCATGAATGGGTGGCAGAGATTCTGGTCGGATTGTGGAGCGCAAAGTGGCTGCAGACACCCGGAGTACCGACAGTAATAACCGTCGCGGGTCTTGCCATTGCATACAAATTCTTCACAGACCAGCTCGCCCATGATCGCTGTCTCGACAAACAACAGGCCCACCGCGACAGGAAAGAGCGCGACCGCGACCGCAAGATCGGGTTCGCATCGGCATTCGCGCTGGAGGAGAGGCGCATTGCCTACAACTTCCGAGACCTCGACCACGAGTTCCATAGTGGGCGAAGCGTCGACGACGTCGCCCCGTACATCGCCCGATCGCGTGAACTACCCAACGATGCGCGCCGCGCCGTAGACACTTGGGCCGCCCAGGTAGGAAGAGGCAGTTGGTCTGTCGAAACCCGTGGCGCGATAGCTGTCATCCGCAGCCAAGTGCGAGTGCTCGATCGTCGCAAGGAGGAACTGTCAGACACACGCTCGTCACCCGGCGCTGTCCGCCGACACCGAAGTTTCGTCGTGAACTCGACTACCGCGCGTGCCACAACTTTCCTCGATCGACTGACTGCAAAATTCGACATTTGGGATGGCGAGGAACCCGTACCGCAATTCAAGTTCAAACCACACGAACGACGGCCAGCGCCAGTCGGGCAAACGAATGGCATGAGGCAGCTGATGGATTGGATCAAAGACAGAAGCGACGAGTTTCGGGATGAGCTGTCAGCCCGATTCCAGCATGCCCCTCGGCCCTAGAATGCATGCAAGAAATCTTGCCATTGCATCGGCTGCCCCGACATTGAAGTGCACACGACTAGTAACTTGGGCTTCATCGCCGACCACGAATGGAGCGCTGCCCATAATCGCACTCTCTCGATCCTGCATCCGAACCACGCGCGCCGCACCCACAGTTGTCACGACCACGCAGACCCGTTATACGCTCACTTAGCTGTCTTCCATACATTTTTGCGAGAGGGTTTCTTCACTGTGGCCAAGCTAGAAACGATTCAATTGGTCGACGACATCGACGGATCGGTCATCGACGACTCCGGTGAAACGATCGAGTTCGCGGTCCAGGGCGTCGAGTACGTGATCGACTTGAAAGCAAAGAACGCCAGCGAGTTTCACAGAAAGCTCGACTACTACATCAAGCACGCCGCGCGGGTTGGCGGACGCAAACGTAAACCCTTCCCCGCAACCGCGT
The DNA here is from genome assembly GCF_002259335.1 of Rhodococcus sp. 14-2483-1-1. Classification (NCBI taxonomy): domain Bacteria; kingdom Bacillati; phylum Actinomycetota; class Actinomycetes; order Mycobacteriales; family Nocardiaceae; genus Rhodococcus; species Rhodococcus sp. 14-2483-1-1. Next base: position 45,519 of record NZ_NPFX01000024.1, on the reverse strand, counting down.
CGACGCCTTCGACAGCCGGGACACCGGCCAAGCGTGACCCGGCGCAGACTCGCGCAATTCGGCAGTGGGCGGCGGACAACGGTCACGAGATCGGCGATCGAGGCCGCATCCCCACCGACATCGAAGAGGCGTACAACGCCGCACACTGACAGCCCAGGAAACTCACCTGGCACGTCATCGAACGCCGGATCACCGACGCGCTCCGAACGATGTTGGTCACCGGCTCGACTACCCGAAAGGGCGATTCGGATGTGCGCACGATCGGCTCTGCGATCAGCGGGTGCAGCGGCGATACCCAGTCTGCTGCCGACTGACGTAACAGGCCCAAGGCAAAGACCGCGTCCGGTGTCCGGGCGACCACCCCTGAAGGGCTCACACACATCTCTCGTACGCCGACACCGGTGCCCCACGACAACGTGAGCTGGCCCGGCTCGTCGCCCACTACCGGCCGCGGGTAACCGGCGGAGATCAAGGCTTCCCGGAGTCCCCGCCACCGCTGTTCATACCGCCACTGCACCGGCAGCCGCGATCACGGGCCCCGTCAACCGCAGGACGGTGTCGAGATCGCCGCCGTCACCGAAGCCCCCCGGCCCGGCGGTGGTCGTCACGCCGCACACGATGGCCATGACAGCATCGGCAGTGTCCACCGATATCGTCGGCAGCCTGCCGTTGCTGGTCAGAAGGGCCAGGACCGCGGCCCTGAGAGGGTGGTAGGTCGCGGCCCGTGCGACGTCCTCGTAGTGGAGGTCGGTCCACAACACCGCTGCTGCCCTCAGAGACCAATACCGTTTCGCATGAGTGAAGTAGCCGCCGAGCAAGTCCTGAACATCGGCCACAGTGTCTCCTGTAGACGGGCGATGCGCCCGGAGGAACTCGCATTGTCGAGCAGCCTGGTCGACCACTGCATGAACAACAGCGTCCTTCGATGGGAAGTGGAAGTACATGCCCCCTTTGGTCACCCCTGCAGCCTGTATCAGGTCGTTGACCGTGACGCCGCTTCCCCCACATGCGATGGTTCGAGCCGCACCGGTAATCAACGCGTCACGGGTCCGTTGCGCACGTTTCTGCGGAGGACGCGCGCGATGCTCGGCATTCTCCCGCTCCGAAACCTTCTGATCGGCAACCGTCATGTCACACTCTCTCCGGTCCATCGCCACATAGGACTGCCTTCTACTCCGATTCGCACGCGCGGATCCGACCATCTGTCGGCGACCGAAGCACTACCGTCCCTAGGCGAGGAATTTCGCCATTCCAAAGTCGATCGGCTCCAACAGTCCACGATTATGCCTGCGGAGGTGGACACTTCGAGCACCGGCAAATATTCGGGAGTCGGAACATCTGCTGCCGCGTGAGGCGCAATAGGTACGGAAAAATCTCTCCTTTTTCACCACTCACGTTGCGTCAACCGACCCCAAGTTCTGGATCCGAATACTGTTACGAAATGGATATCAGTGGTGTGGCCTCGATTATCGGAGCTCTCGGTATCGGATCCTTTGCGGGCCAGTACCTGATCGGCAGTCAGCAACGCCGTCAACTGCGTAGCGAGGTTCTCCGGCACTTGGCGAGCACCGAACGCACCCGATGGGCAGGGTCGTCGTCCACTGATCCGTCGTTTCAGCACTTCAAGGACAGTGTCCGCGAGCTTGAGACGGCCGCGATCATTGCACGGGTTCCGCGACGGCCACTGCGTTTGTACATCCAACTGGCCACTGTGGCGCGCCTGACGAGCGACGACGACGTAAAGCAGAAAGACGGTCAGGAAGAAGCCGGGGGAATCAACACTGCGCTGGGGCGATGTGTGCGCTTGTCAGCAGCGCAGCTCAGTCGACTGATGTGGTCGCCGTGGCTCGCCAGAGCAGGCATGAAGCGACGGGTAAACGCGATCGAACGAGAAGCTCAAGGCCTCGACGCTGAGGTCCTCGATGCGGTGGACAGGGCCAAGCAGTTTCACACCTACTACTGAAGCTGCAAAGGGGTTGGTAAACCCGAATTGCAGTTCAGGCGATGCATTTTGCGAACTACCTACGCCGGTAGTCGTGTCCTAGCCTGCAGCGATCGCAGCGACGACGTGAGCTGCGGCGATGGTCTCACTTACTGCAGAACACGCTCGTACCAACGCATCCTGCAATACGACCAGCTCCCGGCGGACACTGCGACCGGCCCCGTAGTGGTCGAAGAGATGCTGGAGGGCGTCAGCGTCGATGACGTCGACCGCGCCGAGATTCGGATTTCCCGCGGCCTGGCGGGCCCGCCTACCGATGATCGACCCCAGCGCGGCTGAATTAGCTAAGGCGGGCAGGGTGATTCGCGTGTTCAGGTATTCGCGAGCCTGTTTGTAGTGGGGGCTGTCGATGTAGTCGTTATGGACGGCGACGACACATGCTGCCGGAAGTCGCTCGGCGATCATCCTCAGAGTCAAGCCGAAGAACATTGCGATCCGCGGCTCCGGATCGACGCCGATACCTGGACGACGTATCCACTGGTCCGTGTCATCGAGCACGAGCGTCGGAATCAAGCCACTGCGCGAAATCAGTTCCAGGACCCTGATGGCCTGATCCACGACATCCTCACCTTGCGATGGTTCGTTCACCACGCTGCCGAGCTCGATCGCGAGATTGCCGGCCAACCATGGGAGACCAACCGAGAATTTGACCGGTCGATGTGGGGAACCTCCACGCATTTCCCGAGCAATCTTCTGGACTGCCCGGTTCTCGTCGAGCTGTTTGGCGATGGTGTTGACCAACAGACGCGGGAATTCAGCCGGATCGGAGACGAGGGAGTCGGTCTGAAATCCCATCCTGATCCTCAGTGCTGCAACGTTTTCGGAGTGAAGAGCGTCCATCACGTACTCGGTGATCGAGGACTTACCCGAGCCACTGGCACCGATCAGAGCCACACGCTCACGCCGCCGAACAGCGTCCATGAAGCGCTGCTCGTAGTCACCACTCACGGGGCCAGTGAGGACGTCGAACGGCACATGGACCTGCCACATACGATCCGGATCCGGCGACGGGTCGAAGGCCTTCGAGTCCCGCAATTGACGCAGTAGGGCGTCACTCATTTCTGGTCCTCCGGATCAGCGTGTTCGGTCCGCAGCCATTCCGCCGGCGGAGTCAACTCGTACACCCGCCGCGGCCGCCCGGGACCTGACGAGACTTCGCTGCTCCGGACCAGCCCCTTCTCGTAAAGTTGCTTGAAGACTTGTACAGCACGAGGACGCGTCCACCCCAACGCGGCCAGCAAGTCTTCATCCGATGCGCTGACCGGGCCCCGCACCTTCATTTCGGCCGCCAGCATCGACGCTGGGCGACCCAAAGCCCAGAGCGCATTGTCTCTATCGGCGAGGGCCAGGTAGTTGTCCTCGTACGACCCGGGGTCCTGCAGGAATCCCCGCAGAGCACTTACCAGATCTCGGGGGTTTCGCCCTACCGCATCAGCGAGGGTGCTGGCTTGCGGTTCCATGTCGATTCCCGCGCGGCGAGTGATCAACTTGATGCTTTCCGTTCTCGAGAGCGGGGGTACGTCGACGATCTTCTCGAAGAATGCATCTGCAGGCGGAGTCAGGAGACCTTGACGGTCACTTTCACGCACCGACACCGCCCACAGGTATCCCGTCGCCCACACCTCATCGCGGTACCGCCCGAACAGTGCGTGCCCGGCCGATGCGGTGACGTCGTCGACGATGATCACCGGATACAGCCGCGTCCCAAGCGGAGCAGTGCCGTCGTCGCTTTCTGCTGCCCACCTCCGAAGCGTGGCGTCGATGAACTGCAGGCGAAAGTCACTCAATCGCCGCAGCAAGACGTCGGGCCCGTCACTGTCGACTGCCGGTTCGCCGGTGACCTGTTCTACGACGCGGGCGAGCACGTCACGGCCGTCCGAGATCCCCTCGACCCGAACGAAGCTCATCGGGAAGTCGCCTTCGCGGCGGGCACCGGTGAACGGCTCTCGGCTGTCGAGCTGCAGCTGTCTAAGCAGCGACGTTCGGCCTGTGCCGCGGTCCCCCGTCACCAGAACGTTGAGCTCAGCGTTCAATCCGTCCCATATCGCGGCGAGTTCGTCTCGCCGGCCGACGAACAGTTCGGCGTCGACGGAATTGTCGAGCAGAGGACGTGCGCTGATCTTCATGAGACTTACAGTACTTACTGTAAGTTTCGTTAGCAATACCTTGCGGGCGGTTGACCACGATCGCTACAACAGATCTGGTACGTCCAAGATCGCGACACCAGTTTCTTCACGCCACCGCTCCAGCAGGTCCGCTCGCTCAGACAGGGTGACCGTGGCCTGGACGGTATGACGATGCTCCTCGCCTGCCACCCCCGCTTGCCCGAACAGTGCAATGCACCGCCGGGCATGTTCGAGGTCGTGGCGGGCCCAGTACCGCAGACCCTCGAACCCGGCCTCCCGTAACGCGGCCGCCCACCGCTGCGTCAGCGGATAGTCGGCGGTAGTAAAGATTTCTGCCGTGACTCCGAGCGCGACACCGGTGTTCGCAGTCAGATCAGCGAGCCTGATATCAGCATCCAACGTGATCGTCGACGCTGCACGCGCATCGACCTCGTATCTCGGCACGACCTGTTGGCCACCGAAAATCTCCAGGAGAGTGACCACTTCGTCTTCGGCCAGGTAGCAAGTCCCATCAGGGGCTTCGAGGTCGAACCTGCCGCCGCCATTCGATGAGTACCACCACGGTCCCAGACTGGCCTGATGCGATCGAAACAGCTCGGCCCCAGCCGGGTAGACGCACGACGGAAATCGCTCCGCCAATTCACCGACGGGCTTGGGCTCGAACAGATGAACGACGGCGCGTTCAGCGCTCACGCCGCAAGCCGACTGACCGCAGCCCGGGCAGCGCGAGCAGCCGTAGGAACGTCCCCGTCGAGAAGTGCTTGCCGAGGTGTACGGCCGTCGAGCTCTGGCTGTTCGGTAGTCAGCCACGCGACCGCCAACCATCCACGCGGGTCCTGCCCCGCCCACACACGCAGCACCTCTTGGATGCCGAGAATCGGCTTCGCCGGTTGGGCATCGGTGAAGCCTGCGGCGGCGTAGCCGTATTTGCCGTTGCTGCCGGTCAACCGAAGAACGCGGTTCTCTTTCACAGCCTTGCTCAAGGCAGCACGCGTCCAACCCGCAACGTCGAGGGCCTGACTGGGGGTCAAGATTTCCCCTACGTGCTCACTCCACGCGCGACGCGCCTTGAGGCCGTTGACGATGCCGCCGAGGCCCGCTATTGCATACGCCAGATCACGCTCGTCCGGCGCGCCACTGGCCTCGACCAGCCGGTGCGCCATGACCTCGAAATCCTTCTCGACAGTGGACATACCCTGATCATCCCCGGCTGTTCGCGTCATGTCAACCATGTCAACCTGAATACAGGGATGTGATCGTTAGCGTGCGGGAAGTGTCGTACCTGGCCGGTACGGTCGGGACGCGAAACTCCTGCGACGGGGCAGAGAGTCGAGGTGGGTTGGGAGCGTCTAAATGTCACCGGTGAGCAAGAAACGCAAGGGTGCAGGCAAGGGGTCAGGGCGATCGCGTAGCGGTCCGGGAGCCGCTGCATTGCCAGAATGGGCGCAGCGGGCCGGGTACGTCACACCACCGGTAGCGGGGATCCGTCCCCCTGCGAATCCTGGCGTGACTGCACCGGCAGAAGTGCAGATCATCGACCGGCATTGCCAGATTTGGCAGGCCTACACCGAGGGCGGTTTTTCCGGCACCTGCATTGCTGCGGTGCGTTGCCTGATTCCGGCATTGCGTGACTACGGGATCGAGGCTGAGCCGTTGGTCGTGTACGGGCAGGTGGCGTGGTCGGACGAGCAGTGGGTGGAGCTGGGAAGCCGCACACCGAAATGGGAGTCGGACACATGGTGGACAGGACACCTAGTGTTGTGGATTCCGGCAATGGGCCGGATTGTCGATCCGACCGTCTACCAAGCAAACCGGCGCGGAATGCCGACAACGATCACTCGGGCTCTGGTCTTCTCGATCGGTTCACTAGATCTGATGGAGACAGCGGGAGTGAACAAGGATGGTGCCCTGGTGCAGTACGAACGAGTCATCGGCGCGGACATGAGTTGGTTCGATCGCGATCACGCCGATCGCGAGGCGATCGAAGATGCCCTCCGAATTCTGCGAAGCGCAGTATCCGACTCACTCGGCAGCAAGGCGGACCGAAAATCTGGTTGGATGGAGACCGCGACCCACCCACCATTGGTGGAAGCCTTACGCCTACGAGGCTTGATCTCCGCAACATAATCCGGTAGCTACGCAATCTTCTCAGCGGTAGGCATCTGACCGGTGTGAGATCGCGGTGACCTGCACGATGCGCTGCCCGGCGTCGATCAGATAGAGAACCCGGTAGGTGCCTCTGCGGGCGCTGTAGGCGGGCGAAAGCGGCGGGGCCAGGGGCTTCCCGACCCGCTGCGGATTCTCCAGCAATGCTCCGGTGATGAACTCGTACACCGCAGCGGCGACCTTCTCGGGAAGAGTGTGACTGATAGCGCGAGACGCTGATCGAGCAATCACAAGCCGATACGGCGCTTCAGGCTCACTCACGCGCGGGTAGACCGGCCAGCGACCCGCATGACCTCGGCCAACTCCTTCGCATCGAGACTGTCACCCTCAGGCAGCTCCGCCACGCCCCGAAGATGAGATGTCAGCAGTTCCTGATCCGATAGCACTGCAATGGTCTCCTGCAGCGCATCGAAATCGTCGGCAGCGAGCAACACAGCAGCCCGGTGCCCATTACGGGTGATCTCATACCGGGCGTGGGTTTGTTCTGCATCGTCCACAATCTTGGACAGACGCGCACGCGCATCCGCGACCGGCAAAGTAGTCATGTACATAATTAGAGCGCAAATAGTGCGAGGGTGCAATTGCCGTTCGACGCGACACAGCACTAACTGGTGACCAAAACCCGAAGTTCGCCCATCCGACTTCAGTGCGCGCGGTCAGCGGCGTGGGAATTTCACCACCGCTCTCGGACTCGCTGCAGCCGCCCGAACATGCCGTAGGTCCTAAGATGCATCGTCGAACGGCCCGAATGCCGCTTCGTCCCAATGCCGTTCGAGCGCCGCGTTCCATTCGTCGATATCCGACGCGGAGAACAGATGCATGTTGTGTTCGGTGAGCAAGAACCCGGTGTCGCGCCATGCTTGGAAGTAGGCGGGGTTCTCCCCTGCTTCGCGGGCCTTGTCGATCAGGGAGTCCACGTCCGCCAACAAGTTCTCCTCACTGATCTCCTGCGGCGTGTCAGCAGCTGGGTCGAAGAACAATGGATCGTTCGGCCCGAGATCTCGGCCGAACTTGTCCCGAAACGCCTGTCGCTGCTCTTCGAGAGAGTCGTTGAGCTCCGCACCACCCACCATGTCCTTGCTCCACGACAGAGTGCGCCCACCGTCGGCGTTGGTGCGCCGTTGCACGAACGAGGGATCACCGCTGCGCTCGAGCACCAGCGCAGCGTGCTGCTCACGTGAGACCCCTTGCTGTGCAAGTCGCTTTCGACGTTGCTGGACCTTGCGGGCGCGTTTGTCGCCGGCGGAGGTACGTTTCGATGTCATACCTCCACCGTCTCAGAGATTCTCCAGAACATCCGGTATTCGGCCGATTGCTAACCTTCACGCTATGAGCGCAATCAATCCGAGGGTGGCGTTCGCTGTACCGATGTTTCTCGAAGCGCTGGCCTTGATCGAGTTGGGCCAGCCTCAGCCCGCTGAAGTCCTGGAACATCCGAAGATGATGGCTACCACGATGCTTACTCTGCTCAGTCATGGCGACGACGCGATCTTGGATCTGGGAGATCTTGCGCTCGCGTCGCTTGCCAGGGCTGCGATCGCGCTCTGCGATGCTCCGACTGAATCGGGTGCTGTGGCGACCTACCAACACGCGTTAGACGCGTGGGGTGAGATCAATGCGAACCCATGATCAGAGCGAGACTGGAACAAAATGACCGGCACCATCACACTTGCGGGGGCGTCCTTCGGAACAGCTCGGACAAGCCCTGCAGAGCCATCGTAACCCGATCTACGATTGTCTCGAATTGTTTGTCCGGCTGAAGAGAATTCAGTCCTGCGGCCGACAGCGCAGTCGTAAATTTCGTGCCCTTCATGTGGGCCGAGCCTGCCGATCGGATTCCCTGAAGCTGGCGTAGGGGTCCGACGAGACCATTCGGGTCGGCACCCAAGTTCTCGACGAGTAGCTGTAGGCAGGCAAGCGAAGGACTATTCGTGTCCGCGCCCGAGGACTCTCGAAGAGTCTTGACATCGAGTGCATCCACGATCCCTTTCGACAGAACCATGACACCGTTGTCGCTTTGGCCTTCGGTTGGATTGGTACACAATGCCAAGGCATCGAACGCACGGAGGTCAGCCGGGCCGAGTTGCTTGTACAACGACTCACCGAAGTAGCCAGTGAACGCCTCGATGAGTTCTGCCTTAGCTCGTCTCAGCCGAGCAGGGTCAGGGCGTTCGTCCTCTACCCACTGGCCCGCTAGGTCCCGCACGCTACGTGTGATGGTTATTCCACCGTTCGGCGGGACGTTGTGTGTGAGCCAGTGCTCTCGCTCGGTCTCGGGTAGCCGGATGAGGTGTCCCAGCCACACCTGGACGAGGTTGGCACCGTTGATGTCGACATCGATGGCCCACCGACCGTGGCACGAGACATCGGTCCGCAGCACCGTGTAGCGGTCTGGGTTGTCGCGGTATCGGGTCAGAACATCCGTGTCGAAGAAGACTGGGGTGAGGTAGTTCGCTTCATCGCGCTCGCAACTCAAACGAACCTCGTCGCCGGTCGAGGGGTCGATGTCAACGATGAACGATTGAAACCGCTCAGGCCTTTGCAGATCGTCGGGGTGCTCGCCAGCGGACGCGAACGGCAAAACTGCCTGTTTCCCAACCAACTGCGCTACGAAACCAGGCCCCCGATACGCGTCCCACGCCGTGTAGGCGAACGCTGCGTCTTTGGTGCGAATCTCAAGGTCGATCCGAGCTTCATGCACGCTGTCGTCAGCCCGAGAATGGGCGTGCTGGATCACCAGGCTCATGCTCCGGGCCGCGAGATACTTTCGGAGGTGCCGTGCATTGACTCGAACCTCGTATTCACCAGGATTCGGTCTGACGATCTCGACGACCTCCTCATCGCGGCCCGCGTGATTAGTTCGATACATTGTCTCGTTCGATCGCGTGATCAGGCCCAACCACCATACGAACGACGGCGTGAATTCGATAACGGGTTCTGTGGTTGCCGATGGCACCCAGGACACGTTGACGAACAGATGAAGGTCGTAGCCATCAGGGTTGGAGGTCAAGCCGTCGCGGAAGGCCGGGAGGCGATCAGAGCTGTAACTGGGCTCGCCGAGGTCGTTGATGGACCAATCGGTAGTGGCGAGGAATTTGCGCTGGTCCGATGTCGCCACCAGAAGAGGTTGAAGCGAGCTGTACTTGATTCCGCTCCCTCGATTCCGTAGAACCGAGATCCACTCGGTCGGCTCCGCCTGGATCTCCGAGAGGTAGCTCCTCAGCTGGAGAATCGTGGGCAAAGCCTCATAGCGCTCAAGTGAGCCGGAATTCGGCAGTGGATCGGTCAGCACCCCCTTGATCGTACGGAGGGCAGGCGACCGGGCTGAGAGTCGACTTAGAATGGGCCACCCGTGCTCGCCCGGATGACTAGGGCTGAGCTGCGACATCCAGTCTCGCCAGCGGGAAAATCATGGTCCGCGGCGACTCCGCCTACGGCAACAGCCGCGTCGTACGCGCCTGCATCAAGTTCTCGTTCGTACTGATCAAGAACCGAATCGTCCAACGAGCGATCGCCTCCATCCCTGACACCGCGTGGACGCCCGTGCGCTACCCGGGAGCGGTCCGCGACCCCGACACCGACGGCTGGATCTCCGACGCCGAGGTCGCCGAAACATCGTTCACCGCTTTCTCTTCCACCGCGTATCCTGTTTCTGCACGGTTGATCGTGCGGCGGGTCAAAGACGCCCGCTACCGCGATGCATTGTTTCCGGTGTGGCGGTATCACCCGTTTTTTACCAACAGCACCCTGCCGACGACGACCGCAGATGTCGTCCACCGTGCACACGCGGTCATCGAGACTGTGTTCTCGGATCTGATCGACGGACCGCTCGCGCACATGCCGTCAGGATCGTTTGGCGCGAGCTCTGCCTGGGTGCAGTGCGCAGCGATCGCCCACAACCTGCTGCGCGCCGCCGGAACCGTCTCCGGCGGGCGTCACGCGAAAGCTCGCGGAATAACGCTACGGCGCAAATCGTCAACATTGCCGCGCGTTTCGTGCGGCCACAACGCACACCCACACTGCACCTGCCGCGACACTGGCCGTGGCTCGATGCGTGGCTTCAATTATGGCGCAACATCATTGGCATCAGCCCACCCACACCCGCCTGATCCTCACCCGACCCGCCGACTCGGCCCGAGCAACGACAATCGTGGAAATGCTGGGTAGACCAGCGGACGAAACACGCCCAACCAGTCCCGACCCCACAATTCGGTCATCGACCACAGTGGGTCACCTCAGTCCGTGGATCGAGGGTAAGTAAATGTGATCCTTGCCACTTTCGGAAAATCATGCGACTGTATGAGGCAATCGCCGTTCCCCTGCAGACAGTGTGATGACGGGAAGTGTGCAGTGACCAGTACCGAGTTCGGACGCAGTTTGAACAAGGATTCCGGCCCCACCAACCAGCCACCTCCAGCCAGCGACGCATCCACGTTGAACGTCGCCTTGTACCCGTACACGCCCGAACCGAAATGGTTCGAGTCCACCATCAGAGCCGCGTGGCACAGCGTCCAACCGGATGTCGCTCTCAATTTCGTCTACACCTACGACTGTTACAAAGGCGATCCGCCGTCCACTGTGGACGTTTTTGCCTACGACTGCATCTTCGCTGATCACATGCGTCAGTTCTGTGTCGAGTTCGATATCGACGGCACCGCAGACTTTTACCCGTGGTCTCTCGCATCGCTGAAAACGGAATCCTCGGAGTATCAAGGAATACCGTATTTAGGGTGCATGCAAATTTTGATTCGCCGTCTCACTGACGCAGCACTGGGTGCGCCGGGGATGACTGTCGAAGAATTACACAAAATCCTCGGCGACGGGGATCCGAAAGCAGTCTGGCCCGCGCAGGGTCAAGGCATGCTGTTGGATTTTACTGGGGGAACGACCGTCGCGTGCATGTACGAGCAGGCCGTCATGGAGGAGTCGGGCCAGTTTCCGCTCACTCCCGCCCTTCCCCCCTGTCCAGGACTCGATCAGCAAGGCCTCGCCGACATGCAGGTGCTGCGAAACATCGCCGGGTACGCCCAGGCGACATATCCCGACTCGGGCTACGACCGAATCACGAAATGGAACCAGCGGATCGGTCGAGCCTTCGTAGGCTTGACCGAAATCTTCCACTTCATCGACAACGTCGACGCCTCGACCTATTCAGTCATGCCGCTGAGCTCCGAACCTATCGAAAAAGTGGGGATACCGCTTTATACCGACGCACTTTCCGTCAATGTGGCCATCGCCCAGGAAAAGCGAGCAACGGCTATCCAGCTCGTGAAGTTGATTGCATCGACCAACGTGATGCTCGAGTGCATGTCCCCAACAGGAAAGAAACCGCAATACCTGGTGCCCACCCGGCAATCGCTGATGAATCAGCTCCTGGCCCGGCAACCCAATTCGGCGGTGTACAACATCATGCGCAACATCATTTCCAACGACATGGCCCATCCATTTCGACTTGGGGCCGATTCCCGTACCTGGCTCGACTCGACCAAAGGCTGCATCAAAACTGAAATCCTCGGGCCACCCCCCGCTGGCGTTGCGGAGCATGTCGGCGAAGACAGCGCCGTGTTCAACGACCCCGCGTACGCTTCCACACCTGCAGGGCTACTTCGCCGCCCGTGACAGGAGTCCGTCGCAAAGTCGTAAGCAATGGCTGGTTGTGCCACGTTTGGTCCTCGCCGTTCGGACACGCGGCAATGGAGTATCGCTATGAGATCCATACATGCGGTCCGGTTGCCCACACCACCGCTGTCTGAGTGTCGCGGGGTTTGCGTCGAAATTCGTCGAACACCGTGCAAGCTTTTGGCTAAGGGATTACCCTGCCGAGTTTCACCCGATGCTCGACTACTACATCGAGCACTCGACGCGGGTCGGTGGCCGCATCGTAAGCCCTCCCCCGCTGCTGCATCGATCACCACAGCTGCCCAGGTAACGGCCAAGCGTGATCGGGAGCAGACACAGTCGACGCTGCAGATCGGCGACCTGGACGAACACGTTTGGCACCGTCTGCTAGCCCAATTTTGGATCATCTACGACACAGCGCAAAGGCGTGCGCGCGAAATTAGTGCTCGCGGCGGACAGCGGACCGCACATTTTGAGGTGCAGCCCCCGCAGTGATGCTGCGGATAGCTCTCTCGTTGGGTGCTGCCCGAACAATGGTGCGATCACCCGCAGCCGATGTCGGGACCACCACCACAGGGCGCGCGCTGGCACGTGGAGCCGACGACCCCGCCGGCGGATTCTGATCTTTCGAGGCCGTCACGCCGACGCCCCCTGCTGCTTCTCTATCTGGCGTCGCACTTCGTCGATCGTGCGGGAACTGCCCTCGTAGTTGCCCACCAGCCGAGGATTGGGACGCAAGGCCACCTTGCGACGCCGCGACGCCGTCGCCGGGCTCGCCGAGCCCACCGGTCGATCAGGTTTCTGCTGCTCGTTCACCGTAGCCATGATGTCCTCCTACATCCGAATGATAGCCGTCACGAGCAACACCAGCACAGATCCAGCCAACAGACCCGTCGTGATCCGCAACCGCATCAGCTTGCTCCGAAGCCGCATCTCTGTCACCTGATAAATCGACACCAGTGTCGACGCGATCTCGAACCGGCCCGTCGTCTCATCGACTGTCGAATACTCCTCCAACACCACTTCCGGATTGAGCCCCGACGCGGTATTGGGTGCAATCACGAATGCCGCCATGATTGCCGCCGCACCGGCCAGGGCAGCACCCGCAACCTCCCACACACCGATCCCCGCGGGATTGCGCAACACGATCCCCACCAGAATGCCCGCGAATCCCAGCAGCACACCCCCGCGCTGATCGATGCTCGTCACTCGGCGTTCCTGAGAATCCAGCGTCCGTTCGATGCTCGCGTGCACCATCTCGATTGCCGCCGGATTCAGCTCGACACTCACCGGGTTGAGCTCGGACGCCATCTCTTCGCCAGCAGCGGAGTCCGGTGAAGCATTTTCGCGCCCACCCCGGTCGTTCGATTCCACTGCTAGCGCCCCCTTTTCGACATCAATTTCGGCTGCGCCGAACCTCGTCGGCCACACCGCACCCATCAGCCGGCGCACCATGACACTCACCGCAATATTGTCTCAGCACACCACCGGCAACGTGTGTGAACACCTCTCACTGCGTCCTGCGTCTTCGAGCGGATCGACGGAGCAGACGACGTCTCAGGTCATCAGGATCGGACATGATGTACATCAAGTACAGCAGCGGCAGGTACATCAGTGTCGCCGGCAGCCGGCCGTTGTGTTGCGCGAAAAGTCGGTCACGGACGGGATCAGGTTTGTCGAACCCGTGTGTAGTGTTCCTGCGCAAACGCATGAACTGACTCACTGCGTCATCGAGTGACAGGGATTTGTCCGCTCCACCGGGCAGCTTCAGAATTACCTTCTCCGACCTACGGTAATTCTTGATGAAGAACCCGTCCCCCACTTCGGTCAACGCTTCCACACCAAAAGCCGCGTACGGAAGCAGGACGGACTGAACATCAGCAGGCATACGTTCTCGAACTTGCTGCAGCGCTTTCGCCGCAACCGAGGGCTTGCACAGTGCCGTGAGATCCCATGAAAGCCAGGTCGCCTCGATCAGGTCCATTGCTGACCACATCAGAACTCCGGCTGCGTAGTCGTCGTGCAGCGATAGCAGCGTCGAGGTAACTCGTTGCAGAAGATCCGCAAATTCCATCAACCGGTTCTGCTGCGCATAGGGGAGGTAGTCACCGTCAGCATCTGCGAACAGGCATGGGTTCAGGAGATGCCCGAGAACAGAGTTCATCTGAGCAACCCACCAAGCGACGGCCGCACCCCACGCCTCCGGTGCCGGCGGCTCCTGCCGCTGGGGAAGGCGACCCACTGGTGATCGGGGAAGTACCTGATGCGCTTCGTACGGAACAGGAGACCTCCCGACAATATCTGTGCCGAGAGTGAAAATCACCGCACCCGACACCCTGTTCGCTTGAAACGCCCATACCCATGGAGACCGTGCGGCCAACAACGGACCGAGATGGCTCGCGGGAATCAAGACACTGCTCAGGATCGACGATCCCGACGCGAAAATGGTCTCATCGACGTCGATCGGCCCGCGTCGTATGTCGTCGAGAAGTTCGGGGTCCTGATTCAGACGTAACACGAAACCAGGAAACCTGATCCGACGGTGCGTGGCGTTGCCATAGCGAACAACGTGGACAGCATGCCGGTCGAACGGATGCTCGTCATCGTCGTCCGAAGTTCCGGCCAACTCCCTACTCGCGTCCTGTACTGCCGCGGACAAGGCTCGATCGCTGGCGGTGATGACAGGTAGCTGGAGTCCGTACAGGAACGATCCCACCGCACCCGCGCTCATCTGTCTGATCGCGCGAAGGCGCTCCTCAACGACTCGCCCATGGTCCAGCCTGGAGACGTAAGGGTCTTGCGGGAGGTCGACGAGCTCGTCATCGACGTCCGCTTCCGAACCCGACAGGGTGCGAACGGTCATAAAATCGACACAGTCCATGCTGGCAGCCGGCTCGGTTAACGCCCACACATCGGGCGCGGACGTGTGGGCGACCTCGAACCCCAACTCTTCCAGGTAGGCCTGCACTTGCCCCCCAGCCAATTCCGGTGGCATCGTGACGTTGACAGTCAACCGTTCAGGCATTCCACCAGCCTACAAACCGGTAAGCCTGGAGTGACTCAATTTCGCACCCGAGGAGCGGGGGCGCACGGCTCTAATTTGTGACCAGGACCTGCAGTTCACCAATCCGAACTTCAGTACGCGAAGTCAGCGGCGTGGGTATGACTCCACCGACCGTCCCGTTGGGTGTCGTCGCTGTCCACGTGACGAGCCAATTCGATGTCGCGGAGACCTTGAATGTCCCACCGGGCTCGGTAGTGGACGTCTTGTGATAAACGATATTGCCGCACGTCGGACTTGGAAGCCCTTGTGCAACATCGGTATACGGCGTGAAGGGCAGTAACGCACCTGGGCACACCGACGGCACGGATCCGTCCCCCCAATTGACGACCACGGACGTATTGACCCCTGTAGCAGAAACTATGACACCCGGTCCTGCTGCAGTTCTGGTCACGGGGCCGACTGTCGATTCCCGTGGGTCAGCGACCCAGAACCAGCCGGGTAGACCAACCAGGCCGACAGCACCTGTGTTTGCGGGGTTCGGGGTGATGCCTATTCCGGGCGGATCCAACTGCATTGCCGTAACCGCTTGGCCGACAACGGTCATAACGTCGACCACCGGAGGCGTAGCCGGCACCCCAACGTCCGGAATTTGAACACACGGACCGGCCGCTTCGCAGGACCATGTTGTGCCGTCATCATTAACGACGTTCACTGCCATCGGGGCACCACTATCAGCATTTCGAACAAGCGTCATATTGGCGGCGTCAGTCGACGGAACGAACTCGAGCGGCGGTCCGGACGGCGCGGCGCTCCCACCACCTCCCCCGCCCACAGCAGCTGGCGCGGATCCAGTCGTTCCACCCCCTGACGGCACACTCGTGTACGTACCTTCGACCACAACTGTCGAACCACCCAAGCCTCCGCCGAAGGCACCGCCAGTTCCGGTGCCGATCCCCGGCTGCGCAAATACTGGGTTCGCGTTGAACACTCCAACTAGAAGCACTGATGCGATAACCCCAAGCGGCTTACGCATGACCCACCGCCCTTATGGATTCCAGTTGCCTACTTGCCAAACCGTCGATCATGGTGCGTCGCATGGGGTACCCGAAGAAGTCACTGCATCGGAAACAATGCGCCAGCCTGATGAATCTGGCCACGCCACGTTCTCCAGAGTCGGCTTGCCCAGCTCCCGCCGGACTCGGTCAGGAGGGAGCACACTCGTGCCGTCCGGACGGATCTGGTCATAGTTCGAGCTGTCGATGCAGACTCGCAATGTTGCCGACGCTTCTTCCTTAATTGGGTTCCCGTCAGCATCCTTTGGTGCCTGCAGTTCCGTCACGAATGCATCTGCGACAGTCGCAGCACCCGTGGAGACAATTCCTTGAGATCGGCGCAGGTTCACGTTTGCCTTCAACTGATCGAGGATCTTTCCACTCGCAACAGAGTCCAGCATGTTGATGTCTACAGCAGGATCGCTCTCGACCTTCGCGAGAACGGCGAAGAACTCATTCACCTTTGCTGTTGCCTGCTCGGTCGCCTGTTGTTCCGGGGACTTTTCGACGCCCTCTGGTCCCGTGAGGACCGGCTGCGTGGTGGTCGTTACGGGGGTCGCCTCAATGTCACCGCTCCCGCATGCGACGCTGATGCTTGCAGCGGCTGCTACTGCGAGGATTGCCGCGCCTGTGCGACGTCGTGTGCTGATCATCGTGGACCCCCTACGTTGTTCTGTGCGTTGTACTGCGATAACGATAATGGTGCGGCTGTTTGGACCGTAACGTGCTTACCGGACACTTCAGACACCTCGATTGACGCGACTGCTATCAACTGGCTATTGCTCCGATCCGGTAGAGGGCGTTGCCGCCATTGTGGAATTGCGCGAGGGCGCGCAAGAGTTCGTCGGTTTCGGGTTCTGGGTCGACATCGATGTCGGCGAGGTTCGCGAGCAGTTGGTCGATCAGCTCCTGGGTCTTGCTGATCTCGTCGCTCCCGTGGGTAGCGATGATCGCCAGTCTCCAGAGACCTTCTCGGAACGGTTCGACGGTGACGCCGCGGTTTGCGGTGGTGAGCGCGGCGGAAAGATCTCCGGTCTTTATTTGTCTGGTGGCGAGCTCTTCGAGGGCATCCGCGAGGGTCGAGATCATGTGCTGCTGTAGGTTTCGTGCCCACCCGTAACGGTCTGACCGTGTCCCGGCGAATGGTTGATCGTTTACCAGTTCTGCAGCCGTCCGCAATTCCGCATCGGTGGCGGCGGCCGGAGTGGTGTCGATCAGTTGTTGCCAGTAGTCCCAGTCCGATCGGACATCGGGGTGCAGTCGGTAGCCGGTGCGGCCGGTGCGGTCGCCGTGCTTCGGAAATGCCTGCTCACCGTTCTCTGTCTCTCCCAACCAATTTCGCAGTCTCGAGAGGTAGTTCTGGCGTCGTGTCGCCTTCTTTTTCGGCTGATCCTCCAGAGGGAGTTTGTCGAAATTGTCTGCAGGCCAGATCTTTTTGTCGATGGAGTCGTGTTTGATTCCCGGGTGGATGGAGAGAAGAGCGGCGATCTCGGTTAGGAGTACTTCACGGCCGTCCTTGGGTGGCTCCCCGGTCGGGGTGGTGACTGCTGGTTTCCCGAGAAGATGGAGCCAGAGATGTCCCGGGGCCGGTACGTCACCAGCGACAGGAGCGATGGGTGGGGCCTGGTCGTCGTACCTGATCGCTTCTGGGGATGTCCACTGCGCGGCGTCCGGGCTGTAGGTCGGAACGTTTGTGACGTCGGGGGCGGTCTCCGATGCGGTAGTTCCGTTCAGCAGCAGCTGGTCGGTGGGGTCGATCGTGGTGACGGAGTCGAGGAAGGTCTCAGCGCTTTCGGCGTCGGTGAGGTGTGCGTCGATTTCGGCTGCAGCCCAGGGGTCGTGCATGGACGACTCTGTGGGGATAGCTGGCTGTGTGGCGGTCGCGAGGTAGGCGGTAATGCCTTCATATTGGTCCGGCTCGAGAAATGCTGGCTGGAATGCGAAGCCGCCGTCGGTGTCTCGTTTGACAAGGCTTGCGGTGTTGCGGTCGACGATGTCGAGTGTCCACGCGGCCTGGGTGTTCTCGCTGGCGGTGCTGGCGGTGCTGGCGGCAGCGAACGCCACGCGCGGTGTGGCGGCCAGGATCTGATCGAGTGATTGCTGTTGGTCGGCCGTCAACTGACTCGCGATGAGAACTACTTCGGGGGCGGTCATTTCGCTTGTGTCGTAGATCGAACGGGCCGCTGCAATGCTGTCGATGTGTTGTTCGACGAGGGTGTCTTGGTCACGTTCGGCTTGTCGGGCGAGTCTGGCCAGCACTTCGCCTGGTTGGTCGGTGTGCTCGATTCGACCGTTGCCGAACAGTTCGGGGAGCTCCTGTCCGAAACCGATCAGCGTCAGGTGCAGATTGTCGGCGAGCGGGGATTCGACGAGTTCGAGGGCCAGGGCCTGGAGAGTGCCGCGGGCGTGCTCTGGTGAAGCTGAGACGCCGAGGTAGCCGAGTTCTTCCAGGTTGAGAAGAACTTGGGTTCGGTCGTCTGTGGAACCGAGTGTCACGAGCGTGGGGTACGGGCTGATTGTGGTGGGTGCTGGGGCGATCCGGACGTCGGCGGGGAGGGTCCAGGTGCCGGTCTCTGATCTGAGCCACTGGTCCGGCAGTACGGAGTCATCAAGGATTACTAGCTCCACCGCATCGGGACCGATGAATGCGCCGAGTAATGCCGGCAGTGCGTTGCCCTGTGTCCGAGCGTGTTCGGCGATAGTCCTCAGTGCTTCGTCGAGCCGCGTGAGGACGTTGTTGTCCGCTGCAGAATGAATCTGTTCTTCCACAACTGCTGCAGCGCCCCAGGTTTGAGGGAGGGTCTCGCCTCTGCGGCGATCGTGCTGTTGACGGTGCCGGCGCAGCCCGAAGGCCCCAGCCAGTCCGATGGCCGCTAGGGCTGAGATACCGAGCCACAATGTGCTGTTCTGATCCTCGGAGACATCGCTTGGCTGCGCAGTGGCGGCGATATATACCGGGTCTGTCGTCGATGTATTCAGTGGGATCTGGGTGGCTGGCTG
Source organism: Rhodococcus sp. 14-2483-1-1 (assembly GCF_002259335.1). NCBI lineage: Bacteria > Bacillati > Actinomycetota > Actinomycetes > Mycobacteriales > Nocardiaceae > Rhodococcus > Rhodococcus sp. 14-2483-1-1. The sequence continues at coordinate 26,550 of NZ_NPFX01000024.1, read as the reverse complement.
AGTCGGGGCGGGAGCTGCAGCAGGACTGGGTGACGACGTCTGCGCTGGAGCAGGCATTTGAGCGGGTGCCGGCCCGGGTGCCACAACATCTGCGCCCGCGGACTCAGCAGCAGGTTCGGAAGCTGCCACCGGGGCGGGAGCCTCTGCTGGCTCAGGGGCGGCCACCGGAGCAGGCGCTGGCTCAGGAACCGCCGACGGGGCGGGGGCCTCTGCCTGCTCAGGGGCTGCTGGAGCAGGCGCTGGCTCAGGAGCCGCCGCTGTCGGAGCAGGTAGCTGTGACGAAGCGCTGTTGAGTTCGATGCCGAAAATCTTCGCAGCGGCGGCGGCAGCGGCCTGCGCTTCTGCCTGAGCCTGTTCGTCACCGCCCGGAACCATCTCCGCTTGTTCCGGAACGTCGGTGCCACCCAGGAGAGGTGCAGCGGAGGACAGTTCAGGCGCTGCTGCGGGGGCCGGTTCAGGAGCGGCAGCCGGAGCCGGTTCGGGAGCGGCAGCGACCGGGGCCGGTTCAGGAGCGACGGTCGGTTCGGGCACAGCAGCAGGTACAGGAGCGGCAGCAACCGGGGCCGGGTCGGGGGAAGCAACCGGACCCGGTTCGGGCGTGACGGTCTCGGCGGTTTGATCGTTGACGGTGAGCTGCTGGCCGACGTGGATGATTGTCGACGGTGCAGTTCCGTCGGCGTTGATGATTTCTTTGTAGCGGTGTCCGTCACCCAGATGTTGCTCGGCGATGCTCCAGAGACTGTCGCCTTCTCGAACTGTGTAGGCCCCGTCGACGGTTGTGGGTGCGGCGGCGGGGAGCTGAAGTTTCCATCCTGGTTGCAGCCATCCGTCGACGGTCAGGACGTCGGCGTTGAGTTGCTTGATCTCGGTGTATCGAAAGCCATCGCCAAGGTGGCGTTCTGCGAGTTTCCATAGGCTGTCGCCCTGCTGCACCGTGATGGTTTCCCCGTTGATGGGGCGGGCGGGGGCTTCTGCTGGATGCGGTTGGCTTTGTTGCGTTACTTGGATCGGTGCCGAGTGGGCAGGGGCGTCGAAGAGCGGTAGTGCTGTGGCGGTGAGGGGTTGGGCTGTGGCGGTGCCCGCTGTTACCAGCATGAGCGCTCCGCCTATGAGAACGGAGGCGCTTCGCTGCTGGAAGCCGAGGCCTCGGAGTTGAGGTGCTTTGATGCCGCGTAGTGCTGCGACGAGTTCGATGACGGTGCTGAAGGTGAAGGTGGCCCAGGCGAGCCAGCCGATCCAGGTCACGAATCCGAGGAAGAGTGATCCGTCGTCTTGGGTGGTCAGAGCTGTTTTGATCTGGTCGAGATCGGGCAGCGTCGTCGGTATTGGGTTGCCGCGGAATGTCCACAGTGCGAGCGGAATTCCGACGACGAGGACGAGTAGGACGATCAGGTAGAGCAAACCAGTCAAGCGCCGTCGGATGGTGGTCATGCGGGTGTCCTTTCCGATGGCTGCAGGGTGGCCGGGGTCGTGCAGCGTTGCGCCGCGAGCTGTCGAATCACGTCCTCCGTCTTCTCGTGGAGTTCTGCGACTCGTCTGCTCTGCGGTCGATTGGTCATGGTGTGCCGGGGATTCCGAGGTTGGTGCGGTTCAGGTTGACGGTGGCTGTTCCGATGATCTGCTGTGGCCCGACGCCGATCAAACCGAGGACACGGGGTTGGTAGGTCGTTGTGGTGGTGATCAGCAGTGTTGTCGGTCCGGTCTGCACGACGACGCCGGGGATTCCTGCTGCGGCAAGGTATTTGGTGGCTTTGGCTTGGGCTGTCAGCGGGTTGACGACGACGTTGGTACCGCGGACTGCGAGTGGTTCGATGATGGCTTGTCCTGCCCCGCGGGCTGCTTCTTCAGCGACTTGCTCGGCGCGCTGCTTGGCGTAAACTTTGCCGCCGCCGTCGACGACGAGACCCATCATGATCAGCAACGCCATGGCTGTGATGACGCTCCACATGGCGATGGTTCCGGCGTCGTTGTGCGCGTCTCGCCGTGTGCAGGCGGCCACCGCCCGGCGTAGTGCTTCGGTCATCAGGCGCGCTCCCGGTAGGTGTCGACGGGTGAAGTCGCGGTTGCTGTGATGGTCCGTGAGCCCATGACTTGCGGGAATCCGAGTGCGTCGAGGGAGATGACGCACGTGACGGTGGCCGAGACGGAAGCCGTGACGCCGGGGCGAGTTCTGAATCCGCCGAGGTCGGTGTTGACGTTGAGAGCGGAACAGGTGAGCCCTCGTGCTGCCAGGTCGTTTCGCGCGGCTGCTTGCGCATCGGGGGCTGCGGAGAACGCCGTTCGCGCGATGGAGGCGGTACGCGCGGCCTCGTTCGCGGCGTGGACTACTTTCTGGTGCGCTTGCGCGAGAACGCCGAAGGTGACGATCAGTGCGATCAGGAACAGTGTGGCGGGGGCGACGATGACAGTCTGCAGGGCCGATCCTCGGTCGTCGGCTCTGGCTGCGGCTGCCAGCTGGCGCAGTTTGTTCGCGGTGTTCATCTGGTTCCTGGGGCAGTGACTCGTTCAACGGGAAGCGTCTCGCTGACATTGATGTCGAGGGAGAAGAAGGGGATGAGGCGGATGGGTTGTCCGGTGATCTGGACAGTTGCTTCTCGCAAGCCTCGGTTGACGACAATGACGGGTGCTCGAAGGGTCGTCGGGCCGGCGGTGGATGCGAAGGCGTAGCCCGCCGCTGTTCCGGCCGCAGCGCTGCCGAATTGCGATCGCGCTTGTCGTAGAGCTTCTTCACCGGTCGAAATCGCTACGGTCCGTGCGTGAGCGTAGAGAGCTGCCTGGATTGCGATGAGGAAGAGCAGTAGGACGACGCCGAATACCACGACTGTTTCGAGGGCTGCGCCGCGGTCGTCTCGACGTATGCGGGTGAGCCATTCGCGTAGTGGTACATGTGTGTCGGTGAGCAACGCTGGTCCTCCCCTGTCTCGTTGGGCGAGTGGTGGGGTTACTGGATTCGGTTGAGGTAGCGCTGTGCAACCACGGTGATTCCGGCGACGATAGCGATGGCGAGGATGACGAGGCCGGCGGTGATGACGACGGTCTCCATGCTGTAGCCCTTGTCGCTTTTGCGTCCGCCGGCGCGCTCGGTCATCCGGGTATAGGAGAACAGTGCCAATGCGAACAGTGTTGCGGTGGTTGCTGCGATCCGGTTTGCGATTGTGCGCGATGCTGCCATGTGACGTTTCCCTTCGATATGTAAAAGCCCTGGTTATGACGGTTCTGGATGCCGGTCAGACTATCGCCAAGACCGGACACTTCGAGCAGGTGAAGTGCACGGATCGGTGTTTGCACAGCTCAAACTTGGTAGTTGATCGTTGAATGACAACGCATTCGGGTTGTTCGGTCTAGACGCCGCCCATGATGTTCACTCCGGCCGGCACGATCAGCATGATCATGAACAGCACGGCCAAGGTGCCGAGAGGTGCGTCCATCTTCTTCGTTTTGGCTCCTGCTTCGCCTTGTTCTTTCGAGAGCAGGGCACTGCGGAGCGCTCCGGCCCGCGCGGCAAGAGTGTCGGCCACGCTCGCTCCCTGGTCGCCGGTATAGGTCATGATGTCCGCGAGATCTCCCAACTCCGGCAGCGCCAGTTCGGCTGCAAGATTGGACAGAGTAGCCCATGGTGCCTGTCCGGCGAGGGACGCTTTCTGAAGCTCGGCATCCAGACGTAGAAACACCCAGCTATCGCCCACTGCGGCAGCGCGTTCGAGACTTTGGAATGCAGCGACGCCGCCACTTCGGTTCAACGAAACGAAGTCGATGAACGCCGCCAATGCTCGGGTGAATTCGAGTCGGGCACTAGCGGCGCGAGTCTTGACGTCGGCGTCGGGCGCGAAGAATCCCACCAGCGCCAGGACGAGGGAACCGGCTACGGGAAAAGTCAGGGGCACTGCCATGCCGAACAGCGCCAGGAGTGCGATCGAAATCGGCGCGATGATCAGACCTATTGCAGCGGAAAGGATTTTGTCTCCGATGAACTTTTGTGGAGTTTCTCGGAGGATCGCCAGGTCCGCGGTCGGGATCCTGAACCACGCCTGCGATCGCAGCCGCGGGTAGAAGCGGGCACCGACCTTGTAGGACAGGGCATCCGAACCGGTGAGGTCGTCACCGCCGCGGGTGTCGACGGTGTACGGGTCCGGGGCTGCACCGGACAGTCGTTCCATGGCATCGCCGAGTGCTGGGTCGGCCGGCAGTATGCGGAGAACGAGGAGGATCAAGCCGAGAGCGGCGAGAGCGGCAAGGGCGATCGCCCAGAGCTCGAAGTTGTTCATACTGCGCTCCTCTCACGTGCGGTGTTTGCTGCGTCGCGGTCCTTGGTGCCGATGAACCTGGGGTATTTCACTGGCAAGGTGTATCGCTTCATCCACCCGAGCACCAGGCCGAAACCGATGAATTCGAGGAACAGAACGGGCTGGAGGAGGGGCTGTTTGTACGGGTCCATGTAGTTGGTGAACAGGAACAACCCAACGATGACAACGACGGTGATGACGGTGACCCCGCGAGCGGTCGTGCGGGGCCCTTGCCGTTCCGCTTCGGCCGTTCTGCGGTTGCGCACGTTCTCTGCCACCGATTCTGAAAGTCGCTTCAAGGCTGCGGTGAGTCCGGAGCCGCGCAGGCGAGCTGCCTGCCGCAGTGCACCGACCACGTAGTCGCCGGTGGAATCGTCGAGATCGTCTGCGAACCGAAGCAACGCTTCGTCGATCGACACATTGCCACGCAGGCGCGTGATGAGGCTCGTAATTTCCGGACGCAATGCTTGAGGCATTCCCCTGTGCGTTGCGATGATGGCCTGTTCGAGGCCGGATCCTGCTGCGAGCACTCCAGTCAGGTTGCGCACCCATTCTTCGAGGGCATTGAGGCGTTCGATGTCGTCGGCGGCGGCTGACGATCCGAGTAGGTAGGGGACGCCTACTGCTGCGATCGGAATGATGGGGAAGAGTACGAACCATCCACTGAGGAGCCATGCAGCAAGGCCGACGGCAGTTCCGATGGCGAGGAGTAATTTTGTCCGCCGGGCAATCCGCGCACGTGAGGTGCGGTGGCGTGTCGGCGCAGTCGGGTCGCGGCGATCGCGAATTCCGTTGGCAAAAAACCACATCCCGGCGGCAAAGACAAGGACGATACCGACGGCCGTGAACGTGTACATCAGAGCCCACCACCTGTGATCGTGTTGATGGGGATTTGGTTCGGACTGAAACCGCCTGCGTAGAGCTTGCGGAGCAAAGCTGGGGGCAAAGTTCCGTATTCGCCGGTCCCGCCCGGCTTTCCTTCGTAAATTTTGGTTACTGCGGGCATGGCGTTTTCGCCGGCCTCGATATGGATGACCTCGCTGACGAATCGGACCTGACGCCTCTCGCCGGTGTCGGTAAATTCGTAGTCCGTCTGCAGCTGAATGATCAGATTGATGTGGTGTGCCACTTGGCGGTAGGCGTACTCGACCGGCACTCCTGCTTCGAGGGCGCAGGTGACGAGGCGGTCGATCGCGCCGGCGGCATGCTCGGCGTGCGTGGTACTCAGGGAGCCTTTGGCCATCTGCATTGCTTTGAACATGTCGATGATCTCGCCGCCGGCTACCTCTCCGACGATGACACGGTCGAGCTGCATTCGCACGAACTGGTAAAGGATGTCGGACAGCGTCGTCGCGCCGCGTAGCGCTCCGGTCAGCTCGTTTCGTTCGCCGCCGCCGGTGATTGCCTCGGCTGCAACAACATACGGTCTGCGACCGTCGAGTTTGTCGAGGAACAGTTCGTACTCTGTCTCTGCTGTGCCGATCCGTGTTTGCAGGGGAAGGCAGTTGGCGAGCGCACGAAGGTTGGTTGTTTTACCTGATCCCATGGGCCCGGAGATCACGATGGAGGCACCACCGATGACTGCGGCGCTGAGGATCTCGGACAACAGTTGGGGCATAACACCCATTTCGACCATCTTGTCGATGGTCACATCCTTGTGGCGGTGCATGCGGATGGCGATACTGGGATGGCGGACCGAGTAGCCCATCGCGGACAAGCGGATGTCGCCGGGCAGATTGAGGCGGAGGTTGGGGTTGACCTGCGAGAACGGTCGTCCACCACCGGGTGCGCGCTGCGCGAGGTTGGTGAGCCAGTCGTAGAGCTCTTCGTCGCTGTCCGCGATCGGCGGTCGTGCCTGCAGACTCCCGTCGGGGTACATCACAATGACGCTGTCGCCGTTGATGAGGATGTTCTCGACGTTCGGGTCGTCGACGAGCGGCTGAAGTGGGCCGAGTCCGAACAGCGTGTCGAAGACCGCTTTGACCAGCGTCTGTTCCTCTTGGACGCTCAGCTGTTCGTGACCGGTGTCGATCGCGGACTGCACTTCTTTGCTGACGAGATCTATGACGATCTGCCTGCCCGACTCACGCTCCTCGTCCGGGGTCATGGCAGTGACGCCCAGCTCAGGGTTGAGGGCCTGATCTGCTCGTTGGGTCTTACGGAGAGAGAGGATTTCGGATGCTTCTTTGGTCAGTTGCTTGACCAATTGGTGGTTGGTCCTCGCGACGTCCGACCGCTCAGCTGGAAATGGTGATGGCGATGTGAACGGGACCGTCTCGAGTCGCTCGGGTTCCGGGTGGGAGTGGCGACCGTCCTTGCCGGCTGCGGCGAGCAGACCTGCAGATGAGGAGCCGTATTGCCCGCTCCTGTAACGAGTTATCTCGTTGTCGCCATCGTCGAGGATGATCGGATCGGCGGCAAACATCGGTAGGTCGGGTAGGGCTGGTCGCTCGTCGTAGTCGAAGTCGGGGGCGTTGTTGGTCATGCGGGTGTTCTCCCTTTGGCCTTGTCGGCTCGTTACGCGGGCTGTGAGCTGTATGGCGAGTTGGCGATCCATACGGGCTGGTGCGTTTCGTGGAAGCGCTCGATCTTTTGCCAGGTTCCGTCGATTGCGCGTAGATAGCTTGATCGACGTCGCCGCCAATTACTGAGCGAGGCACCTTCGGAAAAAACTTGCGCGTGTACCGGTGATTCGGGAAGGACTGCGATGACGTCGAGGCCGGTCGCCGCGGCGGTCTCGGCTGCGCTGTAGGGCTCGGTACCCCTGACAATGAGGCCGATGCTGGCCGGCGACTTCGTATTCTCCAGATGCTGCTGTAGTGGGCCCAAGCCAGCACGAACCGCTGCCACTGCGGTCCTGGTCGGTCTGAGCATTATGGCGATAACGTCACTGTGACGGATCAGGTCTTGATGTCCGGACCGTAGATTGAGGCGACCGGCGTCGACGAGCAGGTCACCGCCGCCCTGTTTCGACAACAACGCCAGATGTGCCCCCAACGGGCCCCACGTCGACTTCATCGATTCCGTTTGAGCTGCATTGACCAGGCCGGGGACGAACCATCCTTGCGCCTTGGTCGGCTCCTCTGGATCGAACGGCCCGATTCTAACTATTTGGTGCTGGAAGGCTGGGCCTATTCGGCCGTGCCTGTTCGGCTCGACCAGTTGGATGATCGATCGGTCGTGCCGGCGGCGCGCGTGAAAGTACCCGGCCAGCGTCGGGGACGATCCGATCGGATCGGCCTCGATGTACAGCAGCTTGCGGGAGTCTGCGGTGAGAGCGATGCCCAGGCCGGTCGTCGAGACGCCTGGCGAGCCGGAGATCGAGGTCAGGGTGACGAGCATGGCTCAGCGCTCCCGGGAGTCGAGGACGATGGCGACGCGGTTGGTGGCGGCTCGGGCGGCGATCCAGCTGGCCTCGTCTTTCTTGACCAGAACGTCCACTGTCGTCTGTCCGGTCTCGGGGATGTCCTTCACGGCAACGACCTGTGCGTTCGCGGTGACCGGACCCTGCACCGGGGAATCGTCTTGATCTCGGGGAGTGTCGACGATCCGGACGTTGTCGCCTGCGAGCAGTGGCTCTGCGGGAAGTTTGCCGATTGCGACGGTGATGCCGACCAAAGTGTTGTCCCCGCTGGGGATTACGGCGTTGGTGAACGACGATGGGTTCAGTGCCGATCCGCTCAGGAGCGGAACTGCTGCGCTCTGGCCCACGACCGATGCTTTGTCTGTGGCAGGAACGGTCGCGATGGTCGCATCGCTGTTGACCTCTGCGGTTTTGAGGTCGTCGGTGGTGATCGTCTCCCCCTGTGGCACGTCGCGGGCGAGCACCAGAATTGTCGTGGTGGCGCGCATGGCGTTCACCAAAAAGACCGCTCCTACGATTGCGACGGTCATCAAGGCGACTCCCGCGATCCAGTACGACCGTCGACGGCGCACTTTGGTGGTGGATACGACTTCGGTGAAGTCATGGCCCGGCTTAGGAGATGCCTCTCTTGCGCTGCGCGGCTCCCCCACTGTGGCGGTCGATGTCTTTTCTTTGAGATTGCCGAACATGGGCATAGCTCAGTCACTTTCCGTTTGTGTCGTGGCGTCGAGGCCGAGATGTGCTTTGAGGGCAGTTCCGATGAGGTGGCTGCGGGAACGGGCCTTGAACTGGTCTTTCAGTTGATCGATGATCACCCAGTCATCGGCGTACAACCCGACCGTGACTCCCTTCTTCTCCGCCTTACCCTCAGACGGCTTCCCACCTACTCCCCTGGCGCGGAACAGACCTCCGCCGACCTTGCCTCCCGGAAACAGAAGGCTTTCGAGATCGCTGTGGACATCCTCGATAGCAGTGATGACCACCTCGCCGTGGGTTCTCCCTGTCCGTTTGCTCTCCTTCGCCAGACCGTGTGCAACCCCGACAGCAAGATGAACCGTCGACGGCACAATCGTGTCGTCGTGCCCCAATTCAGCTGCACCAGAGGATGTCTCCTCCTCGTTTGAACTCAACTGCACCACCTCCGCTGACATAGCACTTATCGATCCGGCCGGCGGCGGTGGCATGAAGGCTGCCCCGAGCGACTGTCGCGCAGGCGGAGATGTCGGCACGTTCGCACTCTCAGCGCTGTCGGTCCTCACTCACGATCCTTCCGATGTCCCCGTGTACCTGAGTCGCAGGCTTGAGTGCGACGTACGAGATATACCGGGTCTCCCGGACACCGCGAACAGCGTCGATCCGAACCGAACCCTGCAAAACGAACCCCGTGTTCGTCCCGCAAGAGGACCCCATCCCCTCCCCACCAGGACAAAGGCTATCTCCACCTCAACAACAGTGGTGATCAACACGCGGTACATAACATTTCAGTAACAAGGTAGTCGATCGCGCACTCGTTCAGTTCCGAAGCAAACGCGGCGCGGCACCGACCCCTGACGGTCCGTGCCGCAAGCAATGTCCTCTGCAACTTCTACGGGCCGTTGACTGACTCTCAACCGAACTGCACTCGGCGCTGCCTCTTGACTCCAAGACAAGTTGGATTATGATCACTGCCACGTGATCACAACACGATTTTGTTATCGTTTGACACTCATGTCGGACTGATGTGGTTCTCGTGACTCAGTGCTATTTGATTTGATGGCTTTCATGTGTGTCCACAATCTGCCGCCAATGTTTCTTCAACGCAGCGTCGTTCACCGACGATCTTGAACCGATCGCCATGCAGAGCTCACCAGGAAAACCACCACATCTACCTCTTCGGCCGTGGGCACAGTCATAGAACTGATGCCAGAGGGGTGGTGACACACCACCATTTACCTGCAACCATTGAACGATGAGCTTCTCCGACACCGCCACCGCGCCAGGCAGCGGCGTCGCAGCCCGAACGCTCGACGACCTACGATGGCACCGCGAGTTCCATCGTCAGTCCCAGTTTCGCTGGTGGGACACCGAGGCCGCGCTCGTTGCCACCGAATTCACTCGTGGACAGGACCAGTTCCACACAGTGCACGACCTGGCACAACTGGAGCGATGTCGGCTAGCGCTCGCCGACTACACCACGACCTGCCAGCGAGCCCTGGGCCGCGCCCTCAAACAGTCACAACACGTTCTCGACACGCAGAGCTGGACTTTCGCGACTGATGCGCTCCTGCTGTTGCCGTGGACATGCGAGCAGAGCAGCTACCTTGCGACCTGGGCCGACCCGCACGATCCGACAGCTCTGAGCAACCCTCAAGTCCGGCGCATTCAACGTTCCTGTGAGCGCATGATGTTCGGAAATCCCCTCATTCTTAGTTGGGAATTGAGCCACCTGTGGAGCCTCTACCGAGCCGCCGAGACACTGCTCGAAGACACCCTTGTAGATCTCACCGTTGAACTCTCAGAATCAGTCCCTGACGCCACCCTGCTGTGGGCCACCCAAATGGCGTCGAAGATCGGTCTGGAACAACGGATAGCCGAACAGCGAACGACCCGCGGAGAGCCTGGCGATCCCCGCCGCCGACTGCGTCAGAGCTATTCGGATCTACGCTGATTGGAACGCGAACAGTCCCCCGTTGACCTGGCGTCTTATGTGAAATTCGTGCCAGGCTCGCGTCGAACTACGTAGCAATCCTCGCACTCCCCTACCGATACCTCTCCCCTCAACACTTCGCTTGAGCCTTCGCGAAGCCAGCAGAGCCTGCGGATTGGGAGTCGCGGCCATGATCGCAGCTCGAATCGCACGCTGATTCGCACATATCGACGCTTTGTTGATCCGACATAACTACCCACTCTCGATCCCGTTCATCATCCCAGTGCTCTGCTCCCCTACCTCCGTTACCGTCTACCGGGCAATCATCCCAACACAATGGGCGTAGCACTTCGTAGTACTCCTCGCACAGTAAAGCGTTGGTTTCATCGCGTACTAAACCGCGTGTTTGAGGGCGTACAAATACGCTTGTTACACCGTTGGTTAATACGCGTAATACTACGCATGCAATACCGGGTAGAACTCCGCACGTCAACACGCGGGTTAAATACCGTTTTGGTCAGCACATCAATGCCCGTGTTTCTTCACGTGTTAACAAGGGTGTTGATATGCGACTTAACGTGCGTATTGGTACGCTGTTACTAGGGCGCAGTACTACATGTTTTATTGCGCGTGTTTTGCCGCGTAAGAGTGCGAGCATTGATACGCATGGTGTTACGCGACTTAGACCGTGTTGACTGACGTGCGTGACTGGGCGTACTCTCGCGCACACAACCACGCACGACAACCTGCGCATCCGCCCGCACAAGAGCGTGCGGGACAAGTCGAGCCGCTCGCACGTACCGATTCGGCACCGTGAACGCCTCCCGGTCACGCTTCTCCACGGCAGCGCTCGAATAGATGCACGCGGATCCAGGACTCTGGAAGGAAGGTTCTATCGATGGCAATATCAAATTCCCTCGCAGTCACCCAAGGTAAAGGGGGAGTGGGCAAGACGACGGTTGTTGCCAACCTCGCAGGCCTGTTCGCCGCTGCCGGCTACCGTGTTCTCGTCGGGGAGTTCGACCCTCAGGGCAACCTGGCCCGCGATTTCGGTTACGAAAAGCAGTCCGGTGAAGAACTTCTGATGTCGTTGATGTCAGGCGGACAACCCCCGATCATCAAAGACGTCCGACCCGGTCTAGACGTCATTCCCGCTGGTCCTGCGCTCGTCGACGTTGCTGGCATGATGCTCTCCAGGCTCAGCCGCGGGGGCGAATCGCTGGGGCAGATCCTCCACAAAGTCCTTGCCCCGATCGTTCCCGACTACGACATTGTTCTCTTCGATACCCCGCCAGGCGACGTGATCATCGGTGATGCGGTGCTGTACTGCACGTCGTCCGTTCTCATCCCTACTCGCGCCGACGATGGCAGCCTCGACGGCCTCGACCGCGTCGCCGAGCGCTTCGCGCGTGCCCGGGAGCACAATCCGCAACTGAGATTGGCTGGCATGCTTCTGTTTGCGGTCGGCAGTAGGTCACAACGGCTCCAGGACCAGGTGAGGGAAAGTATTACGCAAGCCATTCCTGACACCATTGCCCCCATCTTCGGCACGACAATCCGCTACATGGAGAGCGCCGCTGCCGACGCGCGGCGGCATGGGCTCCTAGCTCACGAACTCGAAGGCGCTACTGCTAGCGCAAAGAAGGCTCGGTTGAAAGCGCTGAGGGACAAGGTGAAACCACCCAGCCTTCTGCTCTCTCGGGATGCAACCGGGTTGGCGGATGACTACGAGGCCCTAGCAGCTGAGGTCTTGCAACGCTTGGCCGAGCTTGCTGCCGAAGCCGATCACGCAGAAGAGGTAGCACCCGCATGAGCACCACTGATCGCAAGAAGCGACCCAGCCTGGCGGACCAATTCGACAAGCCCGCTCCCCGTGGATCTGGCCTCGCCAACATTTTCCCTCGCAATGGAACGGGTTCCCTCGCCAGGCCTGCCGCAGTGGAACCACGCTCGACCGACGTGGCTGCCGAAAGAGCCGTCGACGAGCCGCACGTACAGGCTCCGGACGTGACATCTGCACCGGATGCTCCTGCAGCACCTGCACCAGAGCCTCCGACCGAGGTTGCTACATCTGCCTCGCCCTCCGGGGGCAGCACTGCCGCAACCGAGGACGTAGCCACCACACCCGAAACCGGGGCCGACACCGCTACAGCGGAGCCGTTGGCTGCGATTGTCGGTGATGAAGATGTGCGCCCGATCGCGGTCTACGTTCCCGCGACGGTCAAAGAGGCCTGGAAGACGCGATCTCAGCGGGAGAAGAAGTCCTACGGCGAGATCGTCGAGGATGCCTTCGCCGCGCACACCCCGGAAACCTTGGTTCGCCTCTTCGCCCCTCGCGCCGTCGAATCGCCACGCGGTGGCATGCCGCGTCTGGCCCGCCCGAAGGTCGCGAGCGGGGGAGTGGAGGTGCGTCCACATCTGTGGGTAGCCCAGACCCGATGGATAGACGAGCAGGTAGAAGCAAGTCCGCTCATCCCCTCACGAAGCGCGCTGATTGCTGCGGTCGTTGAGGACTATCTGATCTCTTGATCCGCCGGGCCAGAGCGTCTTGCTCCTGGCTCCCCACCGTGCTCCCCACCATGCTCCCCACTCCGGTGGGGAGCGTTTTTTTGCCTTTGAGCTGCCCTTATCTCCATGCTCCCCATGCTCCCCACATAAAAGAGCCAAGGTCACGCGTATATCGATGAAGGGGCTTGCGCAGCGGGTCGGTTCGACGAGCTGGGGTGTTCGTCGTGTCCGGTGCCGCAGAGACAATGTCGAGAGATTTCGCCACTTCTGTCACAGAGGTAGATCGAGACGGATCTACCTGTCATGTGTGGTGCGAGGGCGGGTACGGACGAGGTGCGGAGGAACATGTGAACGTGGCACGACAGGCAGGCGACACACCGGATGTCGCGGCCTCCCTGTTTCTGTTACCGAATCCGTTTAATGTGATCGCATGGCTGGAAGCAAACCTGGGAGAGAGTCGAAGGGCCCTCGCATACCCGCAATGGTGCGCACGCCCGACACGCAGTATGCGCATTACAAAAACGAGGCCGACGCCCTTGGCCTCGACCTCAGCGACTACTACGTCTATGTCATGGCGCTGCACCATGATCTACCCATGCCGCATTACATCCAAGATCGAATCGATCCCGCACAGTACAAGCTGGGCGCGTGATGACCTACCCCTAGACAGTGAAAAACCCCCCTCGTGCTTGGCGGCGAGAAGGGGGGTCTTCCGGATTCACAAGTGAGCGAATCGCTCCGCTCCAACCACCCACCGGGAACAACCACGAACACGACAGGAGGTGTATTGACATCATAGCTCAGTACCCCTGCCTCGCCGTGATTTGCGCTCCGAACCCAGCGCGCGTCGTACATCTACGTGTCGGCGGTGAGTCGTGACGTCACCGACTCCCAACCGCGGCCACATGTGGTCGATGGACAACATCCGTCCACGCCTCGAGCAGCTCGGCGGCTTCAAAGCCACATCGAGTACCCAGTTTCAGGCGAGATGCCCCGTTCACGACGACCGTCACGCTTCGCTGTCTGTCACCTGGACTCCGGGCCACCACGGTTCTGGAATGGTGCTGCTGCGGTGCCATGGCTGCTCAGCGACGGCCGCAGAAATCGCCGAGCGTCTCGATATCGGTGTGTCCGATCTGTTCGACGAACCCTTGCCGAGTCGGGATCCGAGCGCACCGCGTGTCGGTAGATCCCCGCAGCAACGGGCAGCGGGCAAACGACGTGGGCGTCTGGGGCGTCTGCCTGCTCGGATTGCCGGTCCGATGCCGGAGCCCGAGGTCGAGCACTCTTGGTCGGAAGTTGCGCGCTATCCCTACACCGATGCCGACAGCGTATTGGTGCAGGAGGTCATCCGCGAGGAGTGCACCTCGTGCGGCGTCAAACACAAACGATTCCGGCAGTTGTTCGTCGGTCCGAATCGCACGTACGTCAAACGTAAGCCTGCGGTGTTCACTCCGGTCCTGTTCGCGATGCCGCAGCTGCAAGCGGCGCTGTCGGCCGGCCAGCCGGTGTGGCTGCTCGAGGGCGAAAAGGATGTCGAGACCGCGATGCGTCTCGGTCTGTGCGCGACCACGAATGCCCAGGGTGGCCTGAACTTTCCGCCACAGCTCGCCGAGGTGTTCGCCGGTGCCGCAGTGCGCGTTGTGCTCGATCGTGACGCCGCAGGATACGAGCGCGGCATCGAACTGGCGTCGCTGCTCGGCGCAGTTGATGCCGAGGTACAACTGCTGCTACCCGGCACAACAGATGACAAATCAGACTTCACAGATCACGTCGAGGCCCAGCTGTGGGATCCGGACGATATGTGGAACGGGTTGATTCCCGTCCATGTCGGTGAGGTTGCGGCACATGCTGCGCTGGCCAAGCTGCGCGGCAAGGCCGCCGAGGTCGAAAAGGCGGCTCAGGAAGCGGCTGCGCGTGCCGAGCGCGGGCGAGTATCAGGTCACCAGGATGAGTGCGCAGACGAGATCCGCCTCGCTGGGCGCTGGGCCGTCGAGGCGGAGCGCCTGTTCGAGCCGTTGAGCGAAGCCGTCGATGCGGTGCGTAGTTTCGCTGCCGCTGAGGGCACGAAGTGGTCGCAAGAAGCGGTCGATGCCGCTACCGCTGTGTGGCGTACTGCCCGCACGGCTGCCCGTGCCGCACACGATATTTCGCGCACTCCGATTCCACCGCTGCTGCACGACGAGGACGAGCACGACGCGGTGCCGCCGGCGACCGGATCCAGCCACATCGACGCCGGTGAATCGACACATCCGCTCCCTGACGGACCCCGACTGCACCTGGTCGGGGCGGCCACCCGCGGCGCTCAGATATCTGCACCGACGTATCGGGTCGTAGAGGGAAGCCTCGTCGAAATCGTCACCAACCGAGATGGCGAGCAGACCGCCAAAATGGTGCTCAGCATCGATGCTCGGATCGTGGAGATGGAATACCTCGAATCGCAGGACGACGGCCTCGACGTCGACGCACCGACCCTGCTCGGACGCGAAGATATCGTCGGGCAGCGGGAAGCCAATCCGCCGTCGCCCGAACAGCTTTCCGCTGTCGTCATCGGGTACACCCATCCCGATACGGGCGAGTTCATGCGTATGCGGGTGGACGCACAGGACTATCGGGACTGCACCTGGGCGGATTCTCTTCCCGGGCCGCCGACGTACGACTCCAAACCCTCTGGAATCGCCAAACTTCGCGACGCCCTGAAAGTGGCGGGTGGAGTGACGATTGCCCGGACGGTTCGATTCCGTTCCACCGGTTGGCGTAAGGACCGAAACGACGAGTGGTTCTACGTGCACGCGGGTGGCGCTATCAGTGCTGCCGGTGCCCGTGTTGCGCCGGTTCTGCTCAGTGGACCGCTCTCGCGTTACGACCTGCCGTGCCCGATCGCCGATGCACCTCGATTGCGTGATGCCTTCATGGTCGATTCGGGATCGATGCTGACGCGTCTGCCGGTGCGAATCGCTGCTCCGTTGCTCGGGCACGTCTTTCGCGCGGCCTTGGGACCCAACCCCTGGGTTCTTTCGCTCATTGGTTCGCCCGGTTCGTACAAGACCTCGATCGCGTCGATCGCGATGCATCACTTCGGTGAGCTGTGGGATCGTCGGCGGCCGGCATCGTCGATGTCAGGTAACGGTGACACTCTCAATGCGCTTCGCATCAAACTGAATTCGTCGAAAGATGCGCTGTACTGGGCCGATGATGTCGCTCCCACACGAGACTGGGGGGCTGCACAGAAAGCGCTCGAAGAGTTCGCGCGCATGGTCCACAACGGCGAACAACGGAGCCGTTCCAGTCGCGACGGGTTGAGCATCCTCGACGGCACCGCCCCCCGATCGTCCGCGATGGTGACCTCCGAGGTCATGCCTCGACCAGGGTCCGGCGCTCAGCGCATGTTGGTGGTGCCGTTGCAGTCCGACGAGATCGAACTCGACGAGCTGATTCGACTCGACAGTGAGCAGTCTCGACATGGACGCGCCCTGCTGATGGCCTCGTTCCTGCAGTGGTTGTGCCCCCGCCTCGAGGAACTGCGGGAAAAGGTCTTCAACGAGGGCGCGCACTACGCCGAGGGCTTACGTGAGCAGGGTGAGACCGTGCGCCAGGCCGAAGCGGTCGGTGCAGTGTGGGCAGGGTGGCAGGCGTTCACCGCTTTTCTGCTCGATGTCGGCGCGCTCGATGCCGATGAGGTCGAGCAAGTTCTCGACGTCGTCGACGGCGGATTGCACGACGCGGTCGTCGCTGCGGCCGATCCCGATCTGCCTTCACGTACCGGGGCGCGGGTGCGCGAGCTCCTTGCGCACGCACTGCGTACCGGGTTGGCCTACGTCGACGACGTTCGTACCGGTGAAGCACCCGACCGCCCGCTCGCCGGCCGGTTGGGGTGGCGACGGACGTTGGTCTCGGACTATCAGGACGTCAAGAAGTACCGCGAAGACGCACGCGGGATCCGGTTGGGGTACGTGCTCACCGACCCCGGACCACGCGACGGTGAAGCGCAGCTGTTGATCGAATCGACTGCCCTCGAACAGGTTCTGAAAGCCGCGGCATCGACGATGTCCGATGCTCCACAGATCGATCGAGGCACGGCGCTGCGGGCCCTCTACGACGAGGGAGTTCTGATCGCCGAGGAACGCGCAGGCAAGACACCCCGTTACACCGTCCAACGCACCATCCATTGTGAGGAACGGCGGCAGCGGATGACCGCTCTCCGTCTGTGGGCGATCCTCGGCGACGGCCCCGACGACGGTCAGATCGGCATCTTCGACGCTGATGGCGGACCCGACGATGCACCGGACGGTACGACACCGAGCGACGTTCCGGGTTCGACCTCCGCAGTGGCCGACCTCGCGACGTTGTTCTCGGTATCGAACAGCGACACCTCATCGACGACGGGCAGCTCTCGTGCCAACGACGCGGAAGCTACGTCTGACAACTCCGAACAGGAGGACATTCCAGTGGGAAGCTACCCCGATGCCGAGGGCCATATCGCTGTGGCAGAACATATTTCGCCGAGCGTCCCGTGCGTGAAGTGCGGAGTGGGCTCGGGCCTTCGCTTCGATGGCCACGTTCTGCACGCGCAGTGCTGGTTCGGAAGCACAGCTGCCTCCCGCGCTGCACTGGTTGCCGATACCGCAGCCGCAGCGAAGCCGCCTGCACCCGCCTCCACTGGCCCGCGGCCGTCGAACGAACCTGCTCGTCGAGCTGCTTCCGAGGCCGCCGAGTCGAGTGCTCCTACGGTTGCGCAACCCAGTGCGCCGCTCGAGACCACGCAGCCTCGGCGTTCAGCTCCCGCGAAGACCGCGGCCAACCCGTTCGCTGCCCCTGCCGCCGTCCTGGACGTCGATGGCATTTGGATGCCCGACGGAAGTCGAATCAATTTGCCACAGAACATCTCTCACGTCGGTCATGTCGCCGCGCTGGTGCAGGAGCTGCGTCTGGGCACTCAGACTTCGTCGTGGCAGAGCGAACCGGGACAGATCTGGGTGACCGCGGCGATGACCGAGAAGTTCGGGGTGGATCTGAGCACGCTGAGCGACGATCCGTCGCAGCGACGCAAAGACGTCGGCGAGGCCACTGCCGGCACAGCGTTCGTCACAGATGCAATCGCCGACGGTTGGACCCTGGGCAAGCCCGGTGACCGGCTCGGTGCGTGGACCCGTGTGTGGCGCACCCAGGGCGAGCACCGCGGTGTGTGGGTCGTCCTGGCTGCCGGCATGAACGCCGATCCACGCGATATCCCTATTCTCGGAGACCGACCGTCCCCGAGCAAACTCGCGCGTCGATTGTCGCTGTTCGCCAGCGCGTTGAAGATGCCGTGGGTGATCACCCCGCAGTCCACAGGTTTCGACCTGATGATCTCGACTCGATTCAAGGACCGCGAGCGGATGTTCGGGGCACAGACTCCCGTCGGCCCGGCCACCATCAGCTCCCTCGAGGACGATTACGCATGGTCCCGCAAACCGACCAGCGACGAGACATCGATGATCTACGTCCACGCGTACGACCGAGGAGGCTCGCATGCTGCGGGAATCGCCGGTTTGGAGATGCCGATCGGATCGGCCACTCATCATCCAGACGGGCGAGCGTTCGACAAGAAGCTGCCGGGCTATTGGCGGGTAGAGGTTCCCGAGGCAGGGGACTGGCGCATCCCACATCCATTGATGCCTCTCGGCGGCCGGCCGGGCCTGCTGTGGGTGACCACACCGAGTCTGCAGGTCGCCGGAGAACTCGGCTACGAGCTCGAACCTGTCGAGGCCTACGTGTGGAACGAACATGGCCGAGTACTCGATCCGTGGTACGAGCGAATCCGGGACGCACGAACAGCTTTGGACGTCGACGACGTCGACGCTCAGTTGGCCAGAGATCTGCTCAAGGGCGTCTACACGCGCACGATCGGCCAGATGGGGTCCTCGGTTCATATGACCGGACGAGCAGGTTTCTCGCCTGAGCGACGCCATCACATCATCGCCAAAGCGCGGGCGAACATCACTCGTCGCATCGTCAAGATCGGCACCGTCTCCGACCGGTGGCCGGTGGCCATCACGAACGACACGGTTCTCTACACCAGCAACGATCCGGATCCGATCGCGTCCTGGCCTGGGGAGGACAAGCAGCTCGGTCGAGGGTTCGGCCAATACAAGTGGGAGGGCTCCGCTCGACTCGGCGATCATCTCGAGTTCCTCGTCGGTGGCCGCTACAAGGGCAAGGAAGCGCTGACGATGAACTGGGATGCCACGACAGGCAAGGGGGAATAGCCAATGGCCGGGCGCAAGCATGCTGGCTTCAAAGAGAACCTGGAAGCAGACGAACGCCGACGCAGCTCACTGTTCCAGGGCTTGACGGGCAGGCGTGGTGCCGATGTCTCCGGCAAGGCCGGCACCACCCCTGACATGCGTGGGATGCTCCTCGCCGCGTACGGCCCGGGCACTCGGGGCGGGGTGAACACTGCCGCAGCTGCGCGCGATCTCGGAGTCTCACGTCGTACGGTGGAACGCTGGGTTGCCGCCGAGGGACGCCAGCGAATCTCGAAGCCGAAGGCCGAGACTCTGAGCAAGCTCACCACCAAGTCGCGGCAGGCAGCGACGACGCAACAGGGCCGGCGCGCCGCCATCAAAGCTGTCCGAGAGAGCAAACAGGGCAAGTCGATCGCCAAATACGGTGCGCGCGTACAGATCAAGGGCCGACAAGGCGTCGCCGGTGGGGGAGGGTTCTACATTCGCAATCGTTCCATCCAGATCCCCCCGGATCAGAGTGGTATGTCGCCATCCGATGTCGAGTCGATGTGGTCGGCGTACGAACGCGGCGGCGACAAAGCGCTCTCGAAGTGGCTCAGCGGCTACGCCAGCGATCGGTACGTCGACGGATGGACCTTCGAGAGCATCGACAACATCTCCATCGACCCGGTCTGACCATAAGAGTCTGCGAGTTCAGGTGTTCGGAGTGTCCGGTGCAACCGCTACGGTATCGGTGGAATCGCGCACGGCAGCGCTCTGCAGGAGGGATCAGAAAGACATGTTCGAGACCAAGTCTCAGCAGTGGAAGACCCGCGTCGTTTCTGCGTTGGCGGGTCTGATCCTCGTCAGCATGGCTGTGCAGGCCAAAATGGGATACGGCGTCTTTCTCGGACCACTCCATTAGAGCGACATGAACCCGAAGCGGCCGCGGTGGACCAAACGACAGCTCGAGGTCGCATTCACCGCGTGCTACGGCCCCTTGGTCAACGGTGGTGTCGATATCGACTATGTCGCAGCGGCATTCGGGGTGACTCGCCGTACCGTTCAGCGTTGGCTGCAGGGCTCACCTCGCGCTCGAGCGGCCATTCCCGTCCGCCGGTTGCAGCAACTTCAATTTCCCCTTCCTGAAATCCGACGTGTCGAACAGCAGACCCTCGACAATGCACGAACTGTCTTGACCGGGCTCGATCTTCCCCGTGGCCGCGGTGTCCGCAAGGAATGGCGAGAGCGACGATGGCTGGACCCCCATGTCGTGGCGATCCTCCGTCCCCACGGCTCTCCGGACCTGCGGCAGGTAGCGATCGCCAGAGGCGCACCACGCCCCGTCGCGGCACTACATAAGCGGGGCCCGCTCGATGACTTCGTCACCGTTCCCACCCGTTTCCACGCCGACGCCCTCGTCGGTGAACTGCTCGACCGCGTCGGCCCATGGCGGCTCTATCCGGACGACCGTGTCGTCGAGCTCGGCCGAACCCGCGTGTGGGCCGCATGGGCACCACCGATCGACCTACCCGCTATTGCCCGCGGTGCGGGCCTACTCGACAACTGATCAGCCTCGACCGCCGTACCCACGCTCAGTACTCGTATCCGCACCCATGACTGTCCTGTGTCGCCGCGACGAGAGAATGTCAAAGAAAGAGTGAATCGCGATGAATCGCAACAACAACTGGAACTCAAGCCTGTATATCGCTGCTGTTCCGCTCGGGCTTGCTGCCGCCTACCTAGTCGTGTGTTGGCCTTTCGAGGCATTAGTCTCGGTTCAGAGGCATCTCGGTACCGGATCCGAGGTAGTCACCGAGTCGACCCCGCCGACGATGCCCGGCGCTCAAATTGGCTTCCTAATTCTCTTCTTCGCCGCAGTTGCCGGTCTCGCTCTCGTCGCGGCGGTGCGCCGGTTCATCGAACCGAACGAGACCGAACCGAACAGCTTCCCTGGGACGTGGCGAGCGCGGACGCTGATGAGTGCAGGATTGTTCCCCATCGGCCTGTGCATGGCCTCGTTGCTGTCCCCCGAGGATGCCGAAAACCTTTCGCGCACCAGTGACTACGGCAACCCGGCACAATGGTGGAACAGTGCGCACCTTCTCGTCGCCGGCTTGGCCGAGGAACCGTTCTTCAGTGCGCTTCCGGTCTTGTTGCTCTTCGGGGTCGTCGGACTGGTCTGGCGCGTCCAGCCGTGGATGCTCGGCATCGTCATCGCGAGCTCAGCTCTGTTTCGAGCCTCCATCCATCTGTACCAGGGAACAGGGCAAGCGTTGTCGGCGTTCGTATGGGGCGCTGTGGCCGTCTACGTCTACTATCGACTCCGCAGTCTCACGGGACTCGTTCTGGCCCATACAGCTTGGAATGCATTCGTCATTGCGAACAATGGTGACTACACCGCGGCTCAGATAGTGATCGGCGGGTGTATCGCATTCACCGCCCTGTGGTCGATTTACCGACTGTCGAACACACCCACCCTCAAGCACGCCGATCTAGCACGCCCGACGGCAGCGGCCGGCCACTTTTCGATCACCACCAGCGAAGGACATTGATGAGGAATCTGACAACCATCAAACGTTGCGCGGTGATCGGCAATGCGGTGATCGGTATCAGCGCCTTCACAAAGAGCGGAATATCGTTGTGGCAGCTCGCTACTGCCAGCGGATACCCGGCAACACTGGGATGGGTTCTGCCACTGGTGCTCGACGGAATGGTAATCCTCGCAACACTCATGCTCGTCGTCGACGCCTCACACCGCTGGTTCGCGTGGGCCTTGCTGATTCTCGGGTCGATCGCATCGACGGCCGGCAACATCGTGCACGTCTCGATGGTGGACTACAGCTCGACCTTCACCGTGGCCGCGCTGGCCGCTGCTGCGCCGCCGCTGGTGCTGCTGGTCACCACGCACCTGATGATCCAGCTGGTCCGACTCGAAGCATCAGCTGTAGACGACAGCACCGACCAGCGTCACTCGGCCCCGAACAGCTCCACAGAGGCCGAAACAGCCGTTCTGTGTGTCCACGTCCTGAAACTGGCCAGCGAAGGCCACGAGCACGCTGCAGTGGCCACCAAGACCGGGCTACCCATTGAGGTCGTCGACGCAGTCATCGCAGCCGCCGAGGACGAACTCCAGATCGGCTCTGAGGAGGATCGATACCTCGCCCCGGCATGAGTTCCCCGTCGGTCTACTTCATTCGCGAGCTCAGTTCGTCGAAGAATGCTGCGAGCATCGACGGCGCGTCGGGGCTCTCGAACTCTTTGCCCCCGAACCGATAGACCTCGTATCCCGCTAGCCGGAGACGTCGGTCTTCGGTGACCATCTCGGCGTACAGCTGCGTGCTGGCGCGGCCGTCTTCGTTGGCGTAGTGCTGACGACCGTCGACCTCGATGACGACGCGTTTTCTTGCACTGAAGAGCAGCAAGAAGTCCATGCGTTGGCGTTCGAGGGGACTGCTGCCCTTGCGTTGATACTTGGTGTACGGGTCGTAGTGGAGGTAGACCTGCGGGATCAGAGGGGGAATACCGAAGCCGTGCTCTCCGTATCGACGTGAGTAGACGTCCAAGACCATCCGCTCGGGTTCGTTCTTACCGAGGCTCTCTCGCAGCCGTTTGTACAGTGACCGCCCGACATCGCGATCGTCCGTGTCTGCCATTGCTTGGTGCTCACGCCACCACTGAATCAGCTCCTGAAAGGACAGGCCGGCCTCGGTTATCGGTCTGTCGTAGACCAGGCAGAACTCAGCATTCTTGGTGATCAGGATGTCGTTGCTGACCGCGTCGCGGAGCACCATCTCCGGTTTGGGACCATTGGCCGCGAAAATGAGGTTCTTTGCGGGAGAATCGACACCGCTGGAGCCCTTTTCGTACTCTGCGATCAGCACCGCGAGCCCGTGGTCCGCGACGTCGCATTCTGCAAGCACGCGACGCGCCAGTGCGACGAGCTGGGGGATCTCGAATCCTACGAGGTAACCATCGATCAGCGACCGCTTGGTGTCGGCCTCAACCGGGGTACCTGTACCTGCCCACGTCAGGTCGAGTTCGTCGGGTAGGACCACTTCGAGGGCGGCTCGCGAGAACCCATAGATCAAGGTGTCCTCGATCGCCGACCTGAGCGTTCTGGTCGACACGATCACCCGTCGCGGCGGCTCCTCCGAGAGGCCGGCCGCAAGTGAATCCCAGAAGCTCATCGGTCAGAGGCTCCGCGGGCGGCCATGTTGAGCGGAGCGCTTACCGGCGTCGATGGCCTGGATCCAAACGAACTTCGGCGAGAATCGCCCAGAGCTTGGCGTCGTCGCCGTCGTCTCGGTGATCGGCGATGGCCTGCACGAGGGTGTTGATGACCTCACGAGAGCGTGGATTGAATCCGGCAGCTCGCGCACCAGCCCAGGCCAGGGGGTCGTCGACCACCTTGTCGAGCCTGTCGAGGGCGTGGATACACAGGTCGTGGAACTTGCCGGCACGTTTGTATTGGGCGTCGTCGAGTTCGCCGGTATCGAGCGCTGCTGCTGCTTGCTCGACGTAGACATCGATGATCGCGTTTGCGCGATCGTTGAGCTGCGGATCGAAAGTGAGGGTGTTCCAGAATGCACGCCAATTGGCTGTATCGCCGGCGGTGTTCGAGCGCGGCAGGAGGTTGTCACGAATGATCGCAGCCAGTTCCGGGTCCGTCAGTTCGCTGATCGCTCGGGCGTCGGCGGAATTCGAGGGGAGCGGGGCCGGCGTCTTGCTTCGACGCCATGGCTCGGGCTCGGTCATGTGTGCAGCTTCCCTCTCGAACGTCGCGGTTGGTGCGTTTTTCGTCGGCGGCCCGTGAGATCTGCTCCGGTATTTGTATCACTCGAACAGGACACTTCGGTCTGCTCTTTTGGCCGCTTCGTGAACTTACCGCCCGGCGCACCCGCTGTCCCCGGCACCGGGTGCGCCGGGGACATTTTCGCTTGTCAGGTGCTGTTTTTGTCGGTGTGTCGGGGTAGGTTCGAGTTGTTCTGTTGATCGGGCGGACTGACCATCTGCCCTTGTGTTAGCCCTGGGAGGGTTTCGTCGTGAGCGGTGTGTCGAGCGAGAACGCGGTGTCGGGTAGCGAGATGGTGTGGCGTGAGCGTGTTGCGTGGGCGTATCTCGCTCACGTGGCGCGGGGGCAGGGCTCGTTGGTGCATCTGGCGGTGTCCTTATCGGGCGTGGAGGCTGCAGCCGAGGCTGTGCGGCATCGGGAGGTGTCGGAGGACTTGTTGCGTGCGACGGCTCGCTCGTGGGACTACTCAGGTGCCGAGGCAGACCTCGAGACGGCGGCAACGCTGGGAGCACGATTGGTCACTCCTGCGGACGCTGAGTGGCCGCAGCGGCTGCGGATGGCCGGATGGCTGGAGGGATCGACTCCGGTCGCTCTGTGGGTTCGTGGACAGGGCGCGCTGCCCGGTGCTGATGTGTCGGCGGTGGCGCTCACCGGCACCCGGGCTGCGACCGCTTACGGCGAGCATGTCGCGTCGGAATTTGCCGGGGATCTGGCGATGCGTGGGGTGGCGGTCCTGTCGGGCAGCGGGTTCGGGATCGAGGGAGCGGTGTTGCGGGCAGCGTTGGGGGTCGGTGCAGGACCGGTAGCGGTAATGCCGTGCGGCTTGGATCGGGCGTATCCGTCCGGTCACGCTCGGTTGCTCGAGCGCGTCGCGGAACAGGGTGTGGTGGTGAGCGAGTACTCGTTCGGTGCAGAGCCTCGACGAGAACGATTCAACGGGAGTGGCGCGCTGCTGGCGGCTCTCTCCGATGCGGTAGTGGTGCCCGAGGCCGGGTCACGCGGACGTGCACTGTCTGTGGCCAGGGAAGTGCACAGGCTCGGGCGGGCGGTGTACGCGGTACCAGGGCCGGTCACCTCCGCAGCGTCGAACGGATGCCATACGTTGATCATCGACGGTGTGGCGCGTCTTGCAATGTCGGCTGCTGGCGTGTGTGCTGATCCGAACGTCTCCTGATCGGCTCGACACCGATCCGAAAGTGTGGTCGGGTATGGACGTGAGCCCTAGATGGGCCTCGGAAGCCGACTCCGCTCCCGAGGAGTTAGAGCGAGAGCCTTTGTCGCTCTGATCCTTTCGCTTCTCCCTAGACGTTCGACAACAGGCTCGCCCAGCGAAACACATGGGCGGGCCTGTTGTCTTTCCCCACCGAGCCCCGGCGCACTCGGTGCGGTCCCCGGCACCGAGTGCGCCGGGGACCAAATGTGTTGCGCGTGAGCCGTTCTTGTCGGTGGTCTCGGCTAGATTGTGGGTGTTCTGTTGATCGGGCGGACTGACCATCTGCCCCTGTGCCCTGAAAGGGGTTTGTCCGATGTCCTCTGTTTTTCGTATCTCCTCACCCGCTGATGCTGTTGCCGTGGCCGTGATGCTGGTCCGCTACGTTCCCGAGAACGAAATGGTGGTGTTCACCCCAAACTCGACAGGCGGGGCCGTCATGGCCTGCCCGCTGGGGGAGGAAGCGCCGATCGGTGGTGCCCCGTTGCTGGTGCCCAGCGGTCACCCCGTGCGTGATCTATCCGGACCGCGCGTGGTGGTCGTGTTCGGCAGTGACACACACGCCGATGCGGCATCGATGGCCGTTCTCCACGAGTTCTCGGGCGATGACGTTGCTGTGTTCCAGTTCCACGAGGGACGTGCGCGCCGCTACTTGATGAACGGGGTACTGGCGGGACCGCACGAGGTCGGCGAGGCGGTCGACCTGACGGCTCACCCCTACGTGGTCGGAGCGTTGCTCGAGGGGCAGGTACGTCTGGCCTCTCGCGCCCAAATCCGCGCGGGCTTCGTTGCCGAACAGTTCGGTGCCGAACGCGCCGCGAGTGTGGTGGACATGATGCGGGCTGCACGCGGGGCGTTCCCGGCAGTAGGGCCGATCTCGGCCGCAGAGACCATCCACCGCGAGGTACTCGCCGGGTATCTCGATTCAGGCAACCGCGGAATCGAGATATCGGATTACCACGCTGCGATGCTCGCAGCCGCCGCCTCTGACGTGCGCGTGCGCGATGTGCTGTTCGTTCACTTCACCGAAGCCAACGCCGCAGTCCTCGGCGAACTGTGGCGGCAGGTTGGCGCGGTGTTGCCCGCCAGCGAGGCAGGCCCCGCCTTCGTCCTCGCTTCGCTGAGTTACTGGATCGGACGGGAGGCGGTGCCGGCGCGGGAGGCAATGAACGTTGCCCGTGGGCTCGCCCCCGATCATTCCTTGGGGCAGCTGCTCGAACGCGCATACAACGCGGGAATCAACCCGGCGCTGTGGGAGCAGATTCGGCCCGCTGCGCTCGATGCAGAATCCGAGCGATCCCGTAACGAATGACTTGAATGCGATTGATCCGAAACCGGTTTCGCTGAATACACCATGCATCGGCGAGCCGGTTTCGGTTCGACCGCCCTCGAAAAATTCTCGATTGCAAATTGCAAATTGAGCGCGATCGAATAACAGATGCAACCGCGAAGGCGCGCAGCGCTTCGACCGAGTCCGCGAGTTCTTCGGAACGGCTTGCCGTTTCGCCTGCAGCGGCGGGCGCGCAGCGCCCAGCCCCAGCCCCTGCGGGGCTGGGGC
>NZ_NPFX01000020.1:0-215316 GCF_002259335.1 Rhodococcus sp. 14-2483-1-1 | reverse complement strand
GCGGATGGCTGATACATCGAATGCTTTCACCAAACAAAAATTCGGCACTGACATTCATCGACACACTGTTGAGTTCTCAAAGAACACGCACACACCATTGCAACCGTTCACACGGTAACGCCGGGGCTTACACGCTCGAACCCCAGACATGGCTCATTACTTTCGAGCCTTGCCTGGGTTGTTCAGTGCATACTCCGTACAACCTCGTTGTCCCTGTCCGTGAAGACCGGGTCGGTGTCCGTGTCGCTCTGACTCGACAAAAGTTACGCGAAGACCAACACATACGCAAATCGCCTGGTCAGATGTAATTTCTGCGTGAACATCTGACCAGGCGACCCGGTACGAGGTCCGTCAGACGATCGCAACGGCATCGATCTCGACCAACATCTCTTCCCTCGGCAGTCCCGTGAACACCGTGGTGCGGCTCGGCAGTACGTCGCCGGAGGTGTGTGCGGAGACAAAAGCGCCGTATGCGTCGTTCATGATCGAGAAGTCCTCACGCTTGGTCAGGTACACGCGCAGCATCACGACGTCGTCGAACGTCGCACCGCCGGCCTCGACGATGGCTTTGACGTTTTCGAGAGTGCGAGTGGTCTGCGCAGCGACATCGCCTGGGTACAGGTATTCGCTGGTAGCAGGATCCACCGGGCCCTGTCCGGATACCTGCACGAACGGGCCCTTCCGTACTCCCTGGGAGAACGTGTGGGCGGGTGCCGGGGCACCTGTGGTGCGGATTTCGATCTTCTCGCTCATTTTTTTCCTTCCATCGGGCTCTTGTCGGTTGTCATACAGTCCTGGAGTTCCTGCGGCCGCCAGCCCAGCCCCTCGGAGATCGCAGCCGCGGTCCGTTGCACCTCGGGCAGCGTCTTCAGTACTTGTTCGTGGTCGAGCAGCATGTCGGGTACCGAAATCGAGACTGCGGCCACGACGTCACCGGTTCCGTTGCGCACAGCGGAGCCGACGCAGTTGACGAACGACTCGTGCTCCTCGCGGTCCTCGGCAAATCCTTGCGAGAGGACGAGGTCCAGCTCACGCAGATATTGCTCAGCCGTTGTGATGGTTCGTTCGGTGAACGGCGTGTAGGTGATGCGGTGCGCAATCTGCTCACGCTCTGCCCGTGGGCGCGCAGCGATCAAGATCTTCCCGACGGCTGTGCAGTGCAACGGCGCAGGCTTGCCGACCCGCGAATACATCCGCACGCTCTGTTTGGCGTCGAATTTGTCGATGTAGATCACCTCACCCGCTTCGTACGTCGCCAAGTGGATGGTCTGACCGGTGATCGTGTTGAGTTCCGCCAGGTGTTGCCGGGCGACGCTCCGTATGTCGCGCTGTTCCAATGCGTGGTTGGCCAACTCGAAGAGTCTCGATCCGAGTTGATACCGGTGATCGGCATCGTGCTGAACGAATCGGTCGCTTTCCATGGTGCGAAGCAGCCGCAGCACGGTGGTCTTGTGCACGTCGAGAACCGTCGCCAGCTCGTCCAGCGATTTCGATCCGTCACCGAGCAAGCCGAGGATCGTCAGCGCCCGCGAGAGGCTTTGACTCACTTCGACACCTCCGCACAACGGGCGGCAGTGGCCGCGTAGTCCAGTGTCGCCCATTCGGCGTCGTCGAGTTCGGCCAGCCGGATCAGCACGGCGAGAGGCAGTACAGACGCGATATCGCCATGCCCGGTGAGCGCACCCGCCGCACACAGGTGACCGAACCGAACACGCTCGACAGCACTCCTTCCCAGCAGCAATGCCGTCAAGTAGCCACCCCCGAAAGCATCTCCCGCACCGATCTTTTCGACGACATCCAGATTCAGTGCCGGTACATCGACTCGAGCTGCGCCCTCGAACGCCGTCACTGTGTGCGCGTCGTTCTTGATCACCAAGTGCTGCGGTTGGGGGAACATCCGACGCAACTCGGCCGGATCCGACGTCCCGAACACCAGCGCAGCTTCGTCGGACCCCATCGAGACCACATCGCTTCCGCGGACGTGCTCGCCGAGTACGTCCGCGGCTTTGCCCGATCGCGACTTCCACAGCGCCGGCCGATAGTTCAAGTCGAAGCTCACGGTGGTGGATCGGTCCATCAGTGCTCTGGTCAGTTCGGCCGCACTGTCCGAGATGGCCACTGTAATTCCCGTGAAATGAATCAGGTCGGCTCGGGATACCAGTTCAGAAGCCACCTCGGTGATGTCGCTGGGCGACAGTGCGCTCGCGGCCGATCCGGCCCGAAAATAGGTCATCGCGCTGTCTCCGGACGCGAGGTCGTATCGGTCACCGGAACCCGAGCCGCGCTCTTTGATGTACATACCCGTGGGGCGCTCGTCGTCGATCGCCACGCCCGAAGTATCGACGCCTGCGTCCGCCAATTGCCGGACCAGGTACCGGCCGAAGCCGTCGTCACCCACCCGAGAGACCCACGCAGCATCGACACCCAACTGACCGAACACCCTGGCGACGTTCGCTTCGGCGCCGCCGGACGTGCGATGAAACGTTTTCGAGTTCTCCAGCGGACCCGCTTCGGCAACCAGAACGACGAGGCCTTCACCTACACACACCGCTCGGGGTGTTTTCACGTCGATCTCCTCGAAGTCTTGCGGGAACGCTGCATGTCGTTGCAGACTACAAAGCATAAACATATTGCGCAACCATCGTTGCACAATGCGCAACGCACGGAGATCTTTCAATGGAGGAACGAACGTGATCGACACGGATGCCGTCGAAGAACTGAGTCGACGAACCCTCGGGCCCGAGCACAAATCGCTTCCACCACGGTCGTGGGGGCATACCGTCGAGAGCTTTCTCGCCACGTCTCCCCGGCTTTCCGAATTCACGACCCCGGTGCTCACCCTCGATCGTGCGCGCATGGCGTCGAACATCTCGGTCATGGCCGACTGGACGGCACGCGCGGGGGTGCTGCTCGCGCCCCACGGCAAGACGTCGATGGCCCCTCAGCTGTGGAAACAACAGCTCGATGCCGGAAGCTGGGCGATCACCCTCGCAACCGGGTGGCAAGTTCAGGTGGCACGCGCATTCGGGGTCGGACGCATCGTCCTCGCCAACGCCGAGATCGACCCCGTCGCGTTGCCGTGGGTTGCAGCCGAACTGGATTCGCATCCCACGTTCGAGTTCTACTGCTGGGCAGACAGTGTCGCAACGGTGCACGAGATGGACCGCATTCTGGCGACACAGGGGCAGCGCCCCATTCCGGTGATCGTCGAACTCGGTGGCCCACACGGCCGAACCGGCGCACGCACGATCGAGGAAGCAGTGTCCGTTGCCCGTGCGATCGCGGCGTCGTCACGCCTGACCTTGGCCGGCGTCGGCGGTTACGAGGGAGCACTGAGCCACGACCGCTCCGAGGACGGCCTCGAGGCAGTCCGAAAGTATCTCGACCAGGTCGCCGATCTCCATCGCGCACTCGACGCCGAGGGGCTGTACGGCGAGCACGCGGTGGTGACCGCGGGCGGCAGCGCCTATCAAGATCTCGTTGTCGAGCGACTGCATTCGCTCACCACGGAAGATGGCGTACGCACCGACGTGGTGCTTCGCTCGGGTGCCTACGTGGTGCACGACGACGGCTTCTACTCACAGATTTCTCCGCTCACTCCCGCCCGCACCGACGCGCCCCTGACGTCGGCGATGCACGGATGGGCGCGCGCTGTCTCCCGCCCCGAGCCCGGTCTCGCATTACTCGACGCAGGCAAAAGGGACTTTCCGTTCGATGAGGGAATGCCCGTGCCGCAACACATCAGAGGGAACGAGTTGCTCGACCCGGGAGCCGAGGTAACCGCTCTGAACGACCAACATGCGTTCCTACGACTACCGGCCGAGGACGCGGCGGCGCTGCCGGTGGGATCGGTGGTTCGACTGGGTCTGTCACATCCCTGCACCGCATTCGACAAATGGCGTCTCGTTCCCGTGATCGACGACGCGGACAGCGACGATCCACGAGTGGTCGATCTCGTTCACACATTCTTCTAGAGAGCCGAACTCCTATGCCCAGTACCCTCTTTCGAGGTGCCGACGTCATCGACGGCACCGGATCGCCACGACAGCGGCGCGACGTCCTCGTACGCGACGGTGTCATCACGTCGATCGTCGAGCCCGGAGCTGTGCCCGGGGCCGACAGAATCGTCGACGCCTCGCCCGGCCAGGTCCTCTCCCCCGGGTTCATCGATATGCACGCTCATTCCGACCTTCGACTCCTGACCGACCCCGATCATTTCCCGAAGATCAGTCAGGGCGTCACAACCGAGGTCATCGGGCAGGACGGCATCGCCTACGCGCCGATCGACGACGCCACACTCGACGTGGTGCGACGTCAGATCGCCGGATGGAACGGCAATCCCGTCGACCTCGACTTCTCGTGGCGGTCGGTCTCGGAGTACCTCGCGCGACTGGACCAGGGCATCACCCCGAACGCTGCGTATCTCGTCCCTCAGGGCACATTGCGCTACCTCGCGGTGGGTGCGGACCAGCGACCGGCGACGCCGTCCGAGATCGCCCACATGCAGGAATTGTTGGCGCAGGGCCTGCAGGAGGGCGCTGTCGGGATGTCGAGCGGTTTGACCTACACGCCCGGAATGTATGCGGACACAAGCGAATTACGCGCACTGTGCGAGGTCGTCGCCGAGTTCGGTGGGTTCTACGCGCCCCATACCCGGTCGTACGGTGCCGGCGCGCTCGACGCTTACCAGGAAATGCTCGATCTCTCCCGGGATACGGGATGCGCGCTGCATCTGACGCACGCCACGATGAACTTCGGAGTCAATCGTGGAAGAGCACGTGAGTTCCTCGACCGCGTCGACTCCGCAATCGCCGACGGATGCGACGTCACCCTCGACACGTACCCGTATCTGCCTGGAGCCACCACACTGTCTGCGTTACTGCCGAGCTGGGCGATGTCCGGTGGCCCGGACCGAGCCCTGGAACGGCTCGACGACCCGGACATGCGACAGCGCATCGAGCGGGATGTCGACGTGAACGGGTCCGACGGTTGCCATGGAGTCACGGTCGAGTGGGACACCATCCAACTCAGTGGTGTAGCCAATCCCGAACTCGATCGCTACGTCGGCCGCACGATGTCCGACATCGCGTCCGACGAAGGACGCTCACCGGTGAACGTGTTCTTCGACTTCCTTCGCCGCGATGCGCTGGCCACGACGATTCTGCAGCACGTCGGGCACGAGGAGAACGTGCGCGAGATCATGGCGCATCCGCACCACATGGGTGGCAGCGACGCGATTCTGGTTGGCGAGAAACCGCACCCTCGGGCTTGGGGCACTTTCCCTCGCTACCTCGGGCACTACGTGCGCGACGAGCAGCTTCTTTCATTGGAGGATTGCATCAATCACTTGACCGGACGCCCGGCTGCTCGGCTACGGCTGCACGGACGCGGCACGATTGCCGAAGGCCATGCAGCCGATCTCGTCCTGTTCGACCCGGCGACCGTGCGCGATACAGCCACCTTCGAGAACCCGAAACAACAAGCCGAGGGAATCAGCCACGTCATGGTGAACGGCGCATTCGCCGTCGACGATCGCCGCTCCACCCACGCACTGGCGGGCCACGCCCTGCGCATGGATCCCACCCGAAAGCAGACGTCATGAACGCAATGTCGACAATTCTCGAGGACCGCGCACTGTCGGTGGTCCGTGCCCCGCACATCTCCGATCCCGCGGCGTTGGCAGATGCGCTCGCGCGCGGGGGAATTCGCGCACTCGAGCTGACCTTCACCACTCCCGGAGTTCTCGAACTGATCCGAGCCGCGTCCGATGCTGGTGCCGTCGTGGGGGCCGGTACCGTACTTACCGCCGATCAGGCGCGGTCCGCGGTCGACGCCGGCGCACGGTTCGTCGTCACGCCAGGCTTGCGACCCGAGGTCGCCGCAGTGGTCACCGATGCCGGTATCCCGCTGATGATGGGCGCACTCACCCCGTCCGAGGTGATGACCGCCCTCGATCTCGGGGCGAACGTGGTCAAAGTCTTTCCAGCACGGACTGTCGGGCCGGCGTATTTCAAGGATCTACTCGGTCCGTTTCCTGACGCCAAACTCGTTCCGTCCGGCGGCGTGAACGCAGGCAATGCCGCCCAGTTCCTCGCGGCCGGTGCCGTGGCCGTGACCGCAGGCACCGATGTGGTTCCACCGGCATCGGTCGCCGATGCCCAGTGGGACGACATCACTGCTCGAGCCCAAGCGTTCGTGGCAGCTATCAGCGCAGACATCAAGGAAGGCTCGTCATGAATTCTGTGGTCGACTGGCTCAGAACCTCCACACCAGGTCTACTCGTACTGTGCGGCATCGCAATTGCCGTGCTACTGGTAGTCATCATCAAGGTCAAGCTCGAACCGTTCATCGCGCTCCTCATCGTCGGTCTCGGGCTGGCCCTCGCCGCTGGTCTGCCCGTCAACGAGATAGTCGGCACCGCGATCAAGAGCAACGAGTCCTTGCTCGAAACCGGCTTCGGTGGAATCCTCGGACACATTGCAGTCATCATCGGATTGGGTACCGTGCTCGGCGCGATCCTCGAAAAGTCCGGTGGCGCACAGGCATTGACCGCAAAGCTCCTGGGGGTGTTCGGAGAACGCGGAGCACCCATAGCAATGGGCCTGCTGGGCTTGATCTTCGGCATTCCGGTCTTCTTCGACATCGGCATCTTCGTGCTGGCTCCGCTGGTCTACGTGGCGGCACGCCAGGGCGGAAAGTCGCTGGTCCTCTACGCGCTGCCGATGCTGGCAGGTCTGTCCATGACGCACGCATTCCTACCGCCGCATCCCGGGCCGGTTGCCCTCGGTGGCTTGCTCGAAGTCAACTTGGGATGGCTCATCCTGTTCGGGTTCATCTGCGGCATTCCCGGTTTCATCGCTGCGGGCCTGGTGTGGGGTAATTGGATCGGCAAGCGAATCATCGTCGACGTTCCCGAGGACTTCATCAACGACGGAGACGACACGACCGCAGATGGCGGTGGCGCCGGCACGGTAGCAACGAAGCGTCCGGTGATCACGACGCCGCCGTCGGTGGGAACCATCGGTGCAATTATCGCCGTTCCTCTGGTCTTGATCCTCGGTGCCACATTCGGCAGCATCCTGCTCGATCCCGGCAACCTACTCGAAGTACTGACGTTCTTCGGCACCCCGGCCGTCGCGCTTCTCATCGCAGTCCTGATCGCGTTCTACGTGCTGGGCATTCGACGCGGGTCCACGGTCCAGGAACTCAGCAAGCTGACCGGAGAGTCCCTTCGTCCGGTGGGCATGCTGCTCCTGGTGGTCGGCGCAGGCGCGTTCTTCGGAAAGGTCATCTCCGCCACGGGTATCGGCACGGCCCTGGCCGACACCATGGCGGCCGCAGGTCTTCCCATCATCGTGTTGGCGTACATCATCAGCTGTGCGCTCAGGGTCGCGCAAGGGTCGGCAACCGTGGCCATCGTGACTACCGGCGGCATCGTCGGACCACTGGTGGCAGCCCAGGATTACTCCGCTCCGGCCGTTGCGCTGATCGCCATGTCCATCGCGGCGGGCTCGATCATCGCCAGCCACGTCAACGACGGCGGTTTCTGGATCATCTCGAAATTCTTCAATCTCACCGTCAAGCAGACACTGCAGACGTGGACGGTCCTCGAGACGATCCTGTCCGTGGTCAGCTTCGCCGTCGCGGGAATCCTCTTCGCGATCATCGCCTAGAGCCAGTGGCGCGGTTGTGTGCCTCGGGCGGCACCTAATCGCGCCACTGCGTCCGCACCTGATCACCGACGAAATGTGTGTTCTCGGCAGACATTTCCCGGCTACCCGATCGGCCCACCAGATCGTCGATACGATCGTCCAGACTGTGGGCACGGGTCATCGCGTCGGAAGTTCGAGCCTCGCTTTCGGACGACTCGACCAGATTTGCCAGGCGGACCAACGCGGCTACCCGACCGGTCAGCTGCGTCCACACCACTTCCAATGCGCCACGCCGTGATTCGACCTGAGCGGCGGTCTCCTCGTCGACCATCGTCTCACCGATCCGGTTCAACTCGGTCGCTACCGTGCGCAGGGAGGTGGCGTCGACCGAGATCTCGGTGAGCTCGACGAACAGGTCGAGTTGATTACGCTGAATCTCGAAGTACGTGGACTGCCATGCCGGCGAACGGCGCACTCGGTCGAACGATGTTCCCGCCAGAAAGAGCAGAGTGTCGTATCGATCGACGAACCGATCGTCCTTGCGATCGACGAACTGATCGACCACGCCGGTTGCCCACTCGACCCGGTCACCCACAGGAGTTCGGCGCGCAAGCATGCTCACCCGATCCGTGGCCGCGTCCACCAACGACAGGCCGCGCTCCGCAACCGGACCGAACCGGCGTGGTGCAGGCGTCCTCATCAGTGCGTCGAAGACCGAATCCCGTTGATCGAGATCGAGATGCAGACCTTCCCGACGCTCCTTCCGTGCCGCACGCACCCCGGTGGCGTAGTGCCGATTCGACATCACCACCGTGGTGCGCTGATGGTTGATGCGCTTGGTCAACTCGGCAACCCGCACTCGGTACACCAGCGCCGACCCTGGCTTACTCGTCGTGTCCTTCGCGAGCCACCGATCGCGCTCGTCCACCAGGTTTCGCAGCGTGCCGAATCCCCCGATCGACGGCAGCGAGCGTCCCGCGTGCCATCGGTTGATCAGTACTACACGCGTAGGCTCGTCCACCCGCCCGGCCGCGACAGCGATGGCGGCCGCGTCGGACAGCGGCTCGGAATGTCCGGGCAACCGGCAGTCGGCACAGCGGCTGTGAACTTCGTCGTCGAATCGGGCGCGCTGCTCGGCCGACCCACTGCCATCGAACTCGGACATCGTCTCTCCTAGGTCACGCCCAACCGTCGCTGGTCCGCTCGCTTTCGAGTGTTCCAGAAATTCAGATCAGCCCGCGGAGCGATTGCTCGGTCTGCGGCTTCTTGTCGGCGAGAAGCGTGCGCGCCACATCGAGACCTTCCCAGACGTTCCACATCAGCACACCGCGAACGACGGCCTCGTCGTCGAGGTAGTACACAACGCCTTCCTTGCCGACCGACTTCCAATCCTCGACGGTGCTCAACAACGTGGACAGCGTGCCGATGGCCTGGTACCCGTCGTCGTAGATATCGGAGTAGAAGTACGGGGTGTAGGAGTAGGGCTCGGCTGCGCCGGCCATGTTGCGTCCGGCGGCCTTGCCCATCTCCGTGGCGTTGTCCACGTGCTCGACGCGTCGACGGCCGAGAATGGCGTCGGGATATTTCGCCACATCACCGGCCGCGTAGACATGGTTGTCCTCGGTCCTCAAGAATTCGTCGACCACGATGCCGTCGTCCACCGACAGTCCGGCAGCGTCGGCCAGTTCGGTGCTGGGCCGCACACCGAGACCGAACACGACCCCGTCTGCCTCGAGTGCGGAACCGTCGTCGAGTTGCAGTAGGACGCGGGCCGACGCCTCGGCACCGGAGGTCACTTTCGTTCCTCGGCGCACGGTGACTCCGTGATCGGCGAATCCCTTGTCGAAAACGGCAGCCAGGCTCGGCGGGAACATGTGCGCGCCGACTACGGCGTCGGATGTCACGAGAGTGACCTTCACGCCCTGGAGAGAAAGGGCAGAAGCGATCTCGGTGCCGATGTATCCGCCACCGACCACGGCGATGTGATCGGCGGTCTTCGTCAATTCACGCAGGGCCCGGTAGTCGGCGAAGGTGCGGAAGTACACCACCCGCGGACTGGGCGCGAGCTCGATTCGCGTCGGTTCGGCTCCCGTTGCCACGAGCAGAGTCCCGTACTCGTAACGTTCTCCCTGGTCCGTCGTCACCGAGGAATTCGACCGGTCGATCGACGCCACCCGCGTTCCGGTGTGCACCTGTGCGTCGGTGTCGGAAGCAGTGTCGAGCGGAACCTGATCGCGACCGAAGTCCGAGTCGGTCCACAGCTTCTTCGAAAGCGCGGGCCGGGTGTACGGCTCGTCGGAATCGGCCCCGAGAATGCCGATGGAGCCGGTGGTGTCGCGCTCGCGGATCCCGCGAGCTGCACTGTCGGCAACCATTCCCCCGCCGATGATCAGGTAGTCGTACTGCATCGTTCACTCCTCGATGTCGACGTGATTCGTCAACGGGGCTACCCGGAACGGCGTCGTCACAATCCCGCTGACGAACCCGCAGGAATACCTGCAGGTCGGGGGAACCGACCGGACTGTATCGAGCATCACACCCTCGAGAGGTTGGCCCAGGCCGGTCGAGTGGGCATCTTGGACTGGGCGACGAAACATCGTTTTAACTCGAGTCGGGCTGTAACGGTTCCGTTCGGCAGAACGACTCACACCTCAGGACGCGAACAAAAGGAGACGATGTGACTGTTCAGATCGATTCGCTGGCAATTGGCACCGACACCGCCGACATTGCGACAACCGACGTCGACCAGCTCTTCGACGAAGTGTCAACGCTCGACGCCACCATCCTCGACGCCATCGAGCGTCGCACGCGCATGGCGCGCACCCTCGCTGCGGCAACTTCCGACACCACCACGTCGGATTCCGTTGCCGATGCTTACCTCGATCTCGGCAACGACGGCCACGTGTTCTCACGGATGCTGTCCCGTCTTGCACAGATGACGCGGTAGTTCTTCACACTCCCCCTTTCAGCTTCGCAGTCCGCGACCCCGTCGAGCATCGCTCGGCGGGGTCGCGTCGTGTCTGCAGGTGTGTGCCGGTGACTTTCGACACCGACTGCTGTCAGTAGAAGCAAGACCGTTGTTCGACGGTCGCACGCAGCTGTTCCCACAGAGAAGGTGTACCCATGTCCCGTATGCTGTTCGCCAACATGCCCGTTCGCGACGTCGTCGCCACCCGTTCGTTCTTCGAGGGACTCGGGTTCGCTTTCAACGACGTCTTCAGCGACGAGAACACCGCCTCCATGATCGTCAGCGACCAAGCGACGGTGATGTTTCTGGCCACATCTCGTTTCGGGGACTTCATCTCCGATTCGATCTGCGACACGAGCTCGGCTCGTGAGGTCCTGATGTGCATCTCCGCCGACAGCCGCGACGAAGTGGATTCGCTCACCGACTCAGCGATCGCTGCGGGCGGGTCCAAGTGGATG
This sequence comes from Rhodococcus sp. 14-2483-1-1, assembly GCF_002259335.1. Classification (NCBI taxonomy): domain Bacteria; kingdom Bacillati; phylum Actinomycetota; class Actinomycetes; order Mycobacteriales; family Nocardiaceae; genus Rhodococcus; species Rhodococcus sp. 14-2483-1-1. Next base: position 204,238 of record NZ_NPFX01000020.1, on the reverse strand, counting down.
GAGCCCCAGGATCACGGATTCATGTACGGCCGAGCGTTCCGGGATCTCGACAACCACGTCTGGGAAGTGATGTGGATGGATCCTTCGGCGGTTCCCCAGAGCTGAGCGGCAGGCGTTCAGAGGCGGTCGGGCAGGCCGAATCGATCGAACAGAGTCAGATCGAAGAAGCAGGCCACGTGCCCGACCCCTCTGGCGTCGACGTCGAGAACGTGCAGCTGGAACGGCCGATGGACACCATCCTCACCCAGCATGTACAGCCCGTACGCGGGTTGGCCGTTGGCACGGGTAGGCCTCATCCGCATGTCGCCCGCGCCGTTGGCCGGGCAATTGTTTCGGATGAGCGATCCGATCGTCTCGGCACCCTGGTACCACCCGACGAACGGCGGCATCTCCCACACCGCGTCCGAGGTGAACAGCGTGACCAAGCGGTCGATGTCGTAGTTCTCGAAACACTCCACATACTGCGTCAGCAGTTCCTGCAGCTCGTCGGATCCGATGGGCTCGACATCGTCGAGTTCGGGCGCAATCTCGTCGAGTCGCTCCCTGGCTCGCTGCAGCAAGCTGTTGACCGCGGTCGTCGTCGTGGCGAGAACCTCGGCGACTTCCGACGCCTTCCACTGCAACACTTCGCGCATCAACAAGACCGCTCGCTGCCGGGGAGACAGGTGTTGCAGGGACGCCACCAAGGCGAGGCGCACCGATTCACGCGCCACCACGATGGAGGCGGGATCACTCGAGTCGGCCAGATCCGAATCGGCGATCGGTTCGAGCCATGGAACCTCGTTGTTCTGTACGAGTTCGTCGGTAGGGCCGGAACTCGGTGCCCCCAAGCCGGTGGGGAGCGGACGCTTCGACCGACCGTCGAGAGCAGTGAGACAGGTATTGGTGGCGATTCGATACAGCCAGGTGCGCAGCGACGAGCGCCCTTCGTATTTCTCGTAGCCACGCCACGCCCGAATGTACGTTTCCTGCAACAGATCCTCGGCATCGTGAATCGATCCGGTCATGCGGTAGCAGTGCGCGAGCAGCTCTCGACGGAACGGATCGAACTGCGCGAGGAAGTCGTCCTGCTGCACGGAGGCCACGGTCATGCGGCACAGCCTAGACCGGAGGCAGACGCCTCACAGCTCGAATGCGCGCCACGTAGAGGTTTGCCCACATATCTGGGTTAACCTCGGCATCGTGACATCGGCAACGAGCATCGACGACTTGGTCGAGGAGCTGTACCTGCAGCGCCGCCGGGCGTGGGAAGCCGCTCTCGTCACCGCGCAGAATTTCCTCGAGACCATCGCCGACGAGATACTCGAAGACGTCGATCGAGATCGACTGAACGCACAGACGGCGCGCATCAAGGACCCGGGACGATCCGCAGACAAATTGCGCCGTTACGTCTCCGAGGGCCGGATCACCGAACCGACCGACGCGGACGCCGTTGCCGAAGCCCTACCCGATCTGGTCGGCGTCAAGGTGTTGTGCAAGACCCCGCGCGATCAACTGACGTTCGTCGCAGCGCTCGAGCGTGCATGCAACGACCCGGAATGCTCGGTGCGGTTTGCGCAACCACCCACCGATTACGTTGCCTTTCCCAAGCCCAGTGGCTACCGCGCCTACCACGCAGTGCTGGTCGTTCGAGTTGCCACGCATCAGGGCGACCTCGATGTGAAAGTAGAAGTACAGGTCAAGACACGCCTGCAGGACGCGTGGGGCGAGCTGACTCACGAAGACATGTACAAGCCGGGCGAGGCTCTCAAGCCCACCAAGAAGCACACCGACTACGCCGCGCACATGGCCCACCTGCTCGACCAGGTGGATGCAATGGCCGACGATCTCGCGGCACAGCTCGATTCACTGACCGCCGCATCGAAGGACGGCAACGTCCTCGCGGCCGACCCCATCCCGAAGGATCCGGATTTCATTCGTGCCCGGGTCACCCGCACCGGTCCCCGGTACGCCCTCGCAGTCGGTCCGGACGGACGTCGAGGGCTGGTACCCGCTCGTTCGGTGAAAGCCGTCATCGGCTCGACCGACAGAATTGCCGTCGACGATTATCTGGAGGTGGGCGACTACATCGATGTGGTCGTCGAGGATTCCGAGGACGCTCTCTACTACCACCTCACCTCACAGCCGCCGCGTCGCAAACCCGCGAAGAAGCGTAAGCGCTGACCTGCGGTTCTCAGGAACATCTCACGTCCGTGCTGTAGACATCGGTCCTCGTGACCACTATCGAGAAATCCACGGTTGTCACCGACATCGACACCGCACCCCTCGACTGGCGTACGAGGATCCGTACTGCAGAGACGACGATCGTGCCGGCTCTCGCGTTCGTCGTCCTGGCACCGCTGTACGCGACGATGTCCGTGCTCGGCCATCGGCAACTTCGCACGTCCGGATTCGACCTGGGGATATTCGTCCAACAGGTCGCGTCGTACTCGCAGTTTCGTGCACCGACCTCCGATCTTCTGGGTACCGGCTACAACACGCTCGGTGATCACTTCTCGCCTATCACCGCGCTGCTGGGACCCGTGTACCGGGTGTTTCCACACGCCGAGACGTTGCTGATCGCCCAAGCCGTGTTGTTCGCGTTGGCCGTGATCCCCATCAGCAGGCTGGCAACACAGAAGTTCGGGGCGGTTACCGGTGCCGTGATCGCGGCGGCGTTCGGACTGTCCTGGGGCGTTCAAGCGGCGCTGAATTTCGACTTCCACGAAGTGGCGTTCGCGATGCCTCTGCTGGCGATGTCGATGGTCGCCCTCGTTCGTCAGCGTTGGCTGCCCGCCCTGGCCTGGGCTCTGCCGCTGGTCTTCGTCAAAGAGGACATGGGTCTGACGGTCGTCGTGATCGGCGCACTGGTGGCGCTGTGGGCCGGTGGTCGAACCCGAATCCTCGGGATACTGACTGCCGTATGGGGCCTGACCTGGGTGATTCTCGCCGTCAAGATGATCATCCCGATGCTCAGCTCCGACAACTCGTACGACCAGGGCTCGAAGCTGCCCCCGCTGGGTGAAGGCATCGCGGACACCGCACACGGCCTGGTTGCCGGCGATTCTCGGGCGGCCACAGCCTTTCTGCTGCTCGCGGTCACCGGATTCTTCGCCCTGCGCTCGCCGCTCCTGCTGATCGCCGTCCCGACAGTCGCATGGCGCTTTCTCAGCGACAACACCAACTTCTGGAAGCCGATCTACCACTACAACGCGATCCTGATGGTGATCGTGTTCATCGCTCTGCTCGACGCGTTCGCACGCAGTCACCGACACGGTCAGCTCACCGAACGCGGTCGTCATTACATCGTCGCGTTCGTGGCCGTCTTCGCAGTCGTGGCGTTGCCGTTCCTACCGATGGCGCGCATGGTGCACGCACAGGAATGGACGATCGATCCGCAGGCCGCGACCGCCCGGGAGATCTCGGAGTGGATTCCCGCCGATGACCAGGTTGCAGCGTCGAACAATCTCGTGGCCCAACTCGTCGCCGACCACGACGTCTCGGTCTTTCCCCAACGCGCCACCGATTCGACCGTCCCGGACTGGATCGTCGTCAATCGCGCGCGGCCTGCCGGCTGGCCGACCGACGAGGCCGGTGACCGTCAGGCGATCGACCGGGCGCTGTCCGACGGGTACGAGGTCGCCTACTCGGCCGACGGTATCGAGGTCCTGCACCGCAGTTCGAGCGGTCCCCACTAGGGTTTCAGAAGGTTCGACCCTCCACCCGTCACAGACCGTGACGACGGCAATTGCAAGGCAGGTACAGGACATCGACGCTGCAACCGGCGATCTCGGCACCACCAAGGCCGCACCCAAGCGATCACCGTGGAATCGGAAGAATCCCTATCGCGCACAGATTCTGAGTAATCGACGCCTGTCCGGTCCCACGTCGGCAAAGGAAGTTCGGCACTTCGCGATCGCGCTGGGCGACAGCGGTATCGCATACCAAGCCGGGGATGGTTTCGCCGTCAAACCCGTCAACGACGCAGCACTCGTCTCGGCCGTCGTCGACCGGCTCGGTGTGCCCGCCGACACCGCCGTGCACACCAAGTCCGGAGAAATCACGCTCGCACAGGCGCTGACGACGGAATACGAAATCGGTATCCCGTCGATGGACCTGATCGAGGCCGTGGCCGAACACGCCGGCGACGCAGAACTCGATCACGTCCTGCAGAACGGCGACCGAGCATCGTTCGACGCCTGGACGTGGGGACGCGACGTCGTGGACGTTCTCGATCTCGACCGGTCGCCTGCCTTCGATCCCGCCGAATTCCTCGGCTTGCTGCGTCCACTGCAGCATCGCGTCTACTCGATCTCGTCGTCACCGATCGCCCACGAAGGCACCGTGCATCTGACGGTGTCCACCGTCCGATACCGGTCGGCCGAGCGCGACCGCGGCGGCGTCTGTTCGACGTACCTCGCCGATCGAGTCGGCGACGGGAACGAGGCAGGTGTGTTCCTGTCGGCCAACAAGTCCTTCCGCCTGCCCGATGACGACACCCCGATCATCATGATCGGGCCCGGAACCGGAGTGGCACCGTTTCGAGCATTTCTGCACGAGCGGCGTGCGCGAGGTGCCGCGGGAGACAACTGGCTGTTCTTCGGGGATCAGCATCGGTCGAGTGATTTCCTCTACGAGGACGAGCTCGTCGAGTTCGAGCGCGACGGTCTGCTGAATCGACTCGATGTGGCGTTCTCACGCGATCAGCACGAGAAGATCTACGTGCAGCACCGCATGATCGAAGCAGGCAAGCAGCTGTACGGCTGGCTCGAGGCAGGTGCGCATCTCTACGTGTGCGGCGACGCGGCCCGTATGTCGAAGGGCGTCGACGAAGCACTGCACGAGATCGTCGCCGAGCACGGCGGCCGCTCCCCCGACGCCGCCGAGGACTACGTCAACGAGCTCAAGCAGACCAAGCGCTATCTGCGGGACGTCTACTGACACCCGCGTTCTTGTCGGACCCCCTCGCTACCGTCTGACCCACAGGCATCAGTTCTCGTCCGAGAAGAGGGTTTGCACCGTGAACGCACTGCAGAACGGCCATTTCGACTCCACCACCGCGCTCGCGTGGGCCACGTTCACCGAGAATCTGCACGCGTGCCTTCGGTCCCTGCCCAGACGTGACTACGTCACGGTCACGGCCGCCCAGGCCAGCCCCGGCGAACGTGGATTGCGGCCGTACATCGATGTGGCAGCGACGGACACCGGAGTCCTGGTCACCGTTGCGGCGATTCCTTCGCTGCTCTACCCGGACGCCCCGGAGACGTCGGCCATGGACGTGCAGTTGGTCGAGTTCGGATGGCTGAACCGCGGCAAGCCGATCGCCGACGGATCGGTCATCGATCTCACGCGAACCGACTCCCGAGCCGATGCCGCGCTCGCTGCCGAGATGATCACACTTGCGTTCCGCGAGATCTGGAACGTTCCGCACCCCTCGTTCCTCAGTGTCTGGGGCGTCGCAGCCGATGGCGTGTCATCTGGGCCGAGGGACCTGCAGCGGGGGCTCGTCGCCTCTGCGGCCGAGACCGCCACGTCGGCCGACTCTTCCGAGACGCCCTCCGAGGTTCCTGCCGAGCTGGGCTCGCTGCAGGCGCTGTGTCAGTTGACAGGTCGCCGAGTCGACCCACACACCGTTCGATCCGTCTGCATCGACAGTGACCTCGACGATCTGACGGCTCGTGCCGTGGCCCTCCATCGCTCGGCCGCCAGACAGGCCCGGCGGTCGGCCGGCGCGGGTCGAGACGACTCGGTGGCTGTGTGGTCCAATCTGGCCCGCACCTGGCTTTCGGTCGCACGAAGCATCGACGCCGCGACGAACGAGGCCCGGCACGCGTGCCGCTGACCGAAGCTACAAGATCGTTCGTCGCAGACCGCTCGCCCGTAACACCTGACGCTCGACGCCCGCGCGAATGGCATCCTCGGTACCGATCACCCGCACGTGCGATCGTGCGCGAGTGATCGCGGTGTAGAGCAATTCTCGGGTCAGCAGTGTCGATGCCTCGGCGGGGAGAAGAACCGAGACGGTGTCGTACTGACTGCCCTGACTGCGGTGGATCGTCATCGCGTACACCGTGTGAACCGACGAGAGCACGTTCGGGTGGATCAGCACATGGCCGCGCCCGCGGGCGAACGCTGCCATCGCGGTTCCGTTGTCTCCCAACACCACAACGCCGGTGTCGCCGTTGTATATCCGCGCTTCGTGATCGTTTGCCGTCACCAACAGTGGCTGACCGGGGTACCACAGTGACGGATCGAGAAAAGTTCCGCTGTGCTCCCCCACCCACTCCATCGCCTGCCGATCCCATCGCGCGACACCCCATCGGCCCTCGCGGTGCGCGCACAGCAGGCGATGCTTCTCCAGACCCAGAAGCGCCGCGGAGGCATCTCCGGCTGCTGCGGCGGCGGTGACTTCGGCTGCGGTCTCGATCACGTCGGAACGCAGCGCATCCACGTCGTCGGGGCCATGAAAGGAAATTTCTTCTGCGCCGGACTCGAGCAGCGCCATCACGTCGTCGCCCCGGCCGTCGCGCACGGCCACAGCCAACTGGGCGATTGCCCCGCCGAACCGTCTGCCTCGACTGAGCCGCACGACGCCGCCGCGCAATCGGTCCCGCTCGAACGGGCTCAGGGCTGCCTCGGCCGGATCCTCGGCCGCGGCGAAATCGTCATCGACGAGCTGCGCCAGCACCGGGTTCTCGGTGCCGGTGACCGGCCGGGCCACGAGGTCCGCCAGCACCGCGCCTGCGTCGACGGACGTCAACTGGTCCGGGTCACCGACCAGGATCAAGCGTGATTCGGGGCGGACGGCTTCGAGCAGCCGGCACATCATCGTCAGTGACACCATCGATGTTTCGTCCACGACGATGACGTCGTAGGGCAGGCGGTTCTCCCCGTCGTGGCGAAACCTCGTCTTGCTGCCGGGCTTCCAGCCCAGAAGCCGGTGCAGTGTCATCGCCTTCAGGTCTACCGGCAGTCCGAGGAGCTCCGCTTGTTCGGACACCGACTCCTGCAATCGGGCTGCGGCCTTGCCTGTGGGTGCCGCCAACCCGATGCGCAGATCGCTTCCGTGTTCCCGGACGAGCAACGCCAGAATCCGAGCCACCGTGTGGGTCTTACCGGTTCCCGGCCCGCCTGCGATGACCGTGGTCCATTGGGTCGCTGCCAGGGCTGCCGCTATCCGCTGACGATCGGGAGCAACAGTGGGCGCACCCGATTCGTCGACGAACAGCTCGGTGAGAGCACGGCTGATCTCGGCGGCATCTGACCGCGGGTGAGACTGCGATCGCTGCTCGAGAACATCACGAACTATGCTCTCCTGCAGGTGATACCGATCCAAATACAGGAGTTCACCCTCATCGGTGTGAACGAGTTTCAGCGGCGTCAACGGTCCGTTTGCACTGCCGACGACAAGGGGACTGGCCGACAGTGCGCCGAGGACCTCGACGAGATCGGGCCACGGAAGCGCGCCTGGATCGACGTCGGATTCCTCGTCGACCGTCACATCTCGCAGTCGGCGCAGATCGAGGCACACCGATCCCGATCGCACGGCACGCACCGTCAGTGCAGCGGCCAAGAGCACATGCTCCGACGACTCCCCGGCAAGCGCGCCCAGACGTAATGCCACGTGCACATCGGCGGCGGTGAGTACACCTGCATCGTTGAACGTACGCAGAAGGCCGCTGCCGCGCAGTGCGGTGGTCACGCTCGTCATCTATTCGCCTTCCCGGCAAGCAGATCCGAGAGCTCGACCACCAGCGCCGCGGACGGATTCCAGTCGAACACCCCACACCCGGCAGGAGTGTGCGGCCCCACCATGCCCCGCACGAACAGGTACCGAACTCCGCCGAGGTGTTCCTGGGGGTCGTAGCCCGGTTGACGCCACCGCAGATATCGATGCAGCGCAACGGCATACAGAATTGCCTGCAGCGGATAGTGCGAGCGCATCATCTCTTGAGCCATCTTCTCCCGGGTGAAGTTGCCTGTCGTCAGATCACCTCGGGCGAGCCGGTTGGTCTTGTAGTCCACCACCACGTAGCGCGGCCCGGGCACTCGTAGAACCGAGTCGATACTTCCGGTGAGAAAGCCGCGCAGGGGTGTTTCTTCGATACCGTCGAGCAGATCGGGGTAGGACGCGAGCGGGTCGGCAACATCGAGGTGCCGACGCATCAGCCGCGCAACGGATTTCAGGGTGACCGTCGCTGCCACCGGATCATCACCGCCGGCCAACGGGAGCTCGAAGTCCAGCTCTGCCAAGTGGTCCGAAGGCGCGATGTCGGCAAGCGTCCCGAAGCCCAACGGCGTGTGCATCACCGGCAGAAGGGCTGCGGCCAACGCCACTGGATCGACCTCGGCCATGCGCGACGCGACCGCTGCACTGCAGCGAAGTTCGAGCTCGGCAAGCAAGTCGGGAGCGGAGGTGTCCACGTGTTCGAGCGCCTCGTGCACGAGCGTTCCGAATGCGGCGCCGGCGGGCATGCCGTTCATCGGCGACTCGATTCCCTCCAACCTGGAATCTTCTGTGTAGTCACTGTTCGACTGAGGTTCGGCCGGCTCGTCGGTCTTCTCGGGATGCTCGGCTTCGCTTGTCACCCCCACCTCCAGCTGAACGTGCGCCGCGTCATGGGCATGAGCTGTCAACGCGGAGTACGACGTTCGACGCCACAACATGTCCAGAGTTCGGTCGAACCGCGCGGCGGCAATGTCGAGCAACGGTTCGCCGGGTCTGACCCAATGCCGAGTGGACGGTGCACCCGGCCCCACCGGTTCGATGGAGATGATGTCGGCAGCGGACCCGACCCAGGATTGAAGCCGGTTCGCGGTGGTTGCATCGTCGAGGACCTTGTACGACGGCTCCGGTTGGGGAATCCCAGGGATGCGGCCGAACAGCATGCGATGCAGCGACGACGTGGCGGTATTGCGGCCCGGTGCCCACCACAGCACTATCTGGCTCTCCGCCCGGGTCAGGCCGACGTAGAGCAGCCGCAGTTCCTCGCCTGCTTCCTCCTGGTCGTTGATCATCTTTCTGGCCGCGTAGCCCACTCCCGACGGTCCACCGACGTCTCGAATCCGGTCGCCGTTCTCGTGCAGCAGCAGCGTCGACGGCTTGCTGAAGAACAATGTGTCCCAGGCGTACGGCAGGTAGACGACGGGGAATTCGAGCCCCTTACTGCCGTGTGTCGTCATGATTTGCACTGCGGCAGAATCGCTGTCGAGTCGTCGGCTGCGGTCGCTGGATCCACCGGCTGCCGGTTCCTTGATGCGGTCGGTCAGCCAGCGAGTGAGTGCGGTGATTCCGAACGACTCGGATACTGCTGCGCGATTGAGCAGTTGGGCGATATGCCGCAGATCGGTCATGGTCCGTTCGCCCGCGTCGACTGCGAGCAAACGGGCGTCGAGTCCGGACTGGGCCGACACTCGTTCGAATACTGCAGCGAACCCCGCCTCGTCGAAGAGTATCGAATATTCACGCAGTCGACTGCTGACCTGGGACAGAGCATCCTCGGCTCCGGAGTCGAGCTGAGCGGCAGTCCACCCGAGCAGAGGGGTAAGGGCGGCAAGTCGAACGCGGTCGGTGCGATGCGGTTGCTCGATCGCCTGCAGCAGCCACAACCAGTGTCGGGCACTCTCGGTGCCGAACACGCTGGTGCTGCTCGACACCACCGACGGGACGCCGACTGCATCCAGCGCGTCGCGAATCAGCGCCACCTGCTTGGTAGTTCGGGTCAGCACGGCGACGTCTCGCGGTTCGATCGCCCGGGGTCCGTCCGGTCGGTCGATCGTGGCTCGGCTGGACAGCAGCTCGACGATGTCCGCCGCGACGTCGGCCGCGACCTTGGAGCGGAGTCGATCGACTGCTGGAAACCCCTGCCGCAGGGGACCTGCACCGGTTCTCGGAAGATAGCGCAGCCGCAGCGGGGTGTGTCCGAACATCCGCGACGGTGGGTTTCGGGCTTCGACACGGTGAACCACGATGTCGTCGTGTCCAAGGGCTGCGCCGCCGTACAGATGGTGCAGCGCATCGAGTAGCCCGGAATCGCTGCGCCAGTTGGCAGTGAGCTCATACAGGTGATCTGCCGATTTCACCGCATCGAGGTAGCTAAGTACCTCTGCCCCGCGGAATGCGTAGATCGCCTGCTTCGGATCGCCGACGAGAATCAGCGTCGTCGATCCGTGAAACGCCCGTCGTAGAATGTCCCACTGCATCGGGTCCGTGTCCTGAAACTCGTCGATCAGCACCACTCGAAACCGGTCTCGCACTCGCGCACAGGCGGCCTCACCGTGCACGGGATCGGACAACACCGAATGCAGGAGTCCGAGTAGATCGTTGTAGTCACGCACCCCGAGCAGCCGTTTGCGACGTTCCAGTTCCCGCCGCGCTTCTCGGGCGAACTGCACGCGGAGCGCCGGCTCGCGGTTACCGTCGACCCCGTCGAGATTTTCTGTGTCGGGGTACAGAATCGACTGCTGGTCGCCCACGGCAGCCAAGGCCAATTGGTGCGCATCCCGCCTACTGAATGCCGGTGCTTCGTCGTCGCCACTGAACATTTGCAGGTACAGGTCGTCCACGACCTGCTCGAGTAGATCGGACACGGATTCGACGAACGTCGATTCCGGTTCGCGCTCCCCCGCGATTCCGAGCCCGTCGAGCATGCGCTGACAGAAGCTGTGGGTGGTGACGATGGTCCCGGCATCGAAGTCCGACAGTGCCTTTCGCAGTCTTCTACGACGGCGTTCCACCTCGGCGTCCTCGGCCGATGCCAGGAACGACACCAATGGATCTCGTTCTGCACGAGCAGCTTCCGGATCTGCAAGCTGCTGCGCGATCGAGGCGAATCTGCTGCGAGTGCGATCGCGGAGTTCCTGGGTTGCCGCCCGGCTGAACGTCACCAGAAGCAGATCGGAAATCTCGGCGATACCCTCGGCGACGTAGCGCGCGGCCAGTCCGACGATCGCGTAGGTCTTGCCGGTACCGGCGCTGGCTTCGAGCACGGTGGTTCCGGTAGGCATTGGACCGAGCAGATCGAATCCGTGCGGGGTGGTCATGCGTTCCCCATGTTCTCGGCCGTCAACAACGGGTCCCACAGTGTGCGAGCGAGGACGCCGAAGCGGCTCGTCTCGTTGGACGGGTCGGTTTCATCGGCGAGCGGGGTCGCGGCCAGCAGTGTCTGGAACGACAGGGTCGGACCGTGCACGTACCGCAACGAGCGATCGTTTCCGTCGCCGAAATCTCCCCGCCATGCCCAGCTGGCGGAGTCGTAACCGTCCTCGATGGATCCGCCGCCGAACCGCTTCTCCGCGTACGCCGATGCAGTGCCGGTCGATATCGGCAGCGGCGACGCCAATCCGCGATCACGCAGATCCACCAGTTCGCGCAGGGTGGCAATGGGATCGCGCGGTGCCGTCAGTCGCGATCGACGAGGTGGCCTCATGCCGCTCGCCCGTCCGATGGTGACGGCGCTCCATTCCCCCGGCTCGGATGCGGCCACCGCCAGCAACCGCACCCAGGCGGCCAGTCGATGCTTCGCGGCGAGGCGAGAATAGGACGAACGCGCCAGAACACGGCCATGAATTCCGGTGACGGTTCCGGTCAGGCGTCGTCCGTCTCCGAGATCGACCGAAACATCTGTGGTGTCGGCCGGGCCTTCGTGGAACGGCGCGGCCGCGTCGGCGATGATTCCGACGATCTGTCGGATGTCGGACATCTCGCGTCGGCCCTGATGAAACGGCGGAAGGGTTCCGCGGCGCCATTCGGCGTCGGCGAATTCTCCGATGTCTCCGCCCGCGAGCACCGCGGCAAGCATCCGATCACCGATGTTCCACCGGGACAACGGGTCCAACTCGATGTCGAGACTGTCTGCCAGGTCGTCCTCGAGCTCGGGAACGCGAAAGCCGAGCCGCTGGCGGAGAAACGCCTGCACCGGGTTCTCGACGAAGGCGATCACGTCGGCGAGTTCCACATCGCCTCGATCGGCAGGCGGGAGCGCTGCGGGCAGGAACGGAGGCGCGGGCTGGGGCGCACGTTGCTGCGAGACCGCTCCGGCCAACGCGACGGTGTCGAAACTGAACGGACGTTCGGCCTCGAAGTTGTGAGGATCGAACGGCTGCAGCGGATGCCGATGTTCGACGCTTCGACCCGCGGTCACCTCGAGCACGTCCATGAGCTCGCGCAGCGGAATCGCGGGCGGCTTGACCGAACCGTCGACCGGGTCTGCACCGGTGTAGAACAGCAGGAGCTTCTCCTCGGCCGACATCACCGCGTCGAGCAGCAGTTGCCGATCCTCACTGCGAATGTCTCGTTCACCGAGTGCCGGGTCGCGGGCCAGGATGTCATCTCCGTCGATGCTTCCCACTCGCGGGAACACCTCGTCGTCGAGCCCGAGGAGCACCACCACTCGGTGCGGTACCGATCGCATCGGAACCATGGTGCACACGGTCAGCTCGCCGGTGCGGAAGTTCGCTCTCGTGGGTCGTCCGGCCAGTCTCCTGGCCAGCATGGCGCGCACGTCCGCCAGTCGCAGCTCCACCGACCCGCCGTGTTCGGTGGCGTCGGCGATCTCGCGATGTGCTTGTGCCAGTTGCCATTCGTCGGCAGTAGGCACGTCGGCGAGCAGATCGAGTGCGCGGCCCAGTTGCCGCGTCCACTCGGTCACCGACGCCGGACCGGCAAGCGCTCGCAGTACCGAGGCGAGCCGATCGACCAGCTCGGCGAAACGGCCGGCGAGGGCGATGTCGTTGCTGTCGACGTCGTCGAGAGGCAGCGCAAGGTCGAGATACTCATTGTGGGTCTCGTCGGCCGCCACGCCCAGGAGGATCCGGTCGAGGGCAGATTTGAACGTGTTCTGCCGAAAACCGTTCAGACCGAACGCTTCTCGTTGTCTCACGGTCAAACCCCAGCGCGCACCGGAGGTCGTCATCCATTCGCGGAGTCGCTCGAGATCGTCGTCGGTGAGCGAGAACTTCTCTCGGACCGGACCGCTGGCAGCGAAGTCGAGCAGCTCGCTCGCCGTCACCCGGCCTTCGGCGAAGTCCAGAACAGTCGCGATGACATCGAGCACGGGGTTGGTGCGGCGCAAGCCCCGGTCGGCGAGTCGCACACGCAGGCGGTGTCCTGGATGCACCAGCGCAGCCTGCCCGAAGTTGGCGCGAATCAACGGCGCGTAGGTCTCGACGTCCGGGCACATCACCAGCACGTCCCGCGGTTCGAGTGTGGGGTCGCCGGCGAAGAGATGCAGCAGCGACTCACGCAGAACTTCGACCTGCCGGGCGGGTCCGTGACATGCGTGAATCTGCACCGTGTCATCCGTCGTCGTCACGTGGTCGTCGGATTCCATTGCGGCAGTGGGTGAGACGTCGGCAGCGATGTCCGATTGGATCCGCCCGAGCAGGGTGTTCGCGATCTCGGGGCCCTCGTGGTGGACGGAGTGCGCCGCGACCGATCCGGTGGTGGCCTGCAGTTCCCGGACGTCACGAGACAGACTGGCCAACAGCGGATGCTCGACGGCAAGGGCCGTCGCATCGTCTCGTCGCCGCGTCACCGCAGGAATGTTCTCCAGGGCGTTCCACATGGACGGGCTGGGATGCGGAACCCAGATGTGTACGTCTCGGTGCTCCGAGAGCGCGCCCAGTATGTCGAGCTGATCGGTCGTCAATCGGGTGGGCCCGAAGACCGACAACCGACTCGGTAGGTCCACCGAGTCCGGCTCATCCCGTAGCCGAGCGCACGTCTCGGGCAGCCGCTCGGCGGGGCTGGGACTGCCGATCCGTTCCCGCACCAGTTTCCACACTCGCGGTTGCCACTGCAGGTCGTCGTCGAGATCGCCGCCGAGGCCGTCGGTGAATCGTCCGGCGAACCAATCACGAATCATCTGGGGTCGTTGAGAACCGTACGCACGGAACAGCTCTGCCACATGAGACGCCGTCGACCAGCGACGTCCTACACGGTGGTCCTCGGACCCCGCACCCAGATGCTCGAACAGCACCGCCGCCCACGGTTCGGTGCGGCACTCGTCGATGACGCTCAGAGCAGTCCAGAGCACTCGGCCCATTGCCCACGGATCGTCGTCCGGGTCGATGTCGTCGACCGCGCCGACCGCGCGTGAGACCAGCCTTGCCGGGCTCGGAAAATCGATGTTCGCGGCGATGCCGTCACCGTGCGGACTGCCCAAGGTGCTCGACAGACGTTGAGTGAGCCACCGCTCGACACCCTTGGCCGGAACCGACACGGTCTCGGGGGTGAAGCAGTCGTCCAACGGCACGGACAGGACATCGGCGAGCGCGTCGGCGAGGGTTCCTGCGCGCTCGGCGCGGTGGAGCGTCAGCACCGTTGCGATCCCCTGCCTGCTCGTAGCGGAGAGCCCGATTCCGGACTCGTGACGACCCTACTCGAGCCTGGCGACAGGTTCTGCGCGATGAGTCCGGCCGCCGAACCCGGTCAGTATCCGTGACCTCTTTGCCGACACGAAGGAGAACGACATGTTCGAGCATGTCTTTGCAGTGATCGCGGTACGCGACATCGATTCGGCCGACGCCTGGTATCGCCGGCTGTTCGATCGGCCCGCAGACAACAACCCGATGCCGAGTTTGGTGGAGTGGCAGGCCGCCCCCGCTGCATGGGTGCAGGTGACGGTCGACCCCGAGCGAGCCGGGTCGTCGCAGTTCAACGTTGCCGTCGACGATCTCGAATCGTTCGTCGCTTCGGCGCGCTCCCGTGGGGTCGAGTTCGGCGACATCGTGGACGCGAACAAAGGCGTTCGACTGAGCACCGTTGTCGATCCCGACGGTAATTCCATCACCGCGATCGGTGGCTTTCGCGAACGCTATTGACGACGTGGTTGTCGTTACCTGGCCGGGTGTAACGACAACCACCGTGAATGCGACATGGTGAACGGAAATGCGACCGACCGGTTCGGACTGAATCGAGTGGTTGCTTCCGGTCTCGCGGCACATCGTTTCCGCGGTATCGACACCATTCGCGACCCGAGGACGAACCCCATGACCAGCGCCTACCCGCCACCCTTCCAGCGCCCCGCACCCGAGCCCGAGACTCCACGCCGCCCCCTTTACGGGAAGGTGTTCGCTTGGGTTGCAATCGTTTTCGGCGCTATCTTCTCGATCGGCGCACTCGTGTCGTTCGAGTTCGGCGCGCTGCTCGTGGGCGCACTGATGGTCGGAGCAGGCGTCGCATATCTCTACTTGTCGCCCAGTCGCGGTCGTCGAGGGTGGGCCGTACCGGCCATCGCAGTGCTCCCCGCCCTGATCTTCATGGGACTGACCACCACCACAGAACCCGAGACCCCCGCCGTCGCCCCGGTCGCGGCCGTGCCCGCCCTGCCGACCGTCACGACGACATCCGCGCCGCCGTCGACGACCACCCCGACGACCACCGTGGCCCCGACGACCGAAGCAGTGGCCGCCATCGTCGAGGTGCCGACGACATCGGAGTACATCCCGCTGCCCGATCCTGAGCCGGTGTACATCCCCGAGCCGGTCTACACACCGGAGCCCGTCTACACACCGGAGCCCGTCTATACCGCTCCCGCGCCTTTGGTCGAGGTGCCCGAGAGCGTGTACTACGAGAATTGCAAGGCTGCGAAAGCGGCGGGAGCCACCAATATCCGAATCGGTGAGCCCGGATACCGACCGAAGCTCGACGGCAACGGCGACGGCGTCGCCTGCGAAAGTTGAGCTTCGGTGGCGTGATCGGGCCCTTCCTGCTCGACTGAGAGGCATGGACCGACGAAACCGGACATCCCAGCAGATAAGCTGCCACCCATGGGATCGAAGCGGCCTGCCAACCGCGGACAGAAACGTGCAGAAAAGACCAAGGCCCGGCAACGGCGTCATCAGCAGTCCCGACCGGCTCCGTCCGGTGTCGACAGCGAACGGATCGCCGATCTGATCGACGGGTTCGTGGAGTGGCTGGACGAGAGCGAGATGTCGGAACAGTCGGAGGCGATCTCACGGCTCGTCTCGTCGACGCTGACCCAGCTTTCCGGAGCCCGTCAGGGCTTCTCCCCCAGCGCCTGGATGCCGGCCGATGCGCACCTGCTGGTGGACGCAGCGGAACGCATCCTCCAGGAGGAGTCCGACACGGCCGAGGACACCGCGGTCAATCTTGTGCTCACGTCTCTGCAGTACCTGACCTTCCTCGACGAAACCGATCTCTGGGACGGCACGCCCGAGGACTACGCGCACTGCATGGAAGATCTCTCGGACTTCCTCGAAGGCGACGAGCCCGACATGCTCGACGCCGACGACATCGACCTTCCCGACGTGTCTCTCGCACAGGAACTGGCGGCCATCTCGGCGCTGCCACTGTTGCCGGCATTGGACGACATCGTCGCTCGGGTCGCCGATGGGCTGGCAGTGTCCGACGATGCTCATCTGCAGCGCGCAGTCGGTGCGGCTCCGTTCGATCCCACCGAAGTGGGCGCGGGCGTCGCCACGGTCGATTACTGGTCGACGGCCATCGCGACCGAATTGATTCGCATCGACGGTGACACTGCGAGGCCGGGCGACAATGCGCATTCACTGGCCGTCCGCGGCGCGGAGACTGTGCACGAACTGGTTGCCGAGCATGTGCGGGTGCAGCTGTCGGGAGATGCCGACGACCCCGACGTGTCGCGGTCACTGGCCAACACGTTTGCGGTGCAGACGTTGCTCGCCGCCATGACCGAAGAGCTACCCGTCAACAACGAGGGCGAGGACTACGCCGATCTGGAAGGCGAAGATCTGCGTACGGCCCAGTTGATCGATCACCGTGTTCGATCGCTGATCGAACAGGGCATTCTCGTCAGGATCGAGGAAGTACTGGCCGTTCCGCACGCTCTACGTCCGGCGGTGTTGGACGGCGTGGCCGAGGCACAGCCCTTCGGTGCGCTCGACGACGATTCTCTCGATGACCCGCTGACACGATCGCCCGAGGATTCGGCGTCGTCGTGATCGCCCCCGCGAGCGCCGAGATCGTGTCGGTGGTCGCCGCTAGCGTGATCGAGTCCGCGTTACGTCAGCGCGATCTGGGTAAGGAGCCGACATGAGCGATTCACTCGAGTTCGACTTCGACGTCGATGCCGCCTGGATGCAGTTCCAGCGCACGCTCGGCGACTACGTCAGCGCCATGCGCGACGGCGATGCGTTGGTGATCGAATCGCGATACGACACCACCGACGGCGTCCCCGACACCGCCGCCTGCGTGCAGTTCTATGCCTGGGATCTCGATATGGTCCGCTGCGAGATACCGGCGAACGAACACCTGCACAGCAGCCGAGCCATCACCAGTGACCAGCGAGATGCGTTGATTGCGTTGGGATTTCGCACTTCGCACGATGGCGAGCCGACGGCACCACACGTGGATCGCAATCGTTCGTGGTCCGATGATCTGGCGAAGAAGACCGTCGCGGTGTTCCGTGACATCTGGGGCCTGCCACACCCGTCGTTCCTGAGCGCACGCGCCACCGGGCGCTACGACGTACCGAGCTTCGACATCGCCATCACGGAGCCCGACACCTCCGTGGTTCCGCTGTGCGTTCAGCCCAAGGGGAAAGAGCATCTGCAGCAGCTCGTCGATCGCGCTCTCGAGCCGTGGTTCGGCTTCCCACCGGATCATGACCCCGACGGCGACATTCCGCTGCGGTTCGTAGGCGGCACCGCGTACGTATCGGTCAAACCCACCGAACCGGTGGTCGAGATCAATTCGACGCTCGTCCATGCCGTATCCGGCCGCACTCGCGCGGCGGAATTGTTGGTCGACCTGAACCTGCAACTGCCGGATGTGATGCTGCACCTGGTTCAGGACTGCATCGTCGCTCAGGTACGAGTCAGCGGGTCACCCTTCGTCGCGGATCACCTGTTGTGGGCGGTACGCATGCTCAGTCACGTGTGGGAGCAGGTCGACGACAAGTTCGCCGAGGATTTCGGAGGCGTGCTCGGGGAGCCGACGCCGCCCACGGTCGACGCGGACGACTTTCCCGACGGTTTGCTCGAATTGGTCGATCTGCTCGCCGCGTCCGAAGAGGAACCGCTCGACCCGCATGTGATTCTCGAGTGCTGCTCGTCCGATCGCGATGTCGTCGTCTCGTATCTGCGGATCAGCGCCGGACAAGAAGCGTCGTGGCGTGGGATGGCGGTTGCCGCGGATCTGGGCGACGAGCACTGCGACGTCGACGAGGCAGATCGGGAATCGGCCAACTGGGGCCGTGCCGTCTCTGCCCTCCGTGAGGTGCTGCGCAGCACTCCCGACCAGGTCACGCCCGTGGTCGATCCTTCCGCGATCCAGCTGCAACTATTCGAGACCGACGAAGTAGCCGAGGTGTCCGAAGAGCGTTCGGACGACCAGTAGACGACCGCCGATCAGAGTCTCCCCAACACGCTTCCCTTTTGTGTTAACTCGGGTTACATTAACCCTATGTTCGCACTTCGTTTGGAGAAGCCATGACACTGACGACAAGCAATACGTCCGTTTCGGTCGACGCCGACACTGCGGACGAGCAGCAGTACATCGAGACGCTCACATTGCTGTCCGAGGGCTCGGTGCACAAGCACTTCGACCCCTACGTGGACATCGACTGGGAGTCCGAGAAGTTCGCAGTACCCGCGAACGATCCTCGATGGGTCCTGCCTGCCAAAACCGATCCGATCGGCGGCCACGCCTGGTATCAGGCGCTTCCACTCGACAGGCAGATCGAGATCGGCATGTGGCGTCAGGCCAATGTCGCAAAGGTCGGTCTGCAATTCGAGAACATCCTGATCCGCGGCATGATGCAGTACGTCTTTTCACTGCCCAACGGCTCCGCCGAGGCGCGCTACTGCACCCACGAATCGATCGAAGAGTGCAACCACACCCTGATGTTCCAGGAGATGGTCAACCGCGTCGGTTCCGATGCGCCCGGCATGAGCCGGCCCATGAAAATGCTGTCTCCGTTCGTTCCACTGTTCGCCACGCTGCTGCCAGAACTGTTCTTCGTCGGCGTTCTCGCAGGCGAAGAGCCCATCGACCACATTCAGAAATCGGTCCTGCGGTCCGGTGACGACATTCACCCGATCATGCAGAGCGTCATGGCCATTCACGTTGCCGAGGAAGCGCGACACATCTCGTTCGCGCACCAACTGCTACGTCGCCGAGTCCCCAAGATGTCCAAGGTCGGACGGTTCTTGCTTTCACTGGCCTTCCCGATCACGATGCGCATCCTGTGCGACGTCATCGTCATTCCGCCGAAGAAGTTCTGGACGAAATTCGACATCCCGAAGCAGGTGAAGAAGGACCTGTTCTGGGGTACCCCGGAATCGCAGCACGCGCTGCAGGACTACTTCGGCGACGTCCGCATGCTGGCCACCGATACCGGCATGATGAATCGTGCGGCTCGCCTGATGTGGAAGATGTGCGGAATCGACGGCAAGGCCTCACGTTTCCGTAGCGAGCCCGATCGCAGCTCGAGCCAGTTCGCCGCATAGCCCTCTCGCCTCTTGCCACTGCCGTCAGGAACCCCTCATGCCCCACGTCGTCACCCAATCATGTTGTAGCGACGCGTCATGCGTCTACGCGTGCCCCGTCAACTGCATTCATCCCACCCCCGACGAGCCTGACTTCCTGACGGCAGAGATGCTGCACATCGATCCGCAATCATGTGTGGACTGCGGCGCATGTGTCTCGGCCTGCCCGGTCGATGCAATTGTGCCGCAAGCAAAACTGACCGAGGCTCAACTGCCGTTCCTGACGATCAACGCGGACTTCTACAAGCAGGAACGCCCGCCTCGGCCGATCTTGGCACCGGTCACGCCGGCGGCATCGGTCTCGCGTGATCGTCAACCCCTTCGAGTCGCGATCGTCGGATCCGGACCGTCGGCGATGTACGCGGCGGACGAGCTGCTCACGCAACCGGGTGTGAAAGTCGATGTCTACGAAAGACTCCCGCAACCACACGGCCTCGCTCGCCTCGGCGTCGCGCCCGACCACCAGAAGACGCGTCAGGTGTCGCGCCTGTTCGAAACCATCTCTGCGCAGGAGGGATTCACCTTCCACCTCGGTGTCGAGGTCGGCAAGGACATCACCCACGACGAGTTGATGGACACCCACCACGCCGTGATCTATGCAGTCGGGGCGTCGTCGGACCGGGAACTCCGCATTCCCGGTGCAGAATTGCCGGGCCGCAGTTCGGCAACCGACTTCGTCGCCTGGTACAACGGCCACCCCGATCACGCACACCGCACGTTCGATCTCTCGCACGAGCGCGCCGTGATCATCGGAAACGGCAACGTGGCACTGGACGTCGCCCGCATCCTGACCATGGATCCGGACGCGCTCGCCCAGACCGACGTCGCACCCCACGCCCTGGACGCCCTGCGCCACAGCTCTATTCGTGAGGTGGTCGTCGTCGGCCGCCGAGGCGTCGCCCAGTCTGCATTCACCGTTCCCGAGTTCGCCGGATTGCTCACCGTCCCCGATATCGATCTGGCCATCGACCGCAGCGAACTCGCGCTCGACCCGGTAACGGTCCGCCTCGCCGCTACCGATGACCTACCTCACGCCGTGGCACAGAAACTTCAACTTCTTCGCCACGTCGACGAATCCCCCGAGCACAGCGACGGCCGTAAACGCATCACGCTGCGATACCTGCTCTCCCCCACCCGCATCCTGGGCACCGATCGAGTGACGGGCATCGAGTTCGAGCGGATGGGTCTGACCGCCGACGGTGACGACGTGGTGCGCGGCACTCCCACCGGTGAAGTCGACACCCTCGATGCCGGACTCGTCCTCACATCCATCGGCTACCGCGGAGTTGCGCTGCCCGGGGTTCCCTTCGACGATCGCCGCGGCATCATTCCCAACACCGGCGGCCGTGTATTGCAGGAATCCGGTGGGCAGACTTCGGTCGGCAGCTATGTCACCGGTTGGATCAAGCGCGGCCCCTCGGGATTCATCGGCACCAACAAATCCTGCGCCCAGGAAACCGTCGGACATCTGGTCGACGACTTCAATGCCGGTCGCCTGACGGACCCGATCGAGTTGCCCAACACCTGGCCCGCTGAGTCGAGTCGGGGACCACTGCGACGCTCGAGAGAGATGCTGTCAACGCTGCGCCGGTCCTGACTGCCCGCCCCACTTTTGCCCGGCGGTGTCGCGGCCGCTGACTGGATCAATGCGCCCGCCAGTCAGTCCAACTGCAACAAAGCCGCATTCATCCAGGTGACGAAGGCCGCAGAACCAGGGAAAGCAGCGTGAGGTTGAACCGTCTACCATCGGGGTAACTACAGTCATCGGTCACCGATTCACGGCGGGCCAACACCTCGAGGAGCACGAGATGCCGGCCCTGCGACGCATCTTCATTAGGACTGCTGTCCCAATTGTCGGCATCGCGTTGGCGCTGACCTGCGCTGCGCCTGCACAGGCTTTGCCGACACCCGCTGACTTCGCCGATGTGCCATCCCGCACCTCGATCTCGTACGAACACGTGCCGACGGGCACATACGTGGGCAGCGCGGAGGATAATTCCGCACGTCCCGGACTGTCGACGGTCAAGCTCTATATGGCCGACTACGTCGTTCGCTACGGAGACGGTTCTGCGCGTGATCGTGACCTGGCCGCTCGAATGGTCCAGGTCAGCGACGACGGTGCCGCGTCCGTCCTCGACAACAAATATCCCCAGGCCATCGATGCGACTGCGGCGGAGTTCGGGCTCACCTCGACCTCGCGTGGTGGTTTCTGGGGCAGTTCTTACACCAGCACAGCTGACACCGTGCGATTCCTGGCGGCGAAGAAGCGCACCGATCCGGCCAGCCCGGTACTGGCCTGGATGACCACGGCGGCACCTGTGGCACGCGACGGAATGGTTCAGGACTGGGGCACTGAGCAGTTGCCCGGCGTGATAGGGACCAAGTGGGGATGGGCCGACGACCGATCGAGTGTGGTCGCATCGGCGTCGATCGGCGATGATTTCGTCATTGCATCCAATACATACGGATCGACCCGGTCCAATACCGACGACGTGTTGACAACGCTCGGCGGCGTCGAGTTGACGGCGCCGCCCGCCGCCGCTCCTGTTCCGAACCTTCCCGTGATTCCCGGCCTGCCCTCGGTCGAAGAACTGCTGCAGATGCTGGCTCCTCGCTGAGATGTTCGAATAACTTGTCGGACCCCTCCCCTACTCTGCGGTTCACCGAAAAGTTCGGGAACCACACCGGGGGACGTGGAGGGGACGACGATGAGTCGTATCGATCTGGACAGTTTCTTCAAGTACTCGCGCGCAACCACTGCTCGGGACAGTGCTGACCCGAACGAATTGCTCGACAGCGGAATCGGTTTCGCCCAGTTGGGGGCCTCCGCGAAGGACATGACCCAACTGATCGCGGAACGCCTGTCGGCTGCGGAAGACATCAGCCAAGCACATTCAGTGCACGACCGAGCGGCAGGAATACTGGACCAAGCTCTCGACACGGCTTTCGAGAACGGTTGGCAGCCTGCCGAACTGGTGCACGTCACCCGTCAGAGCGCCGGAGGCGACGGTGCTGTGGTCATGATCGAGGCTATCGGCGCTCACGCGGCGAGAAGTTCCGCCGACAGCATTGCTCCGGAATCCTGGCGAGATCAGTTGTCCGAGCTGAACGTCGAATCTGCAGGCGGCACCTCTGCCGACCGTTTTCGGCGGTGGCGTTCGTACAACCGGCGATCGTCGGCGCAGTCGTGGTACACCCTTCTGCTCGTACTCGGTTGCGCAACATGGTTGTTGCCCCTCGAGACACTACTGCCCCCTCCTACTCGATGGACATCACGCACCACGCCTGCCGGTCCGCGGCAGGCGGCGGACTCGAAGATGCTCGGCAAGATACGGGGATTACTGGCCAAGGCCGAGTCGACGCAATTCCCCGCTGAAGCCGAGGCATTATCGGCCAAGGCCCAGGACCTGATGACGCGCTATGCGATCGACAGCGCGCTTCTCGATGCGGAGAACCCCCGCAGCTTGATCGACGATGTCATCAGTCGTCGCATCATGGTGAGCAATCCGTACTCGAAGGCCAAGTTGCTTCTGCTGCACAGCGTGTGCACGGCCAACGGTGCCAGAACAGTGTGGAAAAAGAAGTACTTGTTGGCCACCATGATCGGTCTGCCCGTCGATCTCGACCTGTGCGAGCTGCTGTACACCTCGTTGCTGGTCCAATCGGCCCGCGCGCTCGACGAGGCCGGCGAATCGGCGACCTCGCGGACTCGCAGCTTCCGTCACGCATTCTTGATCGCCTACGCCCACCGAGTCGGCGAACGATTGCACGACGCACGCACGCGAGCGACTGCAGCGGCGACCCACCAACACGGATCGGCTCTGGTGCCGATCATGGCGGAGCGATCCGATGCCGTCGACCGCGCGTACGCTGCCCGCTACCCGTCGACGAAAACGATCAGGTTCGGCAGCGACAATGCACAGGGGTGGCTTGCTGGCCGGGCCGCCGCCGAACGCGCCGACCTTACCGGTGGGCGCGAACGTATCGACAAAACCGATCTGGCTTCGTAGTGCGCGCTACATTGGCTGACATGACCGGTCTGGATACTCCGCTGACGCCACTTCGCTTCCTCGAACGCGCTGCGGAGGTCCATCCCCACAAGACCGCCGTGGAGGATGGCCCGCGCACCTTCACCTACGAACAGTTCGCCGCCGCCGTCACCCGGCTCGCGCATGCACTGCGCGCGTCGGGGGTCGGCCACGGAGACCGGGTGGCCTACATTGCCTCGAACTCGGCGGAGCTGTTGTTCGCGCACTACGCGGTGCCACTGGCCGGTGCCGTTCTGGTCGCGATCAACACCAGGCTCTCACCGGACGAAGTTCGCTACATCTGCGATCACTCCGGTTCGGTTCTGTTGGTGGGTGATTCGGCACTGCTGGCCGGCCTCGGAACAGATCCCATCGCAGATTCGGTCACCGAGATCGTCGAGACTCCCTCGGTGGACGGCACGTACGAGAAGCTGCCGCACACCACTCGATACGACGCATTCCTCGAACGGGGCACGGACGAACCGATGGAGTGGGAGGTCGACGACGAGACGTCGACCATCACGATCAACTACACCTCGGGCACCACCGGTCGCCCCAAGGGCGTGATGTACACCCACCGCGGGGCGTACCTCAATTCTCTGGGAGAACTGCACCACCAGGGTTTCGGCGTCGACACCCGCTATCTGTGGACTCTGCCGATGTTCCACTGCAACGGGTGGTGCACCACGTGGGCGGTCACGGCCGCGTCCGGCACACACGTATGCCTTCGCGGAGTGCGCGGCGACGCCATCTGGTCGGCCATCGACAACGGTGTCGATCACCTTGCCGGTGCGCCGACCGTGCTGACCACTCTCGCCACTGCCGCAGAGGCCCATTCACTCGATCGACCTCTGACCATCGTTACAGCTGGAGCTCCTCCGAGCCCCACGATCATCGCCAAGATTCGAGCATTGGGAGCAACGCTCGTACACGTCTACGGCCTCACCGAAACCTACGGTCCCTATTCGGTGTGCGAGGCAAAGCAGGAGTGGCTCGAACTGGACGCCGACGAACAGGCTCGTCGTTTGGCCAGACAGGGAGTCGGCATGCTCACTGCAGACCGTCTGCGCGTGGTACGCGACAAGCCCGGTCCCGGTGGAGTGTTGATCGACGTCGAACCCGACGGCGGCGAGATGGGCGAGATCGTCATGCGCGGCAACAACGTCATGAAGGGGTATTACAACGACGCCGCCGGAACGACACAGGCTTTCGCGGGCGGCTGGTTCCATTCCGGTGACCTCGGGGTGATGCATCCCGACGGCTACGTTCAGCTACTCGATCGCGCCAAGGACGTCGTTATTTCCGGCGGCGAGAACATCTCGACCATCGAGGTGGAGCAGGCGCTGGCGAGCCATCCTGCCGTCGCCGATGTTGCGGTCATCGGGGTGCCCGACGACAAGTGGGGAGAGCGACCGAAGGCGTTCGTGGTGTTGGTGCCCGGCGCGGACGCCTCGGAAGCCGAGCTCGTGGCGCACGTGAAATCGGCCATCGCGTCGTACAAGGCCCCGCGCAACGTCGAATTCATCGTCGAGCTGCCGAAGACATCGACCGGCAAGATCAGGAAGAAGGAGCTGCGCGACGCCGAGTGGGGCACGTCCGCGTCGAAGATCAACGGGTAGCCAACAAGGTCACGCCATCTGCACACCGGCGATTTCAGTGACGCCGCCCTTGCCGTCGAACGACAACTGCCGAAATGCCACCTTCTCGACGAAGAACCTGTCGTGGCTCACCAGGATCACCGCGCCGGGAAACGCCATCAGTGCGCGTTCGAGCACCTGCGTGCTCTGCAGGTCGAGGTGGTTGGTGGGCTCGTCGAGCACGATGACGCCTGCGCCGAACAACAGGCACTGCGCCAATGCAACTCGTGCCTTCTGCCCTCCGGACAGCACGCCGATCTTCGACTTGAGATCCATCTCGGAGAACTGCAACAACGTGAGAAAGCGGTGGACTTCCTTCTTCGTCGCCGTCAGAGCGAGACTGCCCGGCATCGCGTTCACCGAATGCGACACCGTGTCGTCGAGATCGAGATCGGCCAGCACCTGGTTGTAGTAGATGAACGACGGCGCTTTGGTCTTCCATTTGATCTTGCCGCTGTCCGGCTGCTCGGCACCGACGAGAATGTCGACGAGAGTGGTCTTTCCACATCCATTGGGTCCGGTGATGGCGATGCGGTCACCGCGGTGCACGGTGAAGGAGATGTTCTCGAAGAGTCGTTGCTCCCCATAGCTTTTGGCGATCCCGTTGATCTCCGCCAGGTTGTCGTGCACATGCAGACCGCCGTAGATAGCGGTGACCACCGTGTCGACCGGCCGTGGGCTCTTGCTCTTCTTGATGTTCGCCAGTCGACGTTTGAGCACCCCGCTGGGGTTCTTCACTGCTTCCTTGCGATCACTGATCGCTTCTTGCTCGTAGGCCAGCAGCTGTTGTTCGTTGCTGAACTCACGTTCGAGGTTCTTGAGTCGAAACTGCTTCTGCTGAACGTATTCCGAGTAGCTACCGTCGTAGGTCTGCAGGTGATGGTTCTCGATTTCGACGATGCTGGTGACGACCTGCTCGAGGAATGCGCGGTCGTGCGAGACAACGAGAAGCGCGCCGCGGAAATCTCGTAGCCAACGTTCGAGCCACGCGATTCCGGCAACATCGAGGAAGTTCGTCGGCTCGTCGAGGAGCAGGACGTCCGGGGCCTCGATGAGGATCTTGGCCAGCGCTGCGCGGTTGCGCCACCCACCGGACAGTCGATCGACAGGAAGCTCACGTCGTTCGGCGTTGAATCCGAGCATCGACAGCACCGTGTCGATCTGCTGGTGGTAGGTCCAACCGCCGCTGTTCTCCATGGCGTCGAGCAGTTCGGCTTGGCGGTCGACGAGCTTGTACATCTGCTTCTCGTCCAGGTCACCGCCCAATGCGGCCTCGACCTCGGCCAATTCGGTCTCGATCGCGTGGACAGCGCCGAACAGCGATTCGAGCTCCGCTTGAATGCTGCGATCGCCGTCCAGTTCGGAGAACTGCGAGAAGTATCCGATTCGTGCGCCCTCGGTGACGTCGACGGTTCCGGAATCGGGTGTCTCACGTCCGAGAAGAAGCTGCAGCAGGGTGGTCTTGCCCGTTCCGTTGCGGCCGATCAGCCCGATGCGATCACCGTCGGCGAGACGAAAGAACACCTCGCGCAGCATCACCTTCTGGTCGTATCCCTTGGCAACGTCGTTCAAGCGGATCCAGCTCAAGCGTTCACTTCTCCTGAAACACGGGTCCGCTGAGTCGTCGAACCGGGCTCGCTCACTCTAGCCGCGCGCAGCGCCGTCCGATTTGCTGCTCATGTGGACTCCCACAACCACAGGTAGTAGTCGAGTCGTTCACGGTCGAGTTCGATGCCGTACGCGTCCAAGAATGCCTTGCAGTAGCTCCGGCCGTAGTTGTACTCGGTGCTCCAGATTGCCGGTGCCAGGTCTGCCCAACGATCGGCGACACCCATGCTGCCCATGTCGACGTGTGCTGCCCAGGATCCGTCGTCGGCGATCAGGGTGTTCGGCATGCAGGCGTCGCCGTGGCACACCACGAGTCGATCGACCGACGGCGATTCCACCGGCAACTCGCGGTCACCGATACGAGTGGCCACCGACCAATCGAACGGGCACTGCGCGACGGGGAGTGCATCGTGAAAGGCACGAAGGCCGGTTGCCGCCGCTCGGACCGCGGTGGCCGGGTCCCCCATCCAGCGATCGGCGACGGCGTTCTCCCACGGCAGGGCCGCCGTGACCATCCAGGAACCTGACGCGTCCGAACCGGTGTCGATTACCTTCGGAACCGGGCTGTACCGAATCGCCCAGTCCAGACGACGCCGCTCGTCTTCCAGGTCGACCGAGCTCTCGACCGGTGTCCACTTGACGTAGCGTGCCTCGCCGATACGAAAAGTCAAGCCGCCCAGTTCATTCGACCACACAGGTTCGGTGTCGTCAGGTCCCGCCAACTCTCGCACCACGGCCGGGACGGCGATATCGCCATCGGGCACGCTCATTTGCCGGTGATGGTCGCAAGCGAATCGACGGGCGGGGACACGACGACGGGATCACGTCCGGACCACAGATCGAGCACCGCTTTGGGTCGCGCCAACAACTCTCGCGCGTAGTTCCGCACCACAGCCAGCGTGTTGCAGTCGATGCAATCGGCAGTCACGCCGTCGACCTCCAGATCCATGTCCTCGCAGAGCGCCACGGCGCGCGAGACGTGAAGGGGCTGACTGATGATGAGTCCACGTTCGACGCCGAACGTCTCTTTCGCTCGAGCGCACGTGTCGTAGGTGTCGATGCCGTGGTCGTCGCCGATGATCACGGCGGGGTCGATGCCGTGCTCGATCAGATAGTCGGTCATGGCCTGTATTTCGTTGCCCGAGTTGCCGTCTGCATCACCGGAGACCAGGATCGCTTCGATCTTTCCGGCTTGCATCAGCGCGATCGCGGCGTCGAGGCGGCCGGCGAGAAATCGCATCGGCTTACCGTCGCGCACCTGCGCGCCGAGAACGATGGCCACGGGCGCGTCCGGTGCATCGTCGACGTCGTAGACCTTGCCAGCCGTCGCATACGCAACCCAACCGGCCGATGCCAGAACAACTGCCACCAGTGCTGCGACGAGGGCAGACACCGCCTGCAGGAGTCGCCGAACCAGTCCTCGGGGTTTTGCTTTCGTACTCATGGTCTCGTTTCGTCGGCGGCAGAGAACCCAACGTAGCCGATGAAAACGGCGCATCATCGACACCGCGGCGCACCCACATCGATTCCACAGTGAACCCTCAGAAGAACCCTGCCCCGCTGCCCCGGATGTCCGACGAGTACCGTCTTACCAGTGAATCCGCTGCTGACCTCTCGACGCTACGTCGACTTGCGTCTGCAAGCCAGCGCTACCTGTTGACGGTCCTCTAGACCTCAACCTCTCCGTCGGGCACGTCGGCCCGATGAGCATTCTGTCGCACACCTCTGTGGACACTTCTTCGTTTTCGAAAGGCATAACCATGTCTGCGCCCAGCGCTACCCGTACGCGCCGTGTCCCCACCTGGGCCACCGCGTTCGGTCCACAAATCGTTGCCGGTCTCGTGCTCGGTGTCGTATTCGGGCTGATCGCCCGATCCATGCCCGACGCGGCCGACGGCAACGAGAACTGGTTGGTCGGCACCCTCTCGACCATCGGTTCGAGCTACGTCAAGCTACTCACCGTCGCGGTCATTCCGCTGGTCTTCACGGCAATCGTCAGCTCCATCGCCAACCTCCGTGAAGTCACGAATGCCGCCCGCCTCGCCATTCAGACACTGTGGTGGTTCGCCATCACTGCCTTCATCGCCGTCATCATCGGCATCGTCATCGGACTGGTCGCGCAGCCGGGGTCCCGCACCAGCGCGGGAGCGGATGCGGCCGAGGCTCCGTCCAGCGTCGGGTCATGGTGGTCGTTCCTGACCGGATTGGTGCCGAACAACTTCTTCGCTCTCGGTGCCAAAACCACGGTCGCCGAGAGCGGTACCGCAACCACATCGTTGAGCTTCAACATCTTGCAGTTGCTGGTGATCGCCGCTGCTATCGGCATCGCGGCACTCAAGGTCGGCAAGAAGGCCGAGCCCTTCCTCGCGTTCAACGCCTCGTTGCTGGCGATCGTGCAGAAGGTGCTGTGGTGGATCATTCGCCTGGCACCGATCGGCACCGCCGCCCTCATCGGCAACGCTGTCGCAACCTATGGCTGGGACGCGATCGGTTCGCTGGGCGTGTTCACCGTGTCGATCTACATCGGCCTGGCTGTGGTGTTCTTCGTCGTGTACCCGTTGATCGTTCGCGCCCATGGCCTTTCGGTGCGCAACTTCTATTCGGGGGTGTGGCCGGCCACGCAGCTGGGCTTCGTGTCGCGCTCGTCGATCGGAACTCTGCCGCTCACCGAGCGTGTGACCGAACGCAACCTCGGCGTGCCCCGTGAGTACGCATCGTTCGCGGTGCCACTCGGGGCGACGACGAAGATGGATGGTTGCGCGGCAATCTATCCCGCAATCGCGGCCCTCTTCGTGGCTCAGTTCTACGGCATCGACCTCACCATCACCGACTACCTGCTGATCATCGTGGTGTCCGTGATCGGTTCTGCTGCAACAGCAGGAACGACAGGCGCGACGGTGATGCTCACCCTCACGCTGTCGACACTCGGGTTGCCTCTCGCCGGTGTCGGTCTCCTGCTCGCGGTGGAGCCGATAGTCGACATGGGCCGCACCGCGGTCAACGTGACCGGTCAGGCGCTGGTGCCGACCATCGTGGCCAAGCGCGAGGGAATCCTCGACCTGGAGCGCTACAACGCTCCGCGAAACGGCGATCCCTTCGTCGACGAGGAAGCAGAAGTGGAACTGGCTCGTTAGCAGCACGTTTCGAGCGATCGATCCCGACGACCGAGCAACTGGGTCGTCGGGATTTTTCGTCTATCGCGGTGGCGACAGTGCTTCGACTGCAGCCGCGGTATCGGCATCCGTAGCCTCGACACTCGCGAAGTACTGTTGAAAAAACTCGCGCATCGTCTTGATGATCTCGATCTGCTGCTTGATCGCGAAACGAGCGGAGCCTTCTTCGCCGACTGCAAGACGATGAAATTTAGCACCGAGCATCTGGGCTGACGGCAAGTCGCCGAACGATTCAGGCGACGACAGGGTCTGCGTTAACTCGAGCTGGCCGCTCAGATTGACTAGGTAGTCAGCGCAAACTCTGTCACATTGACGAGCAACGTCAGGCTCAACGTGGAGCTGACCTGCTGACGCCTGCGCACGCAGCGACTGCCAATACTCCAAGTTGTCAGTGATCCCTCGCACGCCATCAGTCATTGATGTCCACCCCAGTCAGTTCGGAAAGTACGGTTCCAGATTGGTGGCGAGTACGTTGACCTCTTCGCACGTGTCGCCCAGTGTTTCCTCAGATCCGATTGTGTCCAGCTTGAAGATGATCAGGTTGCCACCAACGTCAAGAGCGATGTCGCACCCGTCAGGCAAGTCGTTCTGGTACGGGGCGTGGTACTGAACAGCGTCACGCGAACCGACGCGAACGGCAACTTGTCGGTCGTTCTCTGGGTTGCGTAAATACTCATCGATCGAGTTGGTGGACGACATGATCGCCAGGTAGTACCACGGCTTCGCTGTCGGCCCGTCCCACGTGCAGTTCTTCCAACCTGGATATTTGCTGATGCCAGCAAAATCGGGCCTTTCAGAGCTCAAGTCCAACCCACTTGCCGTCACCGCGGACTTCGGGATCGTGCATGGATCGAACGGTTCCCCGGGGACCGCCGCCACCGTTGGCTCAGTCGAAGAATCCCCACTCGCGACAGGGCTCCCCTGCGTCGAGGCGGCGCAGCCCGTCAGCAACAGCGCCGAAGCGCAGGCTGCCGCAAGCAGATGCCTACCCGTTGACCGCATACGTTCGCCCTCTCGCCACCGACGTCACTCGATGGTTGGACGCGACAACGGCCCGATCGGTTCCCTAGACCGGCTGCGAGGCCCTGACCTCCGGTGACTCGGCAGAAGCAAGACTCCTACGTTCCGCTGCCCACACCCACAGGGCCAGCGAGATCAACGCGATCACTTCGGCGACGACGAGCACTCGCTCCACGTATCCGAGGGTGACCACGCGATACCAGGGTCGCGATCCGGTGGCACCGACCGCGAGTGCGTACACGATGGGCAGCAGCGTCACGACCGACAGCATGCTCAGACCCAGAGTGATTCGTGCGCGGGCTGCCCACACGCCGTCGCGAATCCAGGGCCGAGAGAACGCGAAGACTGCGACCGGGATGCTGACGAATGCCACGGCGGCACCGAGCCGGTGGATCGACCCGCCGAGGCTCAGTGACGCGTTGTTCGACCAATCCTGTTTCGGCACAGCGACGACGGCCACGAGCCCTGCTGTCCAGAGCGTCAAGCAGATCGACGCAGCCGATGCGGGTCGAGTGAGGCGATACCGAAGCGCGGACGCAAGAGTGAGTGCCGAGCCGAACGCGAGCAGGACGACCCCGATCGAGAACACCCACTGCTGCGCGCCGAGTCCGTATTCACTGATCGTGCGACGCAGATGCGATGGCGTCTGCCACGCGGTGTGGAGATCGAGAACCAGCACCACCAGCGCCCCCAACACGATCAACAGCGCGCCGATCTTTGCCGGTCGAATCTGCACGTTGCCTCCACTGTCCGGGACGGTGCCGATCACCGTCCGTAGTCCATGTTGCCCGAAGAATCGATCTGCCCTCTTGACCGAGGCTGCAACCTCGAATAACGTACAACCACATGGTTGTAGATCAGTTGATTGATGCGGAGGTCGATCGCCTCTTCCAGGCCTTCGCGGACACGACACGTCGTGACATCGTCGCGAAGGTCACCGTGGGCGAACAGTCGGTGTCGGACTTGGCATCTCACTACGCCATGAGTTTTGCCGCAGTACAAAAACACGTCGCGGTCCTCGAACGTGCTGCCGTGATCACGAAGCACAAGCGTGGCAGGGAGCAGATCGTGAGAGTTCGATTGGACACCATCGCGAAAGCTCGTGAATTACTCGATACCTACGAGGAGATCTGGCGACGCAGGGTCGACCGGATCGACGACCTTCTGTCCACGGACGAGAAAGGCTGAATCATGCCGTTCATCAGCTCACACAAGGATTCAGAGAATCTGACCATGACCGTGGTCGCCGAGTTCGACGCAAAAGTCGAACGGGTCTGGCAGATTTGGGAGGACCCACGCCAGCTCGAAAAATGGTGGGGACCACCGACGTGGCCAGCGACATTCGACAGCCACGACTTCGTTCCGGGTGGCAGGGCGTCGTATTACATGACCGGGCCGGACGGCGAGAAGGCCGCCGGCTGGTGGCTTTTCACCGATATCTCCGCGCCGACGACGCTCTCGTTCGACGACGGATTCGCCGACGACTCGGGCAATCCGTCGTCGACGATGCCCGTCACCCACGCCGTCGCGACCCTCGAAGACGTCGACGGTCGGACACGAATGACCATTCGCTCCCGTTTCGACTCCCTCGAGCAACTCGAGCAACTCGTCGAGATGGGCATGGACGAAGGTATGGCCCTGGCACTGGGCCAGATCGACGCCATTGTCGCCGACTGATCGTGGTGCGCGGAAACTCGGCCTCTGCGACGAGTTTTCGTGCACATGCGGCGAAGCCGCTCAACTCACCCCGTCACCTCGACCGGAATCGCTCCGATTGTCTCGACGGAGGATCCGTTCAACTGGTAGCGCACCAAGGCTGGCCCACCACCCGGGGAGATGGCGTCGTCACCTGGGACTCGCCAGCGGTACGCGATGGTGACGAAGTCGTAGCCGGAGTCCGCGACACTCATGTTCGGATACGGAACGTCATTGGCCTTGCCCAAATACTGGCCGTCGTGAAAGAAGAGCAAATACGACGGGTCGTCATACATGTTGCGGCTTTCGGGTCGCGTCAGAAATGTGACCAGAGGTAAGCACGGGTATGAGCTCGTGCTGTCGACCCAACCTCTGCCCTCGAAGGGTGGGAGCGATGCAAGAGCCGCATCTCGCGCCGAGTTCTCCACGCACACCGACCCGGTCGCCGGATCCACGGTGCCAGCGGGTGCAGGAACGGGTGCAGGCCCGGGCGCAGGACTTGGAGCCGGGTTTGCGCGCGGTGGGTTCAGTACTTCCGGCGGCAACTGGTCGAGCATGTCGACCGAGGACCCGTTCCACCGGTATCGCACGAGCGCGGGTCCGCCGGTCGGATTGGCGTTCGCATCACCAGGATTGATCCACTTGTACGACACCGCGACGGTGTCGGGGAGCTGATCGACGACGGTCGTGAACGCGAACTGCTCGGCCGTGGCGGTTCCGAGGTAAGTGTTGTCGTGAAAGAACAGCACGGTTTCCGGGCTACTGCTGGTTGCATTCGCGATGTGTGCGGTGGCCCAGGCGAGCGTTGCGCAGGGGTCGCCTTGCTCGTCGAGTTGCCAAGCACTGGCCATGAACGGGGTAAGGCCCCTGATCGCGTCCTGAACTACGGAGTCTTCGAGACAGGTGGACGACCCTCCCACGACAGGCGTGCCCGGAGTTGTCGATGACCCCGGTGACGTCGTCGGGGCGGCGGAGGAGGTGGGTGTCGCTGCTGTTCCGGACCCGGGAATGCCGGCCGCTGGGGTGCCCGAGTCAGGACCCGAACACCCACTCACGATCAATGCGACGACGGCCAGCCCCGCACACACTCGAAGTTTCATACCCGGGTGTCGAGCGTCACGAACCGACCGTTACTTCAGATCACGATCCTTCACCGAGTCGAGATCCAATCGAGTCGTATCCGCTACCGGTGAGTGCTGCCGACCAACGCTCGACTGCTGCCCCACAGGGCGAAGCCGAGCAACAGGAAGCCGGGCAGGATTGCACCGATCGCGTCGATAGTGCTGTCGGCGGCACCCGCAGCGGCGAGAATCAGGGCGAGTACGCCGAGCGCGGTCAACGCCACTCCGAGGCCGGTGAAGAAACGTAGCTTCCACACCAGAGCGAGGGCGACGAAGTGCACGCCGACCACCATCGAAATCCACGCAACCGCAGCCTGCGGTGCATCTAGTGGACCGTTGATGATCGCGAGACCGCCGAAGATTGCAACCACCTCGACGGCGACCACGACCCAGTACCCGCGGCCGAAGCCGCCACGGGCACCGCCCTCAGGAGCGGGGGCCGGCTGGACTCGCCACACCGCGAGAAGCACGACGACCAACGCCACCATTGCGACGACGCGCAGCCCGATGGTCAGCGTCGTCGGAAATGTATCCGAATTGACGAACACGAAGACCAGTCCGAAAACGGCTCCGATGATCGAGCCGATCTTTTCGGGAGCCATGCGTGCGCCGGGTTTCATGTGGCCTACCGTCGCACAGTTACACCGCGTGTACGGCGGTTCTCGCCGATCGATCGTGGTGCGCGGAAACTCGACCTCGGCGACGAGTTTCCGTGCACGTGCGGCGACGCCGCTCTACTCCGGAACAGAGCTGACGGTGAACGGCTCGACGGGTTCTCCCCCACGCTTGTCGAACTGGCTGTTCACCACCAGCAATCGATCATCCACTGCCGCAACGGTTGTGGGGTAGGCAAACGATGCGTCGGTGATTTCGCCGGTGACCGCGCCGGTTCTGCCGTCATCATCGAGGTCGACCTTCGCGATCAGACCGTCGCGATTTCGGACGACGTACAGCGTGTCGTCGTCCATCTCCATCCCGTCGCCGTTCACGAGCGTCGCTCCGCCGAGATCGACCTGGGTGACCTCCTTGGAGGTCTTGTCGATGCGATACAGGTTGCCGGTGCTCGACTGCACGACGATCAACGCCGATTCGTCGTCGTTCTCGACGATGCCGTTCGCATTGAAGCCCTCACCGTATGCAAACGGAGTGCCGTCGAAACTCACGAACGTTTCCAACGGAGCGTCCTGCGTCCGAGCCGTCATCTGCTCGAAGGGAATGCGATACAGCGCCGGACTACGCGAGTCGGTGACATACGCATCGCCGTTATCGGCAATCGCGACGTCGTTGAGGAACGTCGCGTCGGTGCCGAGACCGTTGGTGAACGTGGCCACCAGATCACCGGAGTTGGCGTCGTACACCCATACCTTGCCTGTCGCTCCACCGGCGATCACCAAGTAGTTGGCGCGATCGTCGTCATCGGTGACATCAATGCCGGCAGCGCCGGTGCGTCCGTCGGCTCCGCCGGGCAAGAACACAGAGACATCCGGAGACCCGACGGTTCCGCGGAACACTGCGCCGTCGGAGGTGGACGTCACGTAGAACGTGTCGTCCGCTGCGGTGATGCCTTCGGGGAACACTCCGGTTCCGGGCAGGTTGTAGACCATTGCAGAGCTCGAACTCGGTGACGTCGACGCCGACTCCGACGCCGACGCGGCAGAATTGCTTGGGGTGCTCGGTGCCGGCTCCGCCGAATCAGAGGACCCGCAGGCACTCAGCAGCAGTGTGGCGACGGCAACAGCAGGGACTACTCGAGAGACTCGGTTCACATCATCGAGTGTTCCATATGTCTCAATTTGCGGGCATTTCTCCTGGTGAGCAGATTTCCGGTCCGTCCGTTTCGTACAGTCGTTGTCATGAGTGACCTCTCACCCCTCGCCGCAGCCGACAGCGACCTCGGAGGGATCGCCGGATGGGCAGTGGGTTTGATGGAGGCCATCGGTGGCCCCGGAGCCGGAATCGCGGTGGCCGCCGAGAACTTCTTCCCGCCGCTACCCAGCGAGATCATCCTGCCGCTGGCGGGCTTCACCGCATCGCAGGGCGGCATGACTCTGTTCGGTGCATTGTTCTGGACCACGGCCGGCTCGGTCGTCGGTGCGTTGGTTCTGTACTGGCTCGGCATCAAGCTCGGACGTGGCCGGATGTACACCATCGTCGAGAAGATGCCGTTCGTCGGAACGGAGGATCTGACCAAAGCGGAGGACTGGTTCACCCGTCACGGTCGGTCGGCGGTGTTCTTCGGCCGGATGATCCCGGTGGTCCGCTCGGGCATTTCCATTCCCGCCGGAGTCTCACGGATGCCGATCCTGCAGTTCACGTTGTATACGACTCTTGGCAGCCTGATCTGGAACTCGATCTTCGTTCTCGCCGGTTACTTCCTCGGCGAGAACTGGCACTACGTTGAGAACTACGCCTCGGTGTTCCAGTACATCGTCATCGGCATCGTTGTGGCGTTGATCGCGTGGTTCGTGGTGAAGAAAATGAAGTCCAGGCGCGTCGAGGTGCAGTGAGTTCACAGTTCGTCGAGGTCGCCTCGCCCGATCTCACCGAACCCGCCGGATTCCGTCGGCGAAGCGGTCCAGCGCAGCGAGAATCTCATCAGCCTGCCAGACCCTGTTTCGTCGCCCCTTCGATGTCTGGTGAAGGATGTCAGCCTCGACCAGCTTGTCGATCGCTCGCTGAGCCGCGATCTCGCTGACCCCGAATGTGCTTCGCACATAGGCATTGTCGACAACGGGCTGCGCCACCAGCGCGTCGACGAGCTTCCAGACGACCGAGTCGGTGCGAGCCACGATGCGCTCGATGTACTCGGCCCGAGCGGCGGCCAGATCGTCGACCAACCGTCGCCCACCGGTAACTGCATGAAAGGTCGCCGCGGTGAGACTCCGAACGATTGCCTCCACATCTCCTCTCCGATAGGCGTCGAGGCTCTCGAAATAGCTGGCGGTATCGGTCAGCAATCCGGCCGACAGCGGAACCGTCACTCGCTCGGTCACGTCGGCCCTCCGGAGCATTCCGTGGATGATCGCGCGGCCGGTGCGACCGTTTCCGTCCGTGAACGGGTGGAGCGTCTCGAATTGCGCGTGTGTGACTGCTACGTGAGGGATGACCGGGAGGTCCGAGCGAGCCGCGAACTCGAAGAGATCGTCCAGCGCGTCCGGCAACCGATCGTGATGCGGCGGTACGAAAGCCGCGCGGTGCGGGCCGATGTCCGATCCGCCGATCCACACCTGTTGTGTGCGCCATCGGCCGGGCTGAGGGTCGCCACTCGGCTCCATCAGCGCATGGTGCATGGCCAGAACACTCGATGCGTCGATGGACGTACCCACCTCGAGAGCAGCTTCCATCGCGCGGACGTTTCCCGACACGATCGATGCATTCCGTGTTGTGGGCGAACCCAATTCGGCGAGTGCGAGCGCCCTGGCTCCCACGGTCAGATTCTCGATCTGCGAGGACGCTGAGCTTTCCGTTCGCAGCAGAATCGAACTCATCTGTGCCAGCTCGACCGATGGACCGAGTTGCACCGAGGCGTACTGGTCGAAGCGAACGATCTCGCGGAGAGCGTCCTCCGATTCCGCAAGCAGCTGCGCGGGCAACGCCAAATCCGCATCCGCGATACGCGCCGGCACGCACGCGCGATAGTCACCCTGATGCAGCCGACGCTGGGCGCGCGAGGTGTAGGTATCGGACGCCTGCCATGGTCGACGCTCGAATTCGACCGCAGGCCATCGGCTCGCGTCCTGATCATCTGCCATCGACGAAATATACCAAATCTTCTTGCCCTAAGGTTTGGTATGGGGAGACGATGCCCACGTCAGGGTCGCCCGGAGTCCCCGAGCTTTTCTGCCGCCTCGCGCAGTTGCACTCCGATGCGATTGGTCGCCTCGTCGAACAGATCTCACGCCGCACGGAGGTTCAAGGACACCAGCTCATCGCTCTCGCGCTCCTCGAGCTCGGCGAAGTCCGGAGACCCGCGATGCTCGGTTTCATCCCATGTCAACTCCCCACCGAGTCAGTCCTTCGGAATACGGTAACGACTACCCATGAACGCGAAGGCCGCATATCCCAGAATCACCACCACATAAAGCACAGTCGGCACCACGAACACCCACGCGCTCACCGACGCACCTGTGGTCGTGCCCGCAACGACGCAGATCCAGGCGAACAGCAGTGCGGTGACGACTCCGATCCAGTCGAGGTCCTCGGACATCTTGCGGTTCAGTTCGGGTCGATTCTCGGGGGAAGTCCAGTACTCGTGCAGTCGTCGACTCGGCAGATTCACCATCTGAGCCGGAAGCTTGGGCAGCCACCAACCGACGCTGACGAACAACCCGATCATGACGAACCCGGTACCGCCCATCGTAAGGAGGAACGACAGCTTCGAGTCCATCCGATCCACCTGCCCGGATCCGTCGAAGTGTGCGGGTACCTCGTCGCCCGCGGTGACGGCGACCCACACGAGGCTACCGATGAAGACGAGACTGGACAGCAGTAAGGCAACGCGCGAAAGCTTCATCCCAGTTCACTTTAATGCCTCCGGCAGTGGTGTGATGCTGAGCCTCTGGGTCGCTCCGCAGGCTATGCTCCTGTGCCTCAGAAGGAACCCAACCGCACCACTGCCGGAGGCACCGATGCCCAACAACGAGTTCGGGGACTTCCAGACCCCGATCGAGTTGGCGCGCGCGTTGGTCAACACTCTGCCCCGTCGCAAATGGACCCGTGTTCTCGAACCCACCTGTGGTGTCGGGAACTTCCTGTCGGTGATGGCCCGGAGTCACCCCGAAGCAGAGCGAGTCGGGATCGAGGTGCAGCCCGAGTATGCCTCGTATGCATCACAATTCGGCAGGGTTGTCACTGCGTCGATTTTCGACTTCGATCTGGCGTCTGATGTCGACTGGACATCGGGGCCAGGCCCGACTCTCGTCATCGGAAACCCACCGTGGGTGACCAACTCTCAACTATCGGTGCTCGATTCTGCCAATCGTCCTAACCGCGCGAACACCAAAAACGCCCGCGGAATCGACGCGATCACCGGCAGTTCGAATTTCGATATCGCAGAATACATCTGGATCAAACTCCTCACCGAGTTCAGCGATAGACCGGTGACCATCGCGATGATCTGCAAGACCCAGGTCGCGCGCAATGTTCTGCTGCACAGCGCGCAGCAGCAGCTTCCGGTGACCGGCTCGAGTCTACGAATGATCGATGCGAAGAAGTGGTTCGACGCGGGGGTCGATGCCTGCTGGTTCACTGTGGAGCTCGGGCCGGGCAAGGCCGACTACACCGCGCAGACATACCCGAGCGTCGATGCGTCACAACCCGACAACAGAATCGGGGTCGTCGACGGTCAACTCGTCGCGAACGTCGAAGCGTATGAGCGCAGCAAGCAATTCGACGGTGCCAGCCCTCTCACCTGGCGGCAGGGCATCAAGCACGACGCCGCCGCAGTGATGGAGCTGATCGAAAACAACGGTCCTCGAACCAAACTGGGAATCGGCGTCGACGTCGAACCCGACTACCTGTTCCCACTGTTCAAGTGCACCGATGTCTACCGCGACAAGCTGGACTCGGCGTCCAAGTGGATGATCGTGCCGCAGTCGCATACCGGTGACGACACCGAGCTACTTGCGTCGACTGCACCGAAGCTGTGGAAGTACTTGACCGACAACGCCGATGCGCTCGACGGAAGGAAGTCGTCGATCTACCGCAACAGGGCCCGCTTCTGCATCTTCGGTGTCGGCCCGTACACGTTCGCTCCCTACAAGATTGCGATTTCCGGGTTCCACAAGATTCCACAATTCAGGATGGTCGGCCCTTACGACGGCAAACCAGCGGTGTTCGATGACGCCACGTACCTACTCCCTTTCGAGGACCCTGCATCATGTGCAGTCGCCCACGCGCTGTTAACCGGACCGGAAGCGACTGATCTCATTGCGGCCCTGGCATTCTGGGACAGCAAACGGCCGGTGACGAAGAAGCTCCTCCAACGCATCGACCTCTCGGCCATCGCTCGCGAAACCGACAAGGACACAGTGCGATCTCGAGCCCTGACTGTGCACCCGAACGGCAGCGCGGTCGATCAGGCCATGGATGCCTTCACAGATCGGTCTTGATCGTCTCGGCCAGTCGGTCGAGGTATTCGGCGTTGCGTTTGTAGTGCACCCAGGGCCCGATTTTGGTACTCGTCACCAGGTGGGCGCGTTGCAGTACCGCCATGTATTGCGAGGCCGTCGATTGTGAGACACCCGCTCTGGATTGAATGTGCTTGAGGCACACCCCTACCTGTTCGGCCGGTTCGAGCTGCGGCGGAAAATCGCTCGGGTCCTTGAGCCATCGCATGATCGCCAATCGCGCCGGGTTACTGAGGGCACCGAACACTGCCGCAAGCTCCGCGGGGTCCAGTTCGTCAGCCACCCTCGAAGGGTACTCCAATATCGCAATATCCCGATCTGTGGTCTACTTGCACGGAAATCGCAATATCGCGATATACAGATAGGAGTAGCTCATGCAGCGAGCAGTAGTCGTGGGGGCCAACGGAGTGATCGGCGGAAATCTCGTCGCCCACCTGCAGCGAAGCGGAGATTGGGACATCATCGGCCTATCACGCCGCGGAGGGATCGACAGCGGACGCGTCCAGCACATTGCCGTGGATCTGCTCGATGGTGAGGAGACTCGACGCCAACTCTCGCACCTGACGGACGTCACGCACATCTTCTACGCCGCGTATCAGGAACGCCCCACGTGGGCCGAGCTCGTGCCTCCCAATCTGGAGATGCTCGTCAACGTGGTCACCGTGATAGAGGACAGCTCTCCGAACCTGGAACACGTCAGCCTGATGCAGGGATACAAGGTGTACGGCGCGCATCTGGGCCCGTTCAAAACGCCTGCCCGCGAATCCGATCCACCGCACATGCCGCCCGAGTTCAACGTCGACCAACAGCACTTCCTCGAAACCCGTCAGGTCGGCAAGAGGTGGACTTGGTCGGCCATCCGACCATCCGTGGTGTGCGGTGTGGCGCTGGGAAATCCGATGAATCTGGCCACCGTCATCGCTGTCTACGCAACCATGTGCAAGAAACTGGGCGTACCGATGCGATTCCCGGGCAAGCCCGGCGCCTTCGGATCACTGTTGGAAATGACCGATGCGTCGCTGCTCGCCGAAGCGACGGTATGGGCCGCGACCACTCCCGACTGCGCGAACCAGGCGTTCAACATCACCAACGGAGACCTCTTCCGCTGGAACGATATGTGGCCTCGCATCGCGGACCTCTTCGATCTGGATACCGCCACTCCACTGCCGATGTCGTTGGCCGACGTGATGGCCGACAAAGAGTCGCTGTGGAATTCGATCGTTGCCGAGCACGATCTGAAGCCCACTCCCTACCGCGATGTATCTTCCTGGGGATTCGGCGATTTCGTGTTCTCCTGGGACTACGACGTCATCTCCGACGGTTCCAAGGCGCGCCGGATGGGCTTTCATCGTTTCGTCGACACCCAGGCGATGTTCGCCGGAATTTTCGCCGATCTGAGGGGTCAGCGCATCATCCCGTGACCACACGCGGGTCCAGATTCCGCACCCAGACGGCACCGGCCGCATAGGCTGCCACTGTCGGTACGGGATGAGGAGATCGCCATGTCAGTGAAGTCCGAATCGACGTCCACTCGCCACGTGATGCCCAAGAAGCAACTGCTGGCAGTCAGTATCGGCAACGCGGTGGAGTGGTACGACTGGACTGTCTACGCGACGTTCTCGATCTACTTCGCCACTCAGATCTTCTCCGGCGACAACCCGGCTCTGGCGCTATTGAGCACCTTGGCCACGTACTCGGTGGCATTCTTTTTCCGGCCACTCGGCGGATTGTTGATCGGACGCTTCTCCGATCTGAAGGGGCGACGCCAGGCGATGATCCTGACGATCGCGATGATGTCGGGTGGGTCGTTCGCGATCGCCGTGCTCCCTACCTTCGCTGTCGCAGGCTGGCTTGCTCCGATTCTGCTGTTGCTGGCCCGGATCGTGCAGGGCATGTCGATGGGCGGTGAGGTCTCCAATGCGTCGGCCTACCTCGCCGAGATCGCCCCGAACGACAGACGGGGCCGCTACTCGTCCTTCTACTACATCTCCACCGGCACAGCCATTCTCCTCGCCTCGCTGCTCGGCGCGTACCTCACCTTCGCACTCGACGACGCCCAACTGAACTCGTGGGGCTGGCGCGTGCCGTTCCTCATCGGCGGACTGCTGGGAGTGGTGGGGCTCTGGATGCGACGCGGTATGGCCGAAGCCGACAACCAGGAGCGCAACGCCGTGAAGGCGAAGGCTGTGCGAAATCCGTTGTGGATGACCATGAAGCACCATCCTCGTGCCGTTCTTCAGGTCGTGGGATTCGTTCTACTCGCAACCCTCGCCTACTACACGTTCTTCTCCGCGATGACGCCGTACGCCGTCAAGCAACGCGGAGCGGACGCCAACGACGTGTTCGTGGCCTTGTCGATCGCGACAGCGATGTTCGTCGCGTTGCAGTACCCCATGGGCGCTCTCGCGGACCGCATCGGCCGGAAGCCGCAATTGCTCACCTACGCTGCGCTGTTCGCGATTCTGATCATCCCGCTCTCCAAGCTGATCGGGCCGTCGTTCGTCAAACTGCTGATCGTCTTCTGCGTCGGCCTGCTGCTGTTCGCGATGTGCTCGGCCATCATCCCTGCCGTTCTGGCCGAGGCCTTCCCGGCAGAGCTTCGAGGTGTCGGTATCGGAGCTTGGTACAACCTCACCGTTGCGCTCTTCGGCGGCACCGCTCCCCTACTGGTCAACGCATTGTCCGACGCAGGCCACGCCGACTGGTTCTTCTACTATCTCGCGGCAGCCGCTGTGATCTCGTTCCTGACGATGGTGTGGATGCCGGAAAAGCGCGGCCAGGACCTGGACTGAATGCCGGCGACACTACGATCGGATGGCACACACCGTCCGAGTCAGTAGGAGAACCATGCATCCGTTCGACGAGGCAGTCGCGCTCGACGTGGTCGGCGACGGCACCTACAACGGAAAGACGTCGCCGCCGTACAACAACATGGTCGG
Organism: Rhodococcus sp. 14-2483-1-1; assembly: GCF_002259335.1. Classification (NCBI taxonomy): domain Bacteria; kingdom Bacillati; phylum Actinomycetota; class Actinomycetes; order Mycobacteriales; family Nocardiaceae; genus Rhodococcus; species Rhodococcus sp. 14-2483-1-1. Next base: position 161,422 of record NZ_NPFX01000020.1, on the reverse strand, counting down.
CCCGTTCGGTGGCGTCACCGCGGCGACGTTCATCCGGGCCATCGAACAACACCCGGAACGCCTGGGAACGCCGGTCTCACTGACTGTGAATTTCGCCGGACCGGTTGCCGAGGGTGATTTCGACATCTCCGCCCGCCCGGTGCGGACCAACCGAAGCAACCAGCACTGGTATCTCGAACTGACGCAGAACGGTGCGGTGGCCACGACCGCAACAGCGGTGTTCGGTGCGCGACGTGACACCTGGGACAACATCGAGGCAACGGCCCCGACCGTTCCCTCCCCCGCCGACACGAAGCAGGGCGGATTTCCCGATGCCATCGCGTGGGCTCAGAACTACGAGATGCGTTTCGTTGCAGGCGCACTGAGTGATCAGGAATCAGCAGACTCGACGGAAACCTTGTGGATCCGCGATACCCCGCCGCGGCCCCTGGACTTCGCAGCCCTGACCTCGCTCAGCGATGTGTTCTATCCGCGAATCTTCCAGCGGCTGGGCACGTACGTTCCGGCGGGCACCATTTCCCTGACGACCCACTACTTCGCGACGCCCGGGGATCTCGAGCAGCACGCCGACGGATACATCCTCGGCACCGCACGAGCGCGCCGCTTCCACCAGGGCTACTTCGACCAAACTGCGGAATTGTGGACCGAGGGCGGGAGCCTGTTGGCCACCAGCCACCAGGTGGTCTACTACAAGGTCTGACCAGCCGACGACTGCTCCAGAACCCGGCGCACAGCACCGCGCGAACCGCTGTCCTGCAGCGAACGCTTGGCTCGCTGGTATGCACCTCGCAGTCTCGGGCTGCCCGAAAGATCCCCGAACACCGCCCGGTTGGTCAGAAACGCTCCCGGGTTGTCGTGGTCTTCCCACGACAATCGTTGCAGGCGTTCGGAATCGGCATCGACCATCGGAACGTCCCCGCGCTCGTGGACTCCGCACCACGCGGCGAGGACCAGAGCGGCATGATCGACGGATCGGTCCTCGGCAAGGCGGTCTCGGATCACCGGCAGCACGAATTTCGGGATTCGGACAGATGCGTCGACGATCTGACGTTCGAGAGTGTCACGAACCGCCAGACTCGAAAATCGTTGCAGCAGTTGCTCGATGTACTCATCCAGGTCGATTCCCGGTACCGGCGCCAGCGTCGGGGCCGCCTCGGCACGCATGTACGACGCGACGAATTCGCGCAGGTCAGGACTGGCCATGACCTCGTGCACATGGGTGTAACCGGCGAGGATGCCGAGGTAGCTCATGGCCTGATGAGAACCGTTGAGCAGGCGCAGTTTCATGTGCTCGTAGGGGGCGACGTCGGTCACGAGTTGCACGCCGACGTCGGCGAAGGGCGGTCGCCCGAACGAGAAGGAGTCTTCGAGTACCCACTGGGAGAACGATTCCGACTGGACCGGCCAGCGGTCTTCGATGCCGAAGTCACGTCGCAGGTCGTCGACGACGGTGGGCGTCGTGGCCGGGGTGATGCGGTCGACCATCGAATTGGGGAACGCGACTGTGGCGTCGATCCAGTCGGCCAGATCGCTGTCGTGGTGGCGCGCGAAGGACGTCAGCGCGGTGCGAGTGACCGTTCCGTTGTGGACGATGTTGTCGCAGGACATCACGGTGAACGGCGGGATTCCATGGAAGCGACGGGTGGCCAGAGCAACGGTGAGAAACCCGAAGACACTCGACGGCGTGGAGAGGTCCTCGAGGTCGGCGAGCACTGCGGGATCGGACGGCTCGAACACTCCGGTCACATCGTCGACGCCGTAGCCGGCCTCGGTGATGGTCAGCGACACGATCATCGTGGCCGGTGAGCTGAGCACGTCGAGCACTCCCTGCGGATCCTCGGGCGCGAAGACGAAGTCCGCGACCGATCCGACGACCCGCGCGTCGCGTCGGCCATCGGGGTCCACGGTCACGACCGTGTAGAGATGATCCTGAGCGTCGAGGACCTCCCCGATTCGCTTGTCTCCCGGCAGGACTCCCACTCCGCACAGCGCCCAGTCGAGATGACCGGCGGCGAGCAGGCGATCGAAATAGACGGCCTGGTGCGCGCGGTGAAACGCACCGACCCCGAAATGCACTACGCCGCAGTGTAGTTCGTCCGCGTCGTACTCCGGCTTCGCGACGCCTGCAGGCAGGTCATTCGATGTGGTGCGACGAAGCTCGATCATGACAGGTCCTCGGGGTCGGATGAACGTGGTGAGCGGTGGCGCTCCCGGGCATGTTCTGCCACCAGGAGCACCACCGCAGTTCAAGGGGTTACACGTCGGCGATCAGCAGGACGACTTGTAGACGTACTGCGCGCCCTCGCCATCGATGTTGTCGGCGGTGATGACGTGGAAGCCGGTCGAGATCTCGGCGGTCACCGGCTGGTCGTTGATGGCGGCCATGGCCTGCGCGACGCCGTCCGTTCCGATGGTGTCGGGCTGCTGGGCGATCAGAGCCTGGACTGTTCCCTCACGAAGCTGCTTCACTTGTGCGGGGCCTGCGTCGAAGCCGATGATCTTGACCTGGTCCTGCTTGCCCGCCTGCCGAACTCCGGTCGCGGTGCCCTCGGCTGCGAACGTGTTCGCGGCGAAGATACCGGTGATGTCGGGGTCCTTGGCCAGGGCGGCAGAGACGAGACGAGCAGCTTCGGCCGGGTCGTTGTGGCTGTACTGCACTCCGAGGTAGTCGAAGGCAGGGTTGGCACCGACGGCTTCCTCGAAGCCCTCCACACGGGCGTCGGCGGTGGATACACCGGGATCGGTGGAGATGACGAGCACCTTGCCGCCGGCCGGGCTGAGACGCTCGATCGCGTTGAATGCCTCTGCCCCACCGCCCTTGTTGTCGGACGAGATGGAGGAGACCGCGATGGACGGGTCTTCCAGGGTGGTGTCGACGAGGACGACCTTGATGCCCGCTTTGGAGGCTGCCGCGAGGGGCGCCTGCATGGCGGCGACGTCGGTGGGCGCGATGAGGATCGCCGACGGGCGTGATGCGACAACCGAATCCACGATCGGCTTCTGCAGGGTGGGATCGAACTTCACCGGGCCCTGGGTGTCGACGGTGACGCCTGCATCCTTCGCCGCAGCTTCGATTCCGCACTGCATGCTGATGTAGAACTCGTCGCCGCTGACGCCCTGGATGAAGGCGATGTTGCCGCTGCCGCCACCGCTTCCGGAGTCGGACGAACAACCCGCCAGGAACATGGCGGAAACCGAAGCGACACTCAATGCAACGACGGCGGTGCGTGATGTGATCATGGTCGACTTTCTTGTAATGGGGTTGCGATAGAGGGAGTTTGGAAGCTGGCCGTAGCTAGGGACTTCGGGACCAGAGTTTCTTGAGGGAGCTGGGCGATTGACCTCGGCTCGCCGCGTCGCGTCGACGCTGATCGAAGTAGACCGCTGCGATGAGGACAGCACCGACGGCGACCTGCTGCCAGAACGGCTGGACTCCGACGATGACAAAACCGTTCTGCAGCACGGCAGGGATGAACAGCCCGACGACGGTGCCGAACATGGTTCCGATGCCGCCGAAGAGGCTCGTTCCACCGATGACCACTGCCGCAATGACATTGAGGTTGGTCTGCGACTGACCGGCGATGGCGGTGGTGCCGTACTGGGACAGAGACAGAATGCCCGCGAGCCCGGCGAGAGTACCGGAGAGTGCGTAGACCTTGACCAGGTGCATGTCCACCTTGATGCCGACGCGTCGCGCAGACTGCTCCTTGGAGCCGACGGCAAAGGTGTACAGACCGAACTTGGTGCGATGCAGCACGATTCCGAAGATGACGACCAACACCAGAGCGATGCTCGAGATCAGGGGAATGGTGGTGGCCGGGAAGTTTCCGTAGCCGATGGTATCGACCAGAACCGGTGGTACGTCGCGGATGTCGACACCTCCGGTGATGACCTGCGAGAGCCCGAGAGCGCCACCCAGGGTCCCGAGAGTCACGATCAGCGGAGGCACGTTGGCCTTACCGATAAGGAAACCGTTGAGCAATCCCCAGCAGAGGCCACACCCCAGTGCCACCACGATTCCGACAGCGGCAACTCCCCATCCGTCGCCCCCGATCGCGGCCATGGTCTTGGCCGAGACGACGCCGGAGAAAACGAGAACGGAGCCGACCGAGAGATCGATACCGCTGGTGACGATCACGAAGGTCATGCCGATGCCGAGAACGGCCAGGATGGATACGTTCTGGATGATCTGGCGGATGTTGCCCCACTCGGGGAAGCTGCCGGGAGCCATGATCGAGAACACGATGCAGATCGCAGCCAAAACGAGCACGATCTGGAACACCTGAACCCGGGCCAACTTACCGAGCGCCTCGACGAGATCGAAGGAGTGGCGAGACGGCTTGTCGCCGGGCGGCATCGGCTCGAGGGAGGGGCTGATGGTCTGGTTGGTCATCGTGTGGCTCCGGTGGTTGCGCCGGTCATCGCGCCGACGAGTTCTTCCATGGTCGTGTTCTTGGCGTCGAGGGTGGCCACGCGCTTGCCCATTCGCAGCACCTGAACCCGGTCGGCAACTTCCATCACGTGCGGCATGGAGTGGCTGATGAACACCACGGCCACTCCCCTGTCCGCCACGCGGCGAATGGTGTCGAGCACGTTGCGGGTCTGTACGACTCCGAGCGCTGCGGTCGGCTCGTCGAGAAAGACGACGCCCTTGGCCCAGGCGACGGCTCGCGCGATGGCAATGGCTTGTTGCTGCCCACCCGACATCGCTCCGACCGGGACGGTCAGGCTACGCACAGTGGCTCCGAGTTCGTTCAACGCGTCCTGCGACTGCTTGCGCATCGTGGAGACGTCGAGAAAACCTAGATGGCCCAGCAGCCCTTTCGCCGGCAGTTCGCGTCCGAGAAACATGTTCTGCTGCGCGTTGAGGTGCGGCGCGAGAGCAAGATCCTGGAACACCGTCTCGATGCCGAGTTCTGCTGCAACGGTTGGACTGTCGAGATCGACCGCGGTGCCGTCGAACAGGATCTCGCCGGTGTCGACGGCCAGGCTGCCCGAGAGCGCCTTGACCATCGTCGACTTGCCTGCGCCGTTGTCGCCGATGAGGGCGACGACCTCACCCGGGTAGATGTCGAAGTCGGCATCGTCGAGGGCGCGCACGTTTCCGAAACTCCTCGACAATCCCCTCGCTTCGAGGATCGGTGTCGCAACAGGTGCAACGCTGGCCATGGATACTCCTAGGTCGAATCGAGAAAGCTTCGAGTGCGGGATGGACACCCCCACCGGCGCCCGCAGCACGGTCCGAGGACGTGGTCTGCGAAGCAGGTCGAGCTCCCTTCGGGGCTCGCTGTGTTAACGAGTGTGACCCACACAACTCCCATTGTCACGCGTTTCGCGAAAATTCATGTCACCGGTGACATGGACACGCGCGACACCTTCCGTTTCGTGCCTGCGGGAGGCCAATATCGGACCGGAAGGTACCGACTCTGAACTGCGCCGATACGCAATCTCGCCGTTTTCGACGCTGATGCAACCAGGCTGGGGTACCGTCCATGACACCGATGACATACACGAGCTTCGCGAAGCCGATGACATCGATGACATGACCATTCGGAGACAGTGAAGGTAGACCCCATGGCGAAGTTCGACGGCCGAAAGATCTTGGTGACAGGTGCCAGCGGAGGCATCGGCTCGGCGACAGTGCGTCGGTTGGTGGCCGACGGTGCCGACGTCGTCGCGGCGGGTCAATCGGTGGATGCGCTGAACAAGCTGGCCGACGAGACCGGCGCAACTCCCCTGGCATTCGATCTGACCTCCGAGGACAGCGTCCGCGAGGCCGTCGAGGGCCTCGAGCTGTACGGCGTGGTGAACTGCGCAGGATTCGGCGGCGAGATCGCCACACCTCAGGACACCGACATCTCGATCTTCGACAAGGTCATCGCCATCAATGCGCGCGGCGCACTGTTGGTCATCAAGTACACCGTCCCGGCCATGATCGCGGCAGGTGCCGGTGCGATCGTCAACGTCTCGAGCCAGGCCAGCCTGGTCGCCCTCACCGGCCACATCTCGTACGGCTCCTCGAAAGCGGCTCTGGACAACATCACTCGCGTCTCTGCACTCGAGCTCGGCCGACACGGAATTCGAGTCAATGGTGTCAACCCGACGGTCGTGATGACAGAGATGTCTGCGTTCTATTGGGGTCGCCCCGAGATCGAGGAGCCGTTCCTGGCTCAGATGCCGCTGGGACGGTGGGCCACCGAAGACGAGATTGCCGCGCCGATTGCCTTCCTGCTGAGCGATGATGCTTCCATGGTGACCGGAGTGTCGCTGCCGGTCGATGGCGGCTACACCAGTCGCTGACGAGACGATGACGAGCAGACGGGGGTAGATCATGACCACCATGCAAGACGTCGCGGCGCTGGCCAAGGTCAGTGCCAAGACCGTCTCACGGGTGTACAACAACGACCCGCACGTCGATCCCGATACCCGTGCCCGCGTCACCGAGGCGTTGAATTCGCTGAACTACGTGCCCAACACGATGGCCACGTCGTTCCGCAACGGTCAGGCGGCAGCCATCGGAGTCGCCGTCCCCGATATAGACGATCCGTTCTTCTCCTCCATCGCACGCGCGGTGGAGGAACGAGCGCGACAGGACGACATGGCCGTTCTGGTCACCAGCCTCGGTCACGACGGTGATCAGGAACAGGCTCTGGTGGAGTCGCTGCTGCGTAGGCAGTTGAGTGGCTTGATCATCGCGCCGACCGGTGCACATCACTCCTACCTGGAGCGGTGGATCGACAAGACCCCCACGGTGTTCGTCGATCGGGCTCCCGACGGACTCAAAGCAGACAGCTTCGTCGACGACGATCACGGCGGGGCGGTGTTGGCCACCGACCACCTCCTCGATCTGGGACACACCCGCATCGCAGTCATCGGCGACAGTGCCGGCATCCCGACCAGCCGAAACCGGCTCGAGGGGTATCGGGAGTCGTTGCAGGCACGCGGAATCGACTTCGACGACACGCTCGTCGCTCTGGGTGTGTTGGACCGCGAGGACGCCCGAGTGGCTCTGACCGACCTGACCGCGCTCGAAAACCCGCCTACCGCATTGTTTCTGTCCAACGCGCGAGTGGCGATGGCATGCGTGCCCGTTCTGCAGCAGATGAATCTGCTGCATCTGGCGTTCGTCGGATTCGGCGATTTTCCCCTTGCCGATGCAGTGATGCCACCGGTGACGGTGATCGATCAGAACCCCGCTCGCCTCGGCCGGTTGGCCATCGAGCGACTACTGGGACGGATCGAGAATCCGAGCAAGCGCTACAAGCGCCGCAACATCCTCGGCGTCGAGCTGGTCGAGCGCCAATCCTGCACTCCCGGAACAGATCACCGCCTCGACTGATCCTCGAGCGCGTGGGCAACCAGATCGACCTGCAGTGGGGTCGACAGTTCGGCATCGACCCGCAGATGGGGAACCAGCGCCTTGGCCGCCGGGGCGTCCACCGGCCGATGGGCATCACGCTCCGCCCCACGCGCAGCGCGCCTGCGCGCCAACAGCTCCGGCGACCCGTCGACGTGCACGACCAACGATGCAGCGGGGGCTACGTGCGAGACCAGTCGTTCCCACTCCGCGCCGGCAGTCAATTCGCGGGTGAAGGGTGCGACCAGAACGGGGCGCTGACCGATCTCCACGAGATCCCGCGCAGCAGCGAGCAGTACGGCGTATCGGCCGACTCGGATGCGTTCCGAGTGCGGGCCCGCACTGTTCCAGTGTGAGCCGTCCAGCAACGAATCCAGTTCGTCGAGAAGCGGATTGGTGAGCGTGTCCAAGTCGAGCAGAGCGGTACCGAACCGTCTCGCAAGCTCTCGACCGAGAGTCGTCTTGCCACTTCCCGCAGCACCGGCCACCACCAGAACCGGCATCCGCTCGCGATCGATCACGGAGACGTCTTGACAGACATGAGTCATAGAGGGAATCATACAAGACAACGTTGTCTCGCACTGTTGATACCGCGAGCACACTCCTCCGATCGAGAGTTCACGTGACCGAGCGCGCAAGCATCAAAGACGTCGCCGCATTGGCAGGCGTCAGCTTCAAGACCGTCTCACGCGTCGTCAACGGCGTGGATACGGTCTTGCCGGAGCTGCGTGAGCGCGTCGAGGCCGCGGTCCAGACGCTCAACTACGTTCCCAATTCTGCTGCTCGGTCGCTGAAATCGGGGTCCGGCAACACGATCGGCATCATCGTCGACTCCATCGACGACGTCTTCTTCGCATCCCTGGTCAGTGCCGTGGAGGATCGCGCGCTCGAGCACGGTCTCGCAGTGATCGTCGGCAGCACCGGGTTCGACTCCCAACGAGAACGTGACCAACTCGCGTTGCTGGCCGGCCAGCACGTCCGCGGCATCATCCTGGCACCGGTCGGCGACCACAGCGATTTCCTCGTGCCGCGTCGTCGAACGTTGCCCACGGTGACCATCGACCGCTCGATCTCGGGATTCGATTCGGTCATCGTGGACGATTACGGTGCCGCGAAGCGCGCCGTCGAGAAGTTGGTGGCAAGCGGGCACGCCCGAATTGCGTTGCTCGGCTTCGACGATCGACTGCAGACCGCCCAGTTGCGCCGGCAGGCGTACCTCGACGTGCTCGCGGACATCGGACAGAAGCCCGAGGCCGCTCTCGCTCCTCCGGTGTCGCATGCCGCGGATTCGGTGCGTCCCGTCGTCAAGAAGCTACTGGCACTGCGTAATCCGCCGACCGCCTTCTTCGTCGCCAATGCGCGGCATGCCACGGCCGTGGTGTCGGTGCTGCACGAAATCGACCGCACCGACGTGGCGATGGTCTCGTTCGGTAACTTCTCGCTCGCCGACGCCGTCAGCCCGTCGGTGACCTGCATAGACCAAGACCCGTATCGCATCGGCACACTCGCCTTCGATCGCCTGGTTCAGCGGTTCGACGATCCGTATCTCGAACCGGAGCAACAGGTCGCGCCCACCACGCTGGTGGAAAGACTCTCGCATGCCCTCCCCCTACCCGTACAGAAATGAGACCAACTCCGTGAACCCCAGACTTGTTGCGGGACTGGACCTCGGGAGCACCGGCGTCAAAGTGCTCGTCACCGACGATGCCGGCACCGAACTGCTCATCGAGCAGAGTCCCACACCGTGGCGGCACGGCCCGGGCGGAACCACCGACCTCGCCGCAGAGGACTTGCTGGCCACCATCGGGCAGTTGCTCGACGCCGTCGCGCGTCGGCTGCCCGACGTCACCGGCGATCCGGCCGCCCGCATCGACGCCATCGCAGTGTCCGGGATGGGCGAAACGGGCTTTCTTCTCGATGGAGACAACGTTGTCCGCGCGCCGGCCTTCGCCTGGTTCGATCCGCGCGGTCAGCAGCAGGTCGACAACCTGCCGGCCGAATTGCGCGATCGGTTCGCCGGCAAGACGGGCCTTCCCGTCGGCGTGCAGGTCTCCGTCGTCAAGATCGCACACCTTCGCGACAACGGACTGAGCTTGAACGGGCTTCGCTGGTTCAACCTGCCGGAGTTCGTCGTACTGTCCCTCGGCGGCCGCGCCGTGGCCGATTACTCGCTGAGTTCGCGCACCGGACTACTCGATCAGGACAGTGGCGAACCGTGGTCGGAGATGTTGGCGCACTTGGGCGTCGGAGCCGATTTCCTTCCGCCCTTGGTCGATGCAGGAACCGACCTCGGAACCGCCGACGCGGCAACTCTTCCCGAGTCCATCGCCGGCGCTCGCCTCACTGTGGCCGGTCACGACCATCTTGTGTCCGCAGTGTCCGGCGGTGCGATCCCTCACGACCGGTACCACGTGTCGATGGGCACCGCCGAGGTTCTGCTGCGGGTACTCGACGCTCCGTTGACCACGGCCGCGCGGAGCAGGCTCGCCGAGCATCTCATCAACTCGGTACGCCACGTGGTGCCGGGCCAACACGTACTCGTTGCCGGAGTCAAGACCGGTTTGCTGATGCGACGGGCATTGCAGCTCTGCGACATCAACGATCGAGCCGGACGCGATCTGCTGGATCAGCGAGTGTGCGCTCTGCCTGCGGGTGGGCCGTTCACCGACGGCGGTCTCGACATCGGGGGTGCCCGCAACGACGACGGAGTTCTGTCCATCACGGTCCGCACCGACGGAATCGATGCGGCCGAGCTGTTCCGTTCGATTCTGTTGCACGGCAACGACGAAGTGGCTCGACTCATCGAGGCACTGGACGCCGAGGTGCCGCCCGCCAGCACGACGTTGCTCACCGGCGGCTGGGCCGGGATGGCCAGCGTGCGAGACGCGCGAGCTCAGGTGTTGCCCGGCGTCTCGGTCTCGACCCGTTCCCAGGACACCGCCTACGGTGCAGCACTGTTCGCCGCCCGCCTACTGACGCTCATAGAAATCTGAGCCCACATTTCTGCAGTGAGACAACGTTGTCTTGACTGCGCTCGACCCCAACACCCACCAGGAGAAGAAGATGAACGAACTCACCACCCTCGAACGTCGCGGAATGGCTGCCATCTCCACCGCAGACGGCAACATGCTCATCGTCGCCGGAGATCAGCGCAACGGCATGAAGGCCGTCATGAAGGACGCCACCGACGGACCGGGCTCGATCACCGTCGAGCAGCTCGCCGAGGCCAAGGCCGATCTGGTTCGCTACCTCGGCAATCACGCACCGGCGATCCTGCTGGACCCGGAGGTGGCACTGCCGAAGATCGTCGACGACGGTGTGCTCTCGCGCAACACCGCACTCGTGGTCGGCATGGATGCCTCGGGCTTCGAGGAGACCGACGGTCTGCGCTACACCCGCTTCGTCGACGGTGTCACCCCCCGCGTCGTGCGTGATCTCGGCGGCGACGTCGCCAAGATGCTGTTCTACATGCGCCCCGAGCAGCAGGGCGTCGATTCCCGTGTTGCCGAGGAGATCCGCGACCTCGTCAAGGCCTGCTCCGCCGAGGGTCTGCTGCTCATCGTCGAAATCCTGACCTACCAGCTCGAGGGCGAGTCGGACGAAGATTACAAGGCCGGCTTCGGCAAGACCATCGCCGACTCCACGCGCATCTCGGTCGAGTGCGGTGCCAAGGTACTCAAGCTCCCGTACCCCGGTTCGGCCGAGGCCTGCGCTGCGGTGACCGAAGCGGCACAGGGTGTTCCGTGGGCCGTGCTCTCGGCAGGTGTCGATCACGAGACGTTCATCGAGCAGGTCCGCATCGCCGTCGCCAACGGTGCCCGCGGAGCAATGGCTGGCCGCTCGCTGTGGAAGGACAGCATGGCCGTCTCCGCCGAGACCCGCGAGGACCTGCTCACCAACCGCGCACTGCCCCGACTGCGTGAGCTGAACGAGGCCGTCGACGCCTGATTCGCGTCCTTCGACCGAGCCCGAACTCGCCCTTCGGGCTCGGTCGACGCCCGGTGGGTAGCGTGAAACCCATGAACGACGTCTCGAAACACATCGACATCATTGCCGCGCCCGGGGTGTTCGCCGATCTCGCCACCGCGCAGGAACTGGCGGCCAGGGCTCTCGATGCACGCGGACTGTCCGGCGGAATCGTCGGCGCAGCAACCGGTTCCGATGAGGTGATCGTCGTTCCAGGTGACGGAATCCCGATCGACATGTCGCCGTACACCAGTGTCGTTCGGGTCGATCTGGGTCAGTGCACACCGGACAGATCTCCCGGCATCCGCACTCACATTCGTGGCCGCGGACTCGACGGGCTGCGCTTCGCGATCGACAGCGTGTATTTCCACCGCTTCCACCCCGGCACGATCGTGTCGTACGGGGATCACCCGGAGCAACGCGGCGAACTGCGCGTGCCGGTCGGTGATGGCCCCTTTCCCGTTGCCGTGCTGATTCACGGTGGGTGTTGGCGTTCGCGGTGGGAGTTCGATCTGATGGACGCGATGGCCGTCGATCTGACGGAGCGCGGCTTCGCGACCTGGAACGTCGAATACCGTCGCCCCGACGAGCACGAGTGGGATGCGATGACCGGCGATGTCGCGTCCGCGCTCGCAGCGTTGGAGACGGTCCCAGGTGATCTGGATCTTTCGCGAGTAGTTCTGTTCGGCCACTCAGCAGGCGGTCAGCTCGCACTGCAAGTCGCGGCCGACTCCATCGGAAAGCCGGTGACACCTGCCCTTGCGGTCAGCCTGGCCGGTGTACTCGATCTGCGGGTCGGTGACGAGCGCTGGCTCGGCGAGGGTGCGGTGTCGAATGCGATCGGTGCGCGATTCGCCGGAGCGCAGGAGACGTACGAGGCGTCGTCTCCGATCTCGAGGCTCCCGCTCGGTGTCCCGCATCTGGTGGTGAGTGCGGTATCGGACGACCCCAACCTGCTCGAGATAAGTCGGGCGTACTACGCCGCCGCTGCAGCCGGCCCGGATTCGGTCGACTACATCGAAGGACCGGGTGGCCATTTCGCCGTCATCGATCCCACGTCGGACACCTATCGGGACACCGTTCGCGAGGTCGACGCCCGAATCGGAGGTACCCGAGACCACGCGTCCGAGTAAGTCCGTATCGTGCATGGTGTGACACGCAGCACAACGACGTGTATGCCGAGACTTCAGGAGCGAGATCGATGAAGAGCACCATGCAGGACACCCCACTGTCCATCGGCCAGCTGGTTCGATTCGGGACGTCCATTCACTCCTCGGCCGAGATCACCACCTGGACCGACAACGGCCCCACTACGGTGACCTTCGGAGAATTGGGCAGGCGGGCAGCGCAACTGGCGCACGGTCTACGGTCGATCGGCATCGACGACGATCAGCGCGTCGCGACGTTCATGTGGAACAACGCCCCGCACATGGAGGCCTACATGGCGATTCCTGCGATGGGCGCGGTGCTGCACACGCTGAACATTCGACTCTTCCCCGAGCAGCTCACCTACATTCTCAATCACGCCGAGGATCAGGTGATCATCGCCGACGCGAGCCTGCTCCCCCTGCTGACACCCTTGCTGCCGACGTTCGAGACCGTCCGTCATCTCATCGTGGTCGGCGTCGACCCGGCGCAGGTCACTGCACCCGACGGCATCGAAGTACTGGGCTACGAGGATCTGCTGGCGGGTCAGCCCGAGGAGTTCGACTGGCCCGAACTCGACGAACGATCCGCTGCCGCAATGTGTTACACCTCGGGCACCACCGGCGACCCCAAGGGGGTCGTGTATTCGCATCGCTCGATCTACCTGCATTCGATGCAGGCCTGCATGACCGACGCGATGGCGATCGCGCAGTCCGACAAGGTCTTGGCCATCGTGCCGATGTTTCATGCGATGTCATGGGGCCTGCCCTATGCAGCGCTGATGGTCGGTGCGTCGCTGATCATGCCCGACAGGTTTCTGCAGCCGGCGCCGCTGGCGGAGATGATGTCGACGTTGCGTCCGACGGCGGCGGCCGCGGTTCCGACGATCTGGCAGGCCCTGCTCGCTCACTTGGACGAGCACCCAGCGGATCTGTCGAGTCTGCGTGACGTGGTGGTCGGCGGTGCCGCGTGCCCGCCGAGTCTGATGAAGGCATTCCACGAGAAGTACGGCGTGCATATCTCGCAGGCGTGGGGCATGACCGAGACCTCACCACTGGGCACCTCCGGCAAGCCCGACGCCGGCCTGTCCCCGGAGGACGAGTTCGACTTGCGTTGCACACAAGGACGATTCGTCGCCGGAGTGCGAGCACGACTCGTCGGCGATGCCGGTGACGTGTTGCCGTGGGACGGCAAGACCGTCGGTGAACTCGAGGTGCGTGGCCCGTGGATCACTGGAAGCTACTACCGCGCCGATGCGGACGACAAATTCGACGACGGCTGGCTGCGGACCGGTGACGTGGGCACCATCTCCGAGGGCGGCTACCTACGACTGACCGATCGCTCGAAGGACATCATCAAGTCCGGTGGCGAGTGGATCTCGTCGGTGGAACTCGAGAACCAAGTGATGGGACATCCCGCCGTCCGTGAGGCCGCGGTCATCGGTGTACCGGACGCCAAGTGGGACGAACGGCCTCTTGTGGCTGTCGTTGTCCGCGAGGGCGCGTCGGTGACGGCCGAGGAACTGAAGGAGTTCCTCGACAGCCGCGTCGCGCATTGGCAGTTGCCCGAACGTTGGACCTTCATCGACGAGGTTCCGAAAACCAGCGTCGGCAAATACGACAAGAAGAGGCTGCGGAGTTCACACGCCGACGGTGCGTTGGAGGTTGTCGAGCTGTCTTGATCCGTAGCTGGGCCACGCTCAACGTCAGTGTCTCACCCATAGAATGCTCACCTAGTGGCTGCGCGGGTTCGGTGTGGCGCTGCCCCTAGTTCTCCTGTCATCCATTCGGACTCTTCCACGAGCAGACCCGAACGATAAAGGATTCTCCTGGAAGGTACAGTCCCGCTGCAGAATTCAGGAGAGCAATCATGCGCACGAAGTACAGGCGGTTGGTTTCGGGCATCGCCGTAGCGGGGTCGGTGGCAAGTGCACTGATCTTGGGAGCGCCGGCAGCGAGCGCCGGTCCGGTCGCGACCATCTATCCGAATTACTCGGATGCAAACTGCGCGAACAAGGGAACGGTCACAATGCTGCAGGTCGCCGCAACCCCCGGCGGATCGACCAATTGGCGGCCGGGCCGTTGGGCACCCGTCCAGGCAAATACTGGTCAGCGCGTTCAAATCACAGCGAATTTGTACTGCAAAACACGATTCGGAGGCGGATACACAGTCGTAGTGCGGTCGATAACCCCTAAGGCCAACACCAGCTACTACTTCTGATCGGTGGTGCGATGCCGCTGACGTCGTGTGCTCAACAGCCTCGAGTACACGACCTTGGTGGACAATCGAGGACGAGGACCCGAGCGCACTCTAAGCGCCGGGTCACTCGTCCACCTCGACGCCGTATCTGACGGCCAGTTCCGCCAGTCCGTCGTCATAGCCCTGGCCGATGGGCCGGAAGCGCCAAAGGCTCCCCCGCCGGTAGATCTCTGCCAACAGCATCGATTGTTCGGTCGTCGCTGCGTCGAGCACTGCCGTGACGACCGTCGAATCGACTCCATCGAGCGATACCGAGACGGCACCGACGTCGCCGAATGTCTTGTCGCCGTCTATGGCTGCGGCGATGACGATACGGGCGCATTCTTCGGGAACGAGTGCCAGATCGATCCGCACACCCTGTTCACTGTCACCGTCGATCGACATCGAGACGGCGCCGTCCGAGGTAGCCGGAGCGTTGTAGAAAACGAAATCCTCGTCACTGGAAACCAATTCGTCGTCGTTGACCAGGAATGCGACGACGTCGACGCCCATCCGGTCGGACTCGTCGGCCCGCCACGAACTGTTCAACGTCAGCATGGTGACGCTCGGATCCAGATCGACGACACCACCACGCGGCACCAGCGGGGCGATTCGAGACCGCCGCGCCGGAAGCGGAGCAGGCTCCTCGATCTTCAGCTCACGGTCGATCGATGCGGGCGTCAGCACTGTGAGATCCCGTTCTCTCACCTTCGGCATCCGCGGATCTCCGTCGCCGCCGTCCAGGATCAGGATGTCGGTGACGCCTGCGCTGAGATTCACCGCCGGTGTGGCCCCGAGTTGGATCAGGCGAGAACGCATCAGTACGGATTCCGCATGCGAACCACCCATGACCAAGACCCGTCTTGTCTGCCAGGGCTTGGCGACTGGATCGGGCTGCTGCACGGGTGGCTTCGGCTGGGTCTGCGGCCGAGTACCTTTCGGCGTTCCTGGCTGCACATCCCGGAGCAAGTCGAGCAACTCCGACTCCGAGACGATCCGAAGGCCATGGGCGCGAGCCCGTTCGACCTTTCGGCTTTCCGTTGTGGGATCCGAACACACCACCACGCTGGTGAACCGGCTGACGGAGTTCATCACGTCCAGGCCCGCTTCGGTGAGCTGAGCGGCCAAACGCAATCGCGGAATGCGCGTGTCGCCGCTGATCACGACTCGCATGCCCTGAATCAGACCGCCGTCCTCAGCAAGAGGACCGGGGTTCTCCCACGTGCAATGTGTGCGAGGAACGGTATCCGGATACAGAGTCAGGCGCTCGGTGCACGTGACGACGGGAAGGGGAAGTTCGAGCGACCTGGCCAGTCGAGCACTGTGGGTGAACACCTGCGCCAGCACGCGGGCATCGTCGTAGGCGTCGTGTGCATTGGACTGCAACACTTTCCAGTGCGCGGCGAGGGTGGATAGCTTGTGGTTGGGAGTATCGAGTTGTAGTCGCCTCGACAATGCCACGGTGCACAACCGCTGCTTCGTCGGCATGTCGATGCCCGCACGCATCGATTCGAGCTTCAAGAAGCCGTGGTCGAAACTCGCATTGTGCGCGACCATGGTTCGACCGTCCAGCAAATCCATGAGTTGCGGGGCGATCATGTCGAACGTCGGTGCACCGGCAAGTCGTTCGGGCGTCAGTTTGTGGATGTGCACCGGACCGGGATCGCAGCCCGGGTTGACCAGAGTCGACAGTTCGCGTCCGACGCGTCCGTCCTCGTCGACCGTCAGAGCGGCCACGCTGAGCACCCGGTCACGGGACGCTTTCAGACCCGAGGTCTCGACATCGACGACGACCCACTTGTCGCTGCCGCTTCTGAGCGCGTTCCTCACAGAGCTTCCACCTTCGACCGCGTCGGACAGTGGTGGTCACTATGCCGTACGGGCGATCCTCAATACGGAAAATGCCGATCGCGGGTCGCTCTATTCACACTGCGGACCGGTGATGTAGCCCTGCTCGCAGCCATACTGGGTTTGTATGTCTCCGCTGGTCGGTTCCTCTCCGCACAGAACTCCGCACCGCTCATACCCATTCACGACGCCGTCACCGTTTCGATCTTCGGACTCGTTGTACGGATACCCGGACTCGGGCGACGGCGCGGTCGCAGCACATCTCGGGTCGTTCACCGCGTACGAGCCATCGGTGAAGACTGCAGTGCCGCCGTAATCGCAATATCTCAATTCAGGAGCCGCGGGCGCGACGTACGTGTCGCATTCAGCTTCGTACCCTGTTGTTCCGTCTGAGTACAGGGCAGTGCCGGATTGATACAGGTCCAAGTTTCCGCACTCGTAGGTGACTGGTTGGGGCGGAGGAGCGGGCGGCGGCTCAGGTGCAGCCGGAGCGACGACGGTGGAGCTAGGCAATACCGAGACAGTATTGCTCGAGCTGCTCGACACAGAAACAGCCTCGCTCGGTGTCTCGTTGGGGTTGCTGGAGCAGCCGACGCAAGCGAGAGCTATTGCGGTGATTGCAATGAACGTTCTCGTGGACATGGCAACTCCGAACCGGTCGAGAATGGTTGGACCCGCCCCCGGCACAGGCCATGTCGGCTCAGTATCGCAGGGAACTCCGCGCGAAAACGCATGATTCGATGTTTGGACCGAGCACTATGCCTTAGTACGCAGGCGTAAGCGGGTTCCACACGACAATTTCCACGGGTAGTCTCCTCTGTGCATGTAGATGCAAGCACAAGGAGCAAATGTGGCCACCCCTCGACGACGAACCCGACTGAATTCGAGTGAGCTAGCTGAATCCTTCGTCGCTCGTCGGCATCAATTGCGCCTCACTCAAGCAGAACTGGCATTGCTTGCAGGAGTTGGTCGATCGACAGTCCAAGCTCTCGAAGGCGGTAAGGACTCGGTCCAACTCGATGGTGCTATCGCAATTGCGGATGCGCTGGGCTGCAGGATCACTCTGAACAATCGATCTGGCATTCCTGTGCCGCCGCTTGATCCGCGTTGACCACAGGCTGCACGCCCCTTGGCAATCTGTTCGACTGACACGGATTGCATTCACAGTTTGCAGACTCCCAGGAGGAACCGTGACCGAACCCGCACGCACCGATGAGTACTTCCTCGGACTCGCAATAGAGCAAGCACAGATCGGCTGGGCTGAAGGCGGCGTTCCGATCGGCGCGGCACTTGTCCACGACGGCGAAGTTCTTGCTGTGGGGCGGAACCGCCGCGTGCAGATGGACAGCGCAATCCGTCATGGAGAAACCGACTGTATCGAGCGGGCGGGTCGACTGCCGGCTTCGGTGTACCGCAACTCCGTCCTGTACACCACCTTGTCTCCGTGCTTCATGTGCGCGGGAACTGCTCTGCTGTACGAGATTCCTCGGATCGTCGTCGGCGAGAACCGCTCGTTCGAGGCATCGGAAAGCTTGCTACGCGAACATGGGGTTCAGGTCGACGTCCTCGACGACGCTGAATGTGTGCGACTGATGGAACGCATGTTGGCAGAGCGACCGGGCCTGTGGCTCGAAGACATCGGCGAAGAGGCATGAGCAGCGCAGCCGAACACGAACCCACCGCTTAGGGTTGTGGACGCGACTGTTGACCCCGTGTGTCGCGAACACTCAGAAACCAGTGTCGATCGAAGGAGGTAGGCGAAGCCGATGATCATCACCGGGTTGTTCTTCGCCGAGTATGCGCGAGCCTCCAACGACATGCTCGACATTCTCGGCGGTGTCTGGGATTCCTGCACAGTCCCGCGCGATACCCGCATGCTCGAATGCCGACTGGTAGCGCTCCTACAGACCGGGCCCGACGACATCGGCAAGGACTTCCCCGCGACGCTCGAAGTGCTCGACGCGAACGGCGAACACATAGTGAATCAGCGGGGACTCCAGATCCCCGGCGCCGGCTTCACCGGCGAGAATCGGTTCTGGTTCCTGCCGATGCAGATGGTGTTCCGCGACGAAGGACGGCACAATTTCATCCTCAGCGCCGGTGGGGCCACAGCGAGCGTCGGGCTTCGCATTGCCTTCGGCTGACGCCTCGGTCAGTACGACGGCAGTTGGCGTTTCGGCACCGCCGACGGATTCAGTTCGTCATCAAAGATGCACCGACAGCCGACGTGACCAAGGCCGATACCGCCGGCGATCGGACTCCGGCCGGCCATGCGAGGACCGTCGTGATCATCGGCGCATCGGACACCGGTACGGCCACGTGATCGGGCCACTGCCACGCGCGACTCGACGCAGGGATCACCAGCAGCGCCTGACCCAGCGCGACCAGTTGGGCAATCTGCGATTGAGCGCGCACCTCAGGCCCGGGTCCCTCCGGATAGGTCCCGTCGAGCTGCGGCCATCGGGCCATCGGCAGATACGGGACGTCGCGGATATCATCCATGGCCACTTCACTTTTGGAGGTCAAGGGGTGATCACGCGGAACGATCGCGACCTGCCCCTCGGTGAGCAGGTCCTCGAAGTCGAACCCGACGAGGTCATCGACGGGGCGATGCATCAACGCCACATCGGCATCACCGCGGCGAAGATATCCGGCTTGCTCACCGACTTCGCACAGTATGACATCCACGTCAGTAGGGTGCGCTTCGAGAACGCGGCGTAGGAGCTCGTGGGACGCACCGGCTTTGGTCACCAGCTTGACTCTGGCACCGGCGGCTCGCGCTCGCTGCGCTGCCGCAGCAACAGCGTCGAGCGCCGTCGCAGCGTCCCTCAGGAGCACAGCACCGGCAGCAGTGAGCGCGACTCCCCGACGATTCCGATCCAGGAGGGCGACGCCGAGTCGGCGCTCCATCCTGCTGATCGCTCGCGAGAGCGGTGGCTGCGCGATCCCCAAGCGTTGCGCTGCGCGTCCGAAGTGCAGCTCCTCGGCCACGGCAACGAAGTACCGGAGTTCGCGCGTTTCGAGGTGGTCCACGCCGTCAGCCTAGTTGTGATACCCGTCGAGTATCACTGGTTCGTCGATCGGTATTGGACGCACCTGCGCTCGACGCCGACCATGGACCGCATGACAACGAAGACCGCGCTGGTAACCGGCGCCAACAAAGGGATCGGCTTTGCCATCGCGCACGGACTCGGAACACAGGGAATCAGAGTAGGAGTCGGGGCCCGCAACGATGAACGACGACGGGACGCGGTCGACAAGCTTCGTGCTGCAGGCATCGACGCGTTCGGAGTCCCCCTCGATGTCACGTCGGATCACAGCGTTGCCGCCGCCGCCGACTCGATCCACAACCTGGACATACTGGTGAACAACGCAGGCATTTCCGGCGGCGACCGACAGAATCCGACGACGCTGGATATCGACGTACTGCGGACTACCCTCGATACCAACGTATTCGGGGTCATCAGAGTGACGAACGCACTACTTCCGACACTTCTTCGGTCTGCCTCGCCACGCATCGTCAATGTCTCCAGCAACATGGGCTCGCTCGCGCTACAGACCGGCCCGATCATGGCGGCATACGCTCCATCCAAGACCATGCTGAACGCGATGACCGTGCAGTACGCACGGCAGCTCGCGGACACTGCGGTGATCGTGAATGCATGCTGCCCGGGCTATGTGGCTACGGATTTCACCGGATTCGCATCCCCACGAACACCGCAGGAGGGTGCGCGCATCGCACTGAAGCTCGCCACCCTGCCCGACGACGGCCCGCGGGGCGGATTCTTCGACGACGCCGGATCCGTGGCCTGGTAAGAACACGGCCGATTTTCCGAGTCCAGGCATAGAGTGGCCGACTCGGCGCTGCCAGACTCGGCTGACGTCAGGTACTGATCGTCTCCCGCGCGGCACCCCGCTCCACCACTCGTCGAGCGGTTCGGGCCACTGCCTCGTCGATCAGAAATCCCTTGCTGTCCACGGCCACACCCGAGGTTGCACGTTCCAAGTCGGCCAGCAGTTCCTCGGCTTCTCGCACTTCCAACTCGGATGGCACGAACACCGTTCGCACAGGACCGAGTTGAGCCGGATGGATGCACGCACGACCAACGAAACCGAGACCGGCCAGCGTTCGAGTGTCGGCCTCGAAGGCCTCGGCATCTCGGAAGTTTCGCGACACCGCTGCAGGCGGTGGATCGATACCCGCCGCCACGCTTGCTGCGACCACCTGAGCGCGCACGAACGACAGCGACTCCGCAGAACCGTCGACGCCCAGATCGGCGGCGAGATCCACCTCACCGATCTGGAGAAACTTGACCCGAGGCGCACGGGCGATGTCGAGAGCGGCGAACACTCCGGCGGCCGTCTCGATGAGGGGCGAGACCACCGCGCTACTGCCACTCAGCAGAGCATCGGCTTGCTCGATCTCCCGAGCAGACGACACCTTCGGCAGCCAGATACCCGTCAGGTTCGGGTGCAGCACCGCGCGAATATCGTCTTCCTGCAACGGCCCTGGGTTCACCCGTACCCAGATCTGCACGTCACCCGGTTCGCAGGCTGCAACCCACGCAGCCACCGTCGCACGGGCATGGTCCTTGTTCGCCGCGGTGACGGCGTCTTCGAGATCCAACACCACCGCGTCAGTGCCCGATGCCAGTGCTTTGTCGAAGCGCTCCGGCACGTCCCCGGGAACGTAGAGGTACGTCAGAGCCGACCTCATCCGATGACTCCCGTACCCGCGACGAGGGACTTCGCGATGACGGTGCGCATGATGTCGTTGGTGCCCTCACCGATAGCCATCAGCGGGGCGTCACGGTAGAGGCGCTCGACGACGAACTCGGTGGAGTAGCCGTAGCCACCGTGAATACGCATGGCTTCGAGGCTGGCGGTAATGGCGGCCTCGGAGGCGAAGTACTTCGCCATACCGGCCTCCATGTCCACTCGCTTACCCGAATCTGCCTGCGATGCAGCCCAGTACGTCATCAGTCGCGCAGCCTGCAGCTGGGTCGCGATGTCGGCGATCTTGAGCTGAATGGCCTGGAACTCGGCGATAGGCTGCCCGAATGCGGTGCGCTGCTTCGCGTATTCGAGGGCAGCGTCGTACGCAGCCTGAGCGATTCCAACACTGCGGCCGGCGATGTTCAGACGGCCGATCTCGAGACCCGACAGTGCTTGCTGCAGACCACGACCCTCCACACCACCGAGAAGCGCATCGACGGGGACGCGCACATCGGTGAAGGTGATCTCACACGATTCGGTGCCCTTGTAGCCGAGCTTGCCCATGTCGCGCTGCACCTCGAACCCGTCGGTGCTGGTGTCGATCAGCAGCAGCGACATACCCTTGTGCGCCGGCGTGGTCGAGGTGTCGGTCTTCACCAGTACCGGAAGCACATTCGCGTGCCGTGCGTTGGTGATCCAGGTCTTCGCACCGTTGACAACGTAGTGGTCGCCATCGCGCTTGGCGGTGGTCTTGATGCCCTGCAAGTCGGTGCCGGCGCCGGGCTCGGTGAGGCCGACACCCGTGCGCCATTCGCCGGACGCGAGCTTGGGCAGCAGCGTCTTCTTCTGCTCCTCGGTACCGTGCTTACCGATCATCCAGCACGAGAGGTTGTGGCTACCGAGAATGCCGGCGACTCCCATCCAACCGCGGGCGAGCTCCTCGTAGACGAGGGTGAACGAGACCTTGTCGAGGTCGAGTCCGCCGTATTCCTCCGGCGTCGTGATCCCGAACAGGCCCATGGCCTTCATGTGTTCGACGATCTCGGTGGGGTACCGACCCGTCTTCTCCCACTCGTTCGCGACGGGGATGATTTCCTTGTCGACGAAGGTGCGCAACGCTTTCCGGAATGCCATTTGCTGTTCGTCGTACGTGAAGTCCATGATGATGTCCTGTCGATTGGGGTGTCGTCGATCAAAGCGTCAAGGTGCCGGCGCGATGGCTGCGGCGAGATCGAGAATGGCGGTCAAGTCGGCTTCGTCGACCAGACCGAGGATGCGGCCGGCGAGCTCGCCGGCACGAAAATCGTTGCCGCAGTTGGCGAGAAACTTCTCCAGCAGACGGTCGTCGCTCAGCGGGAACCCGGCGGATCCCTGACTGCCGCCGACGGAGGCGTCGAGCACTCGACCGTCGGTGAGGGTGAGAACCGCCCTGCCCGACGCGGCCGCCGCGGGAACCTCGGACGGCAGGTTCGTCACCCGTACCTTGCGGGCGGTGACGAGGACGTCCTGACGTGCAATGGATTCGTCGGTGTAGGTCGAGACGGTGATCGCGCCGTCGTGCAGCAGAGCGGCCACGCTCCAGGGCAGATCGAACTTGCCGTCGTACGTGCTGCGCGGTGACGCGACCCCGGTGTTCGGACCACAGACGAACGGACTCGAATCTGGGTGAACGAAGACCTCGATGTCGGCCACGTCGCGCGCTTGAACCGCATTGTCCCCGAGCGCCTTCGACACTGCGTCGAGTGTGACGTGCATGAGCTGACAACTGGGGTACGGCTTGATGCCGATTCGGGTGGCTTCCCACCGCGTCCCGAGTCCTTCTGTCAGGGCTGCGAAGTTCGTCGGCCGATCGGTCAGCGCAGCGTAGATGCCGCGTCGACCTTCCAGAACCGAGGACGGTCCAGTAGCGCCGGCGGCGGCGAGTCGGGCAGCCAGCACACCGTTCATGCTGGCCGATCCCGGATGCAGTGCCTTGGTATCGGCGTCGGTATCGAGAAACTCGAGCAATCCCGAACTCGACGACCCGGCGATACCCAGAGCGTTGACCAACGCCTCGGTGTCGAATTTCGAGAGATGTCCGGCAACGAGTGCGGCCGTCAGCGGTCCCACCGCCGCGGTCGCGTGGACACCCCGAGCGTGAAATCCATGCGGACTGACTTCACCCAGGCGACAGGCGGTTTCGAGTCCGAGAGCCGCGGCGGTCAGCACATCCGCCCCGGAGGCCGACACCTGCTGCCCGACGGCGAATGCCGCGGGAAGAGATACCGCCGTCGCGTGGACCAGAGCGCCCGCGTGCGTGTCGTCGAAGTCCAGCGAGTGCAGCATCACCCCGGTCGCGAAAGCGGCTGCCGGCGCGGACAGGCCGCGGGTGCCGGTAAGAGGCCGCGCCTCCGGTGGGCCGCCGAGAGCGTCGGCCACAGTCCAGCCCGGTCGGCCGTAGCCGAGGCGTTGGGCCGCAACGGTATTGCCCACGCCGTCGAGTAGGTGACGCGCGGCCGCGTGCCGGACGTTCTCCGGCAGGTCGGCAACGGTGACACCCGATGCCCACTCCGCCAGGATCGCCGAGGTCACGCCCGAACCTCGTCCTTCGCCGTTCCGAAGGCACCCTCCGCCTTCAGTTTTGCGACGCGTTCGTCGTCGTAGCCCAGTTGGTCGCGCACGATGTCGTCGAAGTGCTCGTTGCGCTGCGGCGCTCGGCGGTACTGCTTGGCCTCGGAACCGAAGTTCACCGGTGAGGCGACCTGGCGAACCGTGTTGTACACCGGGTGCTCGGTCTCGACCACAAGATTGCGTGCGAGCGTGTGAGGTTCGGTCAGCGCATGCTCGACGTCGTTGATCGGACCGGTCGGCACCCCGGCCGGGCCGAGCTTCGATAGCCAGTGCTCGACGGTATTCGTAGCGAACACCGCTTCCAGGATCGGCAAGAGCACGTCCTGATTCTTGCCCCGCAGCGAGAAGTTGGTGAACCGCGGATCGGCACCGAGGTCCGGGCGATCGATGGCAACCACCAAGCGGTCCCAGAATTTCTCCTTCGCGCAGCCGACGATGAGCCAGCCGTCCGTCGCCTCGAAGGCCTGGAACGGCACCAGGGACGGGTGAGCGGAGTTCTTCGTGCGGATCGGTTCGAAGCCGGCGTTGAGGTGCCACGTTGCGGGATACGTGAGCAGTGACATCGCCGTGTCGTACAACGAGACGTCGCAGTCCCCGCCGATGCCGTCGCGTCGGGCAGCGTGCAATCCCGACAGCAGCGAAATGGCAGCGACGAATCCACCGGAGTAATCGACCAGCGACAGACCGGATTTGGTGGGCGGGCCGTCCGGGTCGCCGGTGACGCTCATCCAGCCGGCGAGACCCTGAAGGATGTAGTCGTAGCCAGGCTCTTTCGCGCGAGGGCCGGTCATACCGAAGCCGGTGAGACTGCAGCACACGATCGCGGGATTGAGGTGCTTGAGCTGGTCGTAGGTGATGCCGATCTTCTCGGGCACATCACCGCGGAGGTTGGAATAGACGGCGTCGCTGGTACGGACGAGGTCCTCGAACACCGCTCGGCCACTCGGGGTCGAGAGATCAAGGGAGAGACTGCGCTTGTTGCGGTTGAAGCTCTCGAAGAACAGCGAGTCCTCGCCCTCGTTGTAGGGCGGGACGTAGCGGCCGACGTCGCCGCCCACACTGGGGTCCTCGATCTTGATGACATCCGCGCCGAGGTCAGCCAGATGCAGGCTGCCGAACGGGCCTGCCCCGTACTGCTCGAGGGAGATGATGCGGACGTCTTCGAGTGGCCTCATGCGTCGGAATCTTTCGTCGTGGGGAGTTCGAGCGGGCCGTTCTTCGCTTCGGGGAAGTAGTTCTGCCCGATGCCACTGTCGCGGGTGGCGACCATGACCGAGCGCTTCCATGAAATGACTTCGACGCCATCCTGATTGAGGCCGCGGGTGATCATCGAGACGATGCCGGCATAGGGGCGTGATTCGGACTTGCGCAGTCCGGTGCAGATGCTTTCGGCGTAGAGCGTGTCGCCTGCGTACACCGGGTGCGACATCTTGATGTCGGTGAAGGCGAGGTTCGAGATCGCGTTCTGACTCATGTCGATCACCGAAAGTCCCAGCACCACAGAGACTGTGAAGCCGGAGTTGACGATGACCTTCCCATCGGTGATGGGGTTCTGCGATGCCAGGTGCGCGTTGAAATGGTTCTGGTTGGTGTTGAGCGACAGCAGCGTGATCCACGTGTTGTCGGTCTCCGAGATCGTCCGCCCGAAGGGATGTTGGTAGACGTCCCCCACGGCGTAGTCGTCGAAGAAGCGCCCCAGAACGGCCGGATGGATTGCCACCGTGTCTCCTCGTGTCAGTTTGGCGAGTGCCTTACCTAGACCATAAACATCAGATGTTTACGGCGTCAAGGGTTCGAGAAAACCGACAATCAACGAAGTTCAGGTGAATCGACCCGATAAAGAGCAGATGTTTACGGGTTGCGGAGTCGATCCATCTGTCGGTACGAGTCGCCGAGGTGGTCGAGATGCTTGCGCATCAAGTCCATCGCGGCCATCGAATCACCCGCTTGCACCACGTCCAGCAGTCCTCGGTGGTCGCTGTCGACGCACTGCCAGAAGCCCTCGGGCGCGTGGTCGCGACCGAATCGACCGGACAGGACGCGAAAGACAGGAGCGGTGATGAGCTCGAGCAGGGGGTTGTGGGCCGCGCGAAGCAAGACGAGGTGGAATTCCTGGTTCTTGGCGAAGGTCTCGGGCCCCTGCACTTGATTGGGGTCGAAGATCGTCGCGTTGAGCTGCTCTAGATGCTCGTCGGTGCGGCGGAACGCAGCAATGCCTGCGGCCGGTACCTCCATCAGGTTGCGCACTTCCATCAGCTGGTCGACGGTGACGGTTTCGGCTGCGGCCATCAGGGCCACACCGGTCTCCAGATGCTCACTGATGTGTCCGACGCTGGGGACGGCGACGAAGCTCCCTCCGGTCACTCCCCTGGTCGTCTCGATCAGGTTCTGACTGGCCAGGGACCGGAGAGCTTCACGAATGGTGCTACGGCCGACGCCGAACTCGGCGGTGAGCTCGGACTCGCCTGGTAGCCGCTCCCCCGGTTGCAGCTCACCGGACAGAATGCGGCTCCGAAGATGGCCGGCGAGAACCGCATACGCGGGGACACTCTTGGCGGTGGCCTTGAGCGAAGCCGATTGAGCCACTTCTGCCCCCTGGTTGTCGACGACGGGTACTGGTCGGCTCGAGCTTAGCCTGGCCGATGCTCGGAGATGCAGGGATCGCAACCCTCGATACATCCGCTCTTTCGTAGGAAAAATCCGACACCGTCGCGGACGAGACTGGAAATTTAGACAAAGTAGACGCAATACATCAGAGGTATTGCTTTTCCGGTTGATCATCAGCACTATGACTCATGTCACCTCAGCGGTGACCCAACGACTTCGTAAACAGGCGGAGCACGCCTTCCCGCTCCACTCGGGCACCGACAGAACGGACGCAGCATGAAACGCATTGGAGTCGACGTCGGCGGCACGTTCACCGACCTCGTCCTGTGGGACGACGACGGCACGGTCGTCGTGCACAAGACCCCGTCCACCAACCACGATCCCTCGATCGGCACGATGGACGGAATCAAGGTCCTCGCCGAACGCGCAGGGATCGACCCGTCCGAAATCGACATGTTCTTCCACGGCACCACCGTGGCCACCAACATCGTGCTCGAGCACAACGGCTGCGACGTCGGCATGATCACCACCGAGGGTTTCCGCGACCTGCTGCACATCGCACGCAAGAAGCGTCCTCTCAATTACTCGAATTACCAGGATCTTCCGTGGCAGAAGTGGCAGCTCGTGCCGCGACGCAACCGTCGGGTAGTCCCCGAACGCATCGATGCAGCAGGAAATATTCTGACTCCGCTCGATGAAGATGCTGTGCGAGAACAGGTTCGACTGCTACGTGAGCGAGGCGTGCAGGCCATCGCCGTCGCATTCCTTCACGCGTACCGCAATCCGACTCACGAGCAACGCGTCAGAGCCATCATCGAGGAGGAGTTCCCCGGCGTCTTCATCTCCCTCTCCAGCGAGGTGGCCCCGCAATACCGGGAGTACGAACGCTTTTCGACCGCCGCGCTCAACGCCTTCATCGGACCGAAGACCTCGAAGTACATCGAGAACCTCGCCGGTAAGGCCAAGGCGGCGCAGGTCGGCGAAGACGTACACCTCATGACCTCGGCCGGCGGGCTAGTCACCTCGCGCAGCGCCAGCGAAATCCCGGTCTCACTCCTGACCAGCGGTGTGGTCGCCGGCCTGCTCGGTGGCTGCGCCATCGGCAAGGCATCCGGCTTCCCCAGTGTTATCACTCTCGATGTCGGTGGCACCTCTGCGGATGTCGGCGTGGCCCCGGACGGCGCGCTACGGATGAAGCATCTGCTCGACACGCGGATCGGTGACTATCACGCGATGGTGCCGATGGCCGAGGTCGACACCATCGGTGCCGGAGGCGGTTCCATCGCCGTGGTCGACGACGGGGGCATGTTCCGCGTCGGACCACGCAGTGCGGGTGCCGTTCCCGGTCCCGCCTGCTACGGACACGGCGGCATCGAACCGACCTCCACCGATGCCATGGTGATGATGGGATGGCTGCGCGAGAAGAGCTTCCTGTCCGGAACCATGGAGGTCAAGCCCGAGCTGGCGCGCGAAGCGATTCAGACTCACATCGCCGACAAGCTCGACACACCTCTCGACGACGCCGCGATGGGCATCTTCAAGATCCTCGCCCATTCCATGACCGAGGCGATCAGCCTGCACTCGGTGCGCAAAGGCTATGACCCGCGCGACTTCTCACTGATCGCCGAAGGTGGTGCCGGTCCGCTGTTCGCCTGGCAGATCGCCGACCAGCTCGGTATTCCGCGCGTGATCGTGCCCGGTCACCCCGGCATCACCTCCGCCGTCGGCCTGCTCACCACCGACATCCGCTACGAGGAGCCGACGACGGTGTGGACGTCGTCTGCAGACCCGAACATCGATCTGCTGCAGGAGCAGGTCGAGCGCCTGTCCGCGCTCGCCGTCGCGCAGCTCGAGAAGGACGGTGTTGCGGCCGAGAACATTTCGCTCGAACGCAGCGTCGACTGCCGTTACGTCGGCCAGGGCTACGAATTGCGCGTCGCTGCGCCGGACGGTGAGATCGACGACGTGTGGGTCAAGACCGTCGCGGAGGCGTTCCACGACGTGCACGGCCGCACCTACTCACAACGATTCGACGACAAGCCCGTGCAGCTGATCAACGTCCGAGTCACCGGTGTGGGTGCGGTCCCGCACGTGCAGATCGCCGACATCGCCGTGGGCACCGCCGACTCCTCGGCCGCGATCAAGACGACCACCAAGGCCCTGTTCTGGCAGGACGAGACATCCGCGCCGCAGTGGGTGGACACCCCGGTCTACGAGCGGTCGTTGTTGTTGGCGAACAACGAGATCGACGGTCCTGCGATCGTCGAACAGTTCGATTCCACCACGATCATCGGTATGAACCAGCACGCCACCGTCGACGCCGTCGGCCACATCATCATCGAGAGGAACCCCGCATGAGCAAGGCGCTGATGCCCACCACCGGAGTGTCACTGGCGGGCGAATCCACTCGAACCTGGAACGACGTCGAGGTCGATCCCATCACGCTGCGCGTCATCGGCGGAGCCCTCCAGTCGATGGCCAAAGAGATGGCCCAGGTGCTCTACCGCATGGCGTACTCCTCGCTCATCCGAGAGTCCGAGGACCTCGGCGCGGGCATCTTCGACATCAACGGACGTGAACTGTGCGAATCGGATTCGACTCCGATGCACTGTGGGTCGATTCCCGCCTACATCAAGGGCGTCAACCGTCGCCTCGCCGGAACGTACAAGCCCGGAGACGTGGTGCTGCACAATCATCCGTACCACGGAGCGGCTCACTCCCCCGATTACGGCGTGATCATTCCGATCTTCTGGCAGGGCGAGCACATCGGCTTCGCCGGGTGTACCGGTCACGTGTCCGACGTCGGCGGCAACTTCCCCGGCCTGTGCATGGACGTCGTCGACGTGTGGGCCGAGGGCAAGCTGATGGACTCGATGAAGATCTACGAGGCCGGCGTCCGCAACGACTACCTGATCCAGCACATCCTCGACAACGTCCGTACACCGGAGCAGAACCGCGGCGACCTCGAAGCCTTGATCGCGTGCTCGCGGATCGGGGAAAAGCGATTCACCGAGCTGCTCGAGAAGTACGGCCTCGACACCGTGATGAGTGCGGGCGAACGCTGGATGGACTACTCCGAATCCATGCTGCGCAGAAAGATTCGAGAGATTCCCGACGGCAGCTACACCGCCCCCATCGGATACCTCGACGACGACGGTAAGAACCGCGACGAACCGCTCAAGGTGGCCGTGCGGGTGCAGGTCGAGGGCGAGGACATCCTCATCGACCTCACCGGCTCGAACAGCCAGGTGCCCACCGCGTTCAATGTCCCGTTCGAGGGTTCGGTTCTGCCGGTGGCCGTCTCGGCCATTCGTACGATTCTGCTCGACGAGGACCTGACCGAGGAATTCGTTCCGCAGAACGACGGGTGCTTCCGTCCGGTCAAGGCCTATGCGCCCGAGGGCACGATCTTCAACCCGGACTTCCCTGCGTCATGCTTCGCGCGGTTCTCGCAGGTGAACCGGGTGTTCGACTCGATCAACCTGGCTCTGGCCCCGGTGCTTCCGGATCATGCGATCGCAGGGTCGTCTGCCGCTCTATGCGCCATCGCCTACTCCGGTATCGCGCCGGACGGCGAATCCTATTGGGTCTACATCGAAATCAACGAGGGCTCGTACGGCGGCCGCAACGGCAAGGACGGTATGGACGCCGTCGACGCCCTGATGGCGAACACTCGCAACAACCCGATCGAGGAGCTCGAGCTCAACCACGCCATGCGCGCGTTGCGTTACGAGCTGCGCGACGAGGCTCCCGCGCCAGGGAAGTGGCGCGGCGGTATCGGCAGTGTGCGCAAGTGGTTGATGGAGACCGATACGTTCCTCGGTTCCGAGGCCGACAACCGGTCGGATCCTCCGGCCGGAGCCCTCGGTGGCCACAACGGTGTGTCCGGCTCGTTCACCAGGAATGCCGGGACCGACCGCGAGGAAGTGTTGTACTCCAAGGTCACTCAAGAGACGATTCGTTCCGGTGAGACGCTGGAGATCAAGCTCCCCTCGGGCGGTGGCTTCGGAAACCCGTTCGAGCGTGATCCGTTCCAGGTGCTCAGCGACGTCTGGGACGAGTACCTCACCGAGGACGATGCTCGACGCGACTACGGTGTGGTCGTGAACACCGATTCGTGGACGGTCGACGAGGACGCGACGGCCGAGCTGCGCGCCCGGAGCGCAGCCTGATCGAGGACGGGACCTTCGGCGGTGTCGTCCGGTGGATCGACGACCGGAACGATACCCCGGGGCCCCTGTCCGGCCTGCGCATCGGCGTCAAGGACAACATCGACGTGGCCGGCGTCGAGACCACCTGCGCGTCGGAGTTCTTCGAGGACAACGTCGCCGCGTCGGACGCCGAAGTCGTCTCCCGCCTGCGACGCGCAGGCGGGTCGGTGGTCGCGAAACTGAACATGGCCGAGTTCGCCGTCGGCGTCACCTCGCAGAATTCGGCCGCCGGCCCGTCGTACAACCCGTGGAATCGCACCCGGGTGCCCGGCGGATCGAGTGGCGGATCGGGGATTGCCGTCGCCGCTGGATTAGTCGACGCATCCCTGGGCACCGACACCGGCGGGTCGGTGCGCCTACCCGCCGCGGCATGCGGACTCACCGGTCTCCGCCCGAGCTGGGGATCGATCAGCAACCACGGTGTGTTCCCGGTGAGCGAGCAGTTCGACACCGTAGGCCCGATGGCGCGGTCGGTTACCGAGCTGAAAGCCCTGTTCGACGTCCTGTCCCCCAGCCCATCCGAGCCCTCGGAGGTCACACGCATCGGCGTGCCCACTGTGTTCCTCACCGCGGACGTGGACTTTGGCGTTGCGCAGACCGTCGCGGTCGCGGTGCGCACGTTCGCCGAACTGGGGTACGAGATCGTCCCCATCCAACTCGAACACGCCGCCGACGCCCAGGACATCGTCTACACGATCGTGTACGGCGACCTCGCTCGCTGCCACCGGCACCGGCTCGCCAGCGAGCCTTCACGCTTCCAACCCGCGACCTACGAGCGAATAGCGTTGGGCCTGAGCATCTCCGAGTCCGACTGTGCCCGTGCACTCGCTGGCCGCGATCGATTCCGCAAGGCCATGACCACCACGTTCGCGACGGTCGACGTGGTGTTGACTCCGGTCATGCCCGTCGATGTTCCCCCGAGGGACGGGGGTGACGACGTTGTCGCGCTCTCGCGCCGGATGGGACAATTCACGTACCCGTGGTCGTTGCACGACGGCCCGACGCTGGCTCTGCCGGTTGGGTTCCACCCGTCCTCGGGCATGCCGGTGGGAGCGCAGCTCACCGCTGCGGCGCACCGTGAGGGTGCATTGTTCGGCGTCGGCGAGCGCTATCAGTCGGTGAGCAACTGGCATCGAGCCGCGCCACCGCATACATCAGATCTTTAACCAGTGTTGCGTGGTCAATCTTCAGGCTTTGTCCGGATTTACCTCACCTTGACGCCTAAAACATCTTATGTTTAGGTAGAAGGCAGCTGTTACGTACGTCTCACTACGGGTGAACATGCGACAGCCGACACTCCCACTTCGGCACCGTCACGCCGATCATCCAGCGAGGACGCAGATGCATTTACGCCGAGCCACGTCCATCATGGCAGCACTGACGCTGTCCACCGCATTGGTGGCCTGTGGATCCGATCCCGGTCCCGACGCGGACCCGGCCAACCCGGTCACGATCGACGTCACCGTCTCGGCAGCGGCCGAAATCTACAGCATCCCTTGGCTTGTCGCGCAAAAACAGGGACTGTTCGAGAAGCACGGTGTGATCGTGGAGAACATCGTTCCGGGTAAGGGCGGCAGCGCGACCATGCGCACGCTGCTCGACGGCAACATCCCCATCGGCGAAGTCAGCTACCCGTCGATCGTCCAGGCGGACGCGGCCGGCTCCGAGCTGCGCATCGTCGGCGGTGGCACTCAGGGGCCGTACCCGATGAATTTCTACGCGCTCGCCTCGAACCCAAACATCAACTCCATCGAGGACGTCCGCCGGTGGGCCTACACCCGCCCCAACTCGGCCTCCGACGCCCTCACCCGCCTCATTCCCTCACTCGCGGGCGTCGACCCGAGCCAGATCGAGCGGGTTGCCTCCGGCGGAATCGGCGAAGGCTTCGCACTGCTCGAAGCCGGCAACGTCGATATCGCCCTCGTTCCCTCCATCGTCGCCGAGCAGCGACCCGAGGACTTCAAGCTGATCGTGAGCAGCCCCGACTACATGTCACGGTTCTTGCAGTCGACGATCACCACGACCAAGGACTACGCCGCGAGCAACCCCGGCGTCGTACGAGCCATCAACGCCGGCTACACCGAGGCGGTCGCGTCGATCGAGGCCGATCCTGTTGCGGCTGCCGAGATCTACGCGGCATACACGGGATTCGACGTCGAGTCGGCCACCGCAGTGGTCGAACGCGCGTCCTCGGTCGGCACTTGGGGCGGCGGATTCGACACAGCGTCCGTCGAATCCGCCCAGGACGGCGTGGAAGCGTCGGGGAGCGATCGCGTACCCAATTTCTGCACTCTGTTCGACCCGGAGTTCCTCGCCGAAGGAGTCGAAAACGATGTCCCCGGCGACTGCGACTCCTGACCCAAATTTCCCACCACCAGAAGGTATCGACGTGACTCACGCAGCGACTCGACCCCGCCCCGACACCACCTCCGCCATCGCCGTCGCATCGTCGGTGTCACGGCGCTTCGGTGATGTGACCGCTCTCCACGAGATCGACTTGTCCATCGGCCGAGGCGAATTCGTCTCCGTCGTCGGGCCCAGTGGCTGCGGCAAGTCCACTCTGCTCGAGGTGTTCGCCGGACTACAGGATCACGACGGCGGCACCGTGCACGTCGACGGCCAACCGCTCACCGGCCCTCGATCCAAGACTGCAGTCATCTTCCAGGAATCGGCTACGCTGCCCTGGCGGACCGTCCGCGACAACGTCGCGTTCGCTCTCGAAGTCCGGGGTGTCGGGAAGAAAGAACGTCGGTCCCGCGCCGACGAGTTGCTGAACACCGTGGGGCTGAGCAAGTTCGGCGACCACTACCCCACCCAGTTGTCCGGCGGTATGCGCCAGCGTGTGGCCATCGCGCGCTGCCTGTCCATGGAGCCCGACCTGATTCTCGCGGACGAGCCGTTCGGTGCACTCGACGAGCAAACGCGACTGGTGATGTCGTACGAGCTGCTCAAGATCGTCGAAAAGCTTACGTGCGGAGTCTTGTTCATCACCCACAGCATCCAGGAAGCAGTACTGCTGTCCGATCGCGTGCTCGTGATGAGTGCGCGGCCCGGTCGATTCATCGACGAGGTGGACATCGACCTCCCGCGTCCACGGTCCGAAGACGTCTTGGCCAGTCCCGACGCTGTCGCTCTG
This sequence comes from Rhodococcus sp. 14-2483-1-1, assembly GCF_002259335.1. NCBI lineage: Bacteria > Bacillati > Actinomycetota > Actinomycetes > Mycobacteriales > Nocardiaceae > Rhodococcus > Rhodococcus sp. 14-2483-1-1. The sequence goes on along the minus strand of NZ_NPFX01000020.1, from coordinate 127,587 downwards.
CACGAACGTATCTGGTCGCGGCTGCGGGACGAGGCCAAGAAGACGATGAGTATCGAACCATGAGTGCCCCCACGCGCCAGAGCACGCGCGCATCTGTGGTCCCCGGATACATTCGGCCGGCCCCCTCCACTCAACTCGGTCTCCCCGCATGGGGATGGACCGTGCTGATCCTCGTCGCGGCACTGGTGACCATCGACATCTCGGCACGGTTCTTCGCCTCACCCCTGGACATCGTTCCGGTGACCGACATGATCTCGACGTCGCTGAGCTTGCTGACTGACCCTGACTTCCTGATCGACGAGTTGGGCCGAACGCTGGGCATCATCGTCCTGGCGTTTGTGCTCAGCTCCGTACTCGGTGTCGCCGCCGCGTACGTTCTGTGGCGGTACGAGTTGTGGGACAGAGCGTTTCAGCCCTATCTCAACGTCTACTACGCCGTCCCGACGTTCGCGCTGTACCCCATCATGGTGGTGCTGTTCGGTGCCGGTGTGGCTCCGATCGCCATTCTGTCCACCATCTTCGCCTTCGGTGTGGTGGCGTTGAATGCGCGCACCGGTTTCAACTCGGTGTCGCCGATCGTCACCAAGCTCGGCACCACACTGATGCTCACGCGGTGGCAGTACTTCCGATCGGTGCTGCTTCCGTATGCGTTGCCGAGCATAGTGACCGGACTCAAGCTGGGGCTCTCGTACGCCGTCATCTCCGTGTTGGCCAGTGAGTTCATCCTGTCGACGCAGGGGCTGGGCCACTTCATCTCCATTGCCTACGACGGGTTCGACATCGCCGACATGTACGCCGGGATCCTCATCGTGGCGCTGATCGCTCTGCTCTCGACCTCGCTGATCTCTCTCGCGCTCAACCGATTCGATTGGAGGCGCCGCTGATGAGCAGCACCTTGGACAGAGTAGTTTCCGCCCCGACGATTCCCCCGAAGGTGACCTCATCCGCGGGCCGCACCAACGCGCGACGGTTCCTCCCTCCTCTGGTCGTGGCCGTCGTGGCGGTCCTGATCTGGTGGGTCGCGGCGGTTCTCGTCGACAGTCTCATCTTCCCGACGCCTGCCGAGGCCATGGCCTCGCTCGTCGAGGACCTGGGCAAGGCAGACTTCCGGGCCAATGTCGGCGACTCGCTGCGTATTCTCTTGCTCGCGTTTCTGGCCAGCACCGTCGCGGGTTCCGTGCTGGGTCTGACGCTGGGATTGAGTCCGTTCTGGACCCGAACCATCGCCCCGATCGTCTACTCGATCAACAGCATTCCGAAGATCGTGCTGTATCCGATCTTCCTGTCGTTCCTCGGCATCGGCGCACTGAGCCGATTCGGATTTTCCTTCTACGCCGCCTTCATCCCGATGTTCCTCGTAGCCGTCGAGGCCACCGCATCGGTCCAGAGAATTCATCTGAAGATGGCGGCGTCACTGCAAGTGAGCTGGCCCAGGTTGATCCGTCAGATCGTCATTCCCGCCGTGCTCCCAGCATTGGCGACGGGTATGCGGATGACCTTCGGCCTGGCGTTCCTGGGACTGCTTCTCGCCGAGATGTTCTCATCGTCCAGCGGCATCGGATACGAACTGCTCCGCAACGTCAGCCTCGTGCGGATGGAGAACATCATGGGCACGGTTGTGTTGATCCTGGTGATGGCACTGCCACCCACGATTGCCCTGCAGTGGTTGGAAACTCGTATCACCTCGAAATACGGTGCTGTTTGACCTATCGACATTCGACCCACGTTCCTACACAAATCGATACAGCGGCAGAGGCGGGAAAGCAAGATGCCCCAGCAATCACCGACTCACGACAGGATTGACACCAAAGTAGAACCGAGTGACGCAAGCACAGACCAACGTTAAGCGACCCGTCCTCAAGCTTAGGTCCGCAGCCATCGCGGGTCTGCCTTGCACTCAGCACGGGCACCTAGTAGCGAGCGCAGGCACGTTGGACGAGATTCCGGAGACTCTGATATCCGGGATCTACCGGTTTCTCTTCGAAGAACCGCAGTACAATTTCCTGCCCTGCGAAAAGTCCGCAACGCGCGTCTTGTCTCCGGTATCATCGATACATGCACTCGTGGACCGTACGTGACTTCAAAGCAATTGGATTCTCACGCATTGACTTCAAGAATAAGAACTTGACAATACTCTGCGGTGTCAACAGCTCGGGGAAGTCATCGATACTTCAGTCACTGCTGCTACTGACCCAGTGCGCGTACCGTACTGGTTCCATCACGCTTAACGGACAGCTGGTACGACTAGGGCTTGGATCCGATGTGATCCGAGATGGCCAGAAGAGCACTCAATTTGAGTTTCTCTTTCCGCTCTCGGACCTGAGAACTGGTACACAGACCAAGGAGATGGAAGTTCGAGTTTCACTTGAGAATGCGGAAAATAAGGCGGACCTTACGGTTAGCGACTTCGAACTTGTAGAACCAGACTCAGGCCGCCCAATTTTCAACGCAACCAGCTCAAGGATTAATGGCACCGACCGAGCAGAAATTTTAGAGGTCCTCGACGACGACCAATTGATCGTTTTACGCATTACTATCGAAAATGGTAAAAAAGCACGCAACCGGCGATATATCCTACTCCGGGGATTAGTCCCGGTCGCTGTCGCTCAACACTCAAACAGCGCACGAATAAGAAAACTCTACGCTGGATCCTTGATTCCACTCGCGAATGCCTCCCAAAATTCACTTCGGTTGCGGTACGTTTTCGTAGAGCTAGCTCGACTAATTTCCAAAAAAGATTATCTAAAACTAGTCTCAAACAGAGACGGCATCGAGATACAATTCACACCATCCGTCAGATGGTCACCTGCTGATTGGAAGTCACTCAGCGATAAACAAAAATTAGAAGTCGCCGACATCGCCGCCGGGCGCCGCTCCGAGAATCCGTGGATAATTCAAGGTACCGATTCCTACCGTCTTCCGCCACGCATCGGAAGGGCTCACGATGGGCTCATTGAAGTTACGACATCCAACGATGACGAACTGACGTTGCATATGCTTAGTGAAGTCGGTGAACAGGTAACCGAGACCGGGGGACTTATAAAATATCTGGGCCCGTTGAGGGACGAACCACGCGTTGTGCATAGCGCGTGGGACGAACGGGTGGAGCCGTTGCCTGTAGGAATACGAGGCGAGCTAACCGCGGAAGTACTTACTAGGCTCAACAACGTTCGCATTAATTATGGCGATATGAGCGGGAATAGAAGGAACGACCTGTTTACCGTTGCAGTCAGCAAGTGGTGTAGCTATCTGGGCATCGGTGACGAAATATCCGTTACCGACCACGGAAAGCTAGGACGAGGGGTTCAGTTACAGGTCGACGGGGCTGACCGAGACCTTACAACCATAGGGGTGGGTGCAAGCCAGCTCCTTCCGGTTCTCGTAGCGGTGCTGTCGGCGCCACCACGGTCGATTTTGCTTGTCGAACAGCCCGAGTTGCATCTACATCCAGCCGTTCAATCCCGGCTCGCAGACTTCTTCCTTTTTGCACGTACTGATATAAAACTAGTCATCGAGACTCACAGCGAATATGTAGTGACCAGGCTCAGACGGCGGGTCGCTGAGGATTCGGTCGATCCTGCCCGCATCGAGGTTGTCTTCGTGGAGCACCGGGACACTGCGTCAATCGCAAGAAGTGTGCCAATAAATGACCTGGGGGACTTCGAATTCTGGCCAGAAGGCTTCTTCGACGCGCAAGACATCGATTCGCTCGCCATTATCCGAGCAATCGACAAGAAGATAGAGAAGCGAGCACACAATGGGTGAGGCGTTATTTGTCGATCCAGCGCTCGTGATACCGTCGAAAGAGAGTGACGCAACTGCGAAGTTTTGGCTGCGGATCGCGGAGTGGGAAAATCTCAGAAATATTTCGCTAGGCTACGCCACCTTTGAGGCTGCGACAGAGTTCTATGGTAATTCACTGCTACCCAATCCACACGCGTGGATACCAAGCGGAATGACAAAATCCGTTCACCGAGTCTTTTCCAGGCTTCTTAGCCGTACCGGAAACGCCGCGGCCGCGAACCCACTCGCTGAAGGCATCAGAATAATCGGAAACTATATACCGAATAATTTTGCTTCCCTACTGACTTCAGACATCGCACATCACAGCGACTTCCCAGAAGTGCATATGGCATCCGATACGACTCATTGGTCACCTCCTCACGAAATCCGGCTTGAAATTAGCCCCGGACCGCCATCCGTCCTAAACCTCTATTTTGACGTGGACAAGCCTACGAAAGCCGATGCACTCGATTTAGTTCATGAATATTTCAAAGAAAGATCTATCTTAATCGTCGGCGGGCAAGTTGAGTTTCGAATACTGGAACGCGCACATGAGATCTGCGGTATTGGAGCTGATCAAATACAATGGTCGGCCAGCGAGAAATCAAAAAAGGCCGCCGGTGTTGAGAGTAAAATTCGCGGGCTGAGCAGCAGCGCTATCATTGTTTGCCTGACAGGCAAGATTGACCATTCTACTTATTACCTAATGAAAAAAACTTGCGGCCGGATCGGCAATACTCTTCACGTAGTTGAAAGTCCCACCGGACTCATTGAGCTGCTGTGTAGTGTCGCAGGTATCAATCATGAGCTAGTAGCGCTTGATTGACTTTTTGCAAAAACTTCCACACCCCAGAATCGATGTGACGCCTGAGCTCACTCATAGCCCTGACCTGCTTACCGGACTGACTGCCATCTTCGTCGATTGCCTCCAACGGTAGACGACCCTGCGGCTGCGTTCAGAGAACTTTACACGACGTGGGGCTTTGACGGCAACGGATTCTCCAGTCGATGACGGTCGCGTCTTTACCGTAAATTTTCGATTTTGAAGATGGCGTCTTCCGGGTCATTTAGAGCAGAACGTACATTGTCGGCCACTTTGTCAATAAGTTTATTTCCCCAGAACGGATCCGACTGATCATACAGAATAACTCGGATATGCCGGAGGTCAAACGGAACATCGTCCTGATTGGATGATACTAAGATGACAGGCTTTTGAAGCGCGTGCGCGAGGCCAAGCTCATAAAAAACATTGGGGTTCTTCGTTGTTAGCTCGGCAATGAGTACGGCAGCATTACTAATTCCTCGCCAAATCTGGTCAATTATTTTGCCAGTACCAAATATATCGGCGTCAGCCCGGACAGCCCGCAGGCCCGTCTGTTCTATCGCAGGTAAAAATATTGATTCATAGTATCCACCCAAAGGCGCTTGAAATGGCTGCATCACAAAACACGTTCCCGCACCTCCAGCTAACGCATCAATTCGTGAGCTGTCCAGCGTCTTCGGTGGCGAGGATTGGTGCCTCTCGTCTCTGCCGATATCGCGTAATCGTGGCCTGTCTCCCGAGTTATCTATTAACTCGGCCTGCTCAAGGGAATCGTTGAAAATCGACAAAAATTCAGCAGTTTTGTCTGCTGGAATTCCAAACTTATCCGTTAGGGCGTTTACAAGAAAGTTTGAATCCGGTAGGTTTTCTCCGCGATAGAAACTATAGACGTCTGATATCTCTGGCGCAGCCAGAACCGCTTCTTGAAACGATGCAACACGATCACCGTCAGACTGAGGCGCGATGGCGCGCCTCGCCCTTTCCTCCAATAGCAGCTTTCCACCTTCAGACTTTATGAATCCATACTTCTTTGCGGAGGAAATTTCTAACTTGTATGCTCCAGTCAATGACCGGCCACCGGCAAAAGCAACGGCCTCTTTTGGAGTTGCCGGGTTCCCACCGTTTTGCTGATATATTGCTTGCGGAATTCTCAACGCCTGGAGCAGAGTATGGCGAGGAAATTTCGCCACTACAGCAGGTAGGTTTTTCGGGCTACCTTTCTTGGTAACGCCCGCCTTCTTCGCCACCTTTGGCGCAGAAGTAGCGCCCGCCTTCTTCGCCACCTTTGGAGCAGAAGTAACCCTCGCCCGACTCGGACTCGGTATAGCGCTCGGACTCGAACCAGCACCATCGGAGGCCGGCACCGCACCAACTTTTTTGTGCACCGATGCGTCATTGCCGTTGGCCGTGTCCGAACTATCCGATGTCATCGCTTACCTTGCCTGTGTCGGGGATCTGGGCCCGGTTAGAAGAGTCCCCAGCTGGTTCTACGCACGGCGTTGAACGGTAACAGAGCACCGAGACGAATGTGATCGAACTGAAGTGAAAATTTCCCGCTGCCGTTGAACTTGCATTGGCCATTGACACCATACAGGACAGAGCAGGTTGCGTTAAATGTCTGGTGAGCGGCATTGATGCCCACACTTTGGATGTACCGTGCTCGGTTCGACAGAGACCTGATCTCAGCCCCCTGCAGTTCGGGAGAAACCCGGCTCGCAAGCTTCGCCAGCGATACTCGTTTTGCGGTCGACGACGGCCGCGAGATGTCCGTCCGCGAGTGCTGACCCGGTGCACCCAGCACCGGGTCTTCCTTTTCGCCGCCGCCCATCTGATGCAGACGCCTGCTCTATGGTCTAGAAGCGTGCGTTTAGCTGGCGGACTCTCGACGAAATTCGTCGTAAGTTCCTCCAAGGTGGTTAAGCAGCATCGCCTGGAAATCAGGGTTTGCGAAGAACATATCGAACAGGACCGCATTTTTTTCATGGCGATCCAGCAGCAGATCTTTGACCTTTTGCTCCAGCACCAGTTCGAACTGGCTACGGTCATTGTGGACGGCTACGGCCTGCATTTCGGCGTCTTCCATCACTACGGTCCATTGCTGATCGACCCACACCTTGTCGGCCTCAGTGAGATCAGCTCCATACTTCTCGTTCATAGCCTGGATCAGCGCGGAAAGCTTGTCGATCAACGGCTCAGCGAGTGCCCCTCTTCCGTCGCCAGGAAGAGCAGCACTTGGTTCGTCGCTGCCCTCAAGCCCGATCGTTGCCTCGTCTGCTGTGACTGAAAGCCTCAGGTGGGTTAGCTGGACAGACTTGCTCAGCTGCGGCATTGGGTCGTTCTCCCGCGGAGGCAGTTCGGTGAGCAGAAGGCGCCCATAGAGGAACACTCGTTCCAAGTCCGGGTCGGCCCACGGCATGATCTGTGCGACGAACGAGTATGCGCGGCAATATGATTGCAGTGTTCCGCGAAAGGCCTCCTGTGCGTTCTCGTCAAGCGCCGCGAAGCGGCCGACCGGCGGACCGAGGTTGGAGTACAGCACCGACTGCTGCGACGCATCGTTGGAGAGCAGCGCTGTCACGGCCGCGTCCATCTCCTGCCGGGAGAGCACTCCTGAAGCTAGTAGGTCGTGCTCCATGGTGTAGAGCACGTTGGGTTCGGTTGGTGTCGCGAAGGATTCTTCATAGAACGGGTCGAACGCGTCCTTGATCTCTTCGGCGGTGTTGGCGAAGTCCAGGACGAAAGTGTTTTCCTTGCCCGGATGGGTCCGGTTAAGCCGGGAAAGGGTCTGGACTGCGGCGACCCCGCCGAGCTTTTTGTCGACGTACATCGTATGCAGCAGCGGCTCGTCGAATCCGGTCTGGTATTTCTCGGCTACGACAAGTAGCTGAAAGCCATCCTCCTTGAATCGCTGCGGTAACTGGCCTTCGGAGAACCCGTTGAGGTTGGCCTCGGTCCACGGCGCGGCGCCCAGGTCGTCAGGGTCGGCGAGCGAGCCCGAGAACGCCACGAGGGTGCGGAGCGGGTTCGCCCCAGTGCCGTACCCTTTTGAGGAGATATAGAAGTCGAGGGCCTGCTTCATCCGAATCGCATGGAGCCGGGACCTGGTGACGACCATTGCCTTGGCCTGCGCATCGATCTGTCCCGCCGTCTTCTGCCGGAAGTGCTCGATGATGACCTCGGCCTTAGCCTCGAGCTGGTACGGATGGAGCGACGCGAACCGAGCCAATGCCGCACGCCCCTTGCTGCTATTGAATTCGGGATCATTGCGTGGGTGGGCGTTTGCGAGTTTGTAGTACACCGAGTAGGTCGTGTAGCTTGCGAGCACGTTAAGGATGAACCCCTCGGCGATGGCTTGGCGCATCGAATATGTGTGAAACGGCCGCTTATGGCCCTCGGCGTCAATCCGGCCGAACGTGTCGAGGGTCTTGGGTTTCGGAGTGGCCGTAAAAGCGAAGAACGACAAGTTGCCCTGCTTACCTCGAGAACGAGCGATGGCGAGGAGCGGATCGTCCGGGGCGCCCGCCTCCTGCGCCTCGGCCTGCTCCGTCTCGGCTGCAGTGAGCGGATCCGCACCCGTCAGAACGGTCTTAAGCGCGGTGACCGAGTCCCCGGAACTTGAGGAGTGCGCCTCGTCGATGATCACTGCGAATCGACGGCCGACAACGTCTTTCGACGCGCCCTCCGCGACCTCGTTTCGGGCGAGCTCGGCCACAATGGGGAATTTCTGCAGCGTGGTGATGATGACCCGCGCAGCGTTGCCCTCCAACGCTTCTTTCAGCTGGTCGGACTTTTGGTCGATTCGGACTATTGTCCCCGGGGTATGATCAAGTCCCGCCACGGTCTGCTGAAGCTGCCGGTCGAGCACTTTGCGGTCGGTGATGACAACGACCTTGTCGAAAATCGGCACGTCGTCAGACCCGTGCAGTCGGGACAGTGCATGCGCGGTCCAGGCAATAGTGTTCGACTTCCCGGAGCCCGCAGAGTGCTGAATCAACCGATCGACACCTGCACCGTCCCGCATCGTCGCCGCAATGATCGTTCGCACCGCGTGCCACTGGTGATAGCGCGGGAACAGTATGCGCCCGTCTTCGTCGTGTACGAATGAGCCGAGAACTTCGAGCCAGGCGTCGCGTTGCCATACCTCGCACCAGAGGTAATTGGTTTGGTACCCCGTTGGTGCGGAGGGGTTTCCCGAAGCGCCTGGTCGACCTGCCCCCTCACTGCCCTGATCGAACGGTAGAAAGCGGGTGTTCTGCCCGGCGAGCCGCGTCGTCATCGCGACGCGGTGGGGGTCGACGGCGAAATGCACGAGAGTGCGGGCCCGGAAGACGAGGTCGTGTGGGTTGCGGTCGCTGCGGTACTGCGTCATGGCACGTTCAATGCCCTGTCCGGTCAGGGGATTTTTAAGTTCCGCCGTTGCGACCGGAATGCCGTTGACGACCAACGCCAGATCAACCGAGTCCAGCGGATTGGACTCCGAATGGTGCAGCTGTCGCACCACCCCGAGCCGGTTCGATGCGTACCGCTGCGACTGTTCCTTGTTCAGGGTGCTTGCAGGCCTGAAGAAGCACAGTCGGACCGAGACTCCGGTGTCCTTCACCGGGGAGCGAAGCACGCTGATCGTCCCACGGTGATCGAGCGCGTCGGTCACCGTTTTGAGGAACTTGATACGAGCCGATTGCTCCCCGCCGTGCCGACTGACCAACTGCTGCCATGCCTTCGGCTGCGACGCCTGCACAAACGCGACGACCTCATCCGGGAAAAAGCCGACCTTGCGGTCGTAGCCCGATGGGTCGACCTTTGCCCACCCGTTCGCAAGTAGATCGGACTCGATGTTGGACTCGAATGCTGCTTCCTGCGTGATTTTCATGCGTCCCTCATCTCGGAATTCCGCTCCCCGCAGTCGTCACATCGAGCTGACCCGTAACCGCAGCGGTAATCAGTGATTGCTTGTACTCATGAAGCAACTCGATTGAGTGTCCAACATTCGCCGCATAAGCGGCCTGTCTTTCCTCGATCTCAAGCGCGGTCGCCGCCGCAGTTGCCTGCGCTGGCAGTGGAGCGAGCGGGATCCAGAGAGAGCGCACCACGCCAGAGGGGAGGTTGTTTGCCATTCCCTCCGCACCACTCACCCCAACGCGGATGCTCTCGCGATTGAAGTGCGTGCGCAACATAGGCGCGAGGTAGTCCGGTCGCCACTGCGGCAAGGGGGTGATTCGATAGATCTTGTCGCACAAAATTAACTGGGATCGGACCTCAAGCGGGACAACGGCAACGCTGCCAATCTTGTCAAGGGACCCGCTAGCACGCGACATAAGTAAGTCGTTGGACTTGATCTCGTACTGTTTTTGCGGCTCGAGCTCATCGGGCAATCTCTTATTGTCGTCTTCTCGAAAGACACCACCGTTGACGCACCCGGCGCGCATAACTCCCCAGTCCTCGAAGCCCGCAGGTGCACTCTCAGCTTGCGGTGACCAACCTTGCTCCAACCCCCTGATCAGATAACCGAGACGTCCACGTCCGTGCTGGCAAATTAGTTCATCGAAAATTTCTTGGAGCTTCGCAGCCGACCACTGGGGTGCCAAGCTCGCTTGAGTGCGGCGGTCTGCAATGATCTTGTCGATGCGGGCGACTGCGTTATCTAGGAAATCCGCGATCTGCGTCTGCTCCTCGACTGATGGCAGCCACAGTGGCAGTTGGTCAAGATCATTCTGTTGTATTCGCCGGTCAAAGGTGGTGTTAGCGCGTACAAACAGGTCGTACTGGTCTCGATATGGTTGGCTTCTCATGAGGTGATGAAGGTAGCGGGGGTTGACCCGCGCTTGGTCCGGAGCAAACACCCGATAGTCAGGGCTAACTGCTCCGCGCTTGTCCGACATGGCAATACTGCCACCGGTCAGCCACATCGGATTGATAACCAGTTGGTCCCGATCCACCAGAAGACTGCGCTGCTCGGTCGCCTGCGAAGCCTGCTGCCGGTCCGTCGCTCCGGCCCTGGGATACAAGTGGCCTTCACTGGAAAGCGAGAGCCGTGTGACATCGAGCGACTCACCGACCCGAGTATCGACACGTTGCATGACGTTTTTGAAGCGAAGCATCTCGGAGAGCTTGGAATCGGGATACGCGGCAGCGATAGCTAGGTTATTCACAACTCAAGCCCGCGCATCCAGTCCTTGATCTGGGTCTCTAGGTCTCTGATCTCTGCTGCGATCTCTCCAATCGGTCGCGGGGGTTCGTATACGTAGAACTGGCGTGTAAAGGGGATCTCGACGCCAACCTTGTTCTTGTCGTGGTCGACCCAAGCGTCGGGAACGTACGGGTGGATCTCGGTTTTTAAGTGTGTCTCGGCGGCGTCCGTGAGTGCCTGCTCGCGAGCGTCGTCGTCGAGATCGAACCATCCGGCCGGCAAGGGGACGTTCTCGGTGTCGCGCAGATCCGGGTCGGGTTCGGCCTTTCCGCCGCGGCCGGTGATAATAGTCGCGTCAGGATCGGCTACTGCGCACGCCTTTGCGAAAGCTCTGCGCTGTGCGGGTTTAAGGTCGCCGACCTCGACGAAAAGCGCCTTCTCACTCTTGAACCGCCTACCGACCAGACCGGCGTAGGCGCTATATGGCTCAGTCGCGACGGCCTCGGAGGTGACTTCCCAGCGTCGGCGGAGCGGCCGCTCCACGGTGATCCGTTGGAACCCGAACGCCTCGCGGGTCAGCACCTTGACGCGAGCGTCGTCGGCGAACTCACTTTTCGCGCCCAGGTATAGCCGGACGATCTCGTCAATGGCGGCACCGGTCAACTCTTTACGTTTGTCGCCCAGGGACTTTCGCATCTTGGTGCCCATCGTGCGGGCGTCGACCAGCCGGATTAAGCCATAGTCCTCGGTTGCTTTGTCGTTGGTGAGTATCCACACATAGGTAGAGATGCCAGTGTTGTAGAACATCTGGTCGGGCAGGGCAACTATCCCTTCGAGCCAGTCGTTTTCAAGGATCCAGCGGCGGATCTCCGACTCACCCGACCCGGCTTGGCCGGAGAATAGCGGTGAGCCCGAAAGTACGATGCCGACTCGGGAGCCTCCGGTCTTCATATGGCTGAGCATGTGCTGCAGGAACAGGAATGATCCGTCCGAAATTCTTGGCAGTCCAGCACCGAATCGGCCGGCATGGCCCTGCCCGGCATTTTCGTCGCGGATTGGCGCTGCGTATGCCTTCCAGTCCACGCCGTAGGGTGGGTTGGCAAGAATGAAGTCGAACTTGTCGCCGGAGAAGGCGTCCTGGGTGAGGGTGTTTCCGTTGCGCATGCGGGCCGGATCAATGCCCTGCATCATGAGATCGGACTGGGCGACGGCCCATGTCTCGTCGTTGAGTTCCTGACCAAAAACGTTGACGATTGCGTGGTCGTTGAGCTCTTTGATGCGGGCCATCGCTGTCATGAGCATGCCGCCGGTACCGGCCGCTGGGTCGTAGACAGTGCGGACCGGGGCCGGGTTCTCGGTGAGCGTGATGGCGGCTCGGCCGCTAACAAGCAGGTCGACGATGAGCTGAATGACCTCGCGGGGTGTGTAATGCTCCCCGGCAGTCTCGTTGCTCATTTCGGAGAACTTCCGGAGCAACTCCTCGAAGATGTACCCCATCGCCTCGTTGCTGACTACCGACGGGTTCAAGTCGAGATCAGCGAAGTCAGCGAGGACGGCGTAAAGGATGCCGGCCCGGTCCATCCGCTCCAGGCGAGCGTCGAATTCGTATGCCTCGATGATCCGGTAGGCCGATGGGGAAAGCTTGGTAATGACGTCGCGCAGGTTGGCAGCGACGTTCTTGTCATCGCTGAGCATCGTCGAAAATGTGAACGCCGAGGTGTTGTAGAACGACTGTCCTGCAGCCCGCTTTAGCAATGCGTCGGCACCTTCACCGATCTGACCGAATGCCGCGGCCTTTACCCGCACCGCTTCCCGCGTGGGCGCAAGTACAGCATCCATCCGGCGTAACACGAGCAATGGCAATATCACCGAGCCGTACTCGTGCTGTTTGAAGGTGCCTCGCAGTTTGTCTGCCACCTTCCAGACAAACGCGACCTTGTTCTCGAAACCAGTCGGTGACATGCATTCCCTTCGTCGACTACCACCAAACTTAGATCATGATCGGAGCGCGTTCGCGCGACGAGACCCCCAATTGGTTCTACTCACTCGACCCGAGCGGCTAAACCCACCTCGCCTTGAGGTACTCAATCAGCATCCGGACACCTCTGTTTGAGATTGCAGACATCGCCGCGCACCCCGCCACTACAAATCGAACCAAAGCCGTCGCGGTCTTCGGATATCGCCTTTCGAGCTTGGCGTTGGGACCAACACCAGGGAACACGGCCACACCGGCCGAAGTTCGGACGCTCCGACAGGTTCTTCGCCGGTCCTCTCGCTCGATGTCTCCTGGTTGCGTCGAGACGCCGTCGAGTAGCTCTTGCAGTGACGTCGGCCCTTCGAGAGCTGCCAGTACGCAGCACTTGACCTCTTCGACACGTCATCGTCCGCGTCGATGGCGTCGATCACCACGTCGACGAGCGGCCTGTCGACAGCATTGTCGGCAACGGTCACCGGCACTCCCCTGTTCGTTCTGATGGCTAATCAGACCCCACAGTTCCATATGGGACCGACAGTTCGCAGGGACATCCAAAACGCAACGGAGTGTGTCGGTACCCGATGCTTCGATGGCGGCATGTCACAACGCGACGAGGGGTTCCCGCCGCCCACAGCCTGTGTGCAGTGGTGTCAGCACCGCAGCTACGACCTACATGTCCTCGACGACGGCGTTGAGGTGGACCTGGATTGGTGGAACGGCCACCTCGACAGGGCAGGTCATGATCTGCGACTGCGCGGCCGCAACCTCGACGGAGAAATCGTCGAGTACGGCGGTCCCACGGTGCAGCGCAACGATCTTCGGATCGGCACCGATCTGGCTGAGGGCGAACATGATTCGCTCGGACTGCTGTTTCTCTGCGCAGCGTGGCAGGGCAGCCACCGGCACCGAAGAGCGATGCGGCGATTCCCGGACGTCATGAACCCGCACCTCAGCCGTCCCGGCGAGAACCCTGTCGCCAAGACTCTTGCCGTGCTCGACAGCTGCGTACGCAACCGCGCAGTGCCCAACCATCCGAACTCGACCTGGTCGGGATGGCCTGATGCACCCGGCGTCGGAATGTCCCTGATGGCCACGTTCCTGTGGGCAGTGAAAGCGTCGGTCTACGGTGGCCCGGCGCAGCTGATCGACCAATACGGGGTTTCGACGCTTATTCACGAAGGGTGGCTTGAAGACCCGTCGGTCACCGGATTCACTCGTCGCCGCTACGACCGCTACGTCGAACTCATCACCCACTGGGCTACCGACATCGGCACCAGCCCCGAACTCATCGAAATGTGGCTAGTGCAGCGCTGGAGCGCTCGACTCAACGAAGCACGACACGGTCGATACACCGCACCCACGTTGTTCTGAACGGCCGCAACGGGTTCAGGCGAAATCGACTAGTTCGACCAGCTCCAGACCCTCGCATTCCCCAGCAACGAACGAGGTGACGAGGCATATTTCCAGTGGTAGCCGTCAGGGTCCACCCTGCAATGTGTATCGGTAGAACTGGCCGTCTCGCCACTCGAGCAGCACGCCGGTGGAGGTCTCGAAGCCCCGCGGCCAATAGACCTCGTATCCAAGCGGCCACATGTGGTGCTTGGGGTACCACTCCGGCACAGCAGGCGCATCCGGGGCCGGAACGCTACTGCTTAGCGGCAGATTGCTCAGTCGATATTCGCGTCCTTCCACGTGCAGTTGTGGGGAACTCGACTGAACCAGGCTGTGGTCCCGTACTCGACCGCGAAGTAGCCGAACGCTCCAGCGAGAAGAACCGCGATCGCACCTAGCGCGCCGGCCAAGCGGATCGCGGTCTTGTGAGCCACGGCGTCGCATACCTCGTTCGATCTCGTTGTGACATCGGCTATGACGAACGTTGTCGCAGCCGATGGCGCTGCAACGGCCACAGTCTCGATCGCACAAGCAGTTCGCGGGCAGTGGTCCGAGCGAGGGCTGCGGGTTGCCCCGCCACGAATCCTCTTCTATGGTTATCCGTAATTACGGAATAACGGATGGGAAAACTCGATGCGACGCTCGACCTGGATCTCGACAGCTTGTGTAGCTGCGCTGTTGGTGGGCGGATGCGCCACCGACACCGACGCACCTGCAGCGACCACCACCACTACCCCGACGCCAGAGGACTGCGCCGCCGTCACCTCGACCGACCTCGCCACCGAGGACGGGTGGATCGGACTGATCGATCAGGCTCCCGACACCGTCAGCCTCGTCATCGACGACGGTCGCGGCCGAACCGTCGAACATCGGGCCGACGAAGAGCAGGTACTCGCATCCGCGATCAAGGTGGTGCATCTCGCCGCCTACGCGCAGGCCGTCGCGAACGGAACCATCGACCCCAACGAGCAAGTGGCCCTCTCGGATTGGGAGCGGTGGTATGTGCCCGGCACCGACGCCAATGCACATCCGAAGGCCCTGACCCGGTTGGGCATTGCGAACGCCGGCACCAACGCAACCGACCCCAACGCCACGGTTCGTATCGACGACATGGTGTCGGCCATGATCCAGGAGAGCGACAACTCGGTGCCCGACTACCTCCGATACCGACTCGGCGATCAGGCCCTCGTCGACGCCGCAGCCGCAGGAGGTTGGGAGAATTTCGAGGCACCGAGCATGGTGGCCGACATGCTCTCGGTCTTCGATCCCGGACTCGCCGATGCAGATACCTGGGAGATCGCTCAGAAGTGGGCATTCGACCCGCAGTTCCGGGCCCAGGCCGAGGCGTCCGTGCAAGTGCCGACCTACGAGGACCAGGTATCAAGGGTCGAGAGCAGTTTCCGCGCCGGTTCGGCCGAAGAATTGAACGGAATGTATCGCGCCTTCACGGACGGCACTTATGGCAACGCATCCGACACCATTCTGCGCCAACTGGAATGGCAACCCGCAGGTGACAGCGTCCGCGGCGTCGGCTTCAAAGGTGGCAGCCTCCCCGGTGTGCTGACCCAGGGTTTTGAGCTGCGCCGCAATGACGGAACTGTCGCGACCGCAGTGTGGCTCACCGATGGTCTTTCTGCAGACAGATTCGAGCAAGCGTACACAGGAGCCGGCGCGCAACAGCAACTCATCGTCGAGGCGATGCTCTCGCCCGAGGTTCTCGACCGGATAGCCTGCGTGGTGTGAGCGCAGAGTTCGAGTCGAGACTGGCAGAGCTGGAAGCCCGCGTCGCCGAGCTGGAACGACGTGACGCTCCCGAGCAGCTCGATGCCGCCCCGTCGACGGGCGGCATGATCGCCTACCAAGGCGACGTCCATCTGCACGGCACGGTCCGGTGGGACATCGGCTACTCCCCCGACGCCATCGTAGAGCTACCCGTTCCGTCGGCATCAGAAGTGCTTGCTGCTCTGGGACATCCGGTGCGGTTGCAGATCGTGCGGACACTGCTGCGAGGCCCAGCGAACGCGGCGGATCTGCACGCGGCGGTGGGAGTCGGCTCCTCCGGTCAGATCTACCACCACCTCAAGACGCTGAGTTCGGCGAACATCGTCGAGCAGCAGGGTCGCGGCGACTATCGAATCGCCGCGAAACGCGTCGTGCCCGTGCTTGTTTCGATGCTCGCTGCTGCCGATATCGCCGGCGACCTGGGTACCTGACGCCAAACCGGGTCAGGGAACAACCACCACGCCGGCACCGGGGAGAAGGGTGTCGAGATACGGGGAGCCCCACTGACCGCCGTTCGAGTAGTCCCGGGTATGCGTCACCGTCACCACGACGGGACCCGAGCCGGTGTTCGCTACCACCTCGAGTGGCAGGTCTTCCCGTCCGTAGGGTCCCTCGGGCGACGGTGTCGGATCGTCTTGCCAGTGCCGAAGGTCGGCGGCACCCGTTGCGCCTGTCGCCAAATTCCGCCAGGTCAGGTTCAGATACCGGTAGGGATACTGATCGGCGAACGGGGCAATGTTCGCGGCTGAGAACCTAGCGACACCGGGCTCGTCGCCCACGGTGGCTTTCATCGGAATGGTCTGAAAGAAGCCACCAGGGACGGCTCCGGGAGCGATCTGGAACCCCGTCACGATCGGCACTTGCAGATTCGTCACCTGCGGGGCCGCAGCAGCCGTGCCCGCTCCGATACCGAAGACCAAGGGAACAGTGAGTGCTGTCGCTACTGCCGCTCGCCGCAATGACTTTCGCATAGTGCATGCCTTTCGTCGATGTCACACAACGTGATTCCGGATCGGATCACGTTCTACACCAGGCGTCTCAGGTTGAAGCTGAAACATCAACTGGTTCTTGACTGTTTCGTCGATTTCACCCTCGCAGGCGAAATGTCCGATAGTCCAGCCGTATACCGATTCGTG
This sequence comes from Rhodococcus sp. 14-2483-1-1, assembly GCF_002259335.1. Classification (NCBI taxonomy): domain Bacteria; kingdom Bacillati; phylum Actinomycetota; class Actinomycetes; order Mycobacteriales; family Nocardiaceae; genus Rhodococcus; species Rhodococcus sp. 14-2483-1-1. Next base: position 110,569 of record NZ_NPFX01000020.1, on the reverse strand, counting down.
ACGCGGTCGTGACACGAAAGACGTTAACAGACCACTTGACCCGTTCGATTAACGTTCCAAGAGGTGATGCACTTCGCAGCCACCGGTGAGGACGAACGAATGAGGCAAGTCCGCAACATCGTGGCCATGTGTGCGCTGGTCGCCGCTACCACCCTGACCGTCGCGGCCTGTGGGTCCGAGGCACCGGCCAGCACCGACGCAGCGCCGGTCACCAGCGCGGCTCCTGCTCCGTCAGCCGCCGACTCCCCCGACATGGGCGGTGGCACCGGAACGGACGGACCAGCGGTCGAGGCACCGGAGGTGGTGACCCCGGCACCGGAGCAGCCCGCCGATGCAGGGCCTGCAGCAGTGCCGCCCGCTCCCAACCGTGACGACGTCAACGTCGATGCGCGCGACTACGAGCAGGCCGGCGGCCAGTACTTCTTCCAGTCCCCCAGTGGGAATGTGTTGTGCGCATTCAATTCGTCCAACGCTCCTGGAACGATCGTGGGCTGCCAGGTGCGCTACTCGGTACCGGGCAACACCGGGCGCGAGTGCGCGAACACGGCAAACAACACCTACGGGGTGAAGATCAACCAAGACGGCACTGTCGAACAAATCTGCACCAACCAGGGAATCTTCGTCGGCGATCCGAACAACGGCGACACTCAGGTGCTTCAGTACGGCCAGGTCATCGGAGTGACCGGCAACTTCTGCCGCTCCACCGAAGCCGGCATCACCTGCTACGACGGCGACAGAGGCTTCATGATCTCTCGCGACGTCAACATCGCATTCTGATGAAGGGGCTTCGAATGTTCCGTAGAACCGCCCTTCTCGCGGCCAGTGCTTCCGTCGCTTTCGCTATGACAGCATGCGGCAACGAGGACGCCCCCGCGGCCGCACCGACCCCAGCTCCCAGCGCCGCGTCGCAGATTGCCGCGCCGCCCCAGGTGACCATTGCAAACCCCCCGGTCGACACCACGGACACCGCGTCCGCACCGGAAGCCACCGATCCAGCGCAGACCGGCGCGAACCCGGTGAACAACACCGACCCCATCACACCCGTCGACCCGGCCCGCTACACCGCGTACGGCAACGAGGTCGGTTGGAAGTCGCCGTCCGGCAAGATCTATTGCAAGATCGGCTCCACCGAATTCGGGTCCGGTTGCCAATCAGGAGATGCTCCGGTCCCGGACGGCGCGAACTGCGTCACTCCGTCCTTCACCATCGACCAACTGAGCAAAGGCTTCTACATGACGCCGGGGAAGGTGACGCCGACCTGCTTCAACCAAGGCGAATTCGGAGTCGAGAACGCGCAGACGTTGGAATACAACACCTCCATCACGTTCAATGGGATGACCTGCTTCTCCCGCGTCGAAGCGATGATCTGCGACGCGGGCGGCGGGCACGGATTCGTGTTGTCGATGCAGCAGGCGACGTCCAACTGATGAGGGGCAACAGGATTCGCACCGTTTCCTTCTTGGCAGCCGCTGTCACGTGTGCCGGGTTGGTCCTGACCGGATGTAGCAATTCGACCGAACCGACGGATGGGATGCCGTCGGTCATCCCCACGGTAGTGGTAGGTGCGCCGACCGAATCGACCGATGCAGCAGCACCCCCGATTGCCCAACCGTCGAGTGACAACGAGCCCGGATCCGGTTCTCCCGCAACACCAACGACCGGCTCCGCATCGATCACTCCCGTCGACGCGGCCCGCTACTCCGCAATCAACAACGAAGTCGGATGGAAATCACCGTCGGGCAACGTCTATTGCAAGCTCGGTTCCACTGCGTTCTCTTCGGGCTGTCAAGCCACGAACGCACCGGTGCCCGACGGTGCCGACTGCGACAAGCCGCCGTTTTCGGCCGACGAAATGAGCAAAGGCTTCTTCCTAGATCCCGGGCAGGTGACACCGATGTGCTTCAACCAAGGCGCTTTCGGGGTCGAGAATGCTCAGCCGCTGGAGTACAACACATCGATTTCGTTCAACGGCTACACCTGCTATTCGCGGGTCGAGGCGATGGTCTGCGACGCCGGCGTCGGCCACGGGTTCGTATTGTCTATGCAGCAGGCGACGTGGAACTGATCAGCGAGCCTCATCCAAACGAGGCTCTATGACGAAGTCGTCGAGATCGGCCCGCCGCGTCATTTCCCAGTAGTCGACGATGCGCCAGGGCAGCGTCGAGACCACGCGTCCGGCGTCGTTGCGGTACCAGTTGTCCATGCCGCCGTGCGACCAGATCATCTTCGCGTGCGCCTCGTCGTGTTTGCGGACATACTCCGTCTCCACGTCGGCCTTGCACTCGATGGCTCCGATCCGCTTGTCCACCATGTCGATCAACACATCGACGATGTAGCGCACCTGGCATTCGGCGATGGTGATGTAACTGCCCCCGTGGCCCAGCACCGTTCCGGGGCCGCAGGTGATGAAGAAGTTCGGGAAGTCCGGGACGGTGATGCCGAGGTACGCGTGCGCATCTTCCGGGCCCCAGATATCGCGGATGGACTCCCCCGACCGTCCGCGCACGTCGATCGGCGTCAGCAGCTTGTGGGTCTCGAATCCCGTCGCGAGGATCACCACATCGACCTCGGTCTCCGAACCATCCCGTGCCACAACCGAGTTGGCAGTGATCGAGGAGACAGCGTCGGCGATGAGCGTGACGTTGTCGCGCTTGAGCGCGGCGTACCAGCCGTTGTCGAGCAACATCCGCTTGCCGAAGGGCGGGTAATCGGGAAGTGACTTCTCGATGAGGTCCGGTCGGCCTTCGAGCTCGGCTTCGATGTAGCGGGTGAAGACCCGTCGATGCGCGTCGTTCGCCGGGTTGATCGAGCGCTGCGGATGCTCCCATTCGGGATCGACCTGCAGCGAACTGTGCACCCGATCGTTGAAGTTCCAGGCGAGTCTGGTCCGGTACCAAAGCCGATACAGCGGAACGACATCCATGAGGTAGTTGGCGTCGTCGCCCATCTCGGTGAAGTACACATCGCTCGACGACACCCACTGCGGCGAGCGCTGAAAGACCGTCGCATGCCCCACCGTCGACGCGATGGCCGGCAGCACCTGCATGGCGCTGGCCCCGGTTCCGACGATGGCGACGCGCTTACCGGTCAGATCCAGATCGGCCGGCCAGTTCGCGGTGTGGAAGATCGGTCCATCGAACGACTCGAGCCCGGGAATGTGGGGCACCTTCGGCCGATTGAGCTGACCGGTCGCGGTGATCACCACGTCGGCGGTCAGCGTGTCGCCGTCGACAGTCGTGACGGTCCAGCCCTGTCGCTGGGCGTCGTACTCGGCGGTCGCAACCTCGGTGTCGAATCGAATACGTTGCCGCAGATCGTGTTCGGACGCGACATCGCTGAGGTACCGCCACACCTCGTCGCGTTTGCCGAAGTGGGTGCTCCAGGCCCGCGGCGCGAAGGAGTAGGAGTACAGGTGGCTGGGGGTGTCGACACCGGCACCGGGGTAGGTGTTCTCGAACCAGCCGCCGCCCACGTCGGAGTTCTTCTCCAGCACTGTGTGACTGATGCCCGCCTCGTGCAGCTTGATGGCCGCGAGCATCCCGGAGACACCGGCACCGATCACGATGACCGACAGATCGTTCGGCGCGGCCACGGGAGTGTCCGCGGCGGTGAACCCCATGTCCTCGGCAACCATGACGCCGAACTCAGGAGGAACCTGCTCACCGACGGCCACGCTGATCATCTCGACGAGGTGCTCTGAGTCGGGCGAGGGCACCGCCATGGGCGCACCCTCGTGGAACGCGCAGATCGCGTCGAGCGCCGCAGATCGGATGCGGTCGGCAACTGCGTCGTCGAATCCGCCCGTGTCGTTGTTGTCCATGCCCCGACTACGCGTGGGGCGATACGGATCGGCGAGCCACATGGGATCTCCGGTCAACTGATAGAGCACCGCCACCAGCGTGGGCAGATTGGCCGCGGTAAGAGCACGTGAGAGCCGGTCCCGATCTACCCGGTCCCGATCAACCCCACCCACGGTCTCCGCTGCCGTTCCTGCGTCTGTGGACACCGGTACCTCCTGCTGCGCGCTGCTCCATCCGACTCCGACAGCTCAACTAACCACGGTTAGGCAATTTCACGCAAGGGATTCGCGATCTCGAAATTCACAGCGATTCGAGTCTTGACAATGTGGCCCACGCCACACGATGCTTCATGGCACTACCTAACAGCGGACAGGCGAAGGGAAACACCCATGGAACTCACCGAGGCGATGCGTACCACCGGCACCTGCAGGCGGTACCTCAGCGATCCCGTTCCCGACGAGGTGTTCAAGGCCGCGTTCGACGTCGCCCGCTTCGGCCCCCAGGGCGGAAACCGTCAGCCCGTGCGATGGATCGTTGTGCGCGACGCCGCCCGTAAGCAGGCCCTCGCCGATCTCTACCTCCCGATGTGGGACGCCTACTTCGCCGGCATCACCGGCGGAACCGTCGCCGTCGGCGCATTGCCCAAGACCGTCCAGGACGCCGACTACTTCGCCCGCCACCTCGCCGAGGTGCCCGCCATCGTTGTGGTCTGCGCCGCGCTGGACGGACTGCACCCCACCGACCACGAACTCGGACGACTCTCCGTCGTCGGCGGCGCATCCATCTACCCCACCGTCCAGAACCTGTGCCTGAGCCTGCGCGATCAGGGCGTCGCGACCGCGGTGACGACGTTGCTGTGCCACGAGGAACCGGCCATTCGCGAACTGCTCGGCATCCCGGACGACTACATCACCGCCGCGCACATCGCCGTCGGCTATCCGGAGAAGTCCTTCCCGCGCAAGCTCACCCGTGATCCGGTGGAGCAGATCGTTGCGGCAGAGACGTTCTCGCAGCCGATGTTCGACTCCGCTGCACTCTCGCCTGCTCTCTGAAACCCCTCCACCTGAAGGAGTCCGCCGTGCCCGGTACTGCCATCCACCACCGCTCCCCCATCGGCCGCGCCACCATCGGCGATCAGCTGCGTCGCCATGCGCGGACTCAGCCGAACAAGGTCGCGTTCATCAGCTACGCGGCGGACGGCACCCGCGAGGTCACCACGTACGGCGAACTCGATTCTCGGGCAAATCAGTTCGCCAACCTTCTGGTCGATCTCGGAGTGACGTCGGGTGACCGCGTCGCATCGATGGCTCGCAACAGCATCGACGTGGTGGTGGCGTACTACGGCACGCTCAAAGCCGGTGCGGCCTTCACGGGCATCAACGTGATGTATCGCGCGGCCGAGGTGAAGCACCAACTCGAACACGCGGAACCGACTGTGGTGGTGGCCGATCCGGCCTATGCCGAGATCATCTCCCCGGTGAAGCCGGACGCCACCACCCTGGTGACGTTCGGACCCGAGTACGCCGCGCTGACGGCGAACACCCCGTCCACCGAGCCGGACGTCGAGATGGACGAGAACGACGTCGCGATGGTCATCTACACCTCCGGAACCGAAGCGGCACCCAAGGGTGTCATGATCCCGCACCGCAACTTCCTCATCTCCACGGCACCCGCGTGGAGCTGGGGCCTGCGCACGGGTCCCGAGGACACCTGGCTGTTCGTCATGCCCTTCCACACCATCGCCGGACTCGGCTCGATGACGACCCTGACGCTGATGGGTGCCACCCTCGTCCTGCCCGCGACGGTCGACCCGGCGCAATCACTACGCATCATCGCTGCCGAGAAGATCTCCGTCATCGCACAGACTCCGACGTTCTACCTGGCCTTGGCCCGTGACGAGCAGTTCGGCCCCGAGGCCGTGATCCAGGTTCGACGCTGCCTCACCTACGGTGGCCAGGTGTCACCGCACACGATCAGCGCCTGGGCCGCCGCGGCCCCCGAGGCCATCTGGGGCACCTACTGGGGCCAGTCGGAACTCTCGCAGCTGGGCTCAGTCGGCTGGTTCTCGACACTCGACGACATTCCGGGCGGCGACGCGTCGTGGATCGGCAAGCCCGTCACCCACCTCGAGATCAAGGTGGTCGACCCCGCGGGCAACGAGAGCGAGATCGGTGAGTTGCTCTGTCGCACTCCATCGGTGATGCTCGGCTACTTCAAGGACCCCGAACGCACCGCCGAGGTGTTCCGAGACGGATGGGTGCACACCGGCGACATGGTGCGCATCGACGCCGACGGCAACCTGTTCTTCTACGATCGGATGAAGGACATGATCAAGTCGGGAGGGATGAACGTGTCGTCGCAGGAAGTGGAACGCACCATCCACACGTATCCGGACGTGCTGCGTGCCGCCGTCGTCGGAGTGCCCGACCCGTACTGGTCCGAGGCCGTGACCGCCTTCGTCATCGCGCGCGACGGAGTGACCGCCGACCCGGCCGCGATCATCGAGTACTGCCGCACCGAGTTGGCGTCGTACAAGGCCCCGAAGTCGGTACACATCGTGGCCGAGCTTCCCGTCGACCCGCAGGGCAAGATCCTCAAGCGTGAACTGCGACTGCTGGCGGCGGTGGAGGAGACCGTATGACGCAGCCCGATTCGACGCACCCGGCGGAGGTCACCGCGCTGCCCCGACAGCAACGCACTCGCCAGCGGCGAGAAGACATCGTCGCCAACGCCGCGAACATCTTTGCGCGTGAGGGCTACTCGAACGTGGGCATGCGCGATATCGCCGACGCGGTCGGCATCAAGGGTGCCAGCCTTTACCACCACTTCCCGTCCAAGGAAGACATCCTCTTCGCGATCTGTCTGACGGTCACGCAGGAGCCGGCGAAGGAGAACCTGCCGCTGCTCGATGCGGCCGGAACCCCCACCGAACGCCTGTCGTCTCTGGTGCGTGCGCACCTGGTGCATCTGAACCGACGACGGGTGGAGTACATCGTCGGCCTGCACGAGCTCGCCTCACTCACCCCCGAGCACCGCACTGTCATCGAGGATTACCGCCGTCAGTACCAACGACGCGTCCGCGACGTGATCACCGCCGGAATGCGCAGTGGTGAATTCACCGTCCCGGATGCGCGTCTGGCATCGTTCGCTCTGACCGACATGCTCAACGGCATCAGCAACTGGTTCCACGACGGCGGCGAACTCAGCATCGAGGACGTCGCCGACAGCTACGTCGACTTGGCCGTTCACCGCATTCTGTGGGCATCACATGGCAATTGACGGTCACTGCGAGCCCGAATTCGCGGCGGTGCGTGACGCGCTTGCCACCAACGTCGAGAGCGGAGCCGAACTCGGCGCGTCTGTGGTGGTCGATATCGACGGCCACACTGCGGTCGACCTCTGGGGTGGCTATCGCGACACAGAGCGCCGTCTGAAGTGGGAGTCGGACACGATCACCAACGTGTGGTCGACGACGAAAATGGTGACGTGCCTGGCGGCGTTGATGCTCATCGACCATGGAGTGCTCGACCCCGATGCGCCGGTGGCAACGTACTGGCCCGAGTTCGCGGCCGCAGGCAAGCAGGACATCGCGGTCCGGAACCTGCTGTCGCACACCTCCGGAGTCTCGGGATGGGACAGGCCGTTCAGCGAAGAGGACCTCTACGACTGGGAACTCTCGACCTCGCGTCTGGCAGCGCAGGCTTCGTGGTGGGATTCGCGCACCACGTCGGGGTATCACGCGGCCGGTCAGGGTCACCTGATCGGTGAACTCGTCCGCCGCGTCACGGGAAAGTCGTTGCGGCAGTTCGTCGCCGACGAGATTGCTGGTCCCCTCGGAGCCGACTTCCAGATCGGTGCCGCCGAACGCGACTGGGTCCGGATCGCCGATGTGGTTCCGCCGCCCCCTCCGTCCGATGTTGCCGTGCCCGACCCGACGATGGTGCGTCGTAAGACCTTTCTCGGACCGTTGGTGCAGGCATCGTCGGCAAACACCCCAGCGTGGCGTGCCGCGGACATGGGTGCACTGAACGGGCACGGCAATGCCCGATCGGTCGCGAGAATCCTGTCGGTCATCTCTCGAGGCGGATCCGTCGACGGCGTAAGGCTGCTGAGCCCGGAGACGATCGACACGATCTTCGAGGAGCAACCCAACGGAGTCGATCTGGCCCTGGGCATTCCGTTGCGCTTCGGCCTGGGTTTTGCTCTGCCACAGCACGAATCAATGCCCTACATCCCCGACGGGAAGATCTGCTTCTGGGGCGGTTGGGGCGGATCGCTGACCGTTCTGCACCCGGAATCGAAGCTGACCATCTCGTACGTCATGAACCGCATGGGGCCGGGAATCATCGGCTCCGACCGCGCCGAGCAGTACGTGCGCGCCGTCTACGAAGCCGTGTCATCCACTACCTCGTGATCAGGTCGCGACTGAACGAGACCCGTCAGGCAGGCATGAAGTCTCGGAGCACGGGAAGTCTCGTCGCCGAACGGTTCGCAAGAGTGGGGACGCAACCCAACAGACCCTTGGTGTACGGATGCATCGCGGTTGCGACGATTTCCGCGGACGCCTTCTGCTCCACCAACTCGCCCCGGTACATCACCAGCATGGTGTCGGAGAACTCGAGGCACAGCTTGATGTCGTGACTGACGATGAGCAGCGCAGTCCCCTGCTCCTGGGTCAGGTTCTGCAGCAGCTCCATCGTTCCGCGAGCAAGAGATGCATCGAGCGCGCTGGTCGGCTCGTCGGCAATCAGCAGTCGCGGAGACCCGCACAACGCCAACGCAGTCATCACCCGTTGACGCATTCCGCCGGACAACTCGTACGGCCGGCTCCGCATCACCCGCTTCGTGTCGGAGAGCCCGACCTTGTTCAGCCAGTACGCGGTCGCATCCGCACGCTCACGCCTCCCCTTGATTCCTGCTCCCGCGAGCACATGCTTGAACTGGCCCCCGATGGTCCACACCGGATCGAGTGCCGTCATGGCGTCCTGAAACACCATCGCAATTCCGTCGGTGCGCCGTGGCACGCTGCGACCGGTCTCCGGCCGGGCCGGGCTACCCTCGAATTCGAGACGCGTCGATTCGACCGTTGCGCCCGCCGATACGTCGAGCAATCCCGCGATCGTCATGGCCAAGGTCGACTTCCCCGAACCCGATTCACCCACCAGAGCAACTCGCTCGCCGGGTGCAATCTCGAACGATGCCTTCCTCACCGCGACCACCGCAGAGTCACCGGTTCCGTATGTCACAGTGAGATCCTCGACACCGAGAACCGGCCGGTCGGTTACCAGCGAGTAGTCATCGGTGTCATGATCGCGACTGGAAAGCGAAAGCGATTCTCGCTCTGCGGTTGTCGTCATAGGAAACTCCTGCCGATACGCCGTCGATTTAAGTACGGTGTCCATGGTCGCGGCACGGTGTTTCCCAGAGCCGCGTCGGCGGTAAACAGCGCATTACGCAGCACATGCGCCGCGCCCATACGTCCCTGAGCAGGTATTTGTTCTTAATTTTCTTCGTTAAGGCCGCAGCGCTGACAACGGGTCGAACGCCGATGTCCGATATGCTCGTAGTCATCATCGGTGATCTCGACGCTGCGGCCACCTCGGATCTCCCATGCGCATCCCCGAAAGGCGATGACAGATGACTCGCCCCTTCTTCGACGACCAATCCGGCTCCGTTGCCGCCCATCTACGCAGACAGGCCGACGAGCAACGCGCCAGATACATTCGCGCGCAATCGAACCGCGGCGAGAAGTCCGTAACCTCCCCCCGCCGTGTGTACGAACTGATCCGCTCGGGAATCCGCCGCGGCACGATGCCGCACGACGAGGTTCTCTCGGAGCAGCATCTCATCGAGACGTTGGGAGCGACGAGAAATGCTGTGCGCAAGGCGCTTCAGATGCTCGCCGACGATGGCGTCGTGCTGCGGGCGCGTCGAGCAGGGACATCGATCGCTCACGACATCGTGGCCGTACGCGAAGGCGAAGTGGGCCCGAGAGCGTGGGCGGGCATGCCGGACGCGGGCCGACTGACGGTGGAGACACTGGAATGCCGGCGCATCACTGCACCTGCGGTCATCCAGGAGTTCATCGGTAGCGACGTGGAGTCGGTGATTCTGCTCGAACAGATCGGCCGGATGAACGCAAAGCCGCTCTACCTTCGCGTCGGCTACTGCATCACGGACTTCGACATCGACGAGTTCACCGAACGCATCGAGAGCAACCACTCGGAGTTCCCACCGATCGCCGTCGCGCATCATCGAATCTTCGGCACCACCTACGGCGGAAGCAGCTCCGTGGTAGAGGCGATCTCCTGCCAGGAACGGGCGGCCGAGCTACTCGAGATGCAGGTAGGATCACCGGTATTGTTGCGCGAGTTGATCACTCGAGATACCGATGGCCGTCCGTCCGAGCTCAGCTTCACACACTTCCGAGCCGATCGAGTCGCCATCATCGGATCCACTGTCACGGCCGGCACCACCACCCTGAACTGACACCAGGGGGTCGTGCGAATACCGACCCCCTGGTGTCGATCAGTCAGAAGTCCAGCAGATTGTCGCGGAACTGTGTGTGCGCATATGCGTCTCGCACCAATCCGCGGCGACGCAGCGCGGGCACCAGACCGTCGGTCACCTCGGTGTAGTACCGACGCCCGAGCCGACCGGTCATGAGGAAGCCGTCGCCGCCGACTGCATCGATGACGTCCTCCATCTGCTCTGCCACGGTATCGGGAGTACCCACCAGCGGCACCGAGGTGATTGACCACGTGGCAGCCAACTGGCGCAACGTCTTCGGAGTTCCATCCTCGTTGAACTTGCTGCTGCCCGAACCCGCGAGAAAGTCGGCGAGCGTCGTGCGGTGTCCGTTGGTCGTCAGATCCGGAGGCGGGGCATCGATGTCCATCGTCGATAGATCGTTGCCAGTCACCGCGGAAATGTGCGCCAACGCAGCGTGCACCCGTCCATCGGTTGCCTCACGAGACCGCGCATCCAGTTCGCGAGCCTCGCTGTCGGTCTCACCCAGCACCGGGGACACGATGTAGAGAATTTTGATCGAATCCGGATCGCGGCCTGCGTCCGAGGCCATCGCCCGAACGTCGTCGCGATAGGCCTTCATCGCCTCGATGCCCTGAGCCTGGCAGATGATCGTGTCGGCATTGCGAGCGGCGAATGCGCGTCCGCGCGGAGATCCCCCGGCCTGGCAGATCACCGGCCTGCCCTGGGGCATCGGCAGCGTGTTGAGCGGACCGCGCGTGCGGTGGAACTTGCCGACGTAATTCGCGTCGTGCACCTTGGTGTGATCGACGTAGGTGTTCGACGCCTTGTCCATCACCAGCGCGTCGGGTTCCCACGACTTCCAGAGCGCATCGACAGCCTCGACGAACTCCTCGGCGCGCTCGTACCGTTCGTCGTGTGGCGGCAGTGCGCCCATGCCGAAGTTCTGTGCGGCGCGGTCCTCGCTCGACGTCACCACGTTCCACCCGACCCGTCCGTGGGACATGTGATCGAGAGTCGACACCACCCGTGCCAGCAGGTACGGCGGGTAGAAACTGGTGGACATCGTGGTTACGATCCCGAGCCTCGATGTTGCCGCGGCCAACATCGGCACCAGTGCGACCGGATCGTGCTTGGGCGCGTACTGCGCCTTCGCCAGATCGAACTCCGTGGTGCCGCCGTAGATGTCGGACACCATGGACGAGTCCTCGAGCATCAGATAGTCGAATCCTGCACGCTCGAGCGCCTGAGCCATCTCGACGTGAAAACGCCCGTCCGCCCAGGAGTCGGAATCGGATCCGGTCCAGTGCGAGCTCCACACCGGTGGACGAAAGCTGGTGAACCAGCCCAGATGCATGCGCGGTGTACTCATCGCACACCTGCCAGGTGCTCACGAAGATTGCCACCGCGGTACCCGGTGCCTGCGACGCCCCGTCGTGCGAGTTCGGGCATCAGCCCGTCGCACACGTCATCGACGTACCGACGGTTGAGCACCCCGCCGCCACCCCCGAAGAACAGGAAGCCGTCCCCGCCTACCTCGTCGATGACGCTTTCCATTTCGTCCGCCACACTGGCCGGCGTGCCGACCAGTCGCAAGGATTCCGTCCGTTCGGTGGCCACGGTCTCGCGAATCGATCTGCCGTTCGCCCATTTCCGCAGGTTGTCCAGAATGCTGGTGCTCCCCTCGGTCTTCAGATCGTCCGGAATCGGCTTGTCCACGTCGAGCACAGAGAAGTCGATGTCTCCGGACAGCATGATCAGCCGGCGTGCGATGGCCGCATCGGTCGCCTCGTAGTAGCGCTCGGCCTTGCGATTCGCATCTTCCTCGGTCTCCCCCAGAATCGGCGTCACCATGTAGAGAACCTTGATGTCGTCGGGGTCGCGTCCGAATTCCGCGGCACGGGCCCGCACCGTGTTTCGGTACTCGCGCATCGCGTCTCGCCCCTTCGGCGCAGCGACAACGAGATCGGCGACTCGTGCCGCGAGATCGATACCGGACTTCGACGCTCCCGCCTGGCACAGCACCGGCTTGCCCTGCGGACTCGGCAAGGTGTTGAGCGGGCCCCGGACCGAGAAGTGCGCTCCGACATGATCGATGGTCCTGACCTTGGTGTGGTCCACGTAGGACTCGAGGCCGGGAGCGATCGGGGATGCGGCATCGGCGTCCCAGGACGCCCAGAGCTGGTTCGCGACGTCGACGAACTCCTCGGCGATCTCGTACCTGGCATCGTGGGTCGGCAGCGTGTCCTTGCCGAAGTTCTGTGCCGCTCGGTCCCCGGTCGAAGTGACGATGTTCCACCCCATCCGTCCGCGACTGAGATGGTCGAGGGTCGAGAGCAGCCGAGTGAGCAGGAACGGTGGGTAGAAACTCGTGGACGCGGTGACGACGATGCCGATTCTGTCGGTCTCGTACGCCAGTCGTGAGGCCAGCGCCATCGGGTCGTGCTTCGGCGCTCGCGGTGTCCACTTGAGTTCGGACTCGAACGTGCCGCCGTAGATATCGGTCAGCGCCGTCGAATCCTCCAGCATCACGAAGTCGATTCCCGCTCGCTCGAGCGCGCGCACGACGTCGACAGCGAAAGTGCCGTCGGCCCAGTCTGTTCCACCGGTTCCGGCGAAGGGTCCGGTCCAGTCGGGTACGAGGTAGTTGGTGAACCAACCGAGAGTGAACGGTTGTGACATCGGTCCTCTTTTCCAAAGTGGTGGTCGTGAATGGTCGGGGTAGGGACGGCGGACTCCTCGGTGACGACCACCTTCGATTCGGGGGTCGACACAGCGACGGTCCGCCACGGTCGAAGTGCGAGCAGGACTGCCAGCGCTGCAACGGGGATGCTGGCGGTGAACGCGAGAGAATAGGACGTCTGAGCGACGACGGCACCGGCGACGAGCGGGCCGAGCATGGTGCCGACATCGAACGTGACCTGGTACACGGCAATGGGACTGCCGCCGCGCCCCGCCAGCACGTCGCCGACGGTCGCGGCGCTCGCCACCATGGCGCACGTGCCGCCCACTCCCCACAGCACCATCGTCAGCACCAGGATCGGCAGAGTCGGAACGAGGGCGAGAACGACGAGCCCGAGCAGGATCAGACCGGATCCGAAGGCCAGCATGGGCCGTCGACCCCAGCTGTCGACGAGTTTGCCCGCAGGTTTGACGACGACGATCTGCACAACGGCACCGACGACGAGAACCAACCCCGAGACGAAGGGGCTGCCGCCGATCACCGTCGCCACGAACAGCGGGATGAGGGTGAACCGCACCCCGTTGCCGACCCAGCCGTTGGCGAAGTTCGACGCGATCGACGCACGGAACCCCCGGTGGCCGAACGCACTTCGCAGCGTCATCATCTCCGGTCGTGTTGTCGTATCGTGCACGACACCGTTCGCGGCGTCCTTCTTGTCACTGGATCGGAATGCGAACCAGACGACGGCGACTCCGACGATCAGCGTCAGTGCGTGGGTGAGGAACGGGGCCCGAAGCGAGACGAGAGCGACGGCACCGCCGATGACCGGGCCCAGTACCCCGCCGATGAGAAAGCCGGACTGGAAGACGGACGCAGTTCTGCCTCCGGTTTCCGGGGTGCTGTAGCGGAAGAGCAACTGCTGACCGGCCACGGTGAACATCGCCGTTCCGACGCCGCCGACGGCTCGAAGCAACAACAGTGACAGAAAGGTCGGAGCGAATGCTGCTGCGAGCGAGGATGTTGCGGCCAGCAGCAGTCCCGCCGTGAGGATCGTGCGTTCGTCGAACCTCATCAGCAGACGGGATGCACCGAACGAGGCCAGCACTCGGGTGAACGCGTAGATGCTCACCACCGACGAGGCCGCGAGATCAGAGACCCCGAAATCTCGGGCGAAGACCGGAATGACCGGAGCCACAACGCCGTAGCCGAGACCGATGCAGACGTTGACGAAGGCCAACGCGTACACCGGGCCCGGTACCACCGAGTCTCTGCGTAGCAACCGCATCAGAAGGACATGAGATTCTCACGAAACATGTCGTGCTCGTATTCGGTACGGACGAGGCCGCGTCGTTGCAGCGCGGGGACGAGGCCCTCGGTGATCTCGCCGACGTAGCGGCGGCCGATGCTCCCGGTGATCAAGAACCCGTCACCACCGACGAAGTCCATCGTCTCGCCCATCTGCTCGGCAACAGAGTCAGGGGTGCCGACGTAGTGCACGTTCTTCATGGACCAGCCGAGTGCCGCCTTGCGTGGCGTATTGCCGTAGGAGAGGAAGTCGCCGAGCGTCGTCCGGTGTCCGTTGGTGGAGAGTTCGGGGAACTCCTCGTCCAACTCGTAGGTCGACAGATCGATTTCGGTCAGTGCCGAAATGTGGCCCAGCGCAGACTCGATGCGTGAATCGACATCGGCGGTCATGCGCTCCACCTTGGCGCGCGCGTCGGATTCGGTATCCGCCAGCACGGGCTGGGTGATGAACATGATCTTGCAGCTGTCCGGATCGCGGCCTTCCTTCTCCATCCGCATTCTGATGTCGTCGCGGAACGCCTTCATCGCGGCCGGATCCTTGGCCGCGCTGAGGATGGTTTCCGCGTTGCGGGCGGCGAATTCGCGACCCCGCGGTGATCCGCCGGCCTGACAGATCACCGGTTCGCCCTGCGGTGACCGCGGTAGATTCAGCGGTCCGCGCGATGCGTGGTACTTGCCGCGAAAGTTCGTGACATGGACCTTCGTGTGATCGACATACGTGCCGGTGTCCCGGTCGAGGACCATCGCGTCCTCCTCCCACGAAGCCCACAGCTGCTTGACGAGATCGACGAACTCGTCGGCGCGCTCGTACCGTTGGTCGTGTTCGGCCAGCTTGTCCATGCCGTAGTTCTGCGCAGCGCGGTCCTCGCTGGAGGTCACGACGTTCCAGCCGACACGCCCGCCGCTGAGGTGATCGAGAGTGGAGAACCGTCGCGCAAGTAGCCACGGCGGGTAGAAGGACGTCGAACACGTTGCGATGATGCCGATGTGCTTCGTCGACGCAGTCAGCATCGGAACCAACGTCACGGGATCGTGTTTGGGCGCATACAGTCCGTACTTCAGGTCCACCCTCGACGTCTGCTCGAAGGCATCCGAGACCATCGACGAATCCTCGAGCATGATGTAGTCGAAGCAGGCTCGCTCGAGTGACCGCGCGAAGTCGACATGCAATTCGCCGTTGGCCCACGTCCTGCCTTCGTCGCCGGCCCAGGTGGTGTTCCACGGCGGGTTGGAGAAGTTGGTGAACCACCCCAGATGAAATTTGGTCATGCCGTGCTCCTTGCTCTCGATGTGGGTAGATCACTTCTGTGCAGCCGAGACAGCTCGGCAGGTTCCTTCGGATGGATTCCGCGCAGGCCCGACGCCACGCTCGCCAGTAGCGCTGCGAATGCCATGGCGGCCACGGCGATGACGAATCCCATTGTCAACGAATCGGATCCGCCGTCCGGCAACATCTCGGTGTCGCCGGAGTACACCAATTCACGCAGCGTCGGCGGCAGTGCAGACACCACGAGGACCAGGGCGAGCGCTGTGCTGAGGGTGACTGCAGTGTTGTCGAGGGACACACGAAGTCCGTTCGCCATCCCCGAACGGTTCGGTGCCACTCCCACGTTGATCGCCGCCGCATTGGCCGTCTTGAAGATCCCGCCACTGAGACCGAGGGCGAACAGCAGGGCGACGATGGGGACGTCCTGGGCCGGCCCCGCGATGTGCAGGGCAAGTACCGACAGCACCGTTGCGGTGCCGAGCGTGGACAGCGTCGTCAACGTCCGCGTCGAGACTCGGGTGGCCAGTGTGCCCGCGATCGGCGACATCACGGTGGTGCCGACGGCGAGTGCGGTGATCTGCAATCCGGCGTCGATGGGACTCGAGCCCACGACACTCTGGAGGTAGAGCGACATGGTCACGGCCACCGCGCCTTCCGCCATCGTCACCAGGAACGATGCGGTGTAGGCACTGCCGCGGAATCTGTCCGCGAGCAGTTTCGGATCCACGATCGGGTCTGTGGCTCGCTTCTCCCACCACCAGAACAGCGGGGCGGCGACCACGACACCGGCGAGCGGTACCACCGAGTGCCACGACCCGAAACCGTCACTGCCACCGCGATTCACCCCGTAGACCAGGCCACCGAGGATGACCATCGAGCCCAGCGCACCGGCGTAGTCCAGGGGTGCCCCTGCCTTCGGCCGCGGTGTCCGGCGCAGGGTGATCCATGCCCAGACCGTCCCGACAACGCCGAGCGGAACGACGATTCCGAACACCCCACGCCACCCGACGGTTTCGGTCAGAACGCCACCGAGCAACGGTCCGACAGAGATGGCGAGCGACATGATCGTGATGTTCCAGCCGATACCGATCGAGAGCTTCTGCGGCTCGAATGCCTCCACGAGCAGCGCAGTGGTGTTGGTGATCACTGCCGCCGCGCCGATGCCCTGCACGACGCGTAAGCCGATCACGATGTCGGGGTCCGTCGCCGACGCGATCACCGCGGCACTGACGGTCAGACAGGCCAAGCCTGCGAGATACACCGGTCGGCGTCCGACGAGATCGGCGAGTTTGCCGAGCACCATGATGAACACTGCGGTGGTGAGCAGGTACGCGAGCATGAACCAATCGGTTTGTGCTGCAGAGGCTCCGAGTCCCGCGCTCATGTCCGGTAGTGCGACGGGGAGCATCGACACCGATACGAACGTGATGCTCATCCCGAGTCCGGTGACCGACAGCACGCGCCAGGGATACGAGTCGGGTCGCACCTGCGTCGACGGGCCGACCCCTGCAGCGACGATCAGAAGTCCATCAGGTTGTCGCGGAACAGTTCGTGCGGATATCCATCACGAATCAGTCCACGCTTACGCAGTTCGGGTGCCAGACCATCGGTGATCTCGCTGATGTACCGCCGGTTCACGCTTCCTGCGATGAGGAACCCGTCACCGCCGACCTCGGCCGCGATATCACCCATCTGCTCCGCCACCGCGTCGGCTGTGCCGATCAGTTGCACGGACTTCCTGATGTCCGAGCTCGCCGCCTCGCGCAGTGTCATCCCGGTGGTGTTGGCACCGATCAGGGCCATCGTTCCCCGGCCCGCATTGGTCTCGACGGTGGGAATCGGCGCGTCCAGATCGAATTTCGAGAAGTCGATACCGCTCGCATAGGACATCGAGGCCAGATTGACGTCGATGTTGTTGCGGAAGCCGTCGAGGATCCGCTCGTTCTTGTCCTGTGCTTCTTGCTGAGTCTCGCCGAGTACCGGGCTGACGATGAACATGATCTTGCAACTGTCCGGGTCCCGCCCCTCCACGATCATGCGGGCACGGACGTCGTCGCGGTACGTCTTCATGGCCTCGACGCTCTCTACCTGAGCCAGAATGGTTTCGGCGTGTTTGGCTGCGAAGCCGCGGCCTGCGGGCGAACCGCCGGCCTGGCAGATCACCGGTCGGCCCTGCGGCGTCGGAGTGGTGTTGAGCGGTCCGCGGGAGGAGTGGTATTTGCCCTTGAAGTCGATGTTGTGGACCTTCGCGAAGTCTGCGAAGACGCCCGCTTCTCGGTCGAGGCGCACCGCATCGGGCTCCCACGAGGACCACAGTTGCTTGACGAGGTCGATCCACTCGTCGGCCATCTCGTACCGATGATCGTGCTCGAACATCTCCTCGTAGCCGAAGTTCTGTGCCGTCCGAACATTGTGCGAGGTCACGAGGTTGACCCCGGCGCGCCCGTTACTGAGGTGGTCGAGCGTGGCTGCGGTGCGGGCAGCCATGTAGGGCGGGTGGAACGACGTGGTCATCGTTGCAATGAGGCCGAGACGCTCGGTGTGCTGACTCAGGATGGGCAGCAACGAGTTCGGGTCCTGCTTGGGCACCGACCGCGCATTGGCCAGCCACCACTCGGACGAACCACCGAACGAGTCCGGGACGAACGAACCGTCCTCGAACATGATGTAGTCGAATCCGGCCCGTTCGAGCGATCGAGTCATGTCGATGTACAGCTCGGGGTGGTTCCATTCGGTGCCGCCCTCCCCCGACCACATCTGGTTCCACGACTGCACCTGCCAGCTCAAGAACCAACCAAGGTGGAACATGTCGGCTTTCTCCTTCCAGATCTACGGTGAGAGGTTCAGAATGCGCGAAGGTTCTCGCGGAAGTGACTGTGCTCGTACGACGTTCGCGTCAATCCTCGACGCTTGAGCGCAGGCACCAACCCGTCGGTGATCTCGGCGACGTAGCGCCGGTTCATCAGAGCTCCCGCAATGAGGAAGCCGTCGCCGCCCACCTCCTGCATGACGCCGTCCATCATGTCGGCAACGTCGTCGGGAGTGCCGACGAATTCCAGGGTGTCGATGGCGCTGTGGCCGGTGATGCGCTCGCGCAGGGTCTGTGTGCCGTCACCCTTGAACTCGGCGAAACTGCTTCGGTGACCGTTGCTTTCGAGATCCGCCGGCAACGGCTCGTCGAGGTCGAACTGGCTCAGATCGATACCGGACAGGTGCGAACGCCCGGCGAGGAGCCCGTCGATGTTGCTCGACGCGGCATCTGCCCGACGCTTCTGCTTGGCCTTGGCCTCGGCCGTCGTCTCACCGAGGATCGGGGAGATCAGGTACATCACCTTGACGTCGTCAGGGTTGCGGCCGGCCTCGACGGCACCCTGGCGGATGTCCTCGCGGTAGCGTCGCATCTTCTCGGTCCCATGGGGATTGGAGATGATGGCGTCGGCATGCTTGGCGGCGAACTCCTTGCCTTTGTCCGAGCCACCTGCCTGCAGAAACACCGGCCGACGCTGCGGGCTGGGGATGGTGTTCAGCGGTCCCCTCGACTTGAAGAACTTACCCTCGAAATCGATTCGGTTGACCTTCTCGTGGTCGGCGTAGATGCCGCCCGCCGAGGTGTCCGCATGCACCGCACCGTCTTCCCAGGAGTCCCACAGCTTGCAGGCGAGCTCGACGAACTCGTCGGCGATGTCGTAGCGGAGATCGTGTTCGGGCATGTCGAATCCGTAGTTCTGCGCGGCGCGAGTGTTGCTGCCGGTGACGATGTTCCAGCCGATTCGTCCCTCGGCGATATGGTCGAGCGTCGACATCAGACGCGCCACGGTATACGGGTGGTAGAAGGTTGTGGTCAGGGTCGGAACGATGCCGAGGTGCTTGGTCGTGTACGACAGGATTCCGGCGAGGACGGCAGGATCGTGTTTCGGTGCCGCGGATGCCGTGGCCAGGTAGTACTCCATCGAACCCTTGTAGGTGTCCGAGACCTGCACCGAGTCCTCCATGATGAGGAAGTCGAAACACGCCCGCTCGAGCGAGTGCGCCAGGTCCACGTACTGATCGGGCATCATCCAGTCGGTCGCACCGGTACCCGACCACGGCTGGTTCCAGGACTGGACGCCGAAGCCGGCTCCGAGGAACCATCCGAGGTGAAATTTGTTGGCAGTCATAGTTTTCTCCAGATACGAAACGAGTGAGAGGTCAGAATTCGAGCAGGTTGTCGCGCAGATGATCGCTGCTGTACTCGGTCCGCATCAGACCTCGGCTCTGTAGAGCGGGCACGAGTCCGTCTGCGATCTCACCGATGTAGCGCCGGTTGTGCGGCTGGCTCCAGATCAAGAACCCGTCCCCGCCGACCTCTGCCATGGCGTCGCCCATCTGCGCGGCAACAGCATCCGGTGTACCGACCAGCTCCATCGATTCGGTTCGGTAGGCCACGCAGGCCTCGCGGAGCGTTCGGCCGTCGGCCCAGTTGCGGAAGTTCTCCAACGTGGACTGGTGTCCGTTGGTGTGCACGTCCTCGGGCATCGGCTTGTCGAGATCGAACGTGGAGAAGTCGATCTCCATGCTTGCCGACCAGCCGATGAGCACCCCCGCAGGATTGGCGCGAACCGCCGCCGCCTTGCGATCCTTTCGCGCGAGCGCATCCTCGTGGGTCTCACCGAGGATGGGAGAGACCACGTACATCACCTTCGCCGAATCGGGATCGCGGCCGTGCAGCGCCATCCGACGCCTGATGTCGGACCGGTACTCCTTCATCGCTGCAACACCTTTGGGGAGCGCCATGATCATGTCCGCATGCTTGGCCGCGAAGTCGCGGCCGGCCGGCGAGCCGCCCGCCTGCGTGATGACCGGTCTTCCCTGCGGTGAGGGCAAAGTGTTGAGCGGCCCGCGGGAGGAGTAGTACTTGCCCTGGAAGTCGATGGTGTGGACCTTGGTGTGGTCGACGTAGGTGGACGTTGCGCGGTCCATCACCACAGCATCGGCATCCCACGAGTCCCAGAGCTTCTCGACCAGTTCCACGTACTCGTCGGCGCGTACGTAGCGCTCGTCGTGCGGAGGTAGCGCGTCCATACCGAAGTTCTGGGCTGCGCGATCTTCGCTGGAGGTCACCACGTTCCACCCGATACGACCCGAGGACAGGTGATCGAGTGAGGAGATCGAGCGTGCGAGAAGATAGGGCGGATAGAAGGACGTCGATGCGGTCAGGGCGATACCGAGATGACTGGTGGCCCGGGTGAGCAAGGGAGCCAACGCCATCGGATCACCTTTCGGTGCCCACCCGCCGGTCTTCAGGGTCGCTTCCGAGCTGCCACCGTAGGTATCGGACACCATCGACGAATCCTCGAGGAGCAGGAAGTCGAAGCATGCGCGCTCGAGGGTCTTGGCGAAGTCGACGTAGAAGTCTCCGTTCAACCAGTCCCCACTGTCGGAACCCTCGAACGCGGTGTTCCAGGACGTCGGTACGAAGCTGCCGAACCAACCGAGATGAAATCTGTTGTCTGTCATGGTCACATTCGTTCCTCGCTGGTCGTTCTTCCTCGGTGTAGGTCAACTACACCGCGCGGATGTTTCGCCCGGCCACGTTCTCGGTAGCCGTCGGATTTCGCCGCGAATCACGGGCGTTTCCGCACGCAGTTCGGTCGGGAAGCCCGATATGACCACCGACCGAACTGCCTGCGGGCGTGCGCTCTACGAACCGAGCGTCAGATTGGAGTAGTCGATCCGGAAGTCGGTGCGCTGTACGAACCCGCCGATGCCGGCCTCGAGAGCCACCGAGGGCCGCACCCTGGCGATGAAAATGTAGGGTGCCTGCTCGGTCATGCGGAGCTCTGCCTGATTCCAGAACACTCCGGCCTCGGGGCTCAGTGCATCACCGGCATCGAGCCCTTGGTCCACCATCGCGAGGAACTCCGGGTCGTTCCACAGCGCGATATTGGAGCCGCCACCCGGCTGCGTGAGCAACTGCAGCGAGTACGGCGGGGTCATCGTGACCGACGCACCGATGCTGAGGCTGGCCTGCACCTTTCCGGCCAAGGTGTCGGCATTGAGCTGCGCTGCAGGCACTTCCGCGATCGTGACGTCGATGCCCGCTTCGGCCGCATAGGACTGGATCTGAATCGCCGTGTCCTGCGCCGCCGGGAGCTGATTGTTGACACTGAGGGTGAACGCAAGACCATCGGTCAAACCGGCGTCCGCCAACAGCGATTTGGCTCGCTCGGGGTCGCTGTCGTACTGGGGAAGATCGCTCCCGTCCCAGTTCGGCGCTTTGTCGTCGAGTACGTGGTTGTACTTGTAGGCCCTGCCGAAGAAGACGTCGGACATGATCTGGTCGTACGGGATCGCGTATGCCATCGCCTGGCGAACGCGCACATCGTCGAACGGCGCCGTCGTGGTGTTCATCGAGAACAACAGGTACTGATTCGACGTTGTCGTCGGGACGGTCACCGCGTCGTTGCTCTCCAGCGTCGCCTGGTCCGACGAGCGCAACGCCAGCGCGACATCTGCGTCGCCGCGCGTGACCATGTTCGCTCTCGTCGCGGGGTCGGCCACGACGCGTCGGACCATGCGCTTCACCTCGGGCTCACCGAGAACGAAGTTGGGGTTCGCCGTCATGACGATCTCCTGGCCGGGAGTGACGGACTCCAACATGTATGCGCCGTAACCGAAGTTGCCGCGCATCATGTCCTCGGCACCCCAGGCCACCGCATACGGGTCCTCGGGAGTGGCGTTCTCGATGAGGTAGTTGCTGTCGTAGATCGACCCGATGTTCTCGGCGAGGTTCGCCAGCAGGGTCAATCCGTAGCCGGCCTTCTGCACCGTGAAACTGACGGTGTAGTTGTCGACCTTCGTGATCTGGGTCGCCGGGTCGGTCAACATCGGCTTGTAGTAGCCGGCCATACCGCCACCCGGGGTGGCGAACTTGCGCTCGAAGGACCACAGCACGTCATCGGCGTCGAGCTCGTTGCCGTGCGCACTCATCACACCCTGACGGAGCGTGAACGTGTAGACGAGCTGATCCGGGCTCACCTCGTAGCTGTCGGCCAGGTACGGCTCGAAATTGTAGTAGTCCTGCACCAGTGCATCCGAGCCGTCCTCCTCGACGTACGGCTTACGAATCAGCTGGGCATGCATGTTGTTGGTGACGTCCTGATTGTCGGTGCCGGCGGTGTAGCCGTAGTCACGCACCACATTCGACGCCTGATCCGGTGTCACCACGACGATTTCGCCGGTGGTCGACGCCGAGGACTCGGTTTCGCTGTCCGAACAGGCACTCAACGCGAGGGCACCGACGAGCAACGGGACCGTCCACCTGAGTCCGATGGAAAGACGATGTGAGGATTTCACGATGGGTTGGTCTCCTTCTTGGGTGCACGAGCGCAGGGGGTATCACCGGTCGAGCCAACGGCTTCGATCGCGGGATGAGGTATGAGAGAGGTTTTCGCGGACCGCACTGTCCGGTGTGAAGATGGCCCGCTGTCAGTGGGAGCGGCGGGTGCCCTTGGTCAGCCTGCGACCGACGATGGCCACGGAGGCGACGGTCAGACACAGCGCGAACGCGGGAGCGCCTGCCGACCAGAGCTTTCCGATGGCGGCGTCGCCTGCACCGCGGGTGATCATCGAACCCCACTCGGGGGTGGGCGGCGGCAGCCCGACACCCAGGAAGCCGAGCGCGGCGGTGAGGATGATCGTCATACCGAACACGACCGACGCGTTCTGCAGCGCCGGAACCGACGAGTTCGGCAGCACGTGTCGGAACACCAGTTGCGTCTCGGACAGTCCTGCCTGACGGGCCGCGTCGAGATACGCGTCGCCGCGCACCCGCAGTACTTCGGTACGGACGAGCCTGGCCTGAATCGGCGCGAGAATGATCGAGAGCGTGAAAATCATGGTGATCGAGGACGTTCCGAAGAACGACACGACAACCAGCGCGACAATCACTGTGGGAACGGCTTCGAGCAGATCGAGGAAACGCGCCGCGCCTCGGGCCAGGAAGCCGCCGAGTCCGCGTCCGGCCTCGTTCATTCCGATGGTGAGTCCAATCAGAATCCCCGCCACGGTTGCGGCAACCGTGACGGCGAGGGCGATCGTCACATCGATGCGGGCACCGGCGATGGTGCGGGAGAACACGTCGAGTCCGTTGGAGTCGGTGCCGAGAAGAAACTCGGAATCCGGTGACAGAGAGGGTGCGCCGACGACCTTGGTCGGATCGAACGGGACGATCCACGGCCCGATCAGGGTGATCAGCAGAATCACGGCCAGCGGAACGAAGAGCACGACGGTGCCGACCGAGACCGACCTTCGAGTCGGCCGCCTCGTACTGCGAGTGCCGGACTCGATCTTTTTCGGTACCAGAGCAACCATCAGGAACCACCTCCTGCTCGGCCCGGCTTGCGGCGAGGGTCGAGCAACATGTTGACGAGATCGACACACAGGAACACGATCAGCGAGATTGCGGCGACGACGAGCAGGAATCCCTGCAGCGCAATCAGATCCGTCGCCGCAACCGCCTCGACGGCGTATCGGCCCATGCCGCCGAGGCCGAACAGGGTCTCGAGGATGACCGCACCGCCGAGAAGAGAACCGAAGACCATCCCGAACAACGCGACGGTCGGCGGCAATGCTCGCCGGTACGCACTTGCATAGATGTATTTGCGGGCCGAGCCGGTGGCGATCTTGAACATCGTCGGTTGCGCGGTGAGGCTCGAATCGAGAGCTGTCAGAAGCTGTTTGAGCAGAATCGGGGTGACCGAGAGCACCAGCACAGCGATCGGGAGCAGCAGGTGCGAGATCATCGAGGACACCACAACAGTGTCTCCACGGAGAATCGCGTCGAGCAGCGGGAACGAGGTGAGCGGCTCGGGTTCGGTCAATCCGGCCCGCACTCGGCCGGTAGGGGCGGGAACCACCTGCAGCGTGGCGTAGAACAGGAAGATTCCGACCACTCCGACGACGAATTCCGGAACGGCTCCCGCTGCTTGGGCGTAGCCGCGAACAGCCCGCGTAGCAATGGATCTGGGCCGGGAGACGACTACTGCCGACAGCAGCAAGGTGATCGCCAGGAGAAAGAAGAACGCAATTCCTGCGAGTTCGAGCGTGCCCGGTAGCCGGTCTGCGATATCGGTTGTCACCGGCCTACCGGTCATGATCGCGTTGCCGAGGTCGAAGTGCAGTAGGTCGCTCAGATACGACATCAACTGAGACCACAGACTGCCGTCGAGACCGAGCTCGGCCTTCGTCGCCAGATAATCGGCTTCGGTGGCTTCGGGACCGACCACTTCGCGGGCCGGGTCACCCGGGATAGCGCGTACCAGGAAGAACGCGGCGACCGCGAAGACCAACAGATGCAGCGGTAGGACGGCCACTCGGCCGAGCCACCACCGTTGACGCCCGAGAAATGTCCTCATCGCGCAGCCGCCACGGCGAGTTGCTCGACTGCTTCGTCACCGCGGTACGCGTCGAGCAACTCCGCCGTGTACGGGTCCTGTGGTCGCTCGACGACATCGTCGGTGCTGCCCTGCTCGACGATGACTCCGTTCCGCATGACCACGAGGTCGCGGGCGATGAACGCCGTAGCGGGAAGTCCGTGCGAGACGAAGACCAGCCCGCACTCCGATTCGATGCAGTACCGACGAAGCATGTTCAGGATCGCGCCTTGCACCGAGACGTCCAACGCGGACACCACCTCGTCGCACAGCAATATCCGGGGCCGAACGACCAACGCCCGGGCTATCGAAAAACGCTGTCGCTGACCTCCTGAGACCTCCGAGGGATATCGGTCCGCCATCGAGGGGTGGATTTCGAGGGACTCCAAAGTCTCGTCCACTCGTGCGTCTGCGGCCTTGGTGTGCAAACCGAGAAGCCGGACGGCAGGTAGTCGTACCGCATCACGCAGTGTTCGGCGTGGATCGAAGGACGATGTCGTGTCCTGCGCGACATACTGCACCTTCGACCGGAATTCACGCCTGCCTGCCTTCGAGGACAGCACCCCGTTCAGTTCGGCTCCGTTGTATCGCACCGAACCCGTCGTGGGCGAGAGCAATCCACACATCATCCGAACCAATGTCGATTTACCGGAGCCGGACTCGCCGACGATTCCGATGGCCGAACTCGACGTCACTTTCATGCTGATGTCGTCCACGGCCGGTGATCCCGAGCCGCGACGATCGAAGCTCTTGCACACATGTTCGGCGTCGATCTCGGCATACGCTGCGCGCAGGTTGCCACTCATCACGATCCTCCAAGCCGATTGTCTTCAGCAGAGCTATTGCTCGATGGGCACAGCATTCTCGGCACGCGTTACTGAAGACGACCTCCGGCGTAACTGAAGTATTACGCCGATCGAATCCGCTGGTCAGAACCCCCGGAACTTTATTAACGCCGCAGTGACGTAGGTCTCGACCAGCCTTCGTGCCGACATCGAGCGGCGTTATCGGAACCGACAAACCGCCCGAGCAGGCGATGTTTGCGGCGTAATAACTCATTTACGCCTGCGCCACGTTCGGTAATGCGATTGCAGCAGGCTTCCTTCATCGGCAACCGCCGCCTTGCCCACCATCACGAGAGGGATTGGTATGAACAACCACGCTCCCGCCGACAGCGTCGGATCGACGTTGCCCACCGATCGATTCGAGACAGGCGTTGTTGCATGATGCATCTCGGATGGTTCTTCACCACCGGATTCGGAGTCTACGGCTGGAACCAACCGTGGTCGGGAAACGTGGCGTCGGACATCGGTCGCCCCGATCTGTTCGTCGATGCGGCAAAGAGCCTGGAGCGCGCCGGATTCGACTACATCATGCTCGAGGATTCCTCGGTGTTGTCCGACGTGTACCGCGGAACATTCGAGAGCTCGGTTCGACGCGGGACCACCGTGCGTTTCGACCCGATGCCACTCGTCCCACTGATGGCCGACGCCACCGAACGAATCGGCATCATCGCCACCGTCGCAACGACGTTCTACCCACCGTTTCTCGCCGCACGATTGATGTCGACCCTCGATCATGTGACCAAGGGCCGCGTCGGGATCAACCTCGTCACCGCGAGCGCCGACGGAGCCGCGCAGAACTACGGATTGCCCAAACAGATCGAGCACGATCTCAGATACGAGATGGCCGACGAATGGGTCGACGTCGTCTCGCAGTTGTGGGATTCGTGGGACGAGGATGCTCTTGTCCTCGACCCGGAGTCCGGAGTGTTCGCCGATCACCAGAAGATCCATCGGATCGACTTCGAGGGTGAGTACTACTCGTCGAGAGGCCCGCTGAACGTTCCGCGCAGTCCCCAGGGGCGCCCGGTGATCTGCCAGGCTGGAGGCTCCCCTGCCGGCCGTGCATTCGGTGCCAAGCATGCGGACACCATCATCGCCAACGTTCGCGGACTCGACGCGATGAAGGAGTACCGAGAGGACATCAGCCGACGGTTGGTCGAGTACGGTCGCAAGCCGGACGACGTGAAAGTGCTGTTCCTGGTGAGTCCCATCATGGCCGACACCGACGACGAGGCCGCCGTGAAGCGCGACCGGATGCGCGAAGTCCAGAAGAACAACATCGACGGCATTCTCTCCGCGATGTCCTACTTCAGCAGCACCGACTTCTCGCAATTCGACATCGACGCACCGGTACCGGATCTGACCCAGTACAACGGGCACCAGAGCACGTTGGCGGACATGGCGAAAACCGGCAAGACCTTGCGCGAGATCGTTGCCAACTATCCGACGACCGAATCCATGGAACTCGTCGGAACGGCCGAAACCGTGGCCGAAAAGATGGTGGAAGCAATGGATTTCATCGGTGGCGACGGCTTCCTCATCGCATCACCGGTTACTCGCAAGGTCATCTCGGAGATCAGTGACGGTCTCGCTCCCGCACTGCGTCGACGCGGAGCAATACGCGACGGCTACTCCCGA
Source organism: Rhodococcus sp. 14-2483-1-1 (assembly GCF_002259335.1). Taxonomy (NCBI): domain Bacteria; kingdom Bacillati; phylum Actinomycetota; class Actinomycetes; order Mycobacteriales; family Nocardiaceae; genus Rhodococcus; species Rhodococcus sp. 14-2483-1-1. The sequence goes on along the minus strand of NZ_NPFX01000020.1, from coordinate 83,129 downwards.
ACCACGTTCCGCGAGAACCTCGCCGCCTTCTGACGTGGTGGCGTTGTGATCGTCAGGGTGCCTTATCACCGCAGTACAAACCGCTGAAACAGCCGCTGGGAGCGGCGCAATGGTTCCGCAACGATGGAGTCTCCGGACCGTCACGCACATCGTGTTGGCTGGTGTCGTCGCCTCGAAGAAAAGGTTCTCGAATGAAAATCACTGTAGTAGCGGGCAATCCGAAACCCGAGTCGCGCACCCTCGATGCAGCGCGTGTTCTCGCCACCGCGCTGACGGGTGAGCCCGGCAATACCGTCGACGTGATCACCCTCGGGGCCGGGCTGCTCGGCTGGGGCGATGCTGCAGTGGCGGCCGCCGTCGAATCCGTCGCCTCGTCGGATCTCGTCGTCTTCGCCAGTCCGACCTTCAAGGCGGCGTACACCGGAGTACTCAAGCTGTTCCTCGACCAGTTCGCCGGAGGCACCGGCCTGCAGAATGTCGTTGCCGTTCCGCTCATGTTGGGTGCCGGGCCCGCTCATGCGATGGCACCGGACCTGTTTCTCAAGCACGTTCTGGTCGAACTGGGTGCGATCACCCCCGCCCCCGGTCTCTACCTGATCGATTCCACCTACACCACCGATTCTCTTATCGCCGACTACGTCTCACGCTGGGGCGACACCATCGTCGCCGCAGCCCGAACCCGAACGGATGCATCATGACCCTGACCACCACAAGCCTCGACCAGTCCGTACTACGAAACGCGTTCGGGCAGTTTCCCAGTGGTGTCGTCGCCGTCTGCGCAGAAATCGACGGGGTACAGGTCGGTATGGCAGCGAGCAGCTTCGTCGCGGTCTCCATCGATCCGCCTCTCGTCGCCTTCTGCGTACAGGACACCTCGACGACGTGGCCCAAGTTCACAGCAGCACCGCGTATCGGTATCAGCGTGCTGGGTGAGCTCCACGACGTCGCCGCGCGAACCCTCGCGCAGAAGACGGGCAACCGCTTCGAGGGATTGACCACGACGACAACCGACGACGGTGCAGTCTTCATCGACGGCGCGAGCATGTGGCTCGACGCCACCGTGACCGAGCAGATCACTGCCGGTGACCACGACATCGTGCTGATGCGCATCAACGAACTCGAGATCAAGGACGGTATTGCACCGATAGTGTTCCACGGCAGCAAGTTCCGACGTCTCGCTGTGGATCTGTGATGAGTGCCGTCGAGCATGCCCTCGATGCACTTCGAGCCGGAAAGCCGGTGTTCGTCACCGACTCGGCCGATCGCGAGAACGAGGGCGACGTGATCCTCGCGGCCGACCGGGTCACTCCTGCGTGGACGGCGTGGACTGTCCGCAACACCTCGGGCCTGCTGTGCGCTCCGATGAGTGACGCCCGCGCGGACGCCCTGGAGTTACCGCCGATGGTGTCGAACAATCAGGACCCGAAGAAGACCGCCTACACCGTCACTGTCGATGCGGCCGTGGGCATCACCACCGGAATCAGCGCAGCGGATCGAGCCAGGACCCTGCAGGTCTTGGCCGATCCCGGTTCCGTCGCCACCGACATCATCCGTCCCGGCCACGTCCTACCGCTCCGGGCACGCCCCGGTGGCGTCCTCGAGCGGCCGGGTCATACCGAAGCCGCCGTCGACCTGTGTGCGCTCGCCGGGCTTCCCGCGGTAGGTGTGATTGCCGAACTCGTCGCCGACGACGGTTCGATGATGCAATTCCATGAGATCGAACGCCTCGGCTCTCGCATGCATCTGCCGGTACTGACCATCGAGGAACTCATCGCTTATCGCCGGCTGGTCGATCCCGCGCCGGTGGCCGTCCCCGCTCGTGTGGAACGAATCGTGGAGACCGTTCTCACGACACCGCACGGCGAGTTCCGGATGTTCGGCTACCTCGACCTCGAAACCGGCGCCGAGCACGTGGCGCTCGTCTCGGGAGATGTCCGCAACGACGCCATGGTTCGCGTTCACTCGGAGTGTCTGACCGGCGAATCGTTCCTGTCGCAGCGCTGCGAATGCGGCCCACAACTCACCACCGCTCTCGAGCGGATCGCCACCGAAGGAGGCGTACTCGTCTACCTCCGCGGTCACGAAGGTCGCGGAATCGGGTTGCTGAAGAAGCTTGCCGCATACCGACTTCAGGACGAGGGATTCGACACCGTGCAAGCCAACCTCGAACTCGACGAGCCTGCCGATGGTCGCGAATACGGCGGCGCGGCAGCCATTCTGCACGATCTCGGGCTGACGACCGTTCGATTGCTGACGAACAACCCGGACAAGATTCGCGGCCTCGAAGCGCACGGAGTCGATGTCAGTACCCGCTTACCGATCATCGTGGGTGCGGCGCAGGCGAACATTCACTACCTCGAAACCAAGCGCGCTCACATGGGCCACCTGCTCCCCCGCAGTGTTGCCCAGGGTTGGTAGCCCACCCACTCGAACCGAGAACTACACCCGGCGGGCCGGAACGGTGATTCCTCGCGCGTCGAGGATGGGACGCACTCCCTCGGCGAAGTGATACGCCTCCTCCAGATGCGGGTAGCCCGAGAGGATGAACTCGTCGAACCCGGCATCGTGATACTCCCCGATCAGGTTCGCGACCTCCTCGTGTGAACCGACGAGAGCCGTACCCGCGCCGCCACGAACCAGGCCGACACCTGCCCACAGGTTCGGGTAGATCTCGAGCGAGTCCTTGCTGCCGCCGTGCAATGCGGCCATCCGGCGCTGCCCCTCGGACTGCGAGGACGAGTGCAGCGCGTGTGCCTGAGACACTTGCTCTTCGGGAAGCTCGTCGAGGAGCTTTTGCGCGACGGCCCAGGCCTCTTCGGACGTGTCGCGGCTGATGGTGTGCAGGCGAATGCCGTAGGTGAGCTTGCGGCCCTCGGCGTCCGCGAGCGCCTGCACTTTCTCGATCTTGGCGCGAGCATCGGCCGGTGGCTCGCCCCACGTCAGGTACGTCTGCACTCGCTTGGCTGCCACGGCCAGAGCCGGCTCGGAGGAACCGCCAAACCAGAACTCCGGCAATGGGTCCGGCGCTTCGGACACTCGCGCATCGGCGACCTTGAAGAACTCACCCTCGTGGTCCACCGACGGCTCGGTCCAAATGCGTTGCACCAGTTCGAGGAACTCGTCGGTGCGGGCGTAGCGCCGATCGTGGTCGATCCAATCCCCGAAACGACGCTGTTCGACGTCGTCGCCACCGGTGACGATGTTGAACAACACACGCCCTTCCGAGAACCGCTGCAACGTCGCGGCCTGCTGCGCCGCCAACGTGGGCGGTGTGAGGCCGGGGCGGAAGGCGACGAGGAACTTCAGCCGTCGGGTGCTCTGCAACAAGGCGGCCGTCGTCAGCCATGCGTCCTCGCACCATGTTCCCGTCGGGGTCAACACACCCTCGAAGTCGAGTCGGTCCGCGGCCTGAGCGACCTCGGTGAGGTAGCGCAGCGACGGGCGTCGAAACCCGGCGGGTTCGCGGAGGTTGCCGGATGCGTGAGACGCGCCGACGATGGAGCGGCCGTCGCCAGCGGTGGGAAGGAACCAGAAGATACGTGCAGTCACGTGTGAACTCCTACGACGTGGTGGGTGATCAGTTGGTGGAGGCGGTCGCGCCGGCGATGGCGTCGCTGTAACGCGTGTCGACGAAGTCCTCGAACTTGTTGCCGCCGGGGATACTTCCGCTCTCGACGAACGCGTCGAAGAGCGCCTGCTCGGAGTCGATCACACTGCTGTCCAACGCAATTGCGGGTCGCTGGCTTCGTCCCTGCGCCAATTCACCCGCAGCCGGGTCGATGCCGACGGCCGTGGAGTACGCCGCCGCCCACTCGGTCGGATTGGCGTCCGCCCATGCGGACGCCTTGGCCAGACGAACCACGAAGTCCTGCAGCGCAGTGTTTTTCGCGGGATCGTCCAGCGCCTGCTGCGACGCGATACCGAAGCCGTAGCCGTTGGCCACGCCCTCGGCGGTGGTCAGCGTCTTCGAACCGTTCTGCACCTGCGCGATCGCGGTGAACGGATCCCAGATCGCCCAGGCATCGACCTCACCCGAGGTGAATGCCGTCAGCGCATCGGCAGGCTGAAGGAACACCAACTGAACGTCGTCGGTGGTCAAGCCGGCCTTCTGCAACTGCAGCAGCACATGACCGTGCGCGGAACTTCCCTTGCCCACAGCGATCTTCTTACCCCGAAGGTCTGCGAACGACGCCAGAGTCGAATTTGCCGGCACAAGAATCTGATCCCCACTCGCATCGTTGCTGTAGGCGGAGACGACCTTGATTCGCGCGTTGGCTGCCACACCGAACACCGGAGGCGTATTGCCCGTAACCGCGAAGTCGATCTGGCCGGCCGTTGCGGCCTCCACCTGAGGCGGGCCGGAGGTAAAGGTGGAGAACGCGACATCGTAGGGAGCCGAGTCGAGCTCACCCGACGCGCGAAGCAGAGCTTCGGTGCCACCCTTCTGGTCGCCGACGTCCAGTGTCACGGTGGCGAGCTGGTCGTTGGAGACGAGTGCGGGGGCTTCGGTGGTCGCGGTGTCGCTGCCACGGGAGACGCAACCGGTGAGCCCGACGACCGTCAAGGAGAGGGCAGCGAGTATTCCGACGGCGCGCAGCGATCGAGAACGAGCGTGTGACGACATGCGTGAAAGATCCTTCTTATCAGTGAAATTGATGGGCTCGGCGAACTGGAAGATCAGTGGACGCCGAGAGCGCCGAGCAAGTGAGTGCGAATGCGAGAGAATCCGGCTGTTCCCCGGTCACGGGGACGCGGCAGGTCGACGGGGACGGTCTCGGAAACGGCACCCCCGTCGAGCACCACCACCCTGTCCCCCAACGCAATCGCTTCGTCGACGTCGTGGGTGACGAGCAGAATGCCGAAGCCGTGCCGTCCCCACAGATCGAGCAAGAGCGACTGCATCGTGAGCCGCGTGAGTGCGTCGAGCGCGCCGAACGGTTCGTCGAGGAGGAGCAGTTCGGGCTCCCCCACCAATGCCCGCGCCAGCGCGGCGCGCTGAGCTTGCCCACCGGACAGTGTGAGTGGCCATGCGTCTCGCTTGTCGGCGAGACCTACCTCGTCGAGAGTCGCGTCCGCAGCAGTCAGCGCGTCATTGCCCGTGACGCCTGCGGTGTTCAGACCGTAGGACACATTTTGGCGAACCGACCGCCATGGAAACAGACGTGGTTCCTGGAACGCCACCGCGGGATGCCCGGCCACATGCCGCTCACCTGCGTGATCCGTCGACAGTCCTGCCAGGACACGCAGAATGGTCGACTTGCCGGAGCCGGATCGTCCGACCAGCGAGACGATTTCGCCACGTTCGATGGACAGGTCGACGCTTTGCAGCACATGGCTGGAGCCGTAGAACTTGTCGATTCCGCGCAGAGAGGCGACGGACGTCGTCGTCGAAGTCATGAATCAAGCATCCAATCGGTAACGGAGGGCGCGCTTTTCGAGGACTCGCACCATTCCGTCGGTGGCGATACCCATCAGCGCGTAGATGACGAGCCCGAAGATGATGGTGTCCAGCCGCAGGAAGTCCCGGGCATTGTTGATGATGTAGCCAAGCCCGGATTCGGCGTTGATCTGCTCGGCAACGATCAACGACAACCACGCGATGGCCAACGACTGCCGAAGTCCCACCAGCAGTTGGGGGGCGATGCTGGGCAGGATGATCGTGGTGAACCGCTGACGCCACGAGAAACCGAGTACGACGGCCGTGTCGAGGAAATCGCGATCGATCTGGCGGATCGCCGAGAACGTGTTGAGGTACAGCGGAAACGCGACGCCTAACGCAACCAACAGGATCTTCGGAGTCTCGCCGATCCCGAACCACAGGATGAACAGCGGGATGAGGCCGAGGTGCGGAATGGCGCGCAGCATCTGCAGCGGTGGGTCGACGGTTGCCTCGGCGAGCTTGGACAGCCCGACGAGTGCTCCGAGCGCCACCCCGATCACCCCGCCCAGCACGAGCCCCTGAACAACGCGTGTTCCCGAAATGGCCAGGGCATCGGCCAATTCACCGTTGCGCAGCAATTCCAGGCCCGCGTCGAAGATCAGGGACGGTGCGGGCAGCACTCGCTCGGAGAGAACTCCGGCAGCACTGGCGATCTGCCACAGGACGAGGAGGAAGACTGGCGACAGGGCGCGCAGGACGGTCCATCGGTACCGCTGCCACACCGACTGATTCGGTGAAACGGGTGCCGGGCCGACCCCCTTCACGTCGCTGACACGCGTGGCCACGGGTCCCGCGGGTGGGGCGTACGACGTCACGACCATGTTCACGTGCCTTCCACTTGATGACGAGCAGGTTCGACTCACCACCATCTGTCACGATGCCGGTCCGAGACCAGGGTTCGAATCAGCGTGAATACAAGTCGGGCAGAATCGGACACATGACTGTCGAGCCCATCCACACCGAGCGCCTGACCCTTCGTCTGTACGAACCCGACGACGCAGAAAGGATTCTCGCGTACTACAGCGACCCGGAGGTCTGCCGCTACCTGCTCCACGAAGCGTGGACTCACGCCGATGCGGTTGCTGCGGTGGGCAAACGGATGAAGCGAACCGGATTGCACACCCAGGCACTCGCGATGGTCGTCGAACACGAGGGAACTGTGGTGGGCAACGTCGAGGCGTGGTTGATCGACGGGTCACCGGCTCTCGTCGAACTCGGGTGGACGTTCTCCCCCACTGTGGCCGGCCGCGGATACGCCACCGAGGCGGTACGGGCTTTGATCGAGCACGCATTCTCGCTACCCCAGATCCACCGTGTCAGCGCACAGCTGGATGGACGCAACGACGCGTCGGCCCGGTTGGCCGCCCGTGTCGGAATGCGTCAGGAAGCGCACTTCCGCCAGAACTGGTGGTGCAAGGGTGAATGGACCGACACCCTCGTCTACGCGATGTTGCGCGAAGATCGCTGAGTCGATGGTGCGGAGGCATCGTGAGCAGAACCCGTGAGTGACGTCTCGACGCCGGGCCGTCGTTCGTCGTTTCGCCGGTTTCTGACGGCTGCAGTGATCAGCTCGGCCGGCTCGTCGGTGACAGCGGTTGCGATGCCCATCTTGGTGGTGCAGCTTCTGGACGCGACACCCTTCGAGGTCGGCGTGGTGAACGCTGCACAGTTCATCCCTTATGCGGTACTCGGGTTGGTCGCCGGGGTGTACGTCGATCGGTGGCGTCGCAAGCCGATTCTGGTGTGGGCCAGCGTCGGCCGCGCGTTGACGCTCGGCGCTGTGCCGCTGCTGTGGCTCGCAGGCCTACTTCACATCTGGGTACTGATCGTCGTGTTGCTCTTGTACGGATCCTTCTCGGTGTTCGGATTCGCTGCGATGCAGTCGTTGCTGCCTCGGTTGGTGCCACGCAGTCAACTGGTGCAGGCGAACGCTCGACTCGACCAGGCCGACGCGGCAGCAACGACATTGGGACCGACAGTCGGAGGCGGACTCGTAGGCCTGATCGGCGCTCCCCTGGTGATTGCCGTCGATACCATCAGCTATCTCGTCGATGCAGCACTCAATTCGAGTCTCGATGTGGACGAGCCTCGACCTACCGCTCACGCCCGCAACCTGACCCGCGAAGTACGTGACGGTCTGAAATTCACGTACCGCCACCGCACGCTCAACCCGCTCGCTGTCTCGACACACGTGTGGTTCCTCGCCAACGGAGCCGCTTTGACCGTGCTGTCGCTCTTCGCGCTCCGCTCGCTCGGGTTCAGCGCCTACACCTACGGATTGCTGCTGACGACGTTCGGTGCCGCCAGCCTGCTCGGAGCGTCCATTGCCCACACGCTCGGCAAGCGAATCGGCTCGGGTCCAGCAGTCATCCTCGCCCGCACGCTGTATCCCCTCGCCTGGATGCTCGTGGCCTTCGCAACCGATACAACGGTCGGCCATGTTCTGCTTTTCGCAGCCCTCGGCCTGCAAGGCCTCGCGGCGGGCGCGGAGAACGCGAACGAGATGGGGTACTGGCAAGCGCTCACTCCGGATGAGCTACTCGGGCGTGTGAATGCAGCCAGGCGCTCCGTCAACCGCACCATGGCCGCCCTCGGTGCCGTGATCGCGGGCCTGTTGGTCAGCGTGATCGGTGAACGACCGACCCTGATCGGCGTCATCGTCGTATTCACCATCGCCGCAGCCATTGTGGCATTCTCGCCACTGCGACACCCTGAAGCCAAGTTCTGACCAAGCATCCCAGTGCTGTGTCCGCGACGTAGCGCGTTCACTTCGCGACCATCTTTCGTTCGGTTCCTCGACATCGGCCGGTGACCGGAGTGCGACAGTCTCCGGGGAACTTCACTCGAACTCATAGGAGTTTCACGGATGACCTCGCGTCGTATAGCAGCCCTGCTGGGCACACTCGCACTCATTTCTTTCGCATCCGCGTCGATGGGCACCGTTGCCACTGCCGCCCCGGCCCGGACGGCGTCGCCGCTGTGTCAGGTCGCAGCCCTCATCCCGACCGGATCGTCTTCGGGCCTCGGTTACCAATGTGCCGAAGCCGGTGAGCTTCTCGATCTGCCGATCGGCGAAGTGCGTGCGACGCAACCCTCGCTCGGGTACGACGAGGTGTATTACAAGCTCGGTCGATACACACTCGGCAAGGACGAGATCAACAAGAAGTTCGACGACTGGTGCGAGGCCAACGGCCAGGAAGAGGCCGCCTCCGCGTTACCCGATGCACGACTGGACAATCCGTCGTCGTTCACCTGCACCGTCCCCGTCGGCCAGGAAACGCCCGACACCATCGCGCCGATGAAGACTGTCGTCATCGGGCCGGGCGGTGTGCCTTACCTGACCGACGGACACCACACACTGACCTCGTTCTATGAAACAGCCGACGGCGGACCGAATCTGCACCTCCGCCTGCGGGTGGTCGCGAACCTCAGTGACCTGAGCACCGCCGATTTCTGGGCGCGAATGGAAGCCGAGAAGTGGGTGTGGAACTACGACGTCGACGGTAACGAGGTTCCAGTGGAACAACTGCCGTCGGGAGTCGGCCTCGCCAAGTTCCAGAACGACAAGTACCGCAGCCTGATGTACTTCGCCCGCGACATCGGCTTCACACCCGGAACCATCCCGTTCCAGGAATTCTATTGGGGTGCATGGGTTCGCGACTCGGCGGAAGTCGACATCAGCGGCTGGGACAGCAACAACCTGGCGAGCTACCTGAGCACCGTCGAGTCGGTCTCGCGCGCTCAAGTGGCGGCCCCGAAAGACAGTGTGATCGACAGTGGCCGGACCGCAGCGGAACTCGGCGCTCTGGACGCCTGGAACGACGGGAAGGCAGCCGGCAAGGGCGAGTTCGGGAAGCTCTCGGCACCGTACTCGGACGACAAGCCCGGCAAACTGGCCTACGCCTTGCAATACAAGATGGGGCTGCCCCGCTAGTTCCACGTCGCGTCAGTTCCACGTCGCGGTAGATCCAAGTCATGTCGCCGGGCCCGCCTTGTCACAGACCGGCCCGGCGGCGCGACCGCAACCGCAAGGCCACGAAGACGACGACAGCAAACACGACAGTCATGACGACGATCTTCTGCAGGATTTCGGCATACGCGTCGACCACGTGCCAGTTCTCGCCGAGCTGATATCCCGCGGTGACGAAAATGGTGTTCCAGATCAGGCTGCCGATCGTGGTGAGTACGAGGAACTTCACCATTCCCATCCGCTCGATTCCGGCGGGCAGGGAGATGAAGCTGCGAAACAGCGGGACCATGCGGCCCAGCAACACCGCCTTCGAGCCGTGCTTGGCGAACCACGCTTCCGTTCGGTCGAAGTCGCTGGCCTTGATCAGTGGGATCCGTGCCACCAGTGCTCGCGTGCGCTCGCGTCCGATGAGCGCACCGACCGCATAGACGATGACCGCGCCCAAGACCGAGCCGAGCGTGGTCCAGAAGAGAGCGGCACCGAAGGAGAACACTCCCTGACTGGCCGAGAACCCGGCAAGTGGGAGAACGAGTTCGCTCGGGATCGGCGGGAACAGATTGTCGGCACCGACGACAACGGCGGCACCGGGGCCGCCGAGCGCATCCATGACGCCGACCGCCCATCCGGCCGGCCCGTCGAGTTGCTCGGTTTCAGCAGTTGCGGCAATCAGCAAGTCGGACATATTCATTCCCCTGTTCGTTGGTGACGTCTCCGGTCGAGACGGCCACTGAGAACGCTAGAAATCTTTCGACTGGGGGACATCGAGGAAAACCGTCGACCATTCATGGGGACTCCCCGTCGAAACCCTGCGGTTTACCGCAGTATCAGCGGCCACATACCCCGCTACGCTGCTCGAGTGCCCGGAAACGACGTCGTACATTCACCTGACCTGGCGGATCGCATTGCCGTCAGCTCACTTCTTCGGCAATGGTTCGGTGCGCTGGTCGGTGTTCTGCTCGGTAGCCTCACGGCGATCGCGGCCCTGCTGTTCTCGGTTGCGGCAGTACTCGCCCTCACTCTGGCGCGCATCCTCGGCCGCTGGGGAACGCCACTTCGGAGGGCAGTCGATGAGAGCACACTGGCGTTGTCCGAGTTGGAGATTCGTCGAATCACTCGCTTTCATGGCACGGTGCACACGGATGCGGCGACCCCTCGACGTTGCCGCTGGTATCTCGGGATGCGCTGGTCTCTCGGACTACTCGGAATCGGCGTGGTCCTTCTTCTGATGCTCTGTCTCGTCGTGGCCGGCTCGATGATCTCGGCGTGGATCCTGAATGGCAGCTGGGGCCTGATCGAGAACTCCGACCGCGTCGACGGTGGACTCGTAGCGGTCGCGGCCGTACCTGGGATCCTCTTGATCTTCGTCGCGGCCGTCGGCGTGGCCGGGGTGGGATCGCTGGACCGCTGGTTCGTCATCCAGGTACTGGGCCGGCAGTCGGATCGGTTGCTGCATCAGCGGGTTGCCGAACTGACGAGCAGCCGCGATCACGTTGTCGATGCCATCGACGACGAACGCCGCCGCATCGAGCGCGATCTGCACGACGGTGTACAGCAGCAATTGATTGCTCTGGGGATGCTCATCGGCCGGGCCCGCCGGGCCGACGAACCCGACAAGGTGCACGAGCTGCTCGCTCAAGCCCAGGCAACATCGCAGGGGGCGATCAGCGAGCTACGCGAGGTCGCCAACCGGGTGTACCCGATCGCGCTCGACAAGGACGGCCTACGCGCAGCTGTCGAGACGATGGCCGAGCGCGCCAGTGTTCCCGTCCGACTCACCTACGAACTGACGGAGAGACTACGGCCCGCTGTGGAGGCGGTCCTCTATTTCGTCATCTCGGAGGCTGTGACCAACGCAGCCAAACACGCCTTCCCGAAACTGTTGGAGGTCAACGTCACTCACCAGAAGTTCGACCGCGCTCTCGCGACCATCACCGACGACGGTCCCGGCGGGGCCGATCCGTCCGGCACCGGCTTGTCCGGGCTGGCCCGCCGTGTCGCGGCCGTGGACGGCACCCTGACCGTGCACAGCCCGGACGGCGGCCCGACCGTCGTGATGGCGAGCGTCCCATGCGGGTGATCGTTGCCGAGGACTCGACGCTGCTGCGTGAGGGGCTGGTTCGTCTGCTCGCCGAGGAAGGCCACGACGTGATCTCGTCCGTAGGCGACGCCGACGCGCTCCTGGCTGCCGTAGAACGGGACCGTCCGGACATCGTGGTCACCGACGTCCGGATGCCTCCAGATCACAGCGACGAGGGACTGCGAGCAGCACTGACCATTCGCGATCGATGGCCGGACGTGGCGGTTCTCGTACTCTCCCAGTACGTCGAAAACCGTTACGCGGCAAAGCTGATCAGCGGATCCGAAGGCAAGGTCGGATACCTGCTGAAAGATCGCGTCGCGCAGGTCGACGAGTTCTTGGACGCTCTCGACAGGGTGGCCGGCGGCGGGACTGCGTTCGACCCGGAGGTGGTGCGTCAGCTGCTGTCCCGCACCACACGATCGAATCCCCTCGAACGACTCACGCCCCGCGAGCGCGATGTTCTCGAGCTGATGGCGCAAGGTCTCACCAACGCGCGAATAGCAGCCGATCTGTACATCTCGGTGAGCTCGGTCGAGAAACACATCAACGCCGTGTTCGACAAACTGGGATTGGCGAACTCCACCGGCATGAGCCGCCGCGTCATGGCTGTGGTGGCCTACCTGCGCACATGATGTCAGTGCGGGGCATGCGTTACCGAGCAAGTCCTGGTACGTGCGTCCGGTACCCTCTCGCGTCATGAACCTGAAACTGTGTGTGCTGCTGTGGGCGACGGCCGGACAGGAAGACGCACTCACCCGCTACGAGGACACGGTACTGGACCTGATTCCGAAGTACGGCGGCGAAGTGGTGAGCCGGGTCCGCCGCGTCGACCCGGGCGACGGACCACTCGAGGTGCAGGTCATCCATCTACCGGACGATTCGGCCTTGGAAGCCTACTTGGAGGACCCCGAGCGGCTTGCGCTCGCCGACGTCCATTGGCGTGCAGTGGCGAGAACCGAAATCATCCACGTGGAGACGCTCGTCTAGCCGAACCATCGATGCGAAGGGACTACCGATTCGGAGTACTCCGCGTGGATCCACGTCGAATCATGTGTTCTCCCAGTCCGTCCACAGCGTGCGGTACGGGCCGTCACGGGCGATGAGCTGATCATGAGTGCCGTCCTGCACGATCGCACCAGCAGACATGACCAAGACCCGATCGGCGTCCTGCGCAATACGCAGCCGGTGCGCAATGGTGATGATGGTACTTCCGAAGAGAAGCTGCCGGACCGCTGTTTCGAGATGGCGAGCGGTGAGCGGATCGAACTGCGCCGTTGCCTCGTCCAAAACGACCACCTGCGGTTTCGCCAACACCATGCGCGCCAACGAAAGCTGCTGTTCCTCGACAGGAGTCAGCGGCCGTGGTCCTTCCGCAATCGGCCGGTCCAACATGAATGTGTTCATCAGGCTCGCCGCGCCGACTGCTGCCAGAACCTCAGCGAGGTTCTCGTCGCTTGCCGTCGGCGCGGCAATGCGCAGGTTGTCGGCAACACTGCCACTGAATACGAAAGAGTGTTGCGAGAGCATTCCCACCGTTCGACGCACTACCTCGGAGGGCAATTCCGCCAGCGGAACGCCGCCGTACCGAATACCCCCGGATCGAGGGGCATCCAGTCCCGAGATCACCCGTCCCAAGGTAGTTTTCCCAGCGCCTGACGGCCCGACGATGGCAATTCGCTGACCGGCGGGGACCGTCAGCGTGATGCCTTCCAGTACGTCACGGACCGACCCTCGGGATGGATCGCAGGGATACGAAAAGAACACTTCCGACACGATGAGATCGGCAGTGCGGTCGACGGAAGTGCGACCGTCGATATTGTGGCTTTCCAGTACCTTTCCGGAGGCACTGCTGTGAACAAATCCCTGCAAGCCCAAGATGCGAGCGAACGCCGCCCCACCTACCTGTAGTTGATTCTGATGGGCGAGCACGGTATCGATGTGAACAGCCAAATTCTGCGCGTACAAAGCTCCGGACGTCACTGCAGCAAGTGGCGTTGCATCGTGGAGGTAAGCAATCCCGCCGAGTAGCAGCACCGTGGCAATCGGAACATTGCGACCGAAATCGGCGATCACCCAGAAGGTCGACTGCAATCGCAAAACGCCCCGCTCAGCACCGCGGACGTCGCTGCAGGCGTTGACGATCCGCCTGTCCCACCAAGACCCCCAGCCGTGCCGAGCCAAGGTGGGGGCTCCGGCACCGGACTCGGCCAATACCTGCGTCGCGACAGCCTTTGCAGCTTGGTTCGCCAGGAAGGCGGGGCGGGATCTACGCAGGAACCAACGGGTCACGGGAATCAAGATCGGCAGGCACAGCAGAAACGCGAAGAGATATTCCCACCCGAGTAGGACCATCGCACCGAGCGTCATCACCATCATCAGAGAGGTGACGATCACCGCGGGCAACGAATTACGAGTGCCCCGCACCAATGCATCGATATCCCTGGTCACCCGGCTGAGTAGTTCGCCGACGGGAATCGCTTCCACCGTCGCCAACGGTGCCGCGAGGACCGACCTGATGGCGTCCTCCCGGAGTTCTGCCGCGATCGTCTCGGCCAGCGCGCCGGACAGGTACGTGGCCAACCACAGCGTGACAGCCTCGATCGCCAACGCGGCCAGCATCCAGCCTGCGATCGCCCACACTCGATCGGTCCCGTTCCGAACCTGATCCACCACCAGGCCGAGGAGGTAGGGAGACAGCAGTCCAGCCGCCACCGACGCGGCGTACGCCAACAGCGACGCCAGCGCCATGCTCCGATGACGACGCAGAATGAGGGCAGCTGAGCGGCGGACCTCGGTCCGATCCGCAACAGGAATCACCGATGCGGGCACTACGCTTCACCTCGCAGCCGACGGACCAGCCCTCGATATTCCGGCAATTGCAGAAGGTCTCGGTGCGTGCCCACAGCGGCGACGCCGTCTCCTGCACCCCCGAGCACGATGACTCGGTCGGCGTGCACCAGACTCGGGACACTGTGTGTCAGAACTACTGTCGTCCGGCCGGCACGCAGTTCACGGATACCCGACACGACGGCGGACTCGGTAGAGACATCCAACGCAGCCGTGGGATCCACCAGAACAAGCACCTCGGGTGCAGTACTCAGCGCCCTGGCAAGTCGCAAGCGTTGCCGCTCGCCGCCCGAAAACTCCATCGCACCAGCAGTCATGTCACTATCGACGCCATCCGGAAGGGCCACGAGTATGTCGGACGCCATCGCGGCCACCACCGCCGAACGTTGCCGCTCGACGTCCTCGAACCCCTTATCGCCCAGACCGTCACATGGTGGAGTAAGTACTTCACGCAACGTTCCGGAGAACAAATAGTCGTCGGTGCCCACGATCTGAACCGTCTGGTGCCGACCAAGGGTGGCATTGGCGAGTTCGAGGCTGGTGGCGTGCCAGTCGCGCACATCCAACGACGTCACGCCCGTGTATGCGCCTGGGGTGATCGACGCGCCGATTACCGACTCGAGCCGCCTCAACGCTGCAGAGAAGTCCTGCTGACGAACTGCGGGTGTATGACTGATGGGATTGTCGGCCAACCATTCTTCGATTCGCTGTTGCGAAATGACGCCGGCTGCCCTGAGCTGACGAGCCCGCATGATGTAGTTCAGCGGATTGCTCAGAAATACGGTGTACCCGTATGCGGTGACGACGTCGCCCACCGTGATCGTGCCCGACAACGCCAGCCTCGCACCGACGGCGACGGTGACGATCTTATAGATTCCCGACACCACCCCTCGGAATGCCGACGCTTGCGCATCGGCCTTCGAAAGATCGGTTCCGGATCGCTGAAGCGTCTGAGACGACGCAGCATAACGCTGTAGAAAGGTCTGCGCAGCGCCCAAACCTCTGATTACCCTGGCACCACCACCGATGTCTCGGGCAACCTGCGTCAGGTCGTCACTTCGTTTGCGTTGCGTCACCTGACGACGCCGATAGTTCAGCAGCACAACATCGTTCGATATCAGTGCGATGACCGCGCCGACCAGGATCACCAGGCCGAGCTGCCACGACGTGGCCAGCATGGCACCCCCGACCAACAGCACCGCGATCAGCCCGCCGATGCCGCGAGCGAGTGCGGAAACCCCGTTGGCGACGCTGCTGATATCCACCATGCCGAGGTTGACGGCGCTGTATGCCGATGGTGCAACTCCCAGGTTGGACGTCCGCCTCGACAGCACACGCATGAGCGAGACTTCGCACTCGACACGGAGGAGCATGCTGGTGCGTTCTTCGGCAAGTATCGCCACCGCTCCACCAGCGGCGATCGCCAAGAGCACGGCACAACGGTGCACGATGTCCGTGACGGTCGTACTCGACGCAACAATTGCGTCGATCGTGTTGCCGATCCACCATGGAGTTAGCGCGAAGAACAGCATCCAGCAGCAGGCGAAAGAAGTCGCCAGTGTCAGTCGCCGCAGAATATGGACACCATCGAATACGGCAAAAGACGATCCGGGTATCAGGCCCCCGAGATACCGCTTCAGGTGGTGCATGGCTGCGCTGTCGTCGGTTTCCGGTTTTGCCTCGTAGTCTGAACTGCCCGTGACGCACCCGCCGATCTGCTCGAACGGACCAAATACTTCCCAGCATTCAACATACGCCACCAACTCTGCTCAGCCTGCTACAGCTGATCGCGTCGACTCGCAGCCAAGCGTCACGAAATCGACACGTAGAAGGCCTAATTGGTGACAAAACACCCAATTGTCGATAACCGCCCAGTGAGCGCAAACCTCATATTTCACGCCGGTGCGATCGGTCGTGTTTGTCGTTGTTCGCCGAATACACAGCTGCGCCGAGCCGATTCGACTACCAGCGATCGACGTGCAGCACCGTCTCGATCGGATCCCGCGGAGCGACCTTGAACGTCTCACCCGTGTAATACGCCGTTGGAATGAGCGCACCCTGGTGGAATCCCTCGGGGATGCCGAGTAGCTCGGAGATCTCGGCTTCCTTCGCGAGATGGATTGTCGTCCAGGCTGTTCCGAGGCCACGAGCGCGTGCGGCCAAGGCGTAGTTCCACACTGCAGGTAGCAGTGAACCCCACAGTCCCGCTTGGTTTCCTGCCGGAAGCGTCTTACCGGCCTGGATGCACGGAATCAGCAGCACCGGCACCTCACCCATGTGCTCACCGAGCCACCCGGCACTGTCGCCGACGCGCTTCTGCACCGATGCGCGTTCCGGATCGTCGGCGAACAAGGCCGATGCGGAATGCTTCGACGCTTGATATGCGGCGAACAGTTCGCCATAGATCGCACCGATGCGGGCACGAAGATCAGGATCGGTGACGACGATCCACTGCCACCCCTGCTTGTTCGACCCGGACGGTGCCTGCAGAGCGATCTCCAGACATTCCTTGATCAGTTCCATCGGAACCGGCCGCGTCAGATCGAGACGCTTGCGGACGGTACGCGTCGTGGTCAGCAGTTCGTCGGGAGTCAGGTCGACAATCGGGAAGGAAGTCACCTCTCGATCATGCACCATGCGGTCACCTCTGGGCCCGATCGACCAGTTCCTCGTTCGCAGCGTCCCACTGCGCGGCCATGGACCTGCCCCCGTGCCCGTCACCCTCGTCGACGACGAGTGTCGATCCGGGCCACTTCCGGTGCAGACGCCACGCAGTGAGGGCGGGTCCGGATACGTCGAGTCGGCCGTGGATCAGGACGCCCGGGACATCGCGTAGACCGCCGGCACGATCGAGCAGAGGAGGATCGCAGAACCCGTCGTGCGACCAGTAATGCGTGGCCAGCCGCACGAAGGCCAGGCGGAACCGGTCATCCTCCCACCTGGGATCGCGTCGGATACCGCCGGTGCCGATCGAAATGTGGACGTCTTCCCACAATGCCCATTCTCGGGATGCGCTGTCGCGCAGTGCAAGGTCGGATAAATTCAACAGACGGTCGTAGGCGTCGACGATTCGACCGTGCCCGCGGCGATAGCCGACGCCGGCCTGCTCGGCGAACGTGGCGAAACGATCCCACGCCTCGGGGAAGATCGCGCCGACGCCCTCGGTGATCCAGTCGACCTCTTCACGACCGGTCGTAGTGACGGCGCACAAGACAATGCCGAGGACACGCGTCGGATGTGCGAGGGCGTAGGCGACGGCGAGGGTGGATCCCCAGGACGCGCCGTTGACGATCCACGACTCGACGCCCAGATGATCACGCAGGGCTTCGATATCGGCAATCAGGTGCGCAGTGGTGTTGGTAGCCAACGACGTCGAGGGATCCGACGCATGCGGAGTGGACCGTCCGCACCCGCGCTGCTCGAATCCGACTGCACGAACACGGGACAGGTCGAAGTGTCGACGAAACTGACTGGCGTTCAGAGTTCCGCCTGGTCCGCCGTGCAGGTATACCGCCGGGACTCCGTCCGAAGGACCCCATTGCTCCCAATAGATTCGCTGCCCATCCCCTACATCCAACATCCCGTGCAGTGTCGGACGGTCGTGGTCGAGTGTCATGCCGCCATCACATCACTGGATGACCGGCAGCATCGGCCGAATCGCCGCCCATGCGGTTGCGTCGATCCACGAGGGGTTGGATTGCTGCGGCGATCGGAACACCTCGATCATCGACAGTTCCTCGACGCACTGAATGTCCGACGCGAGAATCGGCTCATCGAACAGAGTGATGTTGGTCGAGACCTTCCACTGCGGGCCGGGGACCGGGGTGCCGGTCAACCGACCCGCACCCCAGATCCCGCGTCGCGGATGGCTACTGACCCAGAACAGCACGGGTTGTCCGGGTGCCATCAGGCGCGTTCGATAGTTGTCGGCCACACACCAATGCTCGTGCGCACGTCCGGCTTCGACCATCGGTGCCAGATCGGTCTTGTGCGGATTGCACTTGATTACCCACGCACCGAGCGTCTGGTTCGTTATCGCGCGTGCCGTCACGCTCGCCATCGTAGTGACGAACTAGGCCACCGCGTCGTTGCCCTGCGCAGCCGAGACCACCAGATTGTTCGCGGTGAGCCCGCTTCCGTTCTTCACCGCGTCGATCCACTGATCCGTCGTTGCCACTGATGCGAAGTTCGACTGATAGAGCACCATCAAAGTCTTGTGTAGCTGCTCGGCCGAGACAGTGCCCGCCTCGTTCGAGAGGTTGATCGCGCCGGTAGCGTCCGACAGAATTTCGACGGTCAGATCCAGCGCCTCGGCGTCCGCGCTGGAGGCGAGGTCGCAGTTATTGGTCATGTAGCCGACGATCGTGACGGTGTCGATATCGTTGCTCTGCAACCACTTCGCGACGTCGGTGCCGGCAAAGACGCTGCTGTACTGCTTCTCGACTCGCTCGAAGGACGGCTGCACGACGGCCTGGATGTCGGGATGCAGCTCGTACGTCGCGGTTCCCTTGACGAAAGCGGGCGAACCTTCTGGCATCTCGTGCTGCACGATGGCGACCGGAACGTCCTGCGCTACAGCAGCTTCGATGGAACGAACAATGTTGGCCAACGACTCGTCGCGAGGCGGGTACTGGATCTTCAGCACTCCCTCGAAGTATTCCTGCTGGACATCGATGACGATGAGGGCTCTACACGGTGCAGTCATGGGCGTTCTCCTTCAAGTGGCGTTCTCGGTCGAGACTCATACTTCGGCACCGACCTTGCATTCACGAGTGGCACGGATGCATACTTTCGATTGATTTGCGCCAACATTGGAGATCGGAGCCGGCCATGCGAATAGCGCTCTATGTGTTCGACGGCATCACGATGTTTCACCTCGCCGCGCCGTTGATGGTGTTCGGCGAGGTGACCCGACTCGGACTGGCCGCGGACTGGGAGACGCGAGTGTGGTCCGACGAACCAGGCGCAATCCGCACCGAGGAGGGGTTTCCGATCGGTGAGATCGCGGGTCCTGACACTGTCGACTGGGCCGATATCGTCATCGTGACGTCGTGGCCGGAGTCGTTGCCCCACATAGGCACTGACTTCTCGAAAGCACTCCGCGGAGCACATACCCGAGGCGCAGAGATCGCGGGTCTGTGTCTCGGTTCGTTCGCCGTCGCAGATACCGGATTGCTGGCCGGCCGCCCCGCCGTCACGCACTGGACCAAGATGACGGAACTGCGGGAGCGAAACGCACACGCCGGCGTCGACGAGTCGGTTCTCTACATCGACCACGGAGACGTGATGACCTCCGCGGGAACCGCGTCGTCGATCGATTCCTGCCTCCACATCGTGCGCAAGCACCTCGGTTCGGCTGCGGCGACGCGGGTGGCGCGCAGCCTGGTGGTCGCACCCCATCGCGACGGTGGTCAGGCGCAGTACATAGAACGTCCGGTCATCGAGGCATCGGGAGATACTGCGATCGCCGACGTGCTGAGCTGGGCACTCGAGCGACTCGACGAGCCCTTGCCCATCGAGCGACTGGCCGAACACGCGCGCATGAGCCGACGCAGCTTCATCCGTCAGTTCCAGCTCGAGACGGGGTCCACGCCGGCCCGCTGGGTGTTGGACAAACGACTCGAGGAAGCGCGAAGCCTGCTCGAAACGACCGATCGCAGTATCGAGAACATCGCTGCCCTGTGCGGATTCGGCAGCGCTGTCACCCTCCGTCAGAACTTCCGCTCGGCATTCGCGGTGACACCGACGGCCTATCGACGGCAATTTGCCGTCGGTTGTGCGCCCACAGATGCGGTCGACAGGCAAGGATGAGCGACGTGATCCTGTGGATAGTTGCCGGAGTAGAGCTCGCCGCCATCATTGCACTCGGCGTGGTCTTGATCGTCTCGCGTCGCAAGCTCAAGCACACGCGTCGAGCACTCGACCGCGCGCTCGAATCTCAGCAACGTCGTAAGCGACGCGGCCTGGTGCCCTTCGCGATCAGAACTGCCTTCCACACCACGGACCTACTTATCAACAAGGGCTTCGGCGCAACGGTCCGCAACTCAGTCGAGGATCTCGCCGGCTGGGCGAAGGTGGAACGACCCGATCTGGCACGCATGACCGCCGACGGCGACATCGTGGTGATGTTCTCCGATATCGAGGGGTCGACCGCACGCAACGAGGAACTGGGCGACCGCGGCTGGGTGAAGCTGCTCGAAAAGCACAACAAACTGATCTGCAAGCACGTCGCAGATCATGGAGGACATGTGGTGAAGAGTCAGGGCGACGGCTACATGATCGCCTTCTCCGACCCGGCCGAGGCCGTGCGCTGCGGGGTGGAAGTCCAAGAGGCCCTGCTGAAGAACCCAGATAGGTGGGACCGCATCCGCGTGCGCATGGGCGTGCACGTCGGCAGCTCGGTGCGGCGAGGCGACGACCTGTTCGGACTCAACGTGGCCATGGCGGCACGGGTTGCGGGACAGGCCGAGGGCGGTGAGATTCTGATCAGCGAACCGGTGCGCAACGCCATCAGCACGGCCGCCGATCTGCCCCTAGGGCTGCCCCGTGAAGTCGAATTGAAAGGAATGAGCGGAAGCTTTCAACTGTTTCCGGTCGAGCTCCCGGTGCTACCCAATGCGGAGGTCGCCCTGAACGAATGAATGGTCCATTCACAACGTCTGAGCGCATGAAAGTCACATTGATCCCAAACCGGGGTGGGCGGTCAACCCGAGTGTTGTTGCACCCCAATACGAATGAATGGTCCATTCACAACGTCTGAGCGCGTGAATGGACCATTCATTCCAAGAAGGGGTGAGCCAGAAAGAACTACTGCTTCGCCGACTCCAGAGCCTCGTTGAACGTCTTCGACGGACGCATCACGGCAGCCGTGGCTTCGGGGTCCGGGTAGTAGTAGCCGCCGATGTCGACTGCCTTGCCCTGGACCTCGTTGAGCTCGGCGACGATTTTCTCTTCGTTGTCTGCCAACGTCTTCGCCAGTGCGCCGAAGTGCTTGGCCAGTTCGGCGTCCTCGGTCTGCTCGGCGAGTTCCTGCGCCCAGTACAGCGCGAGGTAGAACTGGCTGCCACGGTTGTCGAGTTCACCGGTCGAACGCGACGGGCCCTTGCTGTTCTCGAGCAGCTTGCCGGTGGCGGAGTCCAGTGCCTTGGCGAGGATGGTCGCCTTGACGTCGCCGGTCTTGGTGCCCAGGTCTTCGAGGCTCACTGCCAGAGCAAGGAATTCGCCGAGTGAATCCCAGCGCAGGTGGTTCTCCTCGATGAGCTGCTTGACGTGCTTGGGAGCCGAGCCACCCGCACCCGTCTCGTACAGTCCGCCGCCGGCCATCAGGGGAACGATTGAGAGCATCTTGGCGCTGGTGCCGAGTTCGAGGATCGGGAACAGGTCGGTGAGGTAGTCACGCAGGATGTTGCCGGTCGCGGAGATGGTGTCGAGTCCGCGGACCAGACGCTCCATCGTGTACCGGATCGCGCGAACCTGCGACATGATCTGGATGTCGAGGCCCTCGGTGTCGTGATCCTTCAGGTACTTGCGCACCTTGCCGATGAGCTCGTTCTCGTGCGGGCGGTACGGGTCGAGCCAGAAGACGACCGGCATTCCGGATTCACGCGCACGCGTCACGGCGAGCTTGACCCAGTCCTGGATCGGGGCGTCCTTGACGATGCACAGACGCCAGATGTCGCCCTCTTCGACGGTCTGCGTCAGCAGCACCTCGCCGGTGGCCTTGTCGGTGATGTTCGCGACGCCCGCCTTCGGTACCTCGAAGGTCTTGTCGTGCGAGCCGTATTCCTCGGCCTTCTGTGCCATCAGGCCGACGTTGGGAACGGTGCCCATCGTCGTCGGATCGAACTGGCCGTTGGTCTTGCAGAAGTTCACCATCTCCTGGTAGATCCGGGAGAACGTCGACTCGGGGTTGACTGCCTTGGTGTCCTTCGGACGTCCGTCCGCTCCCCACATCTTGCCGCCGGCGCGAATCATCGCGGGCATCGACGCATCGACGATCACGTCGCTGGGCGAGTGGAAGTTCGAGATGCCGCGGGCGGAGTCGACCATCGCGAGCTCCGGACGAGTCTCGTGACACTTGTGCAGATCTTCGATGATCTCGTCGCGCTTCGACGCCGGGAGGGTCTCGATCTTGGTGTACAGGTCCGACAAGCCGTTGTTGACGTTGACGCCCAGCTCTTCGAAGAGCTCGTTGTGCTTGGCGAACGCGTCCTTGTAGAACACGCGCACAGCGTGGCCGAACACGATGGGGTGCGAAACCCGCATCATCGTCGCCTTGACGTGCAAGGAGAACATGACGCCGGTGTCGTAGGCGTCCTGCATCTCGTGCTCGTAGAAATCGAGGAGCGCCTTCTTGCTCATGAACATCGAATCGATGACGTCACCGTCGGTGAGCGAGACCGACTCCTTGAGCACGATCGGCTCGCCGTCGGCGGGCAGCAGCTCCATCTTGATCTCGCGGTCGCCGTCGACCACGGTCGACTTCTCACCGTGGTAGAAATCGCCCTCGCGCATGTGCGCGACGTGGGTGCGCGACGCCATCGACCACTCGGTCATGCTGTGCGGGTGCTTGCGCGCGAATTCCTTGACGGCCTTCGGCGCGCGGCGATCCGAGTTTCCTTCACGCAGAACAGGATTGACCGCGCTACCGAGGCACTTGGTGTACCGGTCGCGGATCTCGCGCTCTTCGTCGGTCTTCGGGTTGCCGGGGAAGTCGGGGATCGCGTAGCCCTTGTCCTGCAGCTCCTTGACGGCAGCGAGCAACTGCGGCACCGAAGCGCTGATGTTCGGCAGCTTGATGATGTTGGTCTCGGGCAGCTGCGTCAGCTTGCCCAGCTCGGCGAGGTTGTCGGTCACTCGCTGGTCTTCGTTCAGGTAATCGGGGAACTCGGCGAGGATGCGGTTGGCAACGGAGATGTCACTCGACTCGACGTTGATCTCGGCCGCGCTGGCGAAAGAACGTATAACCGGCAGAAACGCGTGAGTCGCCAACATGGGCGCCTCGTCGGTCAGGGTGTAAATGATGGTCGGCTTCTTCGCTGTCATGTTTCGCCTTTGCCTCAGTTTCAACGTCGTCTTTTGGATGCGTCCAACCTCGACTTTAATCTTCGAATCTGCTGCTGTGCGGGGCAGTGGGGTATCACTCCATCCACGCGCCGAAGTTACTGACCAGTAGCAGTTCCGCAGGTCGGCAGACCCACCTCTCCAGGACCGGATCGACTGGCATGGCGCACCGGTACAAAAAGATGGCCGATTTTTACAATCGAGACACCGCACTGCGGGGGCAACATGGAGCGCACACCCCCACGACCGCCCCCGCAAGCCGAGCGCACGCAAATCCACGAGAAAGAATTCCTCCGACAACAGGCCCGGCAAAAGTACCGCTGCACCGGCCGAAACCAACTTTCCGTAACCCGATTATCCGGGATGCACATTCCCGATAGAACGCCGCACATCTGCCGAAAACACGAGCAGGGTGCGGCTTTTGCATGCCCTTTCCAAGAAAGACAATCCCAACGCTGGACTACCAATCATGTTGCACCACATGATGATCGGTGATCCGTTTTCCCTCACTACCCACTGGAAGTACCGGTGAGGTGATGGAAACGCAACCGATTCCGCGTTTAATGGATGCGACACAAGCGCTGTTTACATTTCTCTCCATGACACGCAATCGAATGATCTTCAACGCATTCCAGATGAATACCGTCTCGCACACCTATCACGGTCTGTGGCGCAATCCGAAAACCACCCAGGTGCACTTCGACACCCTCGATACGTGGGTCGACCTCGCCAAGACGCTCGAACGCGGCAAGTACGACGCCCTGTTCCTGGCGGACGTCGTCGGGATCGATCCCGCGTACGAGGGCAAGTGGAACGCGTACATCGAGGAGGGACTACACATGCCCTGCCACGACCCGGCTGCTCTCTGCGCTGCTCTCATCGGGGCGACCGACAACCTCGGACTGACGTTCACCAGCTCGATCCTCACCGAGCACCCCTTCAGCTTCGCTCGCAAGATGTCGACGATGGATCACCTGAGCAAGGGGCGAATCGGGTGGAACATCGTCACCAGCGCCACCCACTCGGCCGCGCAGAACTTCGGTTTCGACAAGATCGTCGAGCACGACGAGCGATACCGCTGGGCCGACGAGTACATGAAGGTCGTCTACAAGCTGTGGGAAGGATCGTGGGACGACGGCGCGGTGCTCGCCGATCGTGAAGCCGGGGTATACGCCGATGCCGACAAGATCCACCGGATCTACCACCAGGGCGAGCGTTACAAGGTCCTCGGCCCACACATGGCGTCCCCGTCCCCGCAGCGCACACCGGTCATGTATCAAGCCGGATCGTCGAAAGTGGGACGTGAGTTCGCATCTCGTCATGCCGAGGCCACGTTCGTCGTGTATCCGACGATCGAGGGAGCTCGCAAGGGAATCGCCGAGCAGCGCAAGGAAACAGTGGCCGCCGGCCGCAACGCCGGTGACCTCAAGTTCATCCAGGGCTTCTCGTTCGTCGTCGGGTCCACCGAAGAAGAGGCCTGGCGCAAGTCCGCCGAGATCGACGAGGACATCAGCTATCGAGGCCTGGCCGCACATATCGGCCGCGATATGGGCATCGACGTGTCCGGCCTGGACCCGGACATGCCGATCGAGCAGACCTCGATGTCGGGAGTGCAGGGGTACGCCCGCATGTTCGAGGACTCCAACAACGGACAGAAGGCCAAGGTCTCCGATCTCGTCGGGGCCCTGTCCTACGCCAGCCGCATGGTGGGCACCCCCGAGCAGATCGCGGATCAGCTCGAGCAGTGGCAGGACGCGGGCGTGGACGGCGTCAACCAGATCATCCAGTACTTCCCACAGTCGGCGGAGGACTTCGTCGACCACGTCATCCCGGTGCTGCAGGAACGTGGACTCGCGCAGAAGGAATACGGATCCGGCACGTTGCGCGAACGCATGTTCCCGGAGATCGGCCCTCAGCTCCCCGATCGGCACGCCGCGGCCAAGTACCGAGGTGCCTTCGTGCGCGACGCCGAGGTCAGTGGCACGGGCGGAACACACGTCGACTGGGTCACCGCGGGCGTCTGACACGTCGCCGCAGCTCTCACACATCGCTCTCCGCAGGACGGGGGATGGCCGCACTCGGCGGCCATCCCCCGCTCGACCACCCCCAGCACTGAAGAACGGCGGTCACACATGACCCGGATGGCAACACCACCCTCACTCACGCTCGTCGACGTCTCCGACGACACGAGCCTGCTTCGCAAGACATTCGCACTGTTCCCGTCGGGCATCGTCATGTTGTCGGCCGTCATCGACGACGTGCCGGTCGGTCTCGTGGCGTCCTCCTTTCAGGTAGGGATCTCCGCCGACCCGCCCCTCGTGCTGTTCGCTGTGCAGCACACCTCGACCACCTGGCCGAGGCTGCGCAGAGCGCCGCGCCTCGGGGTGTCGGTGCTCAGTGGACTCCACCGATCCTTGATCGGTCAGCTGTCCTCGAAGTCCGGAGATCGATTCGACGGGATCGACTCGTTCACCTCCGAGACCCAAGCGCATTTCATCGGCGGTGCCGCAGCACACCTCGAGTGCAGCATCCACAGCGAGATTCGAGCCGGCGACCACGACGTCGTGCTGATGGAGGTGCACCGCATGGGCAGCGACCCGAGCACCGAACCCCTCGTATGGCACGGATCCACCCTGCGGTCCCTGACCCCACCCGAACCCACTCACTGACCTCGACGCGAACGGACCCCTCATGCTCACCACGAATATGGCTGTCGCACTGTCTCTCACACCGACCGACCAGTCGGATCCACGGTGGCTGACCGACCCACCGGTCACCGAGACCGTTCACATCCGGGCAGATGACCTCGCCACGGCCCAGCTCGCCCGAGCCCGCCTGCGTGCAGCGCACAACGACCGTGAGCACCGGACAGATGCGCCGTCGGTCGTTCTCGACGTCGCGGTTCACATAGCGCACGACGCGAGAACAGCGCGCACTGAACTGGCCGACGCACGAGTCCAGGCCCCCAGGACCGTCTGTTACATCGGCACACCGTCGGGTCTGGCCGGACTCATCGCCGACATCGAGGCAGCACACGTCGCAGACGGGGTGACGATCGTTCCCCTGCTCGACACTCATCGCGCCGAACTCGAATGCTCCCTCCTCGACGAGGTCCTGCCGATGCTGCACACCAGGGCAGCCCACTGCGAATCGACGTACCGCAGAACGGCCTGACGCGCGACGACCGCCACGGTCGAGGTTGTTACGCCGGGGAAATACAGCTGTCGATCAGGCGATCTATCGTCGGTTCCAGTGGACATGCCGACACCACGGGAGGAGGGCCATCGTGCCGTACTGGTCCACGTCCGGGCTGAGCCCCCAGGAGCAGGTGAGCTACTGGGGTGACGTGGTGTGCGAGGCCTTCACACCGTTGGCTCCCCATCGAGGCCGCTCGCAACGAGACCGCAGCTCCGTTCCCGACGGTGTCCCGGGTTGGGTCGACTCTCAGGAACTGGCGGTGGTCAACTGCGCCGAGATCTCCTCGGTCACCCAGGTCCTCAAACACGGTCGACGTGAAGTCACGCGCGCGCCGCTCGACGCAGTGTTCGTCAACCTCCAGCTGGAAGGAACATGCCTCGCGGAGCAGGACGAACGCCGCTCGCTGATCACGCCTGGTTCGATCACCGTTTTCGACACCACCCGCCCGTACCAGATGGAGTACCGCGAGACCGAGAGCAGAGAGATGTGGAAAGTGCTCTCGTTCCGAATCCCGCGGGAGCTGTGGAATCCCGACGCGGTGACGGGCACCAGCATCGACACCACGACGGGTGCGGGTGCACTGGTGGGATCGATGATGTCGGTTCTGTGGAAGGAGAGCTCGACGCTCGACCCCGGCGCGCTCGCGACACTCGATCGATCGTTCGTCGACGTGCTGACCGCGGTGGCCGGATCGACGACGAACACGCGCGAGTCGGAGACACGCGACAACGCCACCCGAATGATGCTGCGCCACTACATTCGCACAGCCCTACCGTCCGGCCGCGTCAGTGCCGACGCCGCAGCGCGCGAGGCGATGATCTCGACCCGCACGATGCACCGCCTACTGAACGCAGCAGGCACCACCTTCTCCGAATGTGTGCGCCACGAACGCATGAACGGCGCGATACGAGACATCCTCACCGCGGATCCCGCGGTCACCCTCGGCGAGATCGCCGCCCGGTGGGGCTTCTACGACAGCTCGCACCTGACGCGTACATTCCGTCGTCAATTCGATTGCACGCCCATGGAGTACCGGACGCGTCACCGCGACGCCGGAACTCGGACCCCTTCCTGACCACCGTCGGAGCATCCGATTTGCCCGAATAGGAACAACGGGCCCCTCCCCGACCGTTGAACGGATCATGACGACCTACAAAACTGTCAATCCTGCCGACGGCACAACTGTCAAGGAATTCGAGACTCTCGACGCGGCCGGCGTCGAGCGCGCACTGGCCGACGCACACGCCGGTTTCCAGACGTGGCGCAAGACCTCACCGAAGCACCGTGCCGAAATTCTGCACAAGGTCGCCGACCTCTACACCGAGCGTTCCGACGAACTGGCCCGAACCATCTCGATCGAAATGGGCAAGCCCCTCACCGAATCCCAAGGCGAGGTGGAGCTGTCGTCGAACATCTACCGCTACTACGCCGACAACGGCCCCACGCTGCTCGAGGACGAGGCGCTCGACGTGCCCGGCGCGGAAGACACTGTGCTGCAGCGCAAGCCGGTGGGAGTCCTCGTCGGCGTCATGCCGTGGAACTTCCCGTACTACCAGGTGGCCCGGTTCGCCGGCCCGAACCTGATGGTGGGCAATACGATTCTGCTCA
This sequence comes from Rhodococcus sp. 14-2483-1-1, assembly GCF_002259335.1. Lineage (NCBI taxonomy): Bacteria > Bacillati > Actinomycetota > Actinomycetes > Mycobacteriales > Nocardiaceae > Rhodococcus > Rhodococcus sp. 14-2483-1-1. The sequence goes on along the minus strand of NZ_NPFX01000020.1, from coordinate 54,923 downwards.
AGCACGCACCGAATTGCCCGCAGTCGGCTTTGCTGATGGAGGAGATCTTCGAGCAGGCCGGACTCCCCCAGGACGCGTACATCAACATCTTCGCGACCAACGACCAGATCGCCGACATGATCGCCGACCCACGCGTGCAGGGTGTTTCGCTCACCGGTAGCGAGCGGGCCGGCACCTCGGTCGCCGAAACCGCAGGACGCAACCTCAAGAAGGTCGTGCTCGAGCTCGGCGGCTCGGACGTGTTCATCATGCTCGACTCCGACGACATGGACGCCACGGTCGAGTCCGCAACCCGGGCGCGGCTGTCCAACGCAGGCCAGGCCTGCAATGCCGCCAAGCGCATCCTCGTCGCCGAGGAGTACTACGACGACTTCGTCACCAAGCTCACCGCATCGTTCGAGGCCGTTCAGACCGGTGACCCGTTGGACGCGAACACCACCCTCGGCCCGCTGTCGTCGCAGACCGCCGCCGACACGTTGATCGAGCAGATCGACGACGCCGTCGCCAAGGGCGCAACACTGCTCACCGGTGGCAAGAAGATCGACGGGCCGGGTGCATTCGTGCAACCGACGCTGCTCACCGACGTCACCCCGGACATGCGTGCGTACAGCGAAGAGCTGTTCGGACCAGCAGCGGTGATCTACAAGGTCGAAAGCCCGCAGCAGGCAATCGAACTGGCGAACTCCTCGGCATACGGCCTGAGCGGCTCGGTGTGGAGCGCAGACCTGGACAAGGCTCGCGACGTGGCCGAGCAGCTCGAGGTCGGCATGGCCTTCGTCAACGAACACGGCACCACACTGCCCGGCCTGCCGTTCGGCGGCGTCAAGCGCTCCGGCGTCGGCCGCGAACTGGGACCGTGGGGCATGGACGAGTTCGTGAACAAGAAGCTCGTCAGAGTTTCAGCGAAATAGATCCGTTGACATGGCTCCCCGGGCAGTTGTCCGGGGAGCTTTGTCATGCCGCGGTCATACTGTTCCGATGATCGTCGAACATGCTTTGTTGCACGTCGTCCCCAGTCGAACCGACGAATTCGAGGCCGCGTTCGCCGACGCGACGTCGATCATCTCCTCGATGCCGGGGTTCGTGAAGCTGACACTGTCCAAGGGCATCGAGCAGCCGAATACGTATCTGCTGCTGGTGCAGTGGGAACGCCTCGAAGACCACACCGAAGGCTTTCGACAGTCCGACCGGTATCAGGACTGGAAGACCCTGTTGCATCACTTCTACGAGCCGTTTCCCGTCGTCGAGCATTTCGAACCGATATCGAAGGCCTAAGAGATAGGTTCGAGTCTCGTCCCAATCGCCGCTCCGAGGAGATTTTCGTGGCCAACGCTTCGTCGTTCGTATCCAAGCAGGACGACATCGAGATCAGCACCTACACCTGGACCACATCCGTCGATCCGGCTCGCGGCGTCGTACAGATCGCGCACGGACTCGCCGAACACGGCAGCCGCTACGCCCGCTTCGCCGCCGCGCTGAACGACGCCGGATTTCACGTCGTCGCGTCCGATCATCGCGGCCACGGAGAGTCGATCGTCGACACACCGGGCGACTTCGGGGCTGCCGCGTTCGCCGGGTTGTGGGCCGACATCGAGCAACTCGGCGAATCGTTGCTGAACGAGTACCCGGACCTGCCACTGTTCCTGTTCGCTCACTCGATGGGTTCGTTTGCCGCGCAGCATGTTCTGATCGAGCGATCGGATCTGTACGAGGGTGTGGTGTTGTCGGGATCGACCACGCTGGACGTTCTCGCCGCCGGAATGGCCGACGCCCCCGCCGGGGACCTGAGCGTGTTCAACGCCGCCTTCGAGCACCGCACCGGATACGAGTGGCTCTCTCGCGACGAGGCCGAAGTGGACGCCTATGTCGCCGACCCGCTGTGTGGCTTCGACCTCCCCGAGTCGACGGTCCCTGCCTTGTTCGGTGAGGCCGAGAAGCTCGCCGATCCACACAACCTCGAGCAGATCCGTTCCGACCTGCCACTCCTGATCACGTCGGGAACCGACGATCCGCTCGCGGGCGGAGGTCAGTTGATCGAAACCCTTGCTGCCCGATACCGCGAGGCCGGCATGAGCGACGTGACCGTCACTCTGTACCCCGGTGCCCGCCACGAAATTCTCAACGAAACCAACCGCGACGAGGTCACCGCGAACATCGTCGGCTGGCTCACCGACCGCGCCGGATAGACCTACCGCTTTCGCAGCTGCACGGGCTGCCCGTCCTCGGGAAAGGGCAGGGACGTGAAGTTCAGTGGCGCAACGTAATCGGGATCGACCGACCAGTCGAACCGCAGCAGCAGGTGATGCATGATCGTCTTGATCTCCGCGCCGGCGAAGAACATCCCGATGCACTTGTGCACGCCGCCGCCGAACGGCTCCCACGCGTAGCGATGAACCTTGTCCTCACGACGGTCGTCGGCGAATCGGCCGGGGTCGAACTCCTCGGGGTTGGGCCAGTACTGCGCCATGTGGTGCGTGAAGTGCGGGGCGACCGACGCATACGTCCCCGCGGGGACGAACTTGCCCTGCACCTCGGTGTCCTTGATTGCGCGGCGGGCGACCACCGGGGTCGGCGACACCAAACGCAAGCATTCCTTCATGACCAGATCGACACTGGGCAGTTCGTCGAGCTGCGCCAGCGTCGGCGCATCGGTGCCCAGCGACTCGGACTCGGCACGACACTTGTTCTGCCACTCCGGATGCTGGCCGAGGTACTGCATCATCGTCGAGAGCGTGATCGTGGACGTGTCGTGCGCAGCCATGAGCAGGAAGATCATGTGGTCGATCACTTCGTCGTCCGAGAAACGCTCGCCGTTGTCCCCTTCGATGTGGCACAGAACCGAGAAGAGGTCGTCGGTTTCCTGTGCGCGCCTCGCCGGTAGGTAGCGGCGGAAGAAGTCGTCGAGCACAGCCCGGCCGTCCAGCCCCCGCTTCCAGCGGGTACCCGGAACCCGATAGCGCACGATCGAGGTTGCGGCCTGGACACACGCCACGAAACTGGCGTTGAGTTCTGCGATGTCGGCATCGGTACTGTCCTCGGCCCCGCCCATGAAGATGGATGTTGCGACCTCGAGCGTCAGCGCTTTGAGCGCCGGGTAGACCTGAAAGTCGCGTCCGCCCTGCCAGGCGTCCAATCCTGTTGCCGTGACGGGGTTCAACGCGTCGACGGATTTGGTGAGCCGATCGCGAGTGAACGCCTGCTGCATGATTCGGCGGTGCCGGAGATGCACCTCGGAGTCGAGCAACATCAGGCCGCCGTGAAAGAACGGTCCGATCAGCAGAGACCATCCGTCACCGTTGACGAACGCCTTGTCCGCGTTCTGCAGCACCTGCTGGCACGCGTTCGGCCCCAGGACGGTGATCCACTTCTGGCCGGCCATCGTCAACCACGACACCTCGCCGTACTTCTCCCACCGACTACCCAACAGCTTGAGGGGGTCGCGGATGTACTCGAGGGTGTGACCGATTACCGGCAGACCGCCATCGCCGAACACCGGCTCGAGCGTTGAATCAACAGGTGGAGCAGCCAAAGCACGTGCCATTGTCGACCTCCATACATCTGACAGAGCGTCCTGTCAGATGAGATGTAGTCTGCGTCACACGCGCTCCGTCTGTCAAGATCTATCCATGGCCTCCACCACGCGCCGCTACAACGGCATGAGCGCCGACGATCGCCTTGCCGACCGTCGGGCCCGTTTGCTCGATGCCGGGCTCGAGGTATTCGCGGCCGCCGGGGCCAAGGGTGCAACCATGACCGCCATCTGCGCGCACGCCAAGCTGACCGAACGCTATTTCTACGAAAACTTCAGCAGCAGAGACGATCTACTCGAACGAGTGGTGGATTCGATATCCGACGAGATCCGAGCCAAGGCGCTCGACGCGCTGCACTCCCCCGCGCCTACCGTCGAGGAACAGGTGCACAACGCCATCGCCGCGTTCGTCGGCGTGCTCACCGAGGACCCACGTAAGGGCCGCGTCGCAATGATCGAATCGCTGGCCGTCGACTCACTCCGGGCGTACCGACGAAAGTCCATGCGCGCCTTCGCCCATCTGGTTGCCGAACAATCACGCGAACTCTACGGTGAGCAGGCTTTTCCGCACCCGCAGTCGGAGATCAACGGCCTACTGTTCATCGGCGGACTCGCCGAACTCGTGATTGCCTGGCTGAACGACGAAATAGACATCACCCCAGGCGACATCGTCGACGCCGCAACCCGGCAGTTCATCGCGACGGCGCACCGCTGAGGTGCCTTCGGCAGTGGTGTGATCAGGTGCCCGCTGAGGCACTCGAACGCACCACTGCGCCGAAGGCGCACTCCTACCGGTCGAAGTGTGCCTTCGAGATCTGGCCGTGCACGCCGACCGTCTTGTCGACCACCTGCGACACAGTGAAGTTCGCGGCGGCGGAGAGGTACGCATACGCCGTCGCGCGGTCCATGCCGAGATCTGCCTCCAGGAAGTCCAGAGCATTGACCACAGCGCGGCGCATGGCGGCGTTGAGATCCGAACTCTGGCCGCCGACGGCACCGTCCGGATCGGACAGGCCGATCGGGATCCACGAATCCTCGTTCTCGGCAAAGGGATACGAGTACGCGACGGACGGTGCGTCTCCACTGCCTGCTTTGCAGACGGTCAGACGGAAGGTGCCGCGCAGCGACCCCTCCATCGCGGTGAGCGCCACCTCGCCGTCGCCCATCGCCATATGTGGATCACCGACGTAGAACAACGCGCCCTCGGCGAACACGGGGAGATAGAACGTCGATCCGACACCGAGCAGACCGACATCGATGTTGCCGCCGCCGAGCGTCGGGGGAATCGAATTGGCGTTCGGTGACGTCAGACCCGGGTCACTGGCGAACGCAACGCCCATCATGCCCATGAACGGTCGCAGTGGAAAGCGCACGGCCGCATCGCCGTACCGCATCACGCCCTGCCCGTCCTCGACCGCGGTGAACGTGGACACGTTGCCGTACTGCGTCGGGTCACCCGACTTTCTGCCATCGCTTCCGATCGGCGGCATGACCTCGTCCAGGCTGATACCTGCAGGTGCCTCACCGGACGCGGTGACCGCCAGAGATCCCTTGCCGTGCCTGCTCGACACCACGCCGTACGGAACGCGTGGAATCGCCTCGAGCGTCTCGATCTTGAGCACGTCGCCGCGCTGCGCACCCTCGACGAACACCGGGCCCGTCACCACGTGCGGTCCGTCGACGTCGAAGTTGCGGACCGTCCGGTCGTACCCGCCGGCAATGTCGATCGCGTCCTGCAGCACATCGGACTCGGAAACACCTTTGCCGCCGAAGAACTCGACGGGGTCGCGGCCCTGGTCTTCGAGGATCCCCTCATGGCTGAGCGCGTCGATGGTCACCGTTTCACCGGACTTCATCTGCAGCACCGATTCGGACTCGACCGTCGGGACGTAGCCCCACAGGACCTTGTCGACCTCCGAGCTCAGGTAGTGATCGCCGGAGATGTCGCCGGCTCCGGGCTGAAGAATCCCTGCAGCGGTAGGTGCCGGTGCCGACGAACTCGAGGCGGAGGTGCTCGTCGACGGGGTCGAACACGCTGCCGTTCCAGCAATTCCGACGCCCGCGCCCAAGGCGGCGACCGCCTGGATGAATCCGCGACGACCGATCCCCTTGGTGATCGTCTCCGCTGCCTGCTCCGCCATCGACCGCGCCATGATGCCTCCTGAATTGTCCGAATCTCGAACGTAGATCAGGGGTGTTTCTCGGCAGTTACGAACGCGCGTCGCCCCAATTGCTCAGCTGGGGTCGCTGCCCCCGATTGCCGACCACCAGAGCGCGGTGACTGCAGCCAGCAGACTGACTGCGACGAACTGAGCGAATCCTCCCCCGTCGACGATCAGCCACAGCAGGCCGATGAACGGGCCGGCCACCGCGGCGGGGGCGTCGAGCATGATTCGGCGGCGTAGCGATCCGAATCTTTCACTGCGCGTGCGTAGATCGGACTCGTTGAGACGAGGGGCGTCGAGGGGGGTTCCGGGAGGTAACGAGGTGCGACGACGCCCCGACGGCAGCGCAACTATCCCCGGTTCGACGACAAAGGCCCGGCGTCCGAGAATCGACCTGCTCATGCGGGCATCGGCATCGGGGACGATCGCCAGCAGCCCGGTGTGGAAGTAAACCGGGTACCAGGCCCGCCCTTTGTTACCGTGCACCTCCAGGTAACCGCGCGACCGCATGCGGTGCTCAAACCGCACCCGTCGCACAGTGGTGCGTACAGTTCCGGACTCGGCTGACCGGCGGGCGAGCACCGTGCACGCTACCGACCAACCCGTCCAGACAAGGACCACGAGCGCAACGAACACACTCAGTGGAGCTATGACGACAACGGTCGATGCCGCGACAACCAGAGTGGCTGCCGCGACACCGACCGGATAGCCGAGCCCGTTCCTTATTTCAGGAACCCGACCTTCGACATGTCGATGTCGCCGAATCCTGGTGCACCGAAGTTGGCGAGATTGGACTTCGTCGCGTACGTCGACGGACGCTGGAACATCGTCAGGCTGTGGCCCTCGGCCCAGATCGCCTTGTCCGCTTCGTTGTAGTCGGCGATACGTGCATCGTCGTCGAGCTCGGCTGCGGCCTTGTCGAGTAGTCCGTTGATCTCCTCGGACCCGACCTGGCCGTAGTTCTGCAACGTACTGCCGGGCGTCAAACGGAAGATGCCGTCACTGCTGGAGGTGTACGGCGTTCCTTCCCAGGTGAAGTGCGTGACGTCGAAAGCACCGACCAGAATGTACTTCTCGAAGAAGTCGTCCGACGGCACCGCGTCGATGATGAGGTTGGCGCCGACAGCCTTGAGGTTCTGCTGGATGATCTGCGCTTCCTGCGTCGCATTCGGGGTATCGGCAGGAATGATGTCGTGCAGATCGAGCTGTTGGCCGTCCTTGGACCGGAAGTCACCGTTCATCGTCCAGCCCGCAGCGTCGAGCTCGGACTTGGCCTTCTCGGGATCGAAGGTGATATCGCCGTTGTTGGCCTGGTAACCCTTCTGTCCGTCGACGTAGATGTGGCTGTTCAGCACAGTCGGACTGGAGGTGATCTGGCCGAGCTGGGAGGTAGCCAGGTAGTCGCGGTCGATCGCCTTCATCAGAGCCAGCCTTACCGCCTCGTCCGAGGTGATGCGTCCGGGCGCGCCATTGAAATCGAAGTGGCGGTACTGCGGACCCAGGCTCTGCCGCAGGTCGATGTTCGGGATACCCCGGGCGACCTTGAATGCATCAGCGCTGCTGCCTAGTTCGTAGTAATCGATCTCGCCACTCTGCAACGCGCCGATGGAGGCCGTGGTGTCGAGAGGCAGGAACGTGATGGTGTCGAGCACCGCTGGATTTTCGCCCCACCAATCAGGATTGCGCTCCGCAATGATGCGTTTACCGCCGGGCTCGATGTTCCGGATACGGAACGGGCCTGCGGTGGCAGGCATCGTGCTCACGGATCCCGTGTTGAATGCGTCGACGCTGTTCACCGACTCTGCGGGCATCAGCGGGGAGAACAGCGATGGCCAGTCCGCGAACTTCTCGGCAAAGGTCAGAATCACCTGTTGGTCGTTCTCGCCACGCACGACGGATTCGACCTTGTCGTACCCGGCAGTGGATGAAGCCTCGTAAGCCGGGTCCTTTCCGCTGGTCGACGTCCACGTCGCCACGAGGTCTGTGTAGTCCAGCGACCTCCCGCTGCTCCACTTGGCCTTGGGATTGATGTTGTAGGTGATGACCTGCTTGCCGTCGACCTCCGACTCGGTGATGTCGGTGAAGAAGTCCGTGTCCACCGTCAGACTCGCGTCGGCTGCAGCGGTGAACGACCTCGGCATCAGCGCGGCGTAGAACCGCGAGGTATCGACCGTTGTGCCGTCGATTTGGTAGTAGTTGTAATTTGTCGGCACCTGCGAGAGCGGGAAGTTCATGTTCCCGCCCTGTTGCAGATCGCTGATCGGATGCGGATTGATCTGCGCACCGCTGTCGAAGGACGCAGGCGCATCGGGGTTGGGCCCGGTATCGCCGGAGCTGCACCCCGCCACCAGTCCCACAGTCGTCACGGCCACCGCGATCGGGACCAGTGCCCGAAATAGCTTGGCTCTCATCAGTTCACCTTTCTCAGTGTGCCGTATCTTGCGGGTCATATGGCGTCGGCCAGTTTTGCGGCCTCGGCGATTCGGGCTCGTTGGAGCACGGGATCGGGGATGGGGATGGCTTTCAGAAGTGCCCGTGTGTACGGGTCCTGGGGTGCGTCGAAGATCTGCGCCGTCGGGCCCTTCTCCACGAACACTCCGTTGCGCATCACGGCCACTTCGTCGGCGAGGTGACGCACCACCGACAGATCGTGCGAGACGAACAGATACGCCAGACCGAGCTCCTCCTGCAGATCCTGCAGGAGGTTCAGCACGCCCGCCTGGATCGACACGTCGAGCGCAGACACAGGCTCGTCGAGGACCAGGATCGACGGCTTCAACGCCAAAGCCCGTGCAATACCGACACGTTGACGCTGCCCGCCGGAGAACTGGGTGGGATACCGATCCGCGAGTTCGGGACGCATTCCGACGGTGTCCATCAGTTCCCGAACCCGGCGGGTGCGCTCGTCGACCGGGACGCCGTTGATCTTCAACGGCTCGGCGATGATCTCCCCCACCGGCATGCGAGGATCGAGTGAGCCCATCGGGTCCTGGAAGACGATCTGGATGTGTGCGCGCAACTTTCGTTGCTCGGCGCGGCTCAGGCTGTAGGGCTCGACGCCATTGATCTCGATCGAGCCTTGCTGCGGCTTCACGAATTCCATGATCTCGAGCAGGGTCGTCGACTTGCCGCACCCGGATTCACCGACGATGGCCAGAGTGGATCCGGCGTGCACGTCGAAGCTGATGCCTTGTACGGCAGGCACGTCCCCGGCCCGACGCCGCAGCACGGAGCCCTTGAACATCGGGTAGCTCTTGTGCAGATCGGTCACCGACAGCACCGGAGCATCCTTCGGCACGGTCACCACCAACTCCGCCGGTGCCTCCGACCGCGGGGCACCCTCGAACTCGGCCTCCACCGACTCGGCTGTGGCCGCATCGATGCGGATGCACGCCGCGCTGTGATTCGGGGCAACCTGAATCAGCGGCGGTTCACCCTTGTCGCAGGCCTCCGTGTGCAACGGGCATCGAGGCCCGAACGGGCAGCCCGTCGGAAGATTCACCAGCGCGGGCGGCGTGCCCTCGATGGGCACCAGGCGCTCCTGCGCAGGACGGTCCGGGCGAGGAACGGAGCCGAGCAAGCCCACCGTGTAGGGCATCGACGGGTGTGCGTACAGCTCGTCCACCGGAGCAGTTTCGACGGCGCGCCCGGCGTACATCACCATGGCCCGATCGGCAACTCCGGCAACGACTCCCAGGTCGTGCGTGATGAACACGACGCCTGCTCCGGTGACGTCACGGGCCGTGCGCAGCAGGTCGAGGATCTGCGCCTGGATCGTCACGTCGAGAGCAGTGGTGGGCTCGTCGGCGATGATGAGATCGGGATCGTTCGCGATGGCCATCGCGATGACGACGCGTTGGCGCATACCGCCGGAGAACTCGTGCGGATACGACTTCGCCCGCGTTTTCGGATCGGAGATGCCGACCAGATCGATCAACTCCAGGGTGCGCTCCTCGACCTTCGCCTTGCTCAGCGACGGATTGTGTACGGAGATCGCTTCGGCGATCTGGTCGCCGATGCGGTAGATGGGAGTCAGCGCCGTCAGCGGGTCCTGCGAGATCATCGCCACCGAACGCCCACGCTCACGGGACATCTCGCGATCGGACAGTCCGAGTAGCTGACGGCCGTTCAGCTCGATGGACCCGGTGACGCGTGCGCTCTGCGGGAGCAACCCCATGACGGCCAGGGACGAGACCGACTTTCCGGAGCCGGATTCGCCGACGATGGCCATGACCTCGCCCTTGTCGACTTGATAGTCCAGACCACGCACTGCGGTGACGCGGCCTTCTTCGCTCGGGAAGCTGACTTCGAGTCCGCTGACCTTCAACACCGGCACAGTCTCAGCCACGTGCCTGTCCCCTCGTCGAGTTCGGATCGAATGCGTCGCGCAGGCCGTCGCCGACGAAGTTCGTCGCCAGCACGATCAATACCAGTGCGCCACAGCAGAACGCGAACAGCCACGGATACGTCAACGCGGACGACGTACCGTCCGCGATCAGTGTGCCGAGCGAGACGTCGGGCCGCTGGACACCGAAGCCGAAGTAGCTCAGCGACGCCTCACCGATGATGGCGATACCCACGTTGAGCGTGACGTCGACGATGAGGATCGACGCCATCGACGGCAGCACGTGCTTGCCGATCACGCTGCTCGGCGTTGCGCCCATGTACTTTGCGGCACGGATGAATTCGCGCTCGCGCAGAGATCGCGTCATCGCCCGGATGATGCGCGAGGTGATCATCCACGCGAACGCCGCAAGCAGCAGCACCAGGATGAAGAAGCTCTTGTCGCGGAACAGCGGTGAGCAGATCGCGATGACCAGGAAGCTCGGGACGACGAGCAGAACATCGGCGACCCACATCAGCGCGCGGTCGGTCCAACCGCCGAAGTACCCTGCCACCGCGCCGACGACACCGGCGAGCACCGTGGAGATCAACGCGACGAGCATGCCGATGATCAGCGACTTCTGCAGACCACGCAGCGTCTGAGCCAGGACGTCCTGCCCGATCTGGTTGGTGCCGAACCAATGCCGGGTGGTCGGCGGCGAATTGAGCGCGTACGCGTCGAGTTCCTCGTAGGTGAACGGGATGAAATGCGGGAGCACGAACGCGCCGACGAACATCGCCACGAGTACCACGATGCCCACCAGCGCCGGCCGGTTGCGCAGGAACCGGCGCAGCACCAAGCGCCTGCGGGTGATCGGAGCCGTCGAGTCGATCGGGCCGTCCACCGCGGTGATCTCGGGAACCACAGGTGTCGCCATCGCCAGTCCTTTCTTTCGTCCGAGGTGGTGGGTCAGTCCGCGTAGCGAACGCGCGGGTCGAGAGCGGCAGTGAAGATGTCGGTCAACATGCCGGAGACGAGCACCGACAGAGCCGTGAACAGCGAAACCGCGAGCGTGATGTTGATGTCCTGACTGGTGATGCCGTAGATCAGCCAATCCCCCATGCCGTACCAACCGAAGACGCGCTCGGTGAACGTGGCACCGGTGATCACCGCGCCCATTCCGAACGCGAACAGCGTCGCCATCGGAATCAGAGCAGTACGGAAACCGTGCTTGAAGATCGCACGGCCGCGGGTGAGCCCTTTGCCGCGGGCCGTGCGGATGTAGTCCATGTTCAGCTCGTCGAGCATGGAGCTGCGCATGTAGCGGCTGTAGCCGCCGATGGTGAACAACATCAGCACGACGGTCGGCAACAGCAAATGCTGTGCGCGGTCGATGATTTCGTTCATCAGACCGGGGGCGAGCGTTGTCGACGTCTCACCGGTGTATTGGAAGAACTGGCTTCCGGTGCTCTGATTGACCTGCACAGCAAGGTATTTGAGAACCGGTGCCAGAACCAGGATCGGAGTGCTGATGAGGATGAACGTCACGACAGTCGCGACGTGATCGAAGATCTTGTACTGCCGGACGGCACCGTACGCACCGACGAGCGTGCCGAGCACTGCGCCCAGGACGGTGCCGAGCACTACCAACCGCAGCGAGACGAGGATGCGTCGCCACAGTTCGTCGTTGACAGAGCCGGCCGCGATGGTCTGACCGAAGTCGCCATGAAGCACAGCCCACAGCCACTTCAGATAGCGCAGCACGGGGTTGTCGTCCAGATGCAGCGCCGCGCGCTTGGCGTCGAGTACAGCGCTCGAGGGCGGCGGATTGCGACTGAGCAGATTGGACAGCGGATCGAACGTGAGCGAGGCCAGGAGGTAGGTCAGAAACGTCGCGATGAGCAGTAGTACGACGTAGTTCAGCAACCTCCGCGCAAGATAACCGCCCACGCGCAACCACCTTCCATCGAGCACCACGGCCGTGCCCGATGGCACTGCTCTCGGCATTGTTCACACCGCGTGTTACCTGCTTGTTTCGTTAGCGGTGGAAACAGACATTCCACAAGATAGCACCACGAATTCGTCTTTCGTTCACGGTAGCGGAAGTACCTCCGGTACATCGGACAATGCGGAACAGGCGGTGCCAGAACAAGTCTGAACGTCGAGTTTACGAAGGTTCACCTAAATCATCGGTTTCTGGAACGAATTCCCGACATTGCGGACAAGGCCGGAAATAGGTGCTTTCATCTCACATCGGTAGATTCTCGACCATGCCGACTGATTCCACACCCGACGGGTTCGCCTTCGAGCGGTTCGATGTCATCGATGCCGGATCCATCGCCACGACCTTCGCGGCCAAGGATCACCGATCCGGGCTGTACGTCCTGCACTTCACGAACGACGAGGCCTTCGTCGGATACTCCCACTCCGTGGCAGCCCAATTCGCCGCCGACCGCGTCATCTGGGCCGACATCGAGTCGCTCGACTTCACCCCCGGAACCGAGGACCAGCTCGAGCAGTTGACAGCGCTGGTCTCGCAACTGACCGACCTGCGTCAGCGTCCGGCGGAGCCGACCGCGATCGGCGACGCACCGAGCGCGAAAGCCGCATTGCCGAAGGAACGCGCCAAGCGCGCAACGCTGCTGGACGCGGCCGTCGGGCAGAGCCGTCGACGGTTCTGGGAGCTCTCCGACCACATCGCTTACCCCGCCATCCGCAGCATCGTGGCCGACTACATCAACTCCTCGATCCCCGATCCGGCGAACACCGAGAAGTACCTGTGGCAGATCAGCGCCCTGTCCGACGCACAGGACGACACCGGTCCGCGACGTCTACTGACGCTGACGTGCGGCGGATTCGAGACCCTCCGCGTCGACGAGATCATGCACGACGACGACACGATCGAGCTGGACCTGCGCATCAATACCAACGTTCCGCGCGACCGGACCGACGAGCAGCTCGAGATCTCCAACGAGACCGTCAGCGCCGGACGCGGACCGTATCGAGACGAACGCGTGTGGTCGTGGTCGATCGACCTCGGGGCGCTGCTGGAAGAGGACGTGGACGTCGACCTGGGTATCGACGACGACACGTTCGACGACCTTGCCTACGGCCTCAACGCTCGACTGATGCGGTCCGGAAACTCAACGGGCGCAGCGGCACACAACCACGATCTCGCGGCCGACCTACTCGCCGAGGCGTACCGGCAGCTGTTCGAGGCCGAATGAGCGAACGGCTGTGGTACGTCTCGTACGGGTCCAATCTGCTGCGCGAGAGGTTCCATACCTACCTGACCGGATCCGACGAGCACTCGGAGTTCGGCGCGCACCCGCCGGCGCCCACCGCGTCACTACCTGCCGAACAACGGTGGCTGTGGATCGATCATGCGCTGTACTTCGCGGGAGTATCCCGGCGCTGGACCGGAGCATCCGCCTTCGTGTCGACGACGGTCGATCCTACGAATCGTTCTGTAGCGCAAGGCTATCTGATCGAACGAGCCCAGTTCGCTCACCTGGCCGCGGTCGAGAACGTGGTCGCAGCCATCGATGTCGGGGAGATGGAGACGCTCGCCGTCGGACAGTGGTCGCAGCTGGAAGTGGATCGCGAGGGCGAGAGCTTCCGCGGGAAATACGATGCACTGCTGCGGCTTCCGGACATCGACGGAATTCCGGCCTTCACGCTGACCAGCTCGCTCGTGCGGGAGCCCGGCGCACCGTCGAGCAGATATCGCTCGACGATTCGCCGCGGGCTGCTCTCCGCAGCGCTCGATCTGGACGTCGCCGCCTACCTGGAAGCCGCCATCGAACGATCGGCGAAGCTCACTTCAGCGCATCGAGGTTCGTCTTCAGCAGCAGCACGTTGTAGTCCGACCACCGAGATGCAGTGAAGTACAAGTCTTTTCCACTCGACATCGGATGAATGAACGGTGCGTAGATACCGCCGGCCGTCTGGTTGGCATCGAGGATCGTCTTCGGCGCGCTCCACGGCCCCTCTGGATTCTCGGCAGTACGCGCGACCAACGTACGAGAGTTCTCGTCCCCGTACATCATCACGTAACGGCCGAGGTAGTCGCTCCACGCAACGGACATCTCGCTGACCGGGCCCTTGACGATAGCGACGGTATCGCCGATGTTCTTGGACCACTGCTTGGTTGGGTCGGGATCCTGCGTCGAGTACTCGTACGCGTCGAGATTCTCGATGTCGGCCGACGCGACTCGTGAGACGAAGGCATCACCGAATCGTCCGTTGGGGGTGCCGAACTGGTACAGGGTCTTGCCATCGCGGCTCAGTACGTAGGCACTCTGCTGGAATTTCCCTTGGCTCTCGTGGACATTGGTGAAGCCGGGGATCGTGACGCCCTTGTTGACGCGGATCGTCTTGGGATCCGTCGTCCAATTCTGGCCGTTGTCGGTCGATTTGGCCGTCGCGGAGTAGTTCGTGATCCAGCGACCGGGTGCGCCCCAGCTCTGCACAGACATGTAGTTGATGTACTGGGTGCTGCCGATCGCGATGGCCGCCGTGGGGATGGTGGTGTCCTCGACGCTCGGTAGCTTTGCGCTCGAGATGATCTCGGCGGCGTAGCGTGGATTGTTGGCTCGGACAACAGCACCCGAGGTGCTGCTGTTCGGGTCGGCTGGGCCGATCTTGATTCCTTGGGAGAGATCGGTCGACGCCTTGTCCGACCGGAACAGAGCATTGCTGCGCCACTGCGCATTTCCCGAGGAGCAATCACCGAACGTGTCACCGAACGCCATCAGGATCTGGCCGGAGCCGTTGTCCCAACTGATGCCCAGGTCGGTTCCCGACATCGCCAAAGTGTTGTAGGTGTCGTTCACGCTCTGCGGGCCGGTGACCCAGGCGATGCTCTGCGTGTTGCCGGTGATGCGCGGAAGAGGCCCCTGCGGACCCTGGGGGTTCTTGCCCGACATCCCCGCGCTGCCCGAGGACCCGAAGAGCGGCGACGAGCCCGGTCCGCCGAGACCACCACACGGCTCGGCCGAGACGGTAGGCGCGGTCAGAGCGCTGAGCCCGCTCACTGCCAGTGCCAGGACAGCCCCGACAGCAATCTGCCGACTACGTACACGCATGGACGAACCCACCGTTTCCCGTGTGACCCACGATACTCATGTGACTGATGGGACGAGTGTTACGCAAATCTACTCATCGCGCAACAAATGGGGCGTGTCGGTGCTTGACAAATCACCTACTGCGGGAATGACACTCGTGTGATTAGCCGCTGATCATGCGGGCGTGCGTCGTGTCGAGGACCAGCAGCGCTACGCCTTGGACCACAACTGCCGTTCCGTGACCCAACGCCTGGTCGGCAGTGATCCGGCGGCCGAAGCGAGGCTTCCTGACGGCGATGTGCGCACCGGTCGCGATGTAGAGGACGTCGAGACCGGCATTGATCCACAGCAGCCGGCTCAGGCTCGCCGACGTCGGCGGCTTCGAACTCAGTGCGCCGGCACTCGCGATCGCCAGGTCGATCGCACCCCACCCGGCCGTCTGCAGACCGAACGCTCGCCGTGCGGGCGACGAGCCGCGCAACGCCAACACCGTTCCGGCGAGCACACTTCCACCACCCCACACCGTGAGACGACGGCCGAGCCGCTCGGCGACGATGGGAGCTTCGATTGGGGTCATGGTCTCCAGTGTGCCGTGTTCGGCGGCATGGCCGTTTGAAGATGGAGCGTTCGACAGCGTGCGCTGTCACCGGGGCGTGCTGGTCACCAACCGAACGGATTCGAGTCGGACCCGGGCAGCCAACTGTTGCCTGGTACCGACCACCCATTGGCTTTGATCATCTTCTTCGCTGCACGCTGATTGCGGCCGATCAGACGGTCGAGATACAGATGTCCGGCGAGATGGTCGCACTCGTGCTGCAGACACCGAGCCAGGTAGCCCTCGCCCTCGACCGTCACCGCGTTCCCCTCCACATCGACGCCAGTGACGCGGGCCCACTCGGCGCGTCCCGTGGGGTACCGCTCCCCCGGGACCGACAGACACCCTTCGGAGTCCTCCGGGTCGGGCATCGTCTCCGGGATCGGCGACGTCTCGAGCACGGGATTGATCACGTGCCCGCGGTGACGCACTCCGCCGTCGCGCAGGTCGTAGACGAAAGCTGCACGCGGATCACCGACCTGATTGGCAGCGAGGCCCGCCCCGTGTGCGGCGATGTTCGTCTCGAACAGGTCGTCCACGAACGCCGCCAGTTCCGCATCGAACTCGGTGACGGGAGTGGCTCGGGTCGTCAGAAGCGGGTCGCCGGCAATGAGGATGGATCGAATCGCCATGCGACGAGGTTACTGTCGAAGTATGGCTCACTCCCGTCGCTCCCCCACGGCTCACCCCGCGGACAAGGTCTGCGCATCGTGCGGGCGGAGAATCGAGTGGCGCAAGAAGTGGGAGAAGAACTGGGATGACATCAAGTACTGCAGCGACACATGCCGGCGACACAAGGTGAGCACCACCGACAAAGAACTCGAAGACAAGATCCGCACCCTGCTCGACGCCAGATCCCGCGACGCCACGATCTGCCCCTCCGACGTGGCACGAGCACTGTCCGACGACGGATGGCGCGAGCTGATGGAGCCGGTCCGCCGCGCTGCTCGCCGCATGGTCGACGCGGGAGAAGTCGAGATCACCCAGAAGGGGTCCGTGGTCGATCCCTCGACTGCGAAGGGCCCGATCCGTATTCGTTGGAAGCGTTGACCGGCGTCGTAAAAACGTGTCGGTGGGTGGGTATAGCTTTCGTGGTGTGAAGACATGGGGGGATGTGTTCGAGCTCGCGGACCAGGAATTGGTCTCCGAGCTCACTGACGTGACCTCCCTCGAAAAAGCACTCGTTGCAACCAGATTGACACTGCTCGCCGAAATCGACCGACGCGGCTTGGCGATGAAACTCGGGCACTCGTCCGTCACCCGCTGGTACGCCCGATCGGTTCGGATCACCGACGGATCAGCGGCCCGCCAGAACGCACTGGGGTACTGGCTGCACTATCACCACACTGTGCTGGACGCCCTCGCCTGCGGTGAGATTCACGCCGCTCACGCCGCAGCAATCGCCGAGGGCTACGACGTCGTGCTGGTGGCCGACCCCACCCTCGACGAGCAACGACGCGACGCAATCGTCGCCGAACTCCTCGACACCGCGATACGCAATACCGCCGGTCAGGTCACCTCACGTGCGCAAGCACTGGCGCACTCTGCGGCGGACGACGCCCGAGCTCGACACGAGAAGGACCGACGCGAGCAACAACAACGAGAGCAGGAAGAGCGGGAGCAGGAGCATCGAGATCAGGCGGGACGGAGCGATCATTCATCGACTCCAAGCGGCAGGCTGCCCGATCCGGAACCGCCTGCACCCGAGCCTGTTCCGTCGACTCCCGCGCCGGCACCGGTGTCGGAGAACCCGGACCTGAACCGGTTCGATCTTCATCCTCTCGCCAACGGTCGCTATCAATTCGGCGGCAGCGTCGACCGATTGCTGGCCGAGAAAATGTTCACCGCCCTGTCGCCGTTGACTGCACCGCGGCCAGGTCCCGGTGGCGAACGCGACCCACGTAGCCCGTCGAAGCGCCGCGCCGACGCCCTCGATCAGATCCTCGACCGACACCTACGCGGCAGCACCCGCGGGTCGACGGGCGGGTCGCGGGCGTCGGTGCACCTGATCGTCCCACTGCGGGACCTGCTCGCCCACGGCGGCAAAGAGCAACCCGGAAGTACAACAACGGATTCGACGAGAACCGGTGCCGGCCACGACAGGGTCGGTTCAAGCGTTGATGCAGTGCGCCACGAAGAGGGCGACAGCACCGGTCCCACCGACCCGCGTTCCGATGGCGCTGCCCGAGGCCATACCGACGCTCGCGGCGACGCAGCAACCGGTGGTGATACTGCCGGTGGTGATCGTGCCGCGCAGAAGTCTGCGCCCGAGCCGGGCGACGCCGACTGGCCGTTCCACCTCGACTGGACCGGCCCGATCAGTCGCTTCCTTGCAGAACTTCTCACCTGCGACGCCGACCTGACCCCGGTCATCGTCGACGACCACGGCGTTCCGCTCGCGCTCGGGCGCACCACCAGACTCGCCAGCGACGATCAACGCATCGCCCTGACCATCCGCGATACCTGTTGCGTGATGTGCGGCCGCCCTGCGCAGTGGTGCCAGGCCCACCACGTGAAGTTCTGGGAGGACGGCGGCGTAACCGATCTGAACAACCTCGCGCTGGTCTGCGGAGAATGCCACCGACTCGTCCACCACGGCGACTGGCAACTGATCATGGGAGACGACGGACACCCGTACGCCATCCCACCCGAATCCGTCGACCCCCGAAGACAACCCATCCCCAGCTACCACCGACGAAAACGGCGAGCAGCCTGAGAGCAGGTCAACCGCGCAACTCTCGCTTGAGCAGCTTCCCGCTCTGGTTGCGCGGTAACTCGTCGACGAACGTGACGGTCTTGGGCACCTTGAACGGCGCGATGCGACCCTTGACGTGGTCGATCAACGCCTCCGCCGACAACTCCTGCCCGTCTTTCAGCACAACGACAGCCGTCACCGCCTCGATCCACCGGTCGTCGGGGGTCCCGATCACCGCGACCTCGGCCACCGCCGAATGGGTGTAGATCGCATCCTCCACTTCGCGTGACGCGACGAGAATGCCGCCGGTATTGATCACGTCCTTGATCCGGTCGACGACGGTGATGAACCCCTCGGCATCGCGGGTCACCAAATCGCCGGAATGAAACCACCCGTCCGAGAACGCATCTGCCGTCGCCTCCGGCTTGTCCCAGTAGCCGTCGCACAACTGAGGGGATCGGTAGAGGATCTCGCCGGGCTCACCGTCCGGCACATCGTTGCCGTCGGCGTCGACGACGCGGGTCTCGACGAAGAACACCGCGCGGCCGCACGACGCCGGCCTCGCTTCGTGCTCGGCAGGCTGCAATACCGTTGCCAGCGGCCCTATTTCGGACTGCCCAAAACAGTTGTAGAACTCGATGTCCGGATACCGCTCTCGCAGTCGGGTGAGCACTGTGACCGGCATGATCGACGACCCGTACTGCGCCTTCTTCAACGACGAGAGGTCGCGCGTCTCCAGATCGGGGTGATTGGCCAGCGGAACCCAGACCGTCGGGGCCAGGAACAGCGACTTGATCCTCTCTTCTTCGATGCGGCGCAGGATTTCCGGAACGTCGGGCCTACGCATCAAACGCACAGTGGCACCCACAGACAGGTAGGGCAGCATGAACACGTGCATCCCCGCCGAGTGGTACATCGGCATCACGAGCAGCGGATCGTCGTCCTGGGTGAACCCGAGAGCGATGACACACGAGACGTACTCCGCGACGAGTGCGCCGTGAGACATCATCGCGCCCTTGGGCTTCGACGTCGTTCCGGAGGTGTAGAGCAACTGAGCGAGGTCGGTCGACTCTGCGGCGGAGTCGAGGTCAGAACTGTCGCCGTCCGTGCCCAGCACATCGGGAAGAGACACCACGTGCTCGATGCTCAGGTTGGTGCGAACCGAGTCGAGGGTGGCCGTCAACGCCGGGTCCACGAGAACCACGCGGGAGCCCGACTGTTCCAGCAAGTACTGCAATTCCTCGCCCACGAGCGCGTAGTTGATCGGAACGTGCACCAATCCGGCTCGCGCACAAGCAAGGAACGCAACGACGTACGCATCCGAGTTCACGCCGTACGCCGCGACGCGGTCACCTTTCTCCAACCCCATCGCGCGCAGTCGACGAGCGGCGCGGGTGACCGCGGTATCGAGTTCTCTGTAGGTGTGGCTACGTCCCTCGAACGTCACGGCGAGACGGTCGGGGAATTTCGCTGCCGACCGTCGCAGGACGCCGTCGACGGTGTTCACTCGTGTTCCGCTGCTCATCACCCGACGTTATAGGACGTCCAAGCATTTCGTCCTGTGTTTGGCTGCCCTTACGGTTCGCACAGGACAGGTGGGGCATGCGGGAAGGTATGACAGCCAAACAAGCACTCGACAGCCTCGAATCGGCCTCCTTCCTCGACGGAGCCGGCAACGCGATCAACGGAGTTCTCGCGCCCGCACTCGACGACACCGCCGTCGGTTCCGCGCTCCGCGGGCGGTGGGTCGGGCACCCCATCCACCCTGCGTTGGTCAACGTCACCATCGGCAGTTGGACGAGCGCAGTGGTCCTCGACCTGATGAATCACCAGTCCCGGGCGAGCAAACTGCTCATCTCCGTCGGGCTGGCGTCCGCGCCCGCCGCTATCGCCACCGGTTGGGCCGACTGGTCGACGATGAACGTTCGCCAGCGGCGGGTCGGGATGATCCACGCGGCCTCGAACGCGACCGGCGTATTCCTGTTCCTCGGCTCCTACCTACGACGCCGCAAGCACACCGACGGTGTTGCCAAAGCGCTCGCCGCGGCTGGTTTCGCTTCCGCCAGCGTGGGTGGACTCATCGGAGGTCACCTCGCCTACAGCTCGACCAGCAGTGACACGCCATCAGTGGTTCAACACCGCGCCTGACGCCGCGGAGTGCGCATCAGCGGTCCGGCCGTGGCCTGCACACAACTATTAGGAGCAGCATTTCCGTACGCCGTACGGTAGACTGCGTCGGCCCCGGGCGAACCAGCGCCGGGGGCGGCGAAAGGCGACTCCCGCGCAATGACTCCAGCCCAGCCGATGATCTCCACTCCGCCAGCCACACCTGCCCAAGACCTGTCCACCATCATCGTTCGCGGTGCCCGCGAGAACAATCTTCGTGATGTGAGCCTCGACCTGCCCAAACGTTCGCTCGTCGTGTTCGCCGGCGTCTCCGGGTCAGGCAAGTCATCGCTCGTCTTCGACACCATCGCAGCCGAGGCCCAACGACAGATCAACTCCACGTTCACCGCGTTCGCGCAGACGTTCCTCCCGTCCTACGGTCGGCCCGACGCGGATCTGATCGCCAACCTGTCGGCCGTCGTGATCGTCGATCAGAAGCGTCTCTTCGGCGGCCCGCGTTCGACAGTCGGCACGATCACCGACATCGGGGACTGGCTGCGCATGCTCTGGTCCCGAGGCGTCACTCCGTCGATCGGCTACGCCAACGCATTCTCGTTCAACGACCCCGCCGGCATGTGCCCCGAGTGCGAGGGGCTCGGCGAAGCAAAGGTCGTCGACCTCGGCGAACTGGTGGACGAGTCGAAGTCCTTGCGAGAAGGGCCGTTCAAGCATCCGGACTTCGAGGTCGGCAAATGGCCGTACCGGGTGTTCTCCGACTCGAGTCTGTTCGACCTGGACGTCCCGATCGAGCAGTACTCGGCCCGCGAGCGCCACATCTTCTTCGACGCCAAGCCCGGCGAGGTCGAGGTGACGAACCCCGACGCAGTCATGAAGAGCTACGAGGGCATCGTCTCCCGCTTCCGACGCAGCTATCTGGCGAAGGACGCCGATGCGCTCAAGGGAAAGTCCAAGCTGGCGTTCGAGCGCATCGTCACCCGGGGCACCTGCGAGGCCTGCGGCGGCTCCCGCTACAACGAGACCGTCCGAGGTGCCACCCTCGAGGGGCTTTCCCTCCCCGAGGCGTTCGCCATGCAGGTATCCGAACTCGCCGATCGCATCGACGGTTGGAAGATCAAGGGCTTGGGCACCTTCACGAGCGAAATCGTCACGCAGCTCCGCAGACTCGTCGATCTCGGACTGGGCTACCTCAGCCTGGACCGCGCTACGTCGTCGCTCTCCGGTGGTGAATCTCAGCGCATCAAGATGGTCCGGCACCTGGGAGCCACACTCAACGACATGCTCTACGTTTTCGACGAGCCGACCACCGGGTTGCATCCTCGCGACGTGCACCGCCTCGACGACATGCTGCTCGCGCTCCGCGACAAGGGCAACACCGTCCTCGTCGTCGAGCACGACCCCGAGGTGATGGCCATCGCCGACCGCATCGTCGAGATCGGACCCGGTGCTGGAAAGGCCGGCGGCACAGTCGTGTTCGAGGGAACCTACGACGAGCTGCGTGACGCTGACACCCGGACCGGTGCCGCACTACGACGCGAGAACATCGAATTGCGCACTCCGCGTGCCCCTTCCGGCTGGTTGAGCATCACCGGAGCAAGCACCCACAATCTGCGCGACGTCAGCGTCGACGTTCCGCTGGGGGTGCTGACCGCCGTCACCGGGGTCGCCGGTTCCGGAAAGTCTTCGCTCATCCACGGACACCTCCGCGAGGCCGCGCCGGACGCCGTGATCATCGACCAGGCACCCATCCGCGGCTCGCGCCGCTCCTCCCCCGCGACGTACACCGGACTCCTCGACCCGATCCGCGCGTACTTCGCCAAGAAGACCGGCCAGCCGCCATCGCTGTTCTCACCCAACTCCGACGGTGCCTGCCCCGACTGCCAGGGCAGTGGCGTGATCTTCACCGACCTCGGTTTCACCGACCCGGTGACCAGCACGTGCGAGACGTGCCAGGGCAGGCGATTTCGGTCGGGCGCGATCCGGCACACCGTCGACGGCATCAGCATCGCCGACATCTTCGAGATGTCCGTCGAGGACGCGCAGGACTTCTTCGACGTCAAGAAGATCCGCGACATTCTGCGGCGGTGCCGAGACGTCGGGCTCGGCTACCTCTCCCTCGGCCAGAACCTCTCCTCGTTGTCCGGTGGCGAGCGCCAACGCCTCAAGCTCGCCACCGAGCTGGTCGGATCGTCACCGGTGTTGGTACTCGACGAACCGACGACCGGTCTACACCCGTCGGACGTGTCGAATCTGATCGCGTTGCTGTCCGGGATGGTCGACGAGGGCAGATCGGTGATCGTCATCGAACACAACCTGGACGTCGTTGCCGCCGCCGATTGGGTCATCGACCTCGGCCCCGACGGCGGGCACAACGGCGGCCTGATCACGTTCACCGGAACGGTGGACGGGCTGCTCACCTCGGACACCCACACCGGGCGGTACCTGGCGCGCAGCCTGGGACGGTGACCGAAGACCCGATAGTGTTGGCCCTCCAGGGACATCGGACACAGGAGTGGCAGTGCAGCGTCGATCGGCACGAATGATCTCAGCAGGGTTCGCGGTCGTCGCGCTTCTCGCAGCCGGGTGCGGTGGCGCGACAACCGATACCCCGGCCACCACCTCAGCCGCCGCGCCGACCGGGGAATTCCCCAAGTCGATCGCGTCGGGCTCTGACGGTGGGACCGTCACCATCGCCGCGATGCCCCGCACGATCGTCTCGCTCAGCCCGACTGCGACGGAGACCCTGTTCGCCGTCGGCGCGGGTGAGCAGGTTGCGGCCGTCGACGATCAGTCGGACTATCCGGCCGACGCGCCCAAGACCGGCCTGTCGGCATTCACGCCGAGCCTCGAGGCGATCGTTGCGTACGACCCCGATCTGGTGATCACCTCCACCGACTTGGGCATCGTGACATCCACCCTGGCCGAGGCGGGGGTCCCGACGCTGTTGCTGCCGGCCGCGACAAGCCTTGACGACGCGTACTCGCAGATCGAACAAGTGGCCGACGCGACCGGGCACGACGCCGAAGGCGACGCAGTGGTCGCGCAGATGCGTGACCGGATCGATGCGGCCGTCGCCAGCGTGCCGACGCGCGAAGAGCCACTGACGTACTTCCACGAACTCGACGACACGCTGTACACCGTGACCAGCCAGAGCTTCGTCGGGCAGATCTACGGCCTCTTCGGTCTGCAAAGCATCGCCGACGGCTCCGATGCAGGCGACTACCCGCAGCTGTCCGCAGAGACGGTGATCACCGCGGACCCCGACGTTGTCTTTCTCGCCGACGCCCAATGCTGCGGAGTGACAGACCGATCCGTCGCAGCTCGGCCGGGGTGGGGGTCGATGCGCGCCGTCCGGGACGGCAGGATCTTCCCGATGGACGAGGATCTGTCGAGTCGATGGGGTCCTCGAATCGCGGACCAGGTGGAGGCCGTCGCCGCGGTGGTGCAGCAGATTCCGAGGTAAGTCACTCGTACCCGATCCGCACCTCGTCCACGAACTCGTCTGCTGCCCAACCCAATCGAGCCCTGGTCACGTCGGGCAGGGTGACCGTCATCTGTACGAGGTACTGATCGACAATGTGGTGGACGACGACATAGCGGGTCCGGGCGAACAGCGTCCGACCGTCCCAGTCGTATCGACCGGCGATCGAGACAGATGGGAGTCCGCGCAGCGGTGCTCGGTCGCGACTGACCTCGGCCCAACCGGGCAACGCCCGTGAGTCTCCGAACCCGCACTCCAGCAGCGATATCGGATCCACCGATCGCGTGAACTTCCCCACCAGAGCCATTGCATTCGGCACGAACCCGTCGACGGCATTCGCCGGCGAACACAGCACCGCGGTGGCATGCGGGAACAAATGCTCGGGAACCAGGTCCCAGCCCGGCATTGTCGGCAGTTCGAGACCGAACCTGTTGCATTCGCTGCGATGCACGGGCACGAGCTCGACACCCTGCTGCTCGAGGAAACTTTCGATCGAGCCCTCTCGAACCGTCACTGAACAGCATCCCTTCGAGCGGAAGTAGATGCGGCTCGGTCGGCGCGGATACGCTCGATCAGACCGGGCGGACGCAGCAATTCACGCGCATCGTCCTGGCCCAGCTGCGCACGAGCCCAGGGATTGTCGCGACACCATTGCAACAGGGCATACAACGAGTTGGGCTCGACTTTCTTCTCGCACACCATCAGCGTCAGTTCCTGATCCGATTCGCTGTCGGCTGCGCGGTACGCGACTCGGATAGTGGGGTACCAGTGCGGATGTGACAGGGCCGGATTCGGATGCGTCTGCGGTTGCAGCTCGACGATCCCGTCCCACGGCACGACGGTGACGGCTGTGGTGACCTTCCACCCGCGGCGACGATAGATCTCTTCCACAATGCCATCGGGATGCAGCGAGATTCTGGTCCGGTTGACGACGAGCACACTCAACGCGAAGAACAGCAGACATATCGGAGCGCCGAAGTGCGACATGACTACGATCTTCAGCTGGTGCCGCGCAGCACCTACGGGTTCGTCTGCTCCCCACTGGACGTAAGACATGCCGGCCACCAACGCGAATGCAAGTATTCCGCTGCGGTACAACACATTCCCCCGCCCCGGCACTGCCACGCCCCGGCCGACTCCGGCGACGTTCACCGGTCGCACGAAACGTGAAAGCCGGGCAGATCCGATGCCGGACAACAATACTGCGAGCGTGAGCGGCAAGAGCATCAGCAACGTCAGCCACGACATGGAGAGGAGTGTGTCCGCGTCGATTGTTCTCAGCAGCCCGGCAGTCACGATTGTCGCCGCAAGGACGGCAGACAGAACGCCGAGAGCTACGAGCCACCCCAGGTGAACACTGCGCCACGTTCTCACCCACAGTGGATACTTCTGTCCTACCACGCTTTTGCTCAGCACATCCTCACGCTGTGGCGTCCGGCTGTGCCTGTACTCGCTCATTTCCCTGCCGCCTCGAACAGCTTGTCCACTCCGTAGCTGACGAGTCCGCCCAGAGCGATTCCGGCAGCAGCGCCGGCCACCGTGCCCGGCCCCGGAAGAAAAGAACCCGCCAGGCCGCCCACCGCACCGAACGCCCACGTCGCAACTGCTCCAGCGGCTATCGGTGTGGCCTCGACGACGACCGCTTCGGCCGGGTTCATCCCGTCATCGATTTTTCCCGCGATCCCGGGAATCGCGCCCGCAACGACTCCGAAGACCCCGAGCCCACGGCCGATGTTCTTGGCAACATCGTCGACGGAATCGACACCGGGAAATTCCAGCGCCCGCCTCGTCACGGCTGCCATGCCGCCGATCACCGTCGATGCTACGGTCGTCGGCCAGTCCGGCATCCACGAGAACGATCCGTCCGGGTTCTCGACGAACTTTCCCGGCGGGCTGCCCAGCGCAAGAGCGGTCAGCAGCTTCGTGGGCTCGGCCAACTGCTGCGCAGCATCGAGCGCCGCCCGCTCTGCCTGCTTCAGAGCATCTTGGATGTCTTCCGTCAACTGCGCTGCAGCAGAGCGCAGTTCGTCGGCCTCGCGTACTTTCTCTTCACCCAGGCTGTCCGGAATCAGCGCGATCATCCCGTCGGGATCGACCACACCGTCTGCCTGAACGGCGAACCCGCTCGCGGTCGCCGCCGACACCTGCGCCTGCAGGTGCGCCTTCGCGGCGTCGACCATTCCTGCTGCGGTCTCGAATGCCTGACCGAGTGAATCGATCTCACCGCACACCGAGCTCATCCGGGAGCATTCGGTCACCACGCGTTCGGCTGCAGCGCTCGCTGCCTCGCCGGTCCACGTCTCGGCCAGCACATCCTGCTCCTCCAACACCCCGGTGCGCTGGCCGTTGACGCGCTCGACGATCTCGGCCAGTTCGATCATCGTCTTGCGCATCGACTCCGGCTCCCAGCCCGCAACGTGCGGCACGGTCGGCGTCATTTCGGCTGGTCCATCGCAGCGAGGCGGCGGGCGAGTTCGTCGTCGGCTATCTCGTAGTTCTGCGCGACGCCGCGGGCAATGTCTGCGACGCATTCGGCCCGGCCGGCCAGTGCTGCAACAGCTCCCGCCGCCGCTGCGGCGGCCGCCGCACATGCTGCGCCGAAGTCGGTACCCTGCAGCGCATTCTCGGATTCGCGGAACGGGGCGAGGGTATCCAACTCGGCAATCGCCTCCCCCGTTCCCGACAACACATTCGAGAACTGCCGCAGGATCACTGGATCCACATTCACTGTCATGACGCTCCCCCGAGTCGCACCGTATCGACGCCCGGTGAATCGGCGTCATCGGGTTTGACGCCCGTGGGCTCGGATCGGTTCCGTCCGGTCCGATTCCGGAGTCGTGAATGCGGCGGGTACCGTTGGCCCGGCTAACGTCATAGGGGGTGCTCGCCATGAACGGCCGTCGACTGTCGTTCGCTGCCGCGGCCGGACTCGCGGCGGCGATGGGCGTCGGGCGCTTCGTGTTCACGCCGCTGCTACCGATCATGGTCGACGCGGCGGAGCTGACACCGAGCAGCGGTGCCGTCATCGCAACCGCGAACTATGCCGGCTACCTCGTCGGGGCAATCGTGTTGTCCGTGCGCCCGTCGATCAATACGACGACATCGTTCAGGCTGTGGACGGTCGTGCTTGTGGCCAGTGAATTAGCCATGGCTGCAGCGCATTCCGCCACAGCGTTCTCGGCGCTGAGGTTCCTGGCCGGCCTGGCGAGCGCCGCGGTTTTCATCGCGTGCGCGAGCACCGTCACCAAGCACAGAGCCGACGGTGCGTCACCAGGGATCGCGTTCGGGGGCGTCGGCGCAGGTATTGCAGCGTCGGGAATTCTGACCCTGCTCGTCGGACCGCACCTGTCCTGGGAGGCGCTGTGGGTGTGCTCGGCTCTACTGACAGCGGTCCTCATCGCCCCGGCGTGGACGCTTTCGGTGCATCCCGAGCCCACAACGCGTGCTGTACCCGGCGAGATCGACCGCAGGACCCGAACCGTATGGCGGACATTGCTGTTCGCGTACTTCCTCGAGGGTCTCGGCTACATCATCGTCGGTACGTTTCTCGTGGCGACGGTCGGTGGCCACGGCAGCACATCGGTGGGTCCGGCGGTGTGGATCGTCGTCGGATTCGCCGCGGTACCGGCGACGGTGCTGTGGCAGGCGGTCGCCCGCAAAACCAGCATGCGCAACGCCCTGGTGGCAGCGTTCGCTTTGCAATCGATCGCAGCAGTACTCCCCGCCCTGACCGGGAACACCGTCGCCGCAGTGTTCTCGGCTCTGCTGTTCGGCGGAACGTTCATGGGCATCACGATGCTGACGATGAGCACCGCTCAGACACTGCCCATCGGACGTACCGCGGCGACGCTGACCGCGGTCTACGGCGTCGGGCAGGTACTCGGCCCACTGATCGTCGCACCTGCCATCGGCGACTCCTATTCGATTGCCTTCGCTGTCGCGACGGGAGTGCTCGTGCTCGGGACTGCCGGGGCCGTACAGGTGTCCCGACTGACCGCGTGGCGCTGAGGACAGCGCACTCGGCTCAGTGCTGTGGGTCGTAACCCGGAACTTGTGCCAGAGTCTCGAACGTGCGTGCCCGGCCCCATTCCACGTGGGCGAACGCAACAGCGGCAGCCAAGTCCGGGTCCCCCTTGGCGATGGCGTCGACCAGAGAGACATGCTCCCCGTGCCGCAGCGACGGATCCCTTTCGAGGTTGGCCATGTTGAGGCGATTGCTGCGCTCCCGCAACGGTTCCATGATGACCGGGAACAGCCTGTTGGCGGACAATGCCTCGATCCCCGAGTGCACTCCTGAGCTCGCGTGATGAAATTCGAGTAGATCGCCCCGGTCGAGCGCTGCACCTGCACGGGACACGGCATCGACCAACGACGAGGAATCCGAACCCGCCGCCACCGCGGACGCTGCCCGTCGAGCCACGAGTGGCTCGAGCGCAGACCTGATGTCGTACAACTCGTCGACCGAACTTCGGGTCACGGCCGTGACCACGGCAGGACGTCTCGGCGACAGCGTGACCAACCCGGCTGCTTCGAGCAACGGAAGCGCCTCCCGAATCGGCACCCTCGACACCTGGAGCTCAGCTCCCAGGTTGCGCTCGCTCAGCGTTTCACCAGGCGCGAGGCGGCCGTCGAGGATGCGTGTTCTGATCGCTTCGAACACCGAACGCGACAGCGATTCGCGACCTTCAGTGGATGCCATGATGCTTGTATACCAGCGAACTGAAGGTATACCGCGTATCCACAGGTGACATCGGCAGACTTTGCCCGACGAAGACCTAGACAGGAAGCGGCAGGTGAGAGGACCTGGAAACACAAGTGTTACCGCCGAGAAACCTTCCGTAGCGCAGAGCTCAGTAAATTCTCCGCTGTTGGTATACCACTGAACGAGAGGCACTGGGATGAGCGTCCCGACCACGAACGAGAAGCCGTCACCGATCGACCCACCGCCCGAGCAGAGCAGTCTCAGCGAACAGATCGAGGCGTCGTACTCGAAGATCGGCCTCACCACAGCTCACTTCGGCATCGTCGCCATGGTCCTGTTCGGTGTGTTCTTCGACGCCGTCGAACAGAATGCCGTCGGCATCACCGGTCCGCTCCTGCGTGAATCCTGGGGTCTCGGTGGCACCGAGATCGGACTGCTGAACACCGCGACGTTCACCGCCGTCGCACTCGGGCGCATCCTGGCCGGAGCGGTGATGGACCGTTTCGGTCGTCGAACCCTCCTCGGTGCCAACCTTCTCGTCTTCGCGTTCGGCTCGCTACTGTGCGCATTCGCACCCAACTACGAGGTGTTGGTGGGCGCTCGATTCCTGGTCGGTCTCGGACTCGGCGGTGAAATCGCCGTGGCGGTGATCATGCTCTCGGAGTTCTTCTCCGCCAAACATCGTGGTACCGCGGTCGGCATGATCAACGTCGCGGCTGCCGGCCTGGGCAACATGCTCGCTCCACTGTTCGGGGTCATCGTCTTCGCGATCTTCACCGGTGACGACCGCTGGCGTTGGCTGTTCGGTCTGCTCGTACTGCCCGCACTCGCGGTAGTGTTCTATCGCCGCTCGCTTCCGGAAACACCTCGCTTCCTCGCCGCGACGGGCCGTGTGGCCGAGGCCAATACCGTCATCAACCGTCTGGCGCAGGGCAAGCTTCGCGGCCCCCTCGACTCCGAGGTTCAGTACTTGAACATCGATACCTCGGTCGACGATCACGCCGCACCGCGCGCACGGTGGACGGAAATGTTCGGGCGGCGTTACCGCAGAAGCACTCTCGCCCTCGGCATCGCCGTCTGCATGTCCTACGCAGCACAGATCTCGATGCTCACGCTGATCCCCGTCATCCTGACCGAGCGGGGCATGTCGATCTCGAGTGCGCTCTGGTACACCCTCGTGATGCAGTCCGGGTCGCTGATCGGCGCGCTGACCGCTGCGCTCATCGCTCGCAAACTCCCCCGCAAGGTCACGCTGACCGGTGGCGCTGTGCTCGGTATTGTCGCCGGACTCGGATTCGGCTTCTTCGCAACGTCCATCGGCCTCGTACTGTTCTTCGGTGCTCTGTTCAATTTCTCGGTCATCATCCTCAACACGACGATCTGGCTGTTCGCACCCGAGCAATACCCGACTCGCATCCGTGGCCTCGCGACGTCGGTGATCCTGGCGCTGGGCTCTCTCTCCGGCGGACTGTTCCCGCTCATCGCCGGAGCCGTTCTCGACTCGTCCGGCGTCGGCGCGATGTTCGGGATGCTGGCAGGGCTGTTCATCGTATGCGCGATCGCCGTTCAGTTCCCGAAAGAGACCTTCGGACAACCCATGCCGGAAGATGGCTGAACCGTGAAGATTCTCCTGATCAACCCCAACTCGAACACTGCAACGACGCAGCTGCTCGTCGACGTCGCGCGGCGTTGGCTCTACGACACAGAATTCACCGTCATCGGGGTCACCGCGGGTACCGGACCGGCGATGATCACCGGCACCGAACAGTTGCGTGCTGCCGGAGCGGATGTCGTAGCAGCGGCCCTCGACGCGATCGAGCACCATGACCCGGCCGCCGTGATCGTCGGCGCGTTCGGTGATCCCGGTGCGGCCGAACTCCGAACCCTCGTCGACATTCCGGTCGTCGGGATCGGCGAGGCAGGAATCCTGCACGCCGCACGAGGCGGTCGCCGCTTCGCGATCGCCACCACCACAGCCGATCTCGCCGCCCCACTCGATGCACTGACTCGT
The DNA here is from genome assembly GCF_002259335.1 of Rhodococcus sp. 14-2483-1-1. Classification (NCBI taxonomy): domain Bacteria; kingdom Bacillati; phylum Actinomycetota; class Actinomycetes; order Mycobacteriales; family Nocardiaceae; genus Rhodococcus; species Rhodococcus sp. 14-2483-1-1. Next base: position 24,231 of record NZ_NPFX01000020.1, on the reverse strand, counting down.
GCCACCGTGCCCGACGGCGATTTCGCGGGTGTGTTCCTCACTGCGTCATCGCCGTTGGTCCTGGCCGAGGACCTCGCATCGAGCGTTGTCGAACTGGGAACAGCGGTCGATGCAGCAGTGGCCGCCGGAGCGAGCGCCGTCGTCATCGGCGGCGGACCGTTGAGCGATTCGGCTCGGCGGCTGGCGCTGCGCACCGACGTGGACGTCATCGAGCCGGTTCCGAGTGCCGTTGCGATGGTCGTCGACAGAATCTCGAGCGCGGTGCGCAGCTAGATCTCTACCGACGCCCGAAGGCCCTAGACACCAGCCAGCCCTCGACCATTCCGGCGAGGAAGATGCCCGCGATCGGTGCGTACTTGCGCACCGGTTCGGGCATCAGGCTCATCGCGTTCAATTCGCCGCCCATCGGGCTCGCAACAGCAGTCCTCACCGCTGTGGGCGTGTTTGGATCGGCCGTAGCCGAACCACCGAGCAGCGCACCGAGATTGACGGCGAACTGCTGCAGCACCTTGTTCGAGACCGCGACGATCGCGCCCTTGCCGAACGAGACGATCTTTCCGCTGATAACCAGATCGGTGTTCAACGTCAACCGCGAGCGGTCGCCGATCGCCTCGACCGACAGATCCACCTGAGCCTCGGCATCGCCGTTTCCGTGCGAGTCCGCGCCCTTGGCTTCGAGTGAGAGCGTGCGGGTCTCGGCGTCGACGTCGAGGAACCGAATGGTGCCGGCGTACGAGGCGCTGATCGGCCCGACCTTCACTTTGACTCCGCCGAGAAAAGTCTCGCCGTCCTTGCCGGTGATGGCGGCACCCGGCACACAGGTCGCCACCTTCTCGACGTCGTTGATCAGCCGAAAGACGTCATCGGCCGATGCGTCGATCTCGAGGGTATTGGTCAGTATCACTGGGAAACTCCGTTCACACAGCCGACGCAGCGGCGCTGTTCGGCGCACGAGTCGATGGCCTCGACGATGGTCTGGTATCCGGTGCAGCGGCAGTAGTTCGAGGCGACCACCTCGCGGATCTCCTCCTTGGTGGCGTCCGGATGCTCGGCGAGATAGCCCTCGGCCAACATCAGAAATCCAGGCGTGCAGAATCCGCACTGCAGGCCGTGGTGGTCTGCGAATGCCTGCTGCAGGTCACTCAATTCGCCGTCCCGGCCGAGTGATTCGACGGTCCGGATCTCCGAACTCTCGACCTGCGCCGCGAAGGTCAGGCAGGCGCGAGCCGGTTTGCCGTCGATCAGAACGGTGCAGGCACCGCACACGCCGTGCTCGCAACCCACGTGAGTTCCGGTCAGCTGCAGGTCGTGCCGTAGCACGTCGACCAGGGTGCGGCGTGGTTCGCTGATCACTTCGTGCTCGATACCGTTGACGGTCAGTTCGATCAGTTGCTTGTTGCTCATGGCCTTCCCTTCGCCAGTGCCGCCTGTACTGCGACGGGAGTGATCGGTGTGTCGTTCAGTTCCACTCCGGTGGAACGTAATCCGTCGTTGACTGCATTGAGGACCGCGGCCGGTGCGCCGATCGTTCCACCCTCACCTGCCCCTTTGGCTCCGGATTCGGTGAACAGGCAGGGAGTTTCGAGGTGATGGATCTCGATGTCGGGAATCTCGCACGCCGTCGGCACCTTGTAGTCGATGAAGCTGGCGCACAGCGGGTTTCCATTCTCGTCGTACGACACCTGCTCGAACAACGCACCTGCGATACCCTGCGCGATCCCGCCGCGGCACTGGCCCTCGACGATCTTCGGATTGATCGCGACTCCGCAGTCCTCGACACAGACGTACTTCAGGATCTCCACTTGTCCGGTGCCCTCGTGCAATTCGACGACGACGCCGTGGGTGGCGTTGGAGAACGTGCCGTCGTTGAACACGTCGAAACTCGCCGTCGCGGACAACCCCGGCTCGACCCCCTTGGGCAGCAACTGCGCCTTCAGATACGCGACGTCGGCGATGTCCCGGTAGGTGACGTACTTCGAGTGGTCGTCACGCTGACGCACCCGCCCCGAGGCCAGCTCGACGTTGTCGTCGCGAGTCTCCAGCAGGTGCGCGGCGATCTCACACAGCTTGTCTCCCAATTTGGTCGACGCCAGCGCCACCGCACTGCCGCCGATGGTGATCGAGCGAGAGGCGAACGATCCGAAGCCGTAGGTGATCCGGTCGGTGTCGCCCTGCACGATCTTGACCTGATCGACCGTGATTCCCAGTCGGTCGGCCACGATCTGAGCCATGGTGGTCTCGTGGCTCTGGCCGTGGCTCATCGTTCCGGTCGTCACGACAACGGTGCCGGAGGTGTCCATCCTGACCTCCGAGATGTCGAATCCCGGGACCACGTTCATCTTGCGGGCCGCAAAGGCGCTGCTGCCGTAGCCCGTCCGCTCGCTGAAGCACGAGTACCCGATGCCGATGTGTCGGCCGTCGGCGGTAGCGCGCTCCTGAAGGTCGTACCAACCGCCGTCGCGCAGCGTCTGCTCGCACAGGTTCAGCGCCTCGAGGTACGAGCCCGGGTCGTAGGTGATGTTGTTGACGCCGGTGTACGGGAAGGCGGTGATGACGTTGCGACGCCTGATATCCACTGCGTCGAGAGCCAATTCGCGGGCTGCTCGCTCGTACAGTCGCTCCATCACCATGACGTACTGCGGCCGGGACACCCCTCGGTACGGCGCGGTCGGTGCCTTGTTGCTGAACACGGAACGGCCCCGCACCCGATATGCCGGAACCTGATACACCCCCGGCATTTCGGCCGAGGCCATGAGCGGCTCGATGCCCGCGGTGAAGGGGTAACACGAGTACGCACCCATGTCGCACACGACATCGGCGTCGAGGCCGAGAATGTGCCCCTCGGAATCGAACGCGGCCCGCACGTCGTACTGCTGCTCGCGTGCCAGGAACGATGCCGTCAGTGCGTCCTTGCGATCCTCGATCCACTTGACGGGACGACGGAGCTTCAATGCAGCTGCCGCGACGGCGATCTCCTCACGGCCGACGACGCACTTCTGTCCGAACCCGCCGCCCATGTCGGGCACGACGACCCGAACCTGGCGTTCGTCGAGACCGAGGCACTGTGCGGTGACGGTGCGAACCTGGTGCGGGACCTGCGTGCAGATGTAGATGATCAACTGCTCGTCGCGGTCGTCCCAGTACGCGATGCATCCGCGGGTCTCGAGCGGCAGTGCGTTCTGACGCCCCGTTCTGGACTGCACGGACACCACGGTGTGCGCGTCGTGAAAGATCTCGTCGATGCCCTCGGTGGCGAACATCTGCACGTCCACGACGGTGTTGTTCGGAACCGAATCGTGAACCAGGGGCACGCCCTCGGACATGGCCTGATCTGCGGAGGTGACGGCGGCGACGGTCCGGTAGGACACCCGGGCTGCTTCGAGTCCGTCCTCGACGCTGTACGCATCGGCGGCGACGACGATGGCCAGCGGCTCACCGACGTAACGTACGACGTCGTGCGCCAGGACGGGCATGTCGGTGGGCACGAATTCGCTGAGCGGACGGGATAGTTCCGCTCGAATCGGCCGCAGGTCCAAGTCCGCCGCGGTGAAGACGCGGTGTACCCCCTCGACCCCGGTGACATCACCGACATCGAGACCCGTGATGTGGCCGGCCGCCACGGTGCTGCGCACGAACTGGGCGTGCAGCATGCCCGGCATCGCGATGTCGTCGACGAATCTGCCGCGGCCGGTGAGCAATCGAGGGTCCTCGCGGCGTGCGACCGAGGTGCCGACGAACTTGGGTGTGAGAACCTGATCGACGCTCATGTGGGCACCCCCTGCGATACCAGTGCGTCGCTGCAGGCTTCGGCCACCAAGGTGCGCACCAGGGTGCGTCGATACTCGGCGGTGACCATGCCCTCGTCCTCCAATTCCAGTGCCTCGGCTGCGGCGTCCGCACAGTCGCCGAACGTTCCACCGGCGGCCAGAACGGCCTCGCCTGCGGACGATCGGACGGGAGTCGCGCCCACTCCCGCGAGAGCGACGCGTCCACCCACCACGGCCACACCGTCCAGATCGAGGGATACGGCCGCGCCCACGATCGCAAAATCACCCTGTCGCTCGGCATACTCGGTCACCGCAGCGTGTGGTGCCGGGTTCGGGAACACGATCTCGACGATCATCTCGTCGAACGCGAGATCGGTGGAGTAGTACCCGAAGAAGAACGAGTTTGCCTCGACGGTTCGCCGCCCCCGCACGCTCTCTACGACGATGCGGGCGTCGAGCAGGATGGCGAGCAAGCACCATTCCGCGGTGGCGTCCGCATGAGCGATGCTGCCCCCGACGGTGCCGCGTGTACGGATCGGATAGTGCCCCACCCACCGCATGGCCTCGCGAAGAACAGCGAAGTCTGTTCCCACATCGCCGGATTCGACGTCGTGGTGGGTGGTGAGCGCTCCGATGTGCAGGCCGTCGGATTCGCGCTTGATGTAGCTCAGAGTGTTCAACCCACCCACGTCGACCAGATGTCCGGGCCGGGCGAGGCGGAAGTTCATCATGGCGACCAGGGACTGGCCTCCGGCGATGATCTTCGCGTCCTCGCCCAGCTCGGCCAGCAGCCGCACTGCACCCGAGACATCGCGCGCCCGGTGGTAGTCGAACTGTGCGGGCTTCATCAGACCCGAGCCTCGCCTGCGACGACGTCGGCGGGTTCGTCGACGAGGGTGTCGAGTTCGCGCCCCTTGGTCTCCGGTGCGAAGTAGGCCATCCAGATCACCGCGAACAACACGAACGCGGTGACGATGCCGAAGGTCAACGGAAGACCCAGGATCGGCCACATGACCGAACCGAACAGGAGAGGAGCGAATCCAGTGGCCACCCGACTGACCGAGGATGCGTAGCCGAATCCCGAGGCGCGAATGTTGGTGGGGTACAACTCGGAGACGTAGCAGTACAGCACCGGGATGGTCAGCTGGATGACGAATCCGAAGATGCCCAGCCAGATCAGCGCCGCAGACTGGATGTCGAGCATGACAGCGAACATGACCAACGCACTGCCGGCGACAGGACCCGACAACCCGATGACCCACTTGCGGCCGAATATCTCGACGATGAACGCGGACGTGAGCACGCCGACGATGCCGACGCCGGTCATGAGCGTCGTACCGGCGAAGGCTGCAAATTCTCCGTAGCCCTCGGCCCGGAGGATGGACGGCATCCAGCTGAGCGCTGCGTAGTAGAGCAGCATGATCGACACGAACAGCATCCAGGCCGCGGCGGTGATGCGTGGGCTGTAACGCCAGACCGATTTCAGCTGTGTCAGAGCCGCTTTCATGCCACCCGGCCCCTTCGGTGCCGTATCGGCGACGATGACGTAGTCGACGGCCTCGGATCCGGTGCGGGTGACCATGTCGTCGATGACGGCGCGGGCCTCGACCTCACGTCCGACCTTGGCGAGGTAGATCGGCGACTCGGGGATGCCGCGTCGAACCCAGAACAGCAGCAGCGCTGGCAAAACCATGAACAGCAGCATGTAGCGCCAACGAACGTCTCCGTCGATCGGGACGAGAAGCGTGGCGACGACGCCGCAGATGGTGGCACCGATGGGCCACCAGACATCCATCGCGGACAGAATTTTGCCGCGAATGCGGCGTGGTGAGAATTCGCTGACCAACGCGTAGTCCACCGGGATGCAGCCGCCGAGACCGAACCCGGCCAGGAACCGCAGGATGATGAAGATCTCGAAGCTCGGCGCGAAAGCGCCGAGGACCGAGAACAGCGCAAAGATCAACAGCGTCAACGAGAATGCGCGCTTACGCCCGACTCGGTCGGCGATCGTTCCCCACACGACGGCACCGACGGCCATGCCGATCAGGTTGCCGGTGGCGACGAGCCCGCGCTCGGCCTGGGAGAGGTCCCAATAGCTGCCGAGCAGCGGAGTCAAGAATCCGTTCAGCGCCACATCCCAGGCGTCGAACATGTAGCCCAGCCCGCCGATGATGAAGATCTTGCCCTGCACACCCCATTTCCAGGGGAGCTCCTGTACTACCTGATCACCAGTCTTCATCGCAGCCTCCGGCGCGGTGTTGTGGTCCGAGGTCGTCATCGGACGAACGAGTAATGGAATTTCTCGTCGTCGCTGTCGTCGAGCGGAGTACCGCTCCACAGCCAGTCGTACGAGATGTCGGACTCCCCATCGAACGACGCCAGTGTCGCGTCCCGCTTCTGCTGCTCGGGTCCATCGGGTATGTGGTAGAAAGTCTTGTTCTGGAGGCTCGCGTCCTGCACCATCCGCGCGTGTCGGGCCCGGCGAAAGACGTAGCGCGCCAACGCGTCGTCGATTCCGCTCGAGGTCACCTTCGCGAGTTCCTCGGCCAGCACGGCGGCGTCCTCCATGGCCTGCGACGCACCTTGCGCCTGGTACGGCAGCATGGCGTGGCAGGCATCGCCCAGCAGCGCGACGCGGCCGTCGGTCCAACGCGGGTCAGGCCTGCGGTAGTAGAGCGCCTGGCACAGCACGTTCTCGTCGGCCTTCGACAACATTGCGTGGGCGCGGTCGTCCCAGTCCGGGAACGTCCCCATCAGCTCCTCGGGCCCGACGAGCCGCGGCCCGCCGTCGCGAACCTCGTCGGTACACGGGGCCAGCGCAACGACATTGAGGTACTCACCGTTACGGATCATGTAATGCACCAGGTGTCGGTCGGGTCCATACCAGATGGTGCTCTGGTATCGGTCGACGAGCCAGCGGGTGGCCGGGTCCTTGACGATGCGATCACCCGGAATCAAGGCGCGATAGGCCATTTCACCGGAGAAGACGAGAGTATCGGGAAGACCGATCAGATCGCGCACGGTCGAACGAATACCGTCGGCTCCGATGAGCAGGTCCGATTCGTAGCGTCTTCCGGTTCCGGTCACCGCGACGGGCCGCGTCGGATTCGTTCGATCGACCTCGACGACCTTCGCGTCGGTCTCGAACACCACCATCGGGCCCGGGCCGTCGGGGTCGAGGCACTGCGCATGAATGGCCGAATGCAGGTCTGCGCGGTGGTAGTGCCAGTACGGCGCATTGAATGTCTTCTTGCAGTACTCGCCGAGGGCGGTGAGCGCAATGACTTTGCCGTTCTCCCACCGCCTGCGCACCTGGTCCATCGGCTCGGTCTTGATCGCTTCCAGCTTGTCACGCATCCCGAGTGCGATGAGGATCCGGCTGGCGTTGGGAGCGGTCTGAATTCCTGCACCCACCTCGCCCAATTCGGCTGCGGCTTCGAGCACCGTCACCTGGATGCCCCTGTGCCGCAGAGAAAGCGCCGCAGTCAGCCCACCCAAACCGCCGCCCGCGATCACCACTTCGATCGGTGCCATGTCAGCTCTCCACCAATCGACCCTCGGTGACGACATCGATGCCGTCGATCGATACGGTGCAGGCGCGCATTCCGATGTCCAGGTGCGCGTAGGAGTCTCGGCCGAGTACGGGATGCGGGCCGGTGGACCACAGGAAGCTGCCGGCGAACGCTCGGGCGTCCATACCCATGATGTCGTCCTTGCCGTACATCGCCGCAGCGAACCAGTCGCCGGTCTTCATCAGCCCCCAGCCCATGTGAGACAGGTAGCGCGCCCACTTGTCGTTCGAGTCCGCGAAGAACATGTTGAGCAATGCAGCTTCACCGCCGCCGGTCACCTCGTCGATGTGGCCGTTGGTGACCGTCAGCGTCGTCTCGTCCCGGACGTATTCCTTGAACGGCAACAAGATATCGCCCTCGGAGAGCACGATCTTTCCATTCGAGATCTCCGGCCAACACAACACCATGGTGGACGGCCAGTGATCCCAGCGGCCCTTGTCGTCGGCGAAGCCCACCTGGAACTCGGGCTGCGAATTGCTCAGCTGAACGGTCAGATCGGTGCCTGCGTCGTTGGTGATGCGCATGGTCGAGCCGCTGCGGATCAGATCCACCCCTGCCTGGACCCGTTCCTTGTCGCCGTCCTGCGGCATGTTCCGGATCAACACGTCCGGGGCGTCGCAGACGAAGATGATGCGTGTGCCGGCAGCCAGAATTTCCTGCTGAATGGGCGCATGGATGAAGCCCTCACTGGTGAGGTCTACCACCAGGTCTGCACCCTTGAGCATGTCCTGAGCCACCGAACTGTTCATGACCGAGACAAGGCCGGGGCCCGCACCGGTGTGGGTGCTGGGCATCGGTGCGGGGCTGCCGCCCGGGACGGTGGCCGCGAGTACCTGTGCGCCCAGGCTCTGGGCCGCTCCGAAAGCAGCCGAGATGTAGTCACCACGGCTCGACGGTTCCGCGAGAATCACCACCTGTTCTCCGGGCTGAACTTTGCACAGCTCGAGCTGACGGGTGAAGGCGCGCAACAGATCAGCTGATCGCAGATCGAACATCTCGGTTCCTCTCGTGATCGTTCTCGGTCGTTCGTGTCTCGGTGATACCGCCCAGTCGGGCAAGATCTTTCAGATAGGGCACTTCGTCGCGTGCGTCTTGCAGTTCGCGTCTGGAGACCGTCGCCGAGACCGATCCGACGGTCTCGGCCATCTCGACGATGGTGCGGCCCTGCGGCCCGACAATGACGCTGTGTCCGGCGAACCGCGGTCCGTCGCCGGTCTGCCCGGTGAGCCCCGCTGCGGCCACGACAACACCGTTCTCGAGTGCGCGTGATCGTGTGAGCAGCTTCCACACGTGCAGGCGGACGTGACCGAAGGCCGACGGCACGGCGATGATATCGGCTCCTCGCTGCACCAGATCGCGGACGGTCTCGGGAAACCCTGCCTCGTAACAGATCACGACGCCGATGGATCCGAACGGGGTGTCGACCAGCAGACCGCTCTGCGCACCCGGGGTGAACACCGTGTTCTCACGGTCCCACAGAAACCGCTTGTGTCCCAGGGCAAGCAGACCGTCCGGACCCACGACGAGTGAGCTGTCGAAGACGACTCCCTCGGAATCGCGGAACACCATTGCCGTCACCAGAACCGTATCGGTCTCGGCGGCGAGTTCGCCGAGCGCGATCGATGTGCGGCCGGGCACCGACTCGGCCATCGCGTCGATGCTGCCGAGATCGTAACCACTGGCGAACAGTTCGGGCAGCACGATCACCTTGGAGCCACCAGCGGCGAGAACACGAACTTCCGAGCTCACCGCGTCGATATTCTGCTGCCAGGCACCGGTTCGCGAACTGGTTTGCACCACAGCGATATCGAACGTATCGACCACCCGCCGAGTGTCGACGCCGCGCAGATGCGCCGAGGTGGTCATTGCGCCACTCGATTCATGTCGGTTGTGTAGAACGGGCCGGCCAACCTGCCGAGGAATCGGTGTTCGAGCGTGTCGACGTGCAGATCGTCGGTGAGCAAGCCCGGTCTGCTGGTCACCGTCGTGACGGTCCCGAGCACGAGAGTGTCGGAACCGAGTGCGATTTCCTGGAGCGTCCGGCATTCGAGAGAGACCAGGGATTCGAGCACCGACGGAGCCGAGACAGACACCGATGGAACGGCCGTCATGTGCGAGAGCTCGAACTCGTCGACGTCCGCGTCCACTGTCGCGAAACTTGCGGTCACCGCGTTCACAGTCTCCGCCGACGGGATGTTGACGACGAATTCGCCGGTGTCGCGAATGTTGACCAACGTGTCCTTGAATTCGCCTGGAAAGCCGATGCGCTCACCGATGGAGATCATCAGGGTGGCCGGGTTCCGTGAGGCGACGTTGAAGAAGCTGAACGGTGCCAGGTTGCGAACGCCGGTGCTGGACACCGTGGAGATCCAGGCGATCGGGCGTGGCTGCACCGCACAGGACAGGAGTTTGTACACATCCCCCGAGGACATCGAATCGATGTCGTGGCGGGTGCGGTCCGTGAGCTCCAGAGAGTCGCCTACCTGGGAAGTCATCGACACGAGCCTTCTTTCGATTGCGTTGCAACCGGTCGTGCAACCGATTGCGTTGCTCTGACGATAGAGGGGTTTCACGCTCGATGTCGAGCATTGGCCAACAAATCGAGGACCAATTAATGGCACTGTTACACGGGCACCGGCCGCGTAACCTCCGCCTTACTCTCCGCGCAGACCGGCTCGCGCAGAATCGGCTGCACTGCCGGGCCGACGCGGGGGCCCGTACCCCTCCGACGTCCCGTCCACGATGCGAACCTCGTCTTCCCACGGCACTCGATAGGTTCCGGCCGCCAGATCACGGACGAAGGTGTACGGGCAGTCCTGCGCGCCACCGGCCAACGCCGTGTACCCGCGGTGTCCGAGCTGATAGATGTTGTTCTCCACGCCCCACTCCCGCCGAGCAGCGTCGGCGCGAGCCGGTTCGATCGACACCGTCACCACCCGATCGGGGGTGGAGTCGCCGCGCTCGACGATCGTGCCCTCGAAGTCGCACACCATCGCCTCACCCATGGACGGAATACCGTTGCCGTCCTCCCCGGCCAAACAGACCGAGGCCGTGTACGCCAGGTTGTGGAATGCATTGGCCTCGTTGGTGATACGCCAAGACTGCCGAAGCGGGAACTTGTACCCGGCCGTGCGCAGCAGCACATTGGCACCGCGGTAGCTCGCCTCCCGCGCCATCTCGGGGAACATCCCGTCATGACAGATCAACAGCGACAGCACCGAACCCTTCGGTCCCGCGCAGACCGGTAGGCCGATGTCGCCCGGCTCCCAGGGCTCCTTGGGCGTCCAGGGATGAAGTTTGCGAACGTACAGGGCTATCTCACCCTGATCGTCGACGATGATTCCGGAGTTGAACGGTGCTCCGCCGGGGTTGCGTTCCATGATGCTGAAGCACCCCCAGACCTGCGACTCGCGGCACGCCGCACGCAATCGCTCCACCTGCGGACCGTCCATGTCGCACATCACCTCGTCGGACGCCCACGAGGACTTCCGCAGGCCGTGCAACGAATACTCCGGGAACACAACGAGGTCGAGCGCTGCGAACCCGGCCTTCGCCTCACACAGTTGCCTGCACACACGATCGGTCGTCTCGTCCACATCGGCCATGCTGGTGATCAGCGGAACCTGCTGCTGCACCAAGCCGAGAGTGAGAGACGTCGGCGATGGATTGAGACCACCCAAACCTGTCATCAGAAGTCCGTTCCTCGGGGGCAACTTATTGCGCAAGCGATTGCGCACGGTGCTAGCTTAGGTGCCAGCAGTGGTCGGGGCAGGTCCGACGGATGATCGAGGGGAACCGCCAGTGGACAGCACCAGTTCGGGGAGCGTCACGCTCAAAACGGTCGCGGCTGCTGCGGGAGTGCATGTCTCGACCGTCTCCCGAGCGCTGCGCCGCGTCGCGCTCGACCCGGCCGGCGCCAGTGCCGGAGATCTGCGACTGTTCGAGCTGGCCCGCGAGATGGACTACGTGCCCAATCCCAACGCGGCGAGTCTGACCACGAAGAAATCCACCGCCTTCGGCGTCCTGGTGCCACGACTGACGGATGTGGTTCTCTCCGCGATGTACGACGCCATCGAGGAAACGGCCAACCGGGCAGGCTACGAGACGTTCGTCGCGAACACCCACGACGATCCGGTGCAGCAGCGGCGACGAATAGACCTTCTCCTCGGCCGCAACGTCGACGGACTGATCTTCGGAGACGCCCGCCTCGACAGTGAGAACCTCGAGAACCTCGATCGTCGGGGGATCAAATTCGTCCTCATCAGCCGCCGATACCCCGGGATGGCGTCGGTGACGTGCGACGACCATCGCGGCGGCTATCTGGCCGGCGAACACCTCGCCCGACTCGGCCACACTCGCGTGGGCATCGTGTCGGGTCCGGCCTGGGCCAGCACTGGAATCGACCGGCTCGATGGCTGCCGCGCAGCTCTGCACGACGCGGGCATCGACGTCCCGGACGAGTACGTTCGGGAAGAGGGGTTCGATCCCGATGCCGGAAGGCGCGGGGCGAGCGCCCTTCTGGCGCTGCCGACTCCCCCGACGGCCATCTTCGCGACCAACGATTTCAGCGCCATCGGAGTGCTCGGCGTGCTGCGTGAGTCGGGGCTGCAGCCAGGACGCGACGTAGCCGTCGTCGGCTACAACGACATCTCGATCTGCAGCGAGTTGACCGTTCCGCTGACGACGATTCACAGCCCACACCGCGAAATCGGGACGCGCGCAGCAGAAATGCTGCTGGCGGTCACCCATGGACTTCCGGTGTCCTCGATGGCGTTGACACCGACGCTCGTCGTGCGCGACTCGACGGTTCCGGGACGGACTCGCCTCTCACCCGTCGAGAGGCCGCCCGCGGATCAACGCGTCGGTACGTGACCGAGGTGGAGCCGTCGCCGGTCCTCGCTCGGTGACCGCAAGTGCTGCAGCAGCATTGGCCCGCAGCGCCGCGTCGTACAGACCGAGCCCACGGGAGAGTCCCGCCAACAACACCCCGGCGTGAGCATCGCCCGCACCGTTCGAGTCCACCGCCTGCACCTCGAACCCCGGAACCGATTGCGATGTTCGTCCACCGCCCGCGATTCGACAACCGTCCGGACCGGTACGGAGTACCACCGCCGCATCGGGCCGCACCCTCGTCACCAATTCGGCCGCGATGGAGTCGATATCGACCTCATCCGTCATGAGCATGCCCTCGCGTAGATTCACGCTCACGATGTCGGCACGGGCGAGAACGGCGTCCACCACGTCGCGGTTCAGCGTGGCGATCAATGGGGACGGATCGAACAGCACCGTGACGTCCGCGGGAAGCGTCGGTAGCCACGCGGTCAGTGCCGCGGCGTTGCTCTCGTGCGCCAACCCGTAGCCGGTGACGTACACCAAGTCCGCACTCCGTACCCCTGCCGCCTCGAGATCTCCGATGCTCAGTTCCGCCTCGGCCCCCGGGTAGGTCACGAACGTGCGCTCGGTGTTCGCATCGACGAGCGCGATGCAGAATCCCGAGTCCTGATCAGCCGGAACGCTATTGACGACGACGGCCCCGCTGGAAGACAGAGCTTCACGGACGATCGAACCGTAGTGGCCGGACCCGTATCTGCCGGCGAAGATCACCGGCAGGTCGTCACGGATCGCGGCGACCATCACATTGAGCCCACCGCCCGCGGTCTCGTTCAGTGACGTCGCCACGACGTCACCTCCCGGAACCGGCACTTCGGGTACGGCCATCACCACGTCGACGATCACTTGACCGGTGTGGATCAATCGCGGAGTCACCGAGAAACCGTCTCGGTTCGCCGCGCTCCACCGGTGACGAGATAGAGCCCGGCGGCGATCACGAACGACGCCACCCAGCCGAGTCCGTTGTCACCGATCCAGCTGCCGGACAGCGGTCCGGTGTAGATCACGTCGCCGTCCACCGTGATCGCCGTGAACAGGAAGCCCACCACGATTCCCGCCGCCCAGCTCGCGAAGGCGTACCAGTTGACTCCGCCGGTGTACCAGTAGCGACTGGTGTTGCCCACGTTCATGATCGATGCCGCGTCGTACGTCTTTCGTTTGATCATGTCGGACATGAACACTCCGAGCCACGCGGTGAGCGGAACCGCGAGAACCGAGATGAACGTGATGAACGGGCCGTAGAAACCGTCGGAGATCAGCATGAAGTAGATGGCGCCGACGAACGTGACGAACACGTCGACTCCGACCGCATAGACCCGCTTGATCCGAAAACCGAGGGTCAACGTCGTGAGACTGGCCGAATACACCGAAAGATGGTTGGACAACAGCAATCCGCCGAATGCGGTGATCAGATACGGAACCGCCATCCAAGCAGGCAGAATTTCTCGGATTGCCGCAACCGGATCCGATGCGGACGCAAGGCTGTTGTCGCCTGCCGACAACAGCGCGCCGAGTCCGATCAGCAGAACGAGAGGAATTCCGGCTCCGGCCGCGCTGGAGAGCACCAACGAGCCGGCTCCCACACTCTTTCGCTGATATCGCGACATGTCGGCTCCGGCATTCGCCCAGCCGATACCTGTTCCGGCAGCGATGGTTCCGACCCCGATGACCATCGCGCTGATGGATCCGGCTGGAGTACTGGTCACTGCAGTCCAGTCGACGGTGGCGATCAGGAAGATCGCGACGAAGATGTTCAGCGCACCGAAGATCCACGTCGACCAGCGTTGAATGACGAGGATCGCCGCATGCCCCAGACCGCTGACCACGAGTGTCAGCACGATGAAGACGACGATGGAGACGATCGTGACGACGGCATGATCCTTCGCGACGCCGGATCCACCGAAGATCAGTGTGAAGATCGACAGCAGCACAAATGCCGCGGTCGTGGTGTTGACGGTTTCCCAGCCGAGTCGCGACATCAGTGAGACCAGAGTGGGTCCGATGTTTCCGCGCACCCCGAAGGTTGCCCGCGACAACGTGAGACTGGGTGCCCCGCCACGTTTGCCGGCAATCGACACGATTCCGACGATGGCGAACGAACCCGCCGCGCCCACCAGCGCGACAATCAATGCTTGCCAGATGTTCAGACCGGTGAAGACCACCAGGGTTGCCCCGAGCGGTAGACCGAGAATGGAGATGTTCGCGGCGAACCACACCCAGAACAACTGCAGCGGGTTACCGTTGCGCTCGTCGTCCGGAACGGGCTCGATCCCCCGAGTTTCCAGCGACAATACGTCGACTGTCGTGTCCGATGCAGACGTGGAAGCGGATGAGGTCATGGTTGTGCTCCAAGGGTGAGTCGAACTGTGTCAGTTCGTGTTACGGAGAGCGAGCAGTCGATCGACGATGGGCTCCAGATCGAGCGTGTTCACGTCGGTTACCGTTCGTATCGCTTCGCCGGGCCACGCTGCCAGGCCACCGACGGCACCGCGGACAGCACCTGCTATCGCTGCGATGGTGTCGGTGTCGCCGCCGATGGTGGCGGCTGCCAGTACGACGTCCCACGGGTCGTCGTACGCAACGGCCAAAGCGAAGGCCGCTACCACTGATTCCTGTGACGCGACGGACGTGCCGATGACGTCTGCCACTGTGTCCGTGATGTGCACGTCGGCGGAGTTACCGACCAGCTCGACTGCCCAACGAATACGGGCTGCGATGTTTCCGCCGGCGACCCAATATCCACGGGTGGCCCCCTCGGTGGCGGCGGCGACACCGATGTCGACCGCCTCATGCAAATCCGCACCTGCGATCCCGGCGCTGATGGCACCGGCAACCGCTGCGGCGGAGGCTATTCCGAGAGAGGTGTTGTGGGTGACGAAGCTGCAACTGTAGATAGCGTCGACGAATGGCACGATACCGCCGTCCAACGATGCCGCAATTGCCGCGGGTGTGATTCGCATGGCAGCACCGTTGGTGCTGCCGAACTTGCCCGCCTCGTTCGGGTCCGAGCCGTCGAGTATTCGTTCCACGGCTCGCTTGGTGGACGGTCCCAGCAGATCCAGCGATCCGCGCGCGGACATCTCGGACTCCCATGCGATCAAGGCGCGGGCGAAAGCCGAGGGATCGACCACACCGTTACCGTCGACGATCAACTGCGCCAGCATGATCGCTTGCTCGGTATCGTCGGTGATCGAGCCTGCCGACATACCGTGCGCGATGAGCTGACGGGGACCGGCGTCGACGAATCCGCGCAACTGTCCGTAATCCTCGACGATGTCCTCCCGGCGCATCGATTGCGTCGGCATTCCCAGGGCATCGCCCAGCGCCAGTCCGTAGAAGGCCCCGAGGGCGCGATCACGCGAAGTAGACATGTACACAATCCTTGCCGGTGAGGCGATGAGATGGATCAGGAGTTGAAGGTGAGATGGAGCCGAAAGCGATCGGGTGCAAGGAGACTGACGACTTTTTCGACGAATCGACCCGATGCGTCCCGACTGACCCGGATGCTGTGCAGGTAGGGAGTGCCTACCGGCACTTCGAGAACTGCCGCGTCGGCCGAGTCCACCGGAACCACCGACACCCACTGCTCGCCACTGGCCGCCACGAGCCCCGCGGACCTCAAGGTTGCCGTCAGTGAGTCCCCCGCCAATCCGTTCTCTGGCAGGTCCGCGAGCGTTCCCAGTGCCGGAATACGGCTGCGCTCCAACGACACCGGACGCCCATCGACCACGTGTCGCACTCGATCGACGGCAACGAAGTTCAGAGTTGGAGTTCCGGCCTCGGCAGCCAGTTCCGGGTCCACGATGCGCTCGATGCGGAGAGTGCGAGTGTGCATCTCGACACCGGCAGACGACAGCGCCCGAGCCCAACCGTCTGCGGTCTCGATCTGATGGCCGTCGAAGGTGACGAGCGATCCTATGCCGCTGCGTTTTTCGATCAGCTTCTGATCTTCCAATGCACTGAGCGCAGAACGAATGGTTCCGCGGCTGACCGAGAACTCGCGGGCAAGTTCGTTCTCTCCTGGCAGGAACGAGCCGGAGGGGATGTCGCCGGACTCGATGGTGTTCTTGAGCGAGGCGAGCACCTGGTGACGCTTGTGCCGCGCACGCTCCGATGTGCGCTGGGTCATAGCGGGCTCGGTCATGTCAGTACCGTACATCGCAAAAGTGAACCTGTACAGAGCCTGTTCATTTTTGCCGAACTCTCCAGCGGACGACATGTCGGGACATCCCCAGTCTTCGATGGGTGCTGGCCGGAATATCGCCACGTGACGGAGATCGCGTCGGGCCTCTACCTGGTCTTTCCTCTTGCGGTACCGATCGTGCTGCACTTCTATGTTTGATACGCCCTCGGCACAGGGAAGGCGTCGAACTGGCGCACGTGAGGCACATCGATCCGAACGCGCCACTACATCCGAGGAGAATTTCACATGCCCACCACAGTGGCCGATCAGCTCGTTCGAGGACTCGTCGACGCCGGCGTACAACGCATCTACGGCATCGTCGGCGACAGTCTCAATCCTGTGGTCGACGCAGTGCGTCGCACCGGCGGATCGGCCAAGGGCGGCATCGACTGGATTCATGTACGCCACGAGGAGGCCGCTGCGTTCGCTGCTTCCGCCGACGCGCAAACCACCGGCGCGCTGGCCGTGTGTGCGGGTTCGTGCGGCCCGGGCAACTTGCATCTGATCAACGGCCTGTTCGACGCACACCGTTCCGGCGCACCGGTTCTGGCGATCGCGTCGCACATTCCCAGCAGTGAGATCGGCTCGGGCTACTTCCAGGAGACACACCCCGATCGACTCTTCGGCGAATGCTCGCTCTACAACGAGTTCATCTCCACCGCGGAGCAGGCACCTCGGGTGTTCCGTGCGGCGATCAATGCCGCCATCACCGGGGGCGGGGTGTCTGTTCTGACGCTCCCGGGCGATATCGCTGAGCTGTCGGCCGCCGGAACGATGGACCCCATCGCCATTCCCTCGGCACCGATCGTCACACCGCCCGCGGCGGACATCCAGACACTGGCCGACGCCATCAACAACGCCGAGAAAGTTGCCATCTTCGCCGGTTACGGCGTCAAGGGTGCCCATGACGAGGTGGTCGCATTCGCCGACACCATCGGCGCTCCCGTCGGACATTCGTTGCGCGGCAAGGAGTTCATCCAGTACGACAACCCATACGACGTCGGCATGACGGGGCTGCTCGGGTACGGAGCTGCGCATGCCGGGATCCACGACGCCGATCTGCTCATCCTGCTCGGCACCGACTTTCCGTATCAGCAGTTCCTTCCCGAGGACGTCACGACCGCGCAGATCGACATCGATCCCACCAAGCTGGGACGTCGAACCTCGGTGCAGTACCCGATCCACGGTGATGTTCGGGCAACCTTGAATGCGTTGCAGCCATTGGTCACTCGCAAGACCGACCGCCGCTACGTGGAGAAGTGGGTCGACAAGCACAACGACCTGATGGGGAAGACCGTCGGCGCGTACACCCGCAACGCCGAGAAGCTCGTTCCGATCCACCCCGAGTACGCCGCATCGGTTCTCGACGACCTTGCTGCCGACGACGCAGTGTTCACCACCGACACCGGCATGTGCAACGTGTGGACCGCGCGCTACATCAACCCAACCGGCAGAAGAGCTTTCGTCGCGTCGATGCTGCACGGATCCATGGCCAACGCGTTGCCACACGCCATCGGAGCGCAGTTCGCCAACCCGGGCCGCCAGGTTGTCTCGATCTCCGGCGACGGCGGCTTCTCGATGCTGCTCTCCGAACTCCTCACAGTCGCGATGTACAAGCTGCCCGTCAAGATCGTGCTGTTCGACAATTCGACGCTCGGCATGGTCAAGGCCGAGATGCTCGTCGACGGCCTACCCGACTTCGGCGTCGACGTGCCCCAGGTCGACTACACGGGCATCGCCGCCGCAGCGGGTCTTCACGCGCAACGCGTCGAGAAGCCCGAGGACATCCGCGGCGCGCTCGAAGCTGCTTTTGCGGTCGACGGCCCGGCACTGGTCCAGTTGATCACCGATCCGCTCGCGCTGTCCGTTCCGCCGACCATCACCGGGGAGCAGATCAAGGGGTTTGCACTCGCGATGAGCAAGGTCGTCCTCAACGGCGGCGTCGGCGAGGCGGTTCGAATGGCGAAGTCGAATCTGCGCAACGTGCCCCGGCCGTAGTCGCACCTCTCGACATCGGCGCGACGGGTTACCCGCGAGGTCTCGCTCGTAGCGCCGAGTTCTGTCGCAGGTGCCTCGATCCACCGGTCGACGTCCGGCCGACACCGAGCGTCGATCGCCAGGTTTGCGGCTATTCTCGACGGACCGCCCAAACCGGACATCACGATCCGGGAATCGACCGTTCGGAAGGCACCACCATGGCCATCGACTACACCCGCAAGCCCTCGACCGGGCAATCCTCGGCGTCGCAGGCCGGTGCTCCCGTCAGTCTGAGCAAAGTGACGCTGTCCAAGGCGTCGCCGACGATCAGCCTCACCAAGTCCGGCGAGAAGCAGGGTTCGATGCGGGTCAACCTGAACTGGTCCACCGGCGCACCCGCTGCACAGCCGAAGAAGAAGGGCTTCCTGGCCAAGCTGGCTGCCGCGTCGTACGGTTCGGGCGGAGTCGATCTCGACCTCGGGTGCCTCTACGAATTGCGCGACGGCTCCAAAGGCGTCGTACAGGCGCTCGGCAACAGCTTCGGTTCGCTGCAGGATGCGCCGTTCATCGCTCTCGACGGCGACGACCGTTCCGGTTCGGTCAGCGGCGGCGAGAACATGCACATCAATCTCGCCCACCCCGAGAAGTTCGCCCGCATCCTGATCTTCGCGATGATCTACGACGGCGCACCGAACTGGGCGGCCGTCGACGGAGTGGTGACGCTGTACCCCACCAGCGGACCGCAGGTGGAGGTACGACTCGACTCGGCCGAGAACTCTGCGCGGATCTGCTCGATCGCATTGTTGGAGAACACGTCTGCCGGAATCACGGTCACCCGTGAGGTCGAGTACATCCAGGGTAGCCAGGCCGACCTGGACAAGAAGTACGGTTGGGGACTGCGCTGGGCGGCGGGGCGCAAGTAGTCAGAGAGGTTGCGGCGGAGTCATTTCCAGCCGGACGCCGATCAGTCGAACCTCTCGATTGTGGTCGAGGCGATCGACGAGGGCCACTGCAGCCGAGGTCAGAATCTCCGGATCGAAGGTCGGCGCTCCGGCGATCGGCGCGCTGACGGTATGCGTCTCGAACGGTGCGTAGCGTATCTTCAGTGCCGCTCGCACGGCCGGCCGGTTCTCGGCTTCGATGTCTGCCAACACTTTCGACGTCAGAGCCGCGACCTCTTGCCGAATCACGGCCCAATCGGCGACGTTGGTCTGGAACGTGACTTCGCGACTGTGTGATCGCGCTACCCACGGCTCGGACGTGACCGGCGCGAGATCGATACCCCGCCCCTTCGTACCGAGCCAGGGGCCGATCTTCGGTCCGAACGCCGCAGCCAGGTCCGCATCGTCGGCATCGGCCAATTCACGAACGGTCGAGATGCCCAGTGCGGTCAGCCTCTTCGAGATCTTCTTGCCGATCCCCCACAGCGCGTCGGTACCACGCTCACCCATCACCTCGAACCAATTGCTCTGTGTCAGGCGGTAGATGCCCTGCGGTTTGTCGAAGTCGGTGGCGATCTTGGCTCGTAACTTGTTGTCTCCGATGCCGACCGAGCAATGCAACCCTGTCGCGTCGAACACCGCGTCGTGCACTGTCTTGGCGAAGCGCTCCGGGTCATCGGTCTCGACACCGAGAAATGCTTCGTCCCAGCCGATCACCTCGACTACGACACCCAACGTCCGCAGCGTGTCCATCACCATCGCCGACGCCTCGTCGTATGCCGGTTTGTCGACCGGGAGAAAGACCGCGTCGGGGATCTTCTTCGCGGCAATGCGCAGCGGCATCCCGGAACCGACACCCTTGGCCCTCGCCTCGTACGACGCCGTCGAGACCACACCGCGCTCGGTGGGATCTCCCCTACCGCCGACCACCACGGCTTTGCCTACCAGATCGGGGTTGCGCAGCACTTCGACGGCAGCGATGAACTGGTCGAGGTCGACGTGCAGTACCCATCGGCGACGCCCTGGGTCGGTTGGGGTGCTCCCGGTCATGGTGCCCAGTGTGCCCGTGGTGTCTCATGGCGCAATGACCAAATCGATATCTCGCACCATCGGCCGGGTCGTACTCGGGGCGTTCCTCGTCTTCGCCGGCCTGAGCCACCTGTTCTGGGCACGCAGTACGTTCGCAGCCCAGGTGCCCGGGTGGGTGCCACTGAGCACCGACTTCGTTGTGCTGGCTTCGGGGGTCGTCGAGATCGTGCTCGGGCTGGCACTGCTGTTCTGGACTGCTCGCGCACCGCTCGTCGGCTGGGTGGTCGCGGCCTTCTTCGTCGCGGTGTTCCCCGGCAACATTTCACAGTTCGTCACGCACACCGACGCGTTCGGCCTCGACTCCGACACGGCACGAGGAATCCGATTGCTGTTCCAGCCACTGTTGATCCTGTGGGCGCTGTGGTGCACCGGGGCATGGGCGCAGTATCGACTGTCACGACACGGGCGCAGCCGGAGTCAGTAGGCGGACCGCTGCCCGGCCGGAACAATGCCGTGGTGCAACTGCGCCACGTCGGGGTGTGCTCGTGTGCGGGACTTCCATGCGTTCTCGCCGTAGGTGCTGTAGATGGGGTTGTCGGGGTCGTTCTCGACTCCCCGTGAATGCTGCGCCAATTCGGCAGGCAGTTCGATGACCGGTACGACGGCATCGAGCGCCGGGCTCAGGAAATGCGGCACCGACACTCGGTCGGTGCCGGGGCCGGGTGCGACCACCCGGTGCCGCGTGGCCCGGAGGTAACCACCGGTCGCCACTTCCAACAATTCGCCGATGTTGACGATGAATGCCCCGGCCAACGGCGGCACATCGATCCACGTATCGGGAGTCGTCTCCACCTGCAGTCCGGACGAATCCGGTTCGACGAGGAGCAGCGTCAGCACTCCGGAATCCTTGTGTGCGCCGACGCCCTGCGAGTGGTCAGGCGTGCCCGGGTAGCGCACGACCTTCATCAGGGTCGCGGGTGCGGTGGCGAAAGCCTCGTCGAACACATTCTCGGGGGCTCCGAGGGATTGCGCCCAATGCCGTAGAAGACGAAGTCCGAGACCGGACACCGTGCGTTCCCAGTCCTCGAACGTCTCTCTGAATCCGGGGGGCTGTGACGGCCACAGATTAGGACCCTGAAGGTTCCAGTACCCCTCGGCCCCATCGAGTGCCGGCCGTTCGGGCCCGATGTCGATCTGCTCCCGCCAATCCACTCGGCCGTTGGTCAGCTCTCCGCCCACCCGCGAATAGCCGCGGAAATGAGGGCTCTTCAGCTGACTGATCTCGTCTTTGACATCGTCCGACACAGCAAAGAACTCCCGTGCCAGACGCAGCACGTCGTGCATTCGCTCGGTCTCGATCCCGTGCCCGACAAGGTAGAAGAAGCCCGACCGATGGGCGGCCTCGCGTAGTGCCCGCTCGAACGCGGAGGGGTCCTTTTCGGCCGAAGCAAGATCGAGAACAGGAAGCATGCTCGCGATTGTCCTCCCCACCTGACGCGTCGGCCAGCACTGTTGAGGTTCCGTGAATATCCATGCGCGAATGCCACACTGGACGCCATGAGCCATGGAGCACTCGACATCACAGTCGTCGGTCACGGCGCAGCCACCTATCCGCCCGAGCAGTGCACGCTGTCGCTGACCGTCCGTGCCGACGGACGAACGGCGGAGTCGGCGTCCGAGCCGGCCCAACAACTCGTCCGCGAGCTGACGCGTCTTGTCGAGCCGCTCTACAGCAGCGACGGCGGCCCCATCGATCGATGGTCCGTCGATCAGGTGCGGCACTCGCGGAACCGGCCGTTCAACCACGACGGCGAGCAGCTGCCGTACGTCTACCAGGCGGAGGCGTCGGTGGAAGTACAGTTCAGCCAGCTCGACCTCGTCGATGCCTTCGTCTACGCAGCCTCTGCGCTCGAGGGTGTGTCGATCGATCACTTCGATTGGGACCTGACCGAATCGAGCCGGATCTCGCACACGCTGGCAGTACGCGAACTCGCCGTTCAGGACGCGGTGGCCAAGGCCGAGGCTTACGCGTCGAGCCTGGGGAGAGCGAGCGTGCACGCCGTCGCGATAGCCGATCCAGGTCTGCTGCCGGGGACCGCCGAGCACGGCGGCCCCGACGCCTCGCCTCGCATGTTCGCCGCGAAGTCGGCCCCGGCCGGGTTCGCGCTCAAACCCGAGAACATCACGATCGTTGCGAGCGTGCACGCCCGATTCACCGCTACCTGACTCCGCGCGCATACGCTCGAACCATGAATCGAGACGATGCCCGACGCCTCTGGCCGCGGCCACCGCTGTTGCCTCGTCCGATCCTGATGGGTCAGCGCTGGGAACGGCTGGTCTTCTTGCATTGGCAAGTCCCGAGTTCGGCCGTCGCCCCGCTGCTTCCCGAAGGATGTGAACCGGACGAGTTCGACGGTTCGACCTGGGTCGGCCTGATCGGCTTTCACATGGTCGGTGCCGGACTCGGATATCGGCACCCGGTTCCGTACTTCGGTACGTTCGGGGAGATCAACGTCCGGCTCTACTCCGTCGACGCAGAGGGTCGACGCGGCGTCGTGTTCAGATCGCTGGAGGCTTCCCGACTAGCAGTCGTGTTGGGCACCAACGTCGCCCGCATTCCGTATCGCTGGGCATCGATCGACATCGACGACGACACCACCACGATCGGCTACCGCAGCAAGCGGCTCGCTCCCCCGCATCGTGGTGCCACGACCGATTTCGGAATCGTCCGAGGAACACGCGATATGTCCGAGAACTCACTGGCCGTGTTCCTCACCGCGCGCTGGGGGTTGCACACCTCGCTGGCCGGCCGGCTGCTGTACGTACCGAACGTGCACCGACACTGGAACCTGGTCGATGCCGAACTGACCCACTGCTCCGACGAACTCGTTGCTGCGGCAGGCCTGCCCGGCGTCAGCACACGACCGCCGGACTCGGTGCTGTATTCACCGGGAGTCGAAACCCAGTTCGGAAAGCCCTACGCGGTTCGCGGCCGATAGAAGATCACGTGTCCCGAGGACAGCTCGACTACCCAATCGCCGTGGGCCTCGTCGCCTTCTTCGGAGCTCGAGCTCGACGTGACGCTCTCCCGCAAGACGAGATAGCCGGAATCGAGCGGAAGGTCGAACAACAGCTTTGTGCCGTCCGAGAATTCGACAGCCGGCTCGTCACCCGTCGACAACCGAACCACAGTGGCTCCGATGGACGGGAGACCTTCGACGGTCGGCCCCTCCGTACTGGGGTGCTCCGGGGCCGGCCACGACTCGACGGCTCCATCCGGTCCGCACAGGACGGTGGACCCGTCTGCGGCGCAATACTCCCAGGATTCGACTTCGTCGCGGGGACGAGCCACCACTGTGTGCCCGCCGGCGAACGCCATTCGCAGCACGCCCGATCGGTCGTAGTCGACGTCCGAGCACAGGAGACCGTGCAAGGCCGCGAAGGCCCGTAAACCTTCGAACTGATTGTCTTCGTCGACCGTGAGGTCATCGATCACCACTTCGCTGAAGGAAACGGTGGCTCCATCGTCGAATTCGATGGTCAGATCGAAATCGAGCAGAATTCTGCTGACACGGTGCTGATCGACGGCGAGTTTCATCGACTTCGACTGTGCCACAGAACCGAGTCCCGGTACACAACCGAGCACGGCAGACCCGAGGAGTCGGGCTGGAGAGTCGTCGATGTCGCGATCGGTGCGCACGGGTTCGGTTGTGGGGGTGGTGGTTTCGAAATGCGTAATGCCCCCGACCGTGAGGTCGGGGGCATTACGGAATGTTGTGTTCGGCGGTGTCCTACTCTCCCACACCCTGTCGAGTGCAGTACCATCGGCGCTGGAGGGCTTAGCTTCCGGGTTCGGAATGGGACCGGGCGTT